>JADKIC010000001.1 GCA_016721435.1 Bacteroidota bacterium
GAAAACCATGAAGCAGAATCGCGACCATGAAGCAGAATCGCGACCATGAAGCAGAATCGCGAAAAGCGATGCGCTTCATGGTAAACCTTTCCCGTCAACTGGAGAGCAGACGGGATCACATCGCCGTGGTCACGTGGCGAGTGAACCTTGAACCTTGGAACTCAAAACCTTGAACCTTAAACTTAAACTTATCATCCCACCTTTATGTAGGTGTGGGCAAAAAAACACGACGCTAATATTGTAGCGTAATATAACAATTTAATAATTTAATCTCAAGTATAACTGCATAAACCAATCACTATGAAATTAAAATCACTCTTCAGAGCAACTTTGATCATTTTCAGGGCTCCTCACGCAAACAAAGTATCCAGCGCAAACCCGAATGCAATTGGCAATGCCGGAACCAATCCGACTAACCAATTTCTTGGAAACGACGGATGCAATGATTTAAAATTCGTACTAATAATGCAGTACGTGTGATCTTTAGAAGTAACGGTAAGGTGGGATAGGTACATCCTCGCCTACAGCATTATTTCAGGTCCAGAAGAATACGCTATCGGATGTATTGATTAAATCAACCGCTGCCGGTGCACAACTTTCGGTTGATCGGGCTGCAAATGGTTTTGAAGCTGTAATAAAATATATGCAGACCGGGGTTCCTCAATGGAAAACCGGACTGACAGTAAATGCAAATGGAACACCTGATTATGTTATCAGAAATGAAATAAGTAATTCGGATGTATTAACAATCAATAGTGGAAGTAATTATGTGAATATCAATTCAGGTAATTTCACATAACGGTATATCCTATTTATATAATACTGCTAATGATCTTAACATTCACGCTTACGCTCCTTCAAATGCATCACCGTTTACTGCCGGAAATATCTTGTTGGCCTATCCGGGGAGTTTCAAAATCGGAAATGTAGGTGTAGGTACAAGTGATCCGAGCAGAGCTAAGTTTGTTGTACAAGGTAATGTGGAAAACAAATGCTATTTTCGGACAAGGGTCTTCTGGAATTGCATTGGTTCAGAACTGGTCCAGTATCGGATTTAATTCATACGTTGCGTCAAACACCTGGAAGTCGTTAGGTGCAGGTTATGGAGCACAGATTTCTCTTGACCCGACTTCAGGAGTCATGCATTTTGCTTCATCAACTAATGCAACTGCCTCAGATCAGAATGTAACAGGCACTACAGCTCTCGTAATTCATCCAACAGGTGCTGTCGGAATCAATTACACAGCCGCATCAAGCACTTTAGATGTAGCTCTCAAGCCTGGTACATCAACCACAGCAAGCTTTTGGGGTACTAATACAGGTTTTGCTTCGCACTTTTGCAATGGTGCAAACGAGACCACTTACATAAGAGGTGGACAGACCGGTTCAAACGTAATACTTGCCGATGTAGGTACGCAGCTTGTCGGAATTGGAACGTCAAATCCCGCATATAAATTGGATGTCTGCGGACCAATGCGTGCCAAGGAAGTACGGGTTTCCACCGGTTGGTGCGACTACGTTTTTGCTGATGATTACAAGTTACCTGCATTAAGCGACGTCGAAGCATTTACAAAACAAACAAACATCTTCCTGAAGAAGTAACACCCGGGGCCATCATAGAAAGTGAAGGATTGGAAATTGGTAAAACATCAGCACAGATGATTAAGAAAATTGAAGAATTGACTTTGTACGTAATCGATTTGCAAAAGCAGGTGGATCTATTGAAACAAGGAAGTAAATAATCGCTCCTATTCATTATTAAATTTAATAGAAGACTATGAATAAGATTATTTTAGTATCAAAAAGCAGCGTGCCTTAGCATCAGTATTACTGTTTATAATGTGCCTGATATCTGGCATAAATGTTAAAGCACAAGATGTTCAGCCGGAACTACTCGATACAAATCAAAATGTTCAACCTCTGCAAAATCCAAAAGGTTGCGGTGAATATGTAATTGATAATGCAGCATTAACGCAGGCATTGAAATATGAATCTTCACATCAAAATATGGATGTGGTTACTGTATTCACAATACGAGTTTACTTTCATATTTGTCGCGATAATGGTGGGATGAATGCTGCGGCAACGGAAGAAGAGGTTAAAGCTGAATTCAATGAATTGATTGCTGATTTTGCAAATAATATATATGCTTCATCAGTATGGGATTAGATTACATTGATAATACAATTGTAAATAATAGCCCAACCTCCTCCTTCTCTTACTCCGTACTTAAAACCAGATTGCTTGAATATCTTTTATCATTTTAACATCCCCGGATTAGGAGGTAGTGCATGAGTCAATTCAAATACATTTTGTTCCATAGCCAAATCTAATCTTAGCTGGCAGTCACACGATCTCTCATGAAGAGTCGGACATTGTTTGGATTGCTTCATACTTTTGAACCGGATTAATGGTAATGAGATGATAAACGGATCAAATTCCAGCACATCAGCAGATCTGATTACTGATACTCCAGCAGATCCTAGGCCTATAAGGTCAGACTTGCTATAGCACTTCAGGATGTTTGTATACTGGGGTGTACTGATCCGGATGGCGCATCCAATTTCCTCCCCCTTATACAAATACTATGTCCTGCTGGGAGGCGCTCCGTGCTATCCTAATCCTATTTTCACTTCAGGGCAATATTCCAGGGTAAACAGTTTTTTATTGACCAACGGACCATTAATTAATTGTCAATCACTGTCTAATTACTCCCAAGGTGCTGTTACATGGTCGTCAGGAAATTATTGGAGAACTGCCATTAATACTGTAACGGTTAGTGGTAATGTAAATATAACCGGTGCTGCTGTAGCAACATTTGGTGGTAATTTAGTAGTGGTGCAAAATAATTTCGTGGCTACTCCAACCGGAAATGGTTTGGTATTAATTCGTCCTTCCGCTTACAGTGGTGGTGAAGGTATTCAAGAACCAACACAGGCTGATCATTTATCTGAAGATGCTTTATTAATATTTCCGAATCCCGCCAATGAATTTATTACTATTAAAACAACAAACACTGATTCAAATACAATAATAAGTATCTATACTAGCACCATGCAGTTGATTAAAACGGTCAATTTTGAAGCAGGAATTGAAAACATTGTTTCTACAATAAATTTTTCACCGGTATTTATTTTATTGATGCACAAAGCGGAATCAATCCTATCAAACAAAATTTGTGGTGAGCAGGTAATTTAGAGTAATATGTCAAATACAATGATGCTAAATATTTTAAATCATCAATGAAAATGAAACAAAAGAAAAGTACCCCCATTTTATTTTATACTGTTGCTTGCAGTATTATTTATAAAAGTCAATAATTTACATGCACAGGCGGATACTAAGTGGGTAAAGCAGCATGCTGAGACAGCACGCATGGCGTATGAAGAAGCAAATAGAAATAAAGATAGACTCATTGCTGAAGGGAAGTGGAACTTGAATAAAATGCCGGGAGTAGTTTATCTGCGCACGCCATTAGAAGCCATGCCAAATATGCGTGATTATAAGTTTTTCATATACCATTAACGGTTGATGATGACCCCAGTTCGGGTTGTAGAAATGCCTGGGCTGAACATTGTTATTTCCCATATCAGATAAATACTTTTGATGGATGCACCGGTACTGAGTTTCAGTTTGCCCGGCGCGGGTATAACGTAATGGACGAAAAAATTGCACGTGTAATTGCTGCTGCAGATGGAATTATAGTTGCTAAAGTTGATGGTAATTTTGACAGGAATTGTTACGGTGTTACCGGTCCTGAAAATTATGTCGCTTTAGAACATAGTGATGGAAGTCGAACCTATTACTATAATTTAAAAATGGTGATTTGACTCCAAAACCTATTGGAGGTATGTGGCAGAAGGCGAGTTCATAGGATACCCGGGGCTTCAGGCACCGGATCAAGCCTCAGTTTTAATGTTAATTTTCGATGAACAGTTAGCTTGTTTTTTGAGCTTAGAGATAATGCCAATTCAGTAATTAATCCTTATAGAGAGGCCTATAATTTAGGAAGGCCTTCCCGTTGGAGAGACTCAACAAATCTATACTCGTATTACACAACAGGTACTTCATTATTGCATCTAAAAACTACAAAGCATGCTCCTTTGAATCTTGATAATTGTGGAACTACACTGCCAACTTACAATGATCATTTTAATCCGGGCGATTCCATTTATTATGAATTTGCTTTTAAAAATTATGATTTATTCCTCGATAGTTTTTTCTTGATATTTATAATCCACTTGGAGTTCCGGTTATGCCTACCCATGTTCGAAATAAAGGATGCGCAAGCTGCAGTACCTTCCAATAGATATCCTTAATTATTTTATGGGTTTCAAATTGCCAACAAATGGTCTAATGATTCCCGGTACCTATAAAATTATCTTAAATCTGCGTACTAAAGTTGGTTACAACTATGTTTACTACCACTACATCACAGTAGGTTGTCAGTCTGATTATTTTCCAACCGCTAATATTTCAGGAGAGTCAGGCTTAATCGCCGGCAATAATATTGTGACTTCCCAACAATTTTATAATACTTCCAGAGTAAAGTACGTTGCCGGTAATCAGATTATATTAAATCCGGGATTTGTTGCTCATGAAGGGAGTGATGTATTCTTGTATAGCGAGCCCTGCATTGTCCCCCCACGTTTGAGCGATGAAGACAGCGAATCTCCGGATCAGGAAATGGATAAGCTATTAATTGCTCCCAACCCTGCACGCGATTTCATAACAGTTAAAATCAAAGATTATAATTCAAAGGCAACCTTTAAAATCTACAACAGCACCTTGCAATTGGTTAAAGTGCTAAATGTTGAAAATGCTGCCGAGCAGATAATTTCATTGGCTGAGTTTGAAAACGGTATATACTTTATTGATGCACAAACAACCGAATGGTCTTATAAATCTAAGTTTGTAGTGAATAAATAGTCGATCAGTAAGAGAAATTCGTGTGATATTTCAATGCCCCATGAAACTTTACAGCGAGTTGGTATTTTGAAATCCGGTCAATTCCATTTTTTTATATCTTTGCCCTCCCAATAGGGAAAGCCCGGATGGCGGAATTGGTAGACGCGCTGGTCTCAAACACCTGTGCCTTCACTGGCATGCCGGTTCGACTCCGGCTCCGGGTACACTGAAAATGAGGTAGTTATAATTTTATTAATTATCTCATTTTCTTTTTTTCCTGTCCAAAAGTCGACGTGAATGATACAATGAACAGGTTTTTTTCATTCCAAAATAGTTTATTGCTCAAATCCTTTTACATTGTTTGATATTAATAGCGTATGTCCGCTAATTCCTTCTCCTATTCACTATATTATTTTTCTTTATGAAATGATTTGAGAACCTTGCCAAAGAGGAAAGTAATGCCGGTTCTTATGGAAGCTCATGAATTACTTCAAGATGTCAATATCCACTGATTATATCGACCTCTCTCCTGTAGCAAAGGCAAAAGTATCATGTATAAAAATCGAATGATTCTTTCATTGGAATATTGAATTAGACATATAGTTTTTTAAATCGATACTCATCTTATCAAAGTAGATTTATGTAACAAATGTTTCAGAATGATACTTCTGCCGGTGCTACTTTTGTAGAGGTAGCCTGATACCAAATCTTTTTGTTTCACAGCTTCCAAATACTTAGAACCTCTAACCCCCAACAATTACCATGAAGAAAATGAGCGCTATATTTCTGATTTTTTTTAGTTTTATTTACTCTTCAAAATCTCAAAATCTCCTTTCAATTCCGGACACACTTTCAGGATCAAATATCATCTTGAATATTTACGATACGAGCCATGTGTTTACCCCGGATTCACAACAAATACTTTTGGCGTTAACGGAAGTTACCTGGGTCCAACGCTATTGTTGAACAGGGGAGACTCAGTAAGTATTAATGTTGTAAATAATCTGATGGATACCACCACTATTCACTGGCACGGTATGCATGTGTCGGCAATGAATGACGGTGGTCCGCATATGGTAATTCCTCCCGGAACGATTTGGAATCCGGGGTTTACTGTCCGGGATCATGCGTCTACGTATTGGTATCATCCGCATTTACATATGATGACTAATTTGCACGCTTCATTGGGAGCAGCGGGAGTGGTTATTGTTCGGGACTCAGTGGAAAGTGCACTTAATCTGCCACGAACTTATGGTATAGATGACTTTCCGTTGGTGATTCAATCCAAATGCTTCGATGCAGCGAAACAGATAATTGTAAATAATGCTTCAGATAGTGTGATGATGGTTAATGGAACTATCGACCCTTACCTCCCCGTTCCTGCGCAGATGGTTAGGTTTCGATTACTGAATGCCTCTTCAGAGCGGGTATATAATTTGGGAATGCAGGGAAATCAATCCTTTTATCAAATAGGCAGTGATGGAGGTTTGTTGGATGCTCCGGTAGCTTTAACCCGTCTGCGAATTGCGCCGGGAGAACGAGCAGAAATCCTAATTGATTTTGGCGGTATGGTGGGGCAATCGGTTTCTCTGCTCAGCTATGCAAATGAACTTCCCGCTGCGATTTATGGAGCCACGCAGCCGGGAATGGGGCCCGGTCAAACGATTCCGGGATACACTTCTAATGTGTTAAACGGTGCAAATTTTAACGTCATTCAATTTAATGTGGTCGCACCAACTGCTTCATCTGTTACAACAATCCCCACTTCTTTGATTCCAAATACACCCTGGCCGGTTGCTTCAGCTAATGGATTCAAGACACTCACTTTTTCCCCTGTAAATATGGGACCTACTGCCATTCAGGGGCCATTTCTAATTAACAATACTTCGTTTGATATGGACGTGGTCAATTATTCTATACCACTCGATAATATTGAAGTATGGACGTTGACGAATCAATCTCCAATTGCTCATCCGTTTCACATTCATGATGTGCAATTTTATATTACAGAAATAAATGGTTTGCTTCCGCCTGCTAATTTAGCGGGAAGAAAAGATGTTGTTCTTGTGCCGGCCATGCAAACCATAAAGTTTATAACGAAATTTGAAACTTTCTGTGATTCCATGGCAAGCTACATGTACCATTGTCATATGTTGCCTCACGAAGACGAAGGTATGATGGGGCAGTTTATCGTAAGTTGTCCGGCTTCCGTTGGAGTGAATGAGATGCAAGAGCATAGCGAATCAGTAACTTTATTTCCTAATCCGGCTATTGACAATGTTTCAATTAAATCTACTACTTCTTCAATGATAAAACGTGTGAAATTTAAAGATTATTCCGGGAGATTGATTGTGCAATCTGAAGAGATGAAGAGTGAAAACTTTTCGTTGGATGTTTCTGCATTTGATGCCGGAATTTACATAGTTGAAATCAATACGAATCATCATACATTTTTAAAGAAACTTAGTGTGTTAAAGTAAAGCCATTGAGGAGAAGATGAATTGCATTGATATTAATCATCTTTCAACTGTAACTGAAGTAACATAAATCCGGGCGTGTTCATGGTACTTTTATAAAATAAAATTCTTGATCATGAAAACACTACTTATTATTGCAACTGCCGGACTGATGGGTTTCAACTCCTGTAAAAAAGATGACAATGAAAATAATAATGTTTCTGCCGTTTCAATTAACACGCAGGAAAAGTTGGATTTATGCTTCTTAAGGGAAGAAGAGAAATTGGCACATGATGTTTATGTTTATGCGTATAACAAGTATGGCGTAATGATTTTCAATAACATTAGTGCAAGTGAAGCATCGCACATGTCATCGGTTTTAAATTTATTAAATAAATATTCTATTATAGATCCTGTTAATAGTAATGGCCCGGGTGTTTTTGTAGATACAAATTTACAACAGTTGTACAATGATCTCATTTTACAGGTAGATGTATCACTGATTAAGGCATTGGAAGTGGGTGCAACAATTGAAGATCTCGACATCTCTGACATCAATACCTTTTATAGGAATACATCTAAATCCGATTTGATTCAGGTGTATGATGCGCTGACCTGCGGATCAAGGAATCATATTAAAGCTTTTACCTCCCAATTGACCAGTCAGGGTGTTACTTATATTCCGCAATACCTGACCCAATCAACTTATGATTCCATTTTAGCGCTTCCTCATGAACAATGCGGTAATGGAATGAGATTTAGAAAATAGTTGAAGGCTGATCCATTGCGTTTAGAAAAGGGGGCTGTAGAAATCAGCCTCCTTTTGTAATACTACTGTCCGGAATCGTACGCTGTTCATGGTTAAAGCTGAAGCCAGATTAATGTCAAAACAGCTAATTTACAATAAATTACATTAAGAAATTTGAAGTTTAAATCCTGATTTTATAGCGAATTGGAAACTTTGTAATATTTTCAACAGGGGAATGTTTATTCATTTTGATAAACGGGTTATTTTTAGTTTCTTTGCAGCCCTTTTAAGGAAAGGAAAAACATGGCGCGGCAGGTAAAAATATTCTCAGGAACAGCTTCACGATATCTCGCTGAGCAAATAGCAGATTGCTATGGTGCTCCGCTGGGTGATGTAAAGGTGGCCCGATTCAATGACGGTGAGTTTTCTCCCTCATTTGACGAAAGTGTTCGTGGTTGCGATGTTTTTATTATCCAAAGTACGTTTTCACCTACCGATAATCTTTTTGAATTACTTATGCTGATTGATGCAGCCAAACGTGCCTCTGCTCATTATATAACCGCCGTGATTCCTTATTTCGGTTATGCCAGAAGTGATCGAAAGGATAAACCAAGGGTAGCTATTGCTTCTAAGTTGGTAGCCAATCTTTTAACAGCTGCCGGTGTGACCAGGGTAATGACCATGGATCTGCATGCACCACAAATTCAGGGCTTTTTTGATGTTCCTGTGGATCATATGGATGCCTCCGCCATTTTCGTCCCCTATATGAAGAGTCTTAACTTGCCCAATATTATGATTTGTGCTCCGGATATGGGCGGTGTGCACAGGGCTCGTACCTATGCATCTTACTTCAGCGCCGATATGGCGATTATAGATAAGCACCGTAAAAGGGCCAATGAAATTGAAGGGATGCAACTGATTGGAGATGTCTCCGGTCGTGACTGTATATTGGTAGATGATATTGTTGATACAGCCGGCACATTGACAAAAGCCGCCAGTTTGCTGATTGACAATGGCGCTGCAAGCGTTCGTGCTTTCTGTACACATCCTGTACTAAGCGGTCAATCCTATGAACGAATTGCCGACTCTCATTTAACTGAAATAGTCGTTTGCGATACCATTCCACTTCGCAAGCCTGCTGTAAAAATTAAACAACTCCCTACGGCTGCACTCTTCGCTAAAGCGATTCAAAGAGTGTATTCCTATGAATCCATTAGCTCACTCTTTGTTAAAGCATAATACAATACCTAGCAATGAAAACGATTGAAATCAAAGGTTCAAAACGGTCAGATTTGACCAAGCAATCTGTAAAAGCACTTCGCAACAGCGAACATGTACCTTGCGTACTTTATGGTGGAGCAGAACCTGTTCACTTCTCAGCCCATCTCGCTGACTTCAAACATCTTGTTTATACACCCGATGTATACCTCGTGAAACTTATCGTTGATGGTAAGGAATATATGAGCATGATGCAAGACATTCAGTTTCATCCGGTGAATGACATCATTCAGCACATCGACTTTCTGGAAGTATCAAATGATAAGCCGGTAACAATCAATATTCCGATCAAATTCAGCGGAGCCTCAGATGGTGTAAAACAGGGTGGTAAATTGGTAACCAAAGTGCGTCGCTTGAAAGTGAAAGCATTGCCGGCAGCCCTTCCTGACTTCATTTCGGTTGATATTACTCCTCTTAAAATAGGTGGTAATATTCGTGTGCGTGATCTCACCACAACCGGAGTTACTTTCCTTGATTCTCCATCTAACGTGATTGTTGGAGTTCGGATCACAAGGAATGTGGCTGCTGCTGAAGCTACTGCTGAGAAGAAATAATACCCTTTTCAACCATTATGTTTCATTGAATATGTAAGGGTTGGAAGATAAAATTATAATCTCAACTAGGAGGAACCCTAAATAGGTTCCTTTTGGTGTTTAATATAGGTTTGCAAAGTGAAATACCTCATAGCAGGACTGGGAAATATTGGTCCCGATTATATTCATACCCGTCATAATATTGGTTTTGATGTGGCAGACAGCTTGGCTAAGTCACTGGAGGTCAGTTTCTCCAATGATAAAAAGGCATGGGTTGCAGAAGCGCGTTATAAAAGCAGATCCCTGGTTATCATCAAACCTACCACTTTTATGAACCTGAGCGGAGAAGCTGTAAGATATTGGTTGACAACTCAAAAATCCCTCAGGAAAACCTTATCATTGTAACAGACGATATTGCCTTACCGTTTGGAAGTCTAAGGTTAAGACCTTCCGGAGGAGCCGCCGGCCATAACGGATTAACCAGTATTATAGATTGTTTGCAAAATGAAAAATTTGCTCGATTACGGTTCGGTATTGGGAGTAACTTTCCCAAAGGGAGACAATCTGATTATGTCTTAGGTCATTGGACAGGAGAAGAAGCTGCAGTTTTACCAGAAAAGATAAAGCTTGCTGAAGAAATTGTGAAGGGATTTGTCTCTATAGGTATTCAGCAGACCATGAATATGTATAATAATAAGTAACGGCAGGATATTTGCGAAGTACATAGAACATAAAAAACCACGATGCCCATGAAACGCATCCTCTACGCTCTGCTTCTTGGAAGCATCTTAAGTCTACAAATCGACACAGTCTTCGCACAAGCGGATGCCGGTGAACAGCGGTTGGCTACCAATCAAAAAGAAACTTCAATATCTTTATTTCCGATGCCTACCAATGGAACATTACACATAGCATTTAATAAAACCATTGGAGAAGCCCCATCTGTTGTAATTTATGATATGATTGGAAATATGATAGAAAATATTTCACTGAAACGTGAAGCTCCCGGCTCCTTCACCATCAATCTCAGTGGTAAACGTCCCGGGTTCTACTTTATAAAAGTACAAGCCGGAGAAGAATCATTTTCACGACGTATAACAGTTACGCCATAACGTAAATTAACAATATTATCCGAAGGCTGCTTCTTTAGAAGTAGCCTTTTTTGATTTCATTAATTTTTATCGAAAATTTTCATTTAAATTATTCAAAGCCTCATATACAATACCATTCCATCAGAACGACATAATTCCAGCCCCGTAGGGGCGCCATGATTATAGGAAGAATATCCGCATGCCCCCTAGCTCCATCGGAGCGACATAATTCCAGCCCCGTAGGGGCGACATGATTATAGGAAGAAAATCCGCATGCCCCCCAGCTCCATCAGAGCGACATAATTCCAGCCCCGTAGGGCGACATGATTATAGGAAGACCACCCCCAGCTCCATAGGGAGCGACATAATTCCAGCCCCGTAGGGGCGACATGATTATAGGAAGAAAATCCGCATGCCCCCCAGCTCCATCAGAACGACATAATACCAGCCCCGTAGGGGCGACATGATTATAGGAAGAAAATTCGCATGCCCCCTAGCTCCATCGGAGCGACATAATTCCAGCCCCGTAGGGGCGTCATTATTATAGGAAGAAAATCCGCATGGCGCCCAGAGCTCCATCGGAGCGACATAATTCCAGCCCCGTAGGGGCGTCATTATTATAGGAAGAAAATCCGCATGGCGCCCAGAGCTCCATCGGAGCGACATAATTCCAGCCCCGTAGGGGCGTCATTATTATAGGAAGAAAATTCGCATGCCCCCCAGCTCCATCGGAGCGACATGATTCCAGCCCCGTAGGGGTGGCATTTAATGTGTTATTTATATAGAATGAATTTTTCCAACTAACAAAGGATTTTATTGATTTCAATTTAACCGATAATTCAATTTCCTGAATTTATTCCTGACCATCTACCCATTTGAATAAATATTTTTCATCTGATGAAATATTATGTTCATGCAATAGCTTACAATATTCTTCTCTAAAATTAATGTGCTTATGATGCAATTCCTGATTCAAAATATAATTATAAACCCGTTCAATTTGTGAATGACTATATGAAAAGGAACCAAATCCTTCTTGCCATGAAAACTTTCCTTGAACATAATTGTGTTTATTTATGAAATTTGTGGAACCGGATTTTATATCTCTCACAAGATTTGATATAGCCATTGAGGGTTTCAAACCAATGAAAGCATGAATATGATCCGGCATTCCATTAACAATTATTGATTTTTGTCCATTACCTTCGATGATCCCTGCAATGTATTTATGTAATTCATCTTTCCATTCTTTTTAATCAGATTTATTCGTCCGGAAACGGTAAATACTACTTGGATGTAAATTTGCGAATAGGTGTTTGCCATGATTTTTATTTTTGAATGAATTTTAATTTGGGTAGGTGGTCTCTATTCCATAATGCTATAATCCTGTCGCCCCTACGGGGCTACCGGTGTCACGCATCTACGATGCTATAATCCTGTCGCCCCTACGGGGCTACCGGTGTCACGCATCTACGATGCTATAATCCTGTCGCCCCTACGGGGGCGCTACCCTACGGGGACTGTCACGCATCTACGATGCTATATCCTGTCGCCCCTACGGGGCTACCGGTGTCACGCATCTACGATGCTATAATCCTGTCGCCCCTACGGGGCTACCGGGGGGCGCCGTGCTATAATCCTGTCGCCCTACGGGGCTACCGGTGTCACGCATCTACGATGCTATAATCCTGTCGCCCCTACGGGGCTACCGGTGTCACGCATCTACGATGCTATAATCCTGTCGCCCCTACGGGGCTACCGGTGTCACGCATCTACGATGCTATAATCCTGTCGCCCCTACGGGGCTACCGGTGTCACGCATCTGCGATGCTATAATCCTGTCGCCCCTACGGGGCTACCGGTGTATTCTTATGAATTTTGCAAATGTATTGTGCCTAAAAGGGTTTTTCGATTAATAAATATTTATATTCGAATACAAATGATTAACTCAAAAATTTAGAAAGAAATATGACACAAGCTGCATAGATGCCCTTAGCCATTCGATTTATAAAATTGTTATTTGAAATTTAGGTTTTCCCTCTAAACCTTTCGTAAAGTAAAAAGGCTGTCAATATTTTGACAACCCTTTTATTCAATTCGAAAGAATTACTAAAATTTTCAATCTCGTGTTGTTAGAATCAACCCGCAGTCCCATCAGAAAATTATTCTGCGATTAAACACCCTCTACTTATCTCCCCTTTCACATCAATTCCCAATTCCTTTAATTGTTCCGCATGTATGACCGATGGGGCATCAATCATTACATCTCTTCCGGAATTGTTTTTTGGAAAGGCAATGAAATCCCTGATGCCTTCCGCTCCTCCGAATAATGAACATAACCGATCGAAACCAAATGCAATTCCTCCATGTGGTGGTGCCCCGAATTCAAACGCGTTCATTAAAAATCCAAATTGTGCCTGTGCATCTTCATCGCTAAACCCGAGAATGCGGAACATTTTTTTCTGCAGGTCTTTGTTAAAAATCCGAATACTTCCACCACCCACTTCAACACCGTTGATCACCATGTCATAGGCGTTGGCTCTGACTTTCCCGGGATTACTTTCCAGTAATGCAATATCTTCGGCTAATGGACTAGTGAACGGATGGTGCATGGCAAACCATCTGCCTACTTCTTCTCCATACTCGAGCAAAGGAAAATCTAAGACCCATAAACATTGGAAGTTGTCTTTGTTTCTTAGTCCAAGACGCGTACCCATCTCCAGTCGTAGTTCACTTAAAGCTTTCCTTGTTTTATTGGCTTCGCCGGCAAGGATTAACAAAAGGTCTCCCGGTTCTGCTCCCATCGCTTCCGCCCATTTCTTAAGGACTTCCGGATCGTAAAATTTATCTACACTGGATTTAATGCTTCCGTCAGCTCCGATTTTAGCATATACGAGACCGTTAGCTCCTACCTGGGGCTTCTTTACAAAATCTGTTAACTCATCGGTCTGCTTGCGGGTGTATTCCGAACAGCCTTTTGCACATATTCCCACTACCAACTCTGCATCATCAAAAACCTTGAAGCCTTTTCCTTTTACAAGATCATTCATTTCGCAAAAACGCATTTCAAAACGCGTGTCCGGCTTGTCACATCCATAATATTTCATGGCGTCGGCGTAACTCATCCTCGGCAACTCGCCCAAATCAATGCCTTTTACCGTTTTGAAAAGATGACGCACCAGTCCTTCGAATGTATTCAAAATATCCTCTCTTTCAATGAAACTCATCTCACAATCAATTTGTGTAAACTCCGGTTGGCGGTCAGCGCGTAAGTCTTCATCACGAAAACATTTTACAATTTGGTAATAGCGATCGAAACCTGCTACCATCAATAGCTGCTTAAACGTTTGAGGAGATTGTGGAAGTGCGTAAAACTGTCCCTGATTCATACGTGAGGGTACCACAAAATCCCTGGCTCCCTCCGGCGTTGATTTGATGAGAACCGGCGTCTCCACTTCCAGAAAATTCTGTTTGTCGAGGTAGTTTCGTGTTTCTATTGCCATCCGGTGGCGAAGTTCCAGATTGGCGCGCACATTGTTTCGGCGCAAATCCAGATAACGGTATTTCATCCGCAAGTCATCACCTCCATCCGTTTGGTCTTCAATAGTAAAAGGGGGCGTAGAGGCAATGTTCAGGACTTCTACCTCATCAACAATTATTTCAATGTCTCCGGTCGGCATTTTGGCATTTTTACTCTCCCGCTCTTTGACGATTCCTTGTATTTTGATGACATATTCGCGGCCTAGCTTACGGGCGGCTTCACAAATCACCGGGTTGGTTTCCATGTTAAAAGCCAATTGGGTAAGGCCGTAACGATCACGTAAATCAATGAAAGTCATGCCTCCCAGATCTCTGGACCGCTGAACCCATCCACAAAGTGTAACCCGGTTGCCGGTATCGCTAATTCGTAATTCTCCGCAAGTATGTGTTCTAAGCATAAAGATTTTTCTTTAAGGCTACGAATTTAGCAGGATTCGATGGATCATCCATCGGTTTCCGCTATAAGTTATCTCTCATTTTATGATCTTTGGCTTGCAATAATTGACCAATCCGGGAGTTATCTTAGCTCCAAGACTTATATGAACCGATTTACACTATTCGTTATCGTCCTGTTTCTGACGCGATTTACCACTTCTTCCCAGCCTTTTGCAATTGGTAATTGGCAGGAACACCTTCCTTACCTCGCCGGAAAAGGGGTAGCGGTTTCTGATACCCGGGTATACTGCGCCACTGATGATGGTCTGTTTGCTTATCAGAAAAGTGATCAAAGCCTGGTCCGTTTTTCCAGATTATCCGGATTAAATGATTTTGGAATTCGTACGATCGCTTATAGTAAACAGTATAAAGTCTTAATCATTGCTTATAACAATACCAATATTGATTTGCTGTATGACGATGACCACATGTTGAATATGAGTGATATTAAGCGAAAAAATATTCCCGGCGGAAAGGTGATCAATAAAGTGAGTATTGATGGTCGTTATGTTTATCTCTCCTGTGGTTTTGGTATCGTGGTCATCGATCTCGAAAGAAAAGAAATAAAGGATACATATTATATTTCAAATGCAAGTGCCGCGCCGGAAGTGCTGGACGTAGCTGCTGACGCGAGTTGGTTGTATGCTGCTGCAGAAGATGGAGTGTACAGAGCAGCCATTAATGATCCGCTGCTGTCTAACTACAGTGCATGGACGAAAATCATTAGTGATACAGGAAATGTAGGTAGTTTTAATCAGGCTGAAATTTTTAATACTATTCTTTTTGTCAACTATAGTAAAACAACCGGAGATACAATGCTTGCCTGGAATGGTGCATGGGGCTTGGGTCTTCCGGTAGAATTACAGCAACCACAGGTAAAGCGAAATGTTTTCACTGATAATGGACGATTGTATGTTACCGAAGCTACAGCATTGAGCGTTTATGACAACGCACTCGTGCGGATCAAGTTAATTGATGGAACGTTCATCCCGAATCCTGACTTTAGTGATGGCATAGAAGATGCTGCTGGTGAGGTATGGCTGGCGGCGAGAACCCGGGGACTGTTAAGTGTTAACGTTAGTGGATATGAGAAATTTCTCCCTGTCGGACCTAATTCTTCCAGAATCACAGCGATGCAGGTGGTCGATGGAATGCTTTGGGTCATGCATGGTCCACGTACCCGCGGATGGCGAAATGGGTTTCAGTACGATGGTTTCTCAAAGTTTAATTCGGGTGCATGGGTTTCTTTTGATGGGAAGGCGGCTCAAACTCCATTTATCTTCCAGTATAATTTATATGATAATTTAAGTCTGGCTGTTGATCCTTCCGATAAGAATCATCTTTTTATCGGGTCGGCAGGTTCAGGTTTGTTTGAGTTTAAAAATGATCAGGTCGTCGCTCATTATGATACATCCAATTCACCTCTGCAGGGACAGGTGGGGAATTTACCGCAGTGTCGTGTGCATGGTATCGCCCTCGATAGAGATAGAAATCTCTGGGTGTCGAATGCGGGAGTGGCAAATGTGCTGAAAGTGTTGAAGAATGACGGCACCTGGAAATCTTTTTCGTTTTTAGGAGCCATTAATAGTTACTCATTAACAGGAGATGTGCTTGTGGACAACAATGGGTTTATATGGTTGACCGTTTTTGAAAATACCGGTGGCAAGGAAGGGATTCTTATTTTTAATCCAAATTTTACAATCGATAATACCAGTGATGATCAGTTTGAAATTGCTGAGTTCGGCTCGAACAGGGTGCGTTGTATGGCGATGGATAAAGAAGGAACGATCTGGGCAGGGACAGAAGGGGGTGTCTATGTATTTTATCCCCCATCCGCTACACCCCAACAGATATTGATTCGTCAGGATAATTCCTATCAATACCTTCTCGCAGCGGAAACAGTGACTGCCATTGCTGTAGATGGCGCGAATCGCAAATGGATTGGAACAGAGAATGGTGGCCTCTACCTTTTTACTGCCGATGGTCAGAAGCAGGTTTTGCATTTTACGACGGAGAATAGTCCGCTGTTTTCAAATAATATTACGTCTCTTGCCATTGATGGTAAATCCGGTCAGGTATATGTAGGGACCGACAAAGGCCTCATGAGTTATCAGGGAGATGCGCTGGATGCAGGGGAACTGATAGTGGGTTGTGAAGATGTGTTGGTTTATCCCAACCCCGTGAAGAAAGAATACGATGGACCGGTAGCAATTAAAGGAGTAGTGCCCAATGGCGTTTTTAAAATCACTGATATCAATGGTGGTCTCGTGTATCAGTCATCAGCACTTGGATCACAGGCCATATGGGATGGCCGGAATTTGCAGGGAGGTAAAGTGAGCACGGGTGTCTATCTTGTTTTTTCATCCGACGCCACCGGAGAAAATACCTGCGTTACGAAGCTGATGTATTTCAGATAACCCTTTTGTAAATTATTCATAAGGATTTACCCGAATGCTTCTCAAGTATTCTCTTCAATTCGGTATTGGTTACATCAAGCCAGGTTTGTAATCCTGTGGAATTCCAATGTGTATCGTTAGGTGCATAATACTTTTTGGGGTTGCTTTTGAAGAGGGTATATACGTCGATCTTTTTAAATAGAGAACTATCAACATTGCTTAAAAATGGCATAAGCTGATTGTATGCCCCCAAGTCGGGATTCACAACGCTTACGGGATTTGGCACAAAGGAGAAATATACTTCATCAAAACCATGCTTCTTATAATGTTCCTTGGTTTTGTTTAAAGTGATAACTATTTGAGAGAATTCCGCACTGTCCATCGGAAAGAAGGCATTTGTTTTATGGTCACCGCTTACCGTTGGCTTAAAATAGAGAAAGTGGTTTTGTTCATCTACAAATACATCTTTATTAGTTCTATGAAAGAATTTATAATTGATATCGCCTTTAATTTCTTTAATGGGATTAAATATTTTGTAGCTGAACAGATTCAGTTCTAAATTTGAATTGATATTTGGATTGAAGAAATGATCATTCAGGAATGCATTTCCATCTTTTTTTTCATCAGGAGAATTATCGACTTCTTGTTGCTGTTCCAAATCAGACCCGAATGTTAATGGTGCCGTCATTAATCCCAAATCCACACAGGCATCTCTCACAAACCGTTCTGACATTTCAATTAGAAGTATGTTCTTTTTTGAAGCGTCCAGCTTTTCAATAGTCTGATAGGAGGCATTGTCCCACCATTTTATTTTAATCAGGGAGTCTGTCCCATAAAAATGTTCTTTTTCAACGTGACTGATGAGATAGCTGTCGCAGAAGAGAAATAGGCGAATTTCCTTCTCTTTTGATTCCACTTTCCTGAGGTTGTATTCCAGTGGCATATTGTATGCAGACAGGAAACTCATATTATACAAATCACCCAATCCCCGATGAGCAACATTAAACAGACCACCGGTTCGATAAGAGGTAAATGTCTCGGTAATATTGGGGTTGTTACTTCCATAGTAAACTAAGCCGGAGAGAAGAATAGTGATTAGTGCAATGGTTTTTTTCATGGCTAGAACTGGAAATAGATAAATTGTTGTAAATTGAAGACACCAAAGAAATAGCAGAGTAACAGCAGGATAAAATTTGAAATGAAGAAAGCATAATTGTTCCTCATGGATGGGGAAGGAAGATAATTATCTTTTATAGCCAAAAGAAAGATCAATAGTAAGAAAAATATATTTCATTTGAATGCAAGCCAAGCGTTATCACATCAGTCGTCGAAATAGAATGGAGTTTCGAATAAATTATTCCCGCATCTTCAATACTCTTGGCACGAAACAATACCCAGCTCAAACAGACCAGTGTGAAAGTAATCAGGATAGAGATAGGCTGAAGAAATGAAGAGGTGGAACGCTCAATGCCCATGCGGCCGATAAGTTTGTTTTTAACGACAGCCATGCAAAGGAAGAGTCCATGCAAGATTCCCCATGCTAGAAATGTATAATTCGCACCATGCCATATACCGCTAATTGCGAAAACGATGAGGAGGTTTCGCAAATGTTTTCCCATTGAAACTTTATTGCCTCCCAATGAAAAATACAAGTAATCTTTGAACCAGGTCGACAATGAAATATGCCATCTTCTCCAAAACTCTGCAATAGAAGCGGAAAAATAGGGGTTTCTGAAATTCTCCATAAGTTTAAATCCCATGATCCTTGCCGAGCCAATGGCGATATCTGCATACCCTGAAAAATCACAGTAAATCTGAAAGGCATAAAAGAATGTGGCTATTAATAAGGATGTGCCGCTTTGCTGCGCCGGATCACCATACGCCACATCAACAGCCATCGACAATCGATCGGCAATCACCACTTTCTTAAAAAGTCCAAAGAGGATAAGACTTATTCCACTTTTGAATCTTTCAAAATCAAAGTGGTGTTTCTCGTAAAATTGATGCAGTAGATTTTGAGGGTCGCTCAATGGGTCCTGCTACCAATTGAGGATAGAACATGACATATAATGCATATATTCCGAAATGCCGTTCTGCCTTTTGATGCCTTCTGTATACCTCAATCGTATAACTCATGGCCTGAAAAGTATGAAATGATAAACCAATAGGTAGGAGAATGCTCAGTGCCGGAAGCAATACCGTTTGATTGGAATCCTGAAAAAGAGAATTAATTTGTCCAATAAAAAAGTTGTAATACTTGAAAATGGCAAGAACACCAATATTGGCTACCAGACTTAAAACAAGAAACCGCTTTCGCTGTCGCCCTTGAGATTTTTCAATGAAGATTCCGGCAAAGTAATCAATGACAATCGTAAAGGCGAGAATAAATATATACTCAGGAATAAATGCCATGTAAAAAAAGCAACTCGCTGACAGAAGAAGAATCCATCTGTTACGGTGTGGGATGACAAAGTAACACGTAGTTACGAAAATGAAGTAAACGAGAAACTGAAGTGAGTTAAATAGCATTTAAACTTTCCCTTGAGAATGCTAAAAATAGGAATTGCACAAGTATAGAAACAAAAAAGAGCAGTATCTTTTCAGATAAAGCTCTTTTCTGTGAATTATTTTCAGGATTTTATCCTTTCTTTGACATGTAGTTGACTCCACCACGTCTTACATTCGCATCATACCATAACCAATAAATTACTCCAATTGTGATAGAAATACCGAAAAACCAGTTGGTCAGATTTCCGATATGTGGAAGGATGGAGAAGATGGATTCTGAAGCTTTCGCGATTCCGTTGAAGATAGCGGTCATATTTTCATTTAATTTGCCACAAAATTAGTTAAAAAATACACCCAACAAATTATTTAGATGCTGATCCGCGCTTTCAAAACTTCACGCCTTTTCCCGCTGATATTGCTGGTTATTTTATCTGCAGGTATGTGGATCATCTCTAAATCAGTTAGTTATCGTGTTGTCGAGCCCAATGGAATGCCACTTTATGACTTGATAACCTATGCGCTTAGCTTTTTGCCGGATTGGGCCGGACTATTTTTGGGTTTTATTTTGGTCACCACCCAGGCTTTTCATCTGAACCTGGTTCTAAATAAACATGAGGTGCTCTATAAGTCAACCTGGTTGCCTTCACTTCTGTATCTCTTCATGGCCGGCTTGCTTCCGCCATTTCTTTGGATGCATCCGCTACTCTTTGTCAACAGTATTCTCATTTTTGTATTGGATCGTTTGTTTTCACTGTACAAGAATCCTTCGCCCTTGTCACTTGCGTTTGATAGCGCTTTCTTACTCTCCTTATCTGCTTTGTTCTATTTGCCCGCGGTAATTCTATTCATATTCTATTTTCTCTGCATGATTATTTTGCGTCCGTTTTCATGGCGGGAATGGATGGCGGGAATTATGGGTATGTTTCTCCCATTCTTTTTTGCCTTTTTATATTACTTCCTGAATGATGAACTCTTGTCTTTTTATGAACGCGTCTTTATCTCCGGCATTAAAAGACAAATCGACCTCAGTCATTTTTTTAATGTGGAATATACATTAAGTATTTCTCTTGTGGGGATATATTTCATTCTTTCCATGCTGCGTTTGCAGACCAACTATTATAAAAATGTTACCAAAGCCCGACTCGTTCAACAGTTATTGGTTTTAATGATTCCCGTTTGTCTTTTGTCGGTACTGGTCTCGCGCGATGAATTGTTGTTTCGCTTCAATACACTGGCTATCCCTTTTTCTGTTTATCTCTCCTATTATTTCATGTCCGGTAAGAAGGCATGGGTGATGGAGTTGATGTTTTTGCTCCTGGTGGGAGGGTGGGTGTATAACTACTTTGTGGTTTGACAACCTTATTTTGGTTATTCTTAAGTGAAGTAAATCCGCTGAAAATAATACTACTGCTCTGTAAAATTATTACAATACCTGGAGTGTAGATTAGCTCCGGGAATTATAGGCTCTTAAAAAATCCTCATTGTCATCCGGACTAACGACGCAAGGTTTGTCTTTTTTTCTTTCAATAAGAATGAAGCGATCTTTTCTGCTGCAATACCATAACATGTTACCGATATGTTTAGTGTAAAAATGTCCGGTGTATCCAAATAAACCACCGTTTCCAAATTTGCGCAGGGGCCAGTTCATTTCTTTCTCAGTAGGTATGCGTATTGATTTAATGCTTTCGGCTTTAATGATTTTATCCCCAAAATATCTGCACACCACGATATCTTTATTTTCAATTTTATACCCTCGGGGCGAATAACCGAAAGTAACGATCAATAAAATGACCATGGGCACCCCCGTTAATAATCCAACCAATAATTGGTTTTCATGGAAATTAAATAATTCTGATCCTGACAAAATAAATGTTGAAAGAGTGAATGCAATAAGAAGAAAAGTGATAATTTTTGAAAACTTATCATAACTGCAGGAGAAGGTTTGTTGCCGGTCAATCATTTTTTTTGGGATTGTAAATTTTTAACAGCATCTCATTCTTCTCATTCTTCTTGAGTTCGTCCAGATATTTCGCTGCTATTTCACCGTAAGCATTCCAGTTTTGTTCGGAAGTTTTGTCATTTGCTTTTGCTGCAACGGTGGCTTGTTCAAAACTGAAATTCCCATATTCAGCAAGCGATTGAACAGCCGCCAATCTTATTATCCAGGGTTCCTCTGTTTTGCCATATTGATGAATAATTTTTAATCCTTTCTCAATATTATTTTTATCCTTACAACGCTGCATGAATTTGCCAAATTGTTTCAGTTGAGAGTAGGCTCCAACACCTGTGCTATTGTCAAGCGCTTTGTTCATATAATTAAAATGGGTGTCATTACCATGCTTTGCATAGAGGGAGCCGAGAATCCTGTACACTTGCTCGTGATCGCTGTTTTCTAATTCGGAGCCGATGAGTAATGCTCCATCTTTATCTCTTTCTGCCAGCGCCTGAAGAGATGATGACATGACCGAGAAGGAACTATCTGAGATCGTGTTTTTAAAATAGGAGATAAGATCCTCGTCCTTGTAATGATTGTCAAGTGCGGAGATGGCAGCTTCACGTACTTCAGCATATTTATCTTTTCTGCCAATGGACATCAACATTTTTTTCACTTCCTCCTTGCGGTCGGAGTTGGTCCACGCTTCAATCTTGTTGATCGCTACTTCGCGAATGCGTCGGTTTTTATCTTTTAATGCTTCCAGTACAATTTCAGAACCCTGACTCCCTGCTTTATAATCTGTAGTAATCGCCAGTAATGCATCCATGCGATCCTGAAAAAGTGGCCCCTTGCGATACATGGTCATCCACTCCTCATTGCTATGCTTATCATTGCGAACGCCTGTGATCATTTTCTCAGCATCCACATTGATTAAATCAGGCTTCGTGGCACTTTCGAAGTAAAAAGTTTCCTCTTGTTTGCTGATGACAATAGCATGTCTTTTAATTTCATTGCCTTTATAAATATCCACAGCAACAGGAATGCGAAAAACCGGACTTTCATTCAGGTCTTGCATTTGTTTGATGGTGACGGACGCAGTTTTTGTAGATTCATTGTACTGATAATTCATTTCGAGGATAGGATGACCTTTGTCATAAAACCATTGATTGAAAAACCAGTTCAAATCTTCGCCGGTAATTTCCTCAAAAGCGATGCGCAACTGATGTGCCTCTACTGCTTTGTACTTATTCGTCTCCAGATATAATTTCAAAGCAGCATAGAAGGCATCATCTCCAACCTGTTTCCTCAACATATGAAGAATAGTTCCTCCCTTTTGATAGGAATGTCTGTCGAACAGGTCTTCTCTTTTTTCATAGTAGAAACGGATGAGATTCTCCTTCTTTGTTTTCGATTCTCTCAGATAAGCATTGAGATCATAAAGCCGGTAAATGTCAGCATCATCTCTACCATATTTATATTCGTTCCATAAATATTCACCATAGGTAGCAAAGGATTCATTCAGCGCAATATTGGCCCACGACTCACAAGTGACATAATCTCCAAACCATTGGTGGAAGAGTTCGTGGGAGATCACATCTTCATTCGTGCCATCCAACAGTTCCCTTTCATCTTGTTGCAGAAACTCGCCGTGTACAGTAGCTGTAGTATTCTCCATCGCTCCACTTACATAATCTCTCACCACCACCTGATTGTATTTCGCCCATGGATATTCCACTCCCGTAATTTTGGAAAAGAAGGTGATCATCTCAGGTGTATTTCCAAAAATCTTACGAGCTACCTTTTCATATTTTGGTTCTACATAATAGCTGACTTCTTTTCCTTTCCAGGTATCTTTCACAATGGCGTATTTTCCAATGGCCATCATAACAAGGTAGGGTGCATGTGGTAAATCCTGTTTCCAAGTGTCGGTTCTGGTCCCGTCAGTATTCTTCTTGCTTTGCACCAATAATCCATTCGACAAAGTTGTATAGATACTGTCAATGGTAATTTTGATTTCCTGCGTCATTTTTTGATTGGTCGCTTCTATCGTCGGAAACCATACGGAGTTCGCCTGTGTCTCGCCTTGCGTCCAGATTTGCATCGGCTTATTCTTCTCTTTGCCTTCGGAATTGATGAAATAAAGACCTTTATCACTGCTGATGGCAGCACTACCACCGAGATCTTTTAATTCATCCGGTTTAGCAACATAGTCAATAAAAATTCGAAAGCTTCTGATAAAGTATATGTTTTATTCAGATTTACTTTGAGACTATCATGGGCATATTCAAAAGTGAGCCCAATGGTATCATTATTTTGCAGGAGCGCTACTTTATTTATATCCATCCTCGTGCATTTAACCATACATAATCGCCGGGGTAGAAATGAGGGCGCATTGTGAGTGTTGCCTTTCCTAGCAAATAACGTTTCGTCCAGTCAAAACGCACATCAAGGGCGGTATGTAGCAAATCATAAGTTTTAGGATAAGATCCCATGTATTGCGGAATGTATTCTTCTCCCGGAACTACAGTGATTTCAGGAAGATTTCGAACTTCTGTCCCTGTATTTTTACTTGTTTTACAGCTATGGAAGAGGAAAATAGCTGCGAGAGGAAGGATGTATTTGTTAAATGGCATTTTAATGGTTTAGTATTCCAAAATTAGATTTTTAATTTGATCTCCATGAAATATTAGACAAAGTCTTGATTTTAAACGACAAGCACATCCTGTTGTAGAAGATTTAAGAAGAGAATAATCGTCGAAACGCCATGGAAAGCTTTTGTATTCAAAAATGAAGAGCCCGGCTTTATTATGCCCGGGCTCTCCTTTTACACTAAATTTTTAAATACTATTTAATTCGAAAAGCTACAGGAAGCATGTACTGAACATTTACCGCTCGTCCGTTTTGTTTTCCCGGTTTCCACTGCGGCATCTTTTTTATCACGCGAATTGCCTCTTCTTCACATCCGCCTCCAATTCCTTTTACCATTTGGATATTGTCAATTTCGCCATTTCTGTCAACAACGAAGCTGATGTAAACAATGCCGGTGATATTTTCTTCTCTTGCAATGGCTGGATAATGGATATTTGTAGACAAGTACTTTAGCATTGCTGCTTCTCCACCGGGAAAATTCGGCATTTCCTCTACCCATGAATGTACTTTATTGGTTCCCCCGTTATTAGTAGGTTCCGGATCCGGAAGTTCTTCTTTGATGGTAGCAGAATCGGATTTATTGGTTTTTGTCGCGAGCGCAGTCTTGAGTAACTCTTCCTGCGTCAGCATATTTTCCAGGCTATCCTTATCCGTTACAATAAGGTTGGTAAATTGTTGAGTAGGTCCGCTTGGTTTTTTAAACAAGGCTTCTATTTTATTAACCGGGGGAATAATTTTTTCCGGTAACACAACATCTGTAAGATCAAATTTCCCCTCCACAGGTGGTTCAATAATGAGTTTTTTGACCGGTTGAAAGTAGTTGATGATTGCCGGCAGCGAGAGAATGGTCATCAGTAAGAGGGCTGTTGCGAAAAACGCCTTCAGTACAGCCTGATTATAATCTCTTCGGATCACGTAGGCGCCATAATCATGGTTTCTATTGTTGAATACCAATTCGAGGCGTTCCTGGGAGATGGGGTTGTCCCAGTTTTTTCGGAAGTGTTTCATACGTTTATTTGTTAGGTGTTAACCCCTTAACGATGCAGCCAATAGGATTATTCCATATGCCGGTCATGAGATTGTCAAACTGATACTGGCGCTTTATCAGGAAGATGGGTTTATGGCTTTTTAAATGAGCAGATTATTATGAAATTTCGATGCCTAGAAACGAAAAGAGAAGAGATTTTTTGTAAATTTGCGATCAAACCATTAAATATGTTCATAGGACTACTTCACTTCCATAGCCTCTTGCGCTGGGTATTACTTCTCCTCCTGATTACCGTTATAGTTAAAGCCTTCCAGGGTAGGAGTGGTGGAAAAAAATTCGAATCCGGCGATAGAAAATTATCCTTGTTTACCATGATTACTGCTCACCTTCAGCTGATATTAGGCGGGTTTTTGTATGTGATTAGTCCTACAGTTCAAAATGCGCTGAAAGATATGGGGGCTGCAATGAAAAATGGAGAATCCCGATTCTGGGCGGTTGAACATATCAGTTTGATGGTGATTGCCATCGCTATACTTACTGTCGGACATATTAAAGCCAAGAAAGCAGTGGGAGATCAGGCAAAATTTAAAGCGCAAGCGCTCTATTTTACCATTGGATTACTCCTCATACTGATTTCGATCCCATGGCCTTTCCGTGAAGTAGGGATGGGACGTGGTTGGTTTTAATATCATTCCTGAGTTTAGAATTAATTTTACTGAAATAAATTAAGTACAATTGTCGAACACACCACATGACCTGGCTATAATTCCTGAACGTGTCATCCTGATAGGTCTTGCTACCCGACAGCAGGATATGGATCAGGTGAATGAATACCTGGAGGAATTGGCCTTCCTCGCTGAAACAGCCGGAGCGATTACAGTAAAACGTTTTACCCAAAAGCTGGATCATGCCGATACCCGTACTTTTGTAGGAAAGGGGAAGATGGAAGAGATCATCGCTTTCGTGAAGGCGAATGATATCCAGATTGCCATTTTTGATGATGAACTAACGCCATCGCAGATACGCAATATAGAGAAGATTATAGGTTGTCGTGTGATTGACCGGACCAATCTGATTCTGGATATTTTTGCGAAACGTGCACGCACGGCTCAGTCTAAAGTACAGGTTGAACTGGCGCAATACCGGTACATGCTTCCCCGTCTTACTCGGATGTGGACCCATTTGGAGAAACAGCAGGGAGGTATCGGTATGAGAGGTCCCGGAGAATCGGAGATTGAAACCGATCGACGCGTGATTCGTGAAAAGCTGGCCCGCTTAAGAGAACGCCTGGCCGAAATTGATAAGCAGAACAGTACACAACGAAAAGAAGAAGCGAAGTCGTACGTGTTGCTCTCGTGGGTTATACCAATGTAGGCAAGAGTACCCTTATGAATTTACTTAGCAAAAGTGATGTTTTCGCTGAGAATAAATTATTCGCCACCTTAGATACAACGGTGCGCAAAGTGGTGATCGAAAACATTCCCTTCCTGCTTTCCGATACGGTAGGTTTCATTCGTAAGCTTCCTCATGATCTCGTAGAATCGTTCAAGTCGACTTTAGATGAAGTGCGCGAGGCAGATATTCTTGTACACGTCGTCGATATCTCACACCCGAACTTCGAGCAGCATATTCATGTGGTCAATGAAACGCTCAATGATCTGGGTGTACTCGACAAACCTATACTTTTAGTGTTTAATAAAATTGATGCGTTCAAATACACGGTGAGAGATGAAGATGATTTGACCGAACCGGGGCCTGAACATCGCAGTCTGGATGATTTGAAAAGATCCTGGATGGCACGGGGTGCATATCCTTCTATTTTTATTTCAGCTGCTCAAAAAATAAATATAAGTGAGTTGCGAGCTGCCTTGATGGGTCTCGTAAAGCAAATCCATTTCATTCGTTATCCCAACACCCGTCCACCCGAAGATTGGGTCGAGTTTCAGGATGGGGAGCAGGAGGTGTAGGTGAACCTGTTTTTGATAAAATCAGAGTTGTTATCCGGGTAATATTGGACATTCAAGTAGTTTTTCAACTTCATTTCAATACCATCATTTTTACGTTAAGCATTTGTATTCGTTTAGCTGACGAGTAATCGTTTTATCAATTGTATTTTCGCCGAAGGATCGTTCTCTACGTTCACTGGGAGGAAGGGAGGATCGTTCTCTGCGTTCACTAGGGAGGATAATTCTTATGTCATGACAAAAAGGAATTCAACTAAACTGCAGCAACTGTTCGGTGAAACGAAGAGGCCAAGTTGATTGGATGATTTCGTTGGACTCAGAAGCCTGAAGGGGTTCAATATAAGAGGGAATTCAACTAAACTGCAGCAACTTTTCTTTGAAAAGAAGAGACAAAGTTGATTAGAGAATTTCGTTGGATAGAGAACCCTGAAGGGGTTCAACAGGGGGTAACTCCGGGTGCAACCCGGAGTTACAGAACATCCAAAGCCCCACCTGAAGGGTTGAATATTGAAATGTTATGTACAGAAATAATTAGGTAGAAAACGGCGAGTCGATTCACTGAAAGTTCATTCAATGCGCTGGTAGGATCGTTCTCTCGTCATTTTTCATTTCATCTTCGATGCTAGGAATCTGACGAGATCACTGGGAGGCGGGGAGGATCGTTCTCTCGTCAAAATCAAAAATGAATTCAACTAAATTGCAGCAACTGTTCGGTAAAAGAGAGAGACAAATCGATTGGATGATTTCGTTGGATAGAGAACCCTGAAGGGGTTCAACAGGGTAACCTCCGGGTGCAACCCGGAGTTACAGATCATCAGGCGGATCCAACCCTGAAGGGGTTGAATATTGAAAGTTATGTACAGAAATAATTAGGTAGAAAACGGCAAGTCGATTCACTGAAAGTTCATTCATTGCGCTGGTAGGATCGTTCACTACGCTCACTAGGGGAGAGGGGTGATCACTTAAAGGAAACCATTAAACTAAAAAAGTCAACCTAATTCAGGCAAGGACACATTAAACTTTAATCATGTTTTTAAAAACACTGGCTATTGACTTACTCGACTTCTTCTTTCCCAACCTTTGCGCCGGTTGTGAAGGACATTTGGTGAGAGGAGAAGAAGGATTATGTATTGGCTGTTTGCTGACCATGCCGGTGACTGGTTTTGAGAAAGATCCGGAGAATCCGGTGATGAAACAATTCTGGGGTAAGGTGCCGGTTGCCGCGGCGATGGCTTATTGTCACTTCAGCAAAGGGGGTAAGATGCAGCGTTTGATACATCATCTCAAATACAAGAACCGTCCGGATATCGGAGTGAAAATGGGACAATTATGTGCCCATCAACTGCATGGGGCAACAATGTATTCTTCCGCTCAGGTGGTGGTTCCCATTCCGCTGCATCCCAACAAACAGCGCTTGAGAGGATACAATCAGGCGGCGAGTTTCGGTCGGGGACTGGCGCAAGTGCTTCGAATTCCGCATCTGGAGAATGCCTTCAGCGACGAAAGAACACATCCACGCAAACCCGTAAGAGCAGATTTGAGCGTTCACAGAATGTATCGAGTGTATTTGAAGTGCAGGATATGAAGGCATTAGAAGGGAAAAACATCATTCTGGTCGACGATGTGATCACAACAGGTTCTACGCTGGTGTCTGCAGCTGAGGAGTTGGTCAGGATACCGGGAGTGAGGGTAAGTATTGTGACCATTGCGTTTGCCCGAGGCTGAAGAGCGATTCTCTTTGTGGCTGCATGGCTGAATCCATTGACCTTCCTTTATCCACTGCTTCCAGAAAGGAGCGGTATGAATTGTTGTTGCCTCAATTGCATCATCTGGTAGAGGATGAATCCGATTTGATAGCGAATCTCGGTAACTTAATGGCTGCATTGAAGGAGGCCATGGGCTTTTTATGGATTGGCGTTTATTTCGTCAGAGCAGAGGAGTTGGTGTTGGGGCCGTTTCAGGGTCCACTGGCTTGTACACGTATTGCCTACGGAAAAGGTGTTTGCGGAATTGCCTGGAAGGAGGGGAGGACGATCGTTGTTCCCGATGTAGATCAATTTCCCGGACATATCGCCTGTAGTTCCTTGTCGAAGTCGGAGATTGTTTTGCCGGTTTTTAGTAACGATAAAGTAGTGATGGTGCTCGATGTGGACAGTGATCGCCTTGCTGATTTTGATGAAACGGATGCCGTAGCACTTGGAAAAGTAACCGGTATCATAAGTGAACTTCTTGCTAAAGCACCTGCACGTTGAAAAGGATATTTCATTTCTTCCTGCTGCTGCTTATCAGCGCATGCGCCAACCGCGTGACGCCGACGGGCGGTGATAAAGATGTGAAACCCCCACAACTTCTTGTTGCTGTTCCTGCTGATAAAACAGTAAATTTTAACAGTAAGGAAATCCGCCTCTATTTCGATGAATATGTGCAGTTGGTAGATTTGCCCGGGCAGTTGCTCATCTCTCCCTTAACAAGCAAAATGCCGGAGGTGAAGGTCTCGAAAAAATCGATTGTGATCACCTTACCGGATAGTTTGCTGCAGAATACTACGTACACCATTAGTTTTGGAAAAGCTATAGTGGATGTGCATGAATCCAATCCATTAGTGGATTTCCAATATGTTTTTTCTACCGGTGGATATCTGGATTCGCTGACATTGGAAGGAGTGGTGAAAGATGCAGCGGTATTGACGGGCGTAAAGAATATAACGGCGTTGATATACCGAAAATGGAAGGACGAGTTACCCGATTCCATGGTGTTTAAAAATCGCCCCGACTATTTTGCAAGAACCAATGAGAACGGTGAGTTCAAAGTCAGCAATATGCCTCCCGGGGAATACAAAGTGTTCGCTGTAGATGATAAGAATAACAATTATAAATGCGATAATCCTTCTGATGAGGGATTGGCCTTTCAGGAGCAGCTTATTACTTTGCCCGGACTTCAATATTCGCAACTGAAAATTTCCACATTAGAACCTGCAGGTATTCGTTTATTGAAACCTTCGGTGATGGATCGACACTGCGCCCTGATATCTTTTAATAAACCACTTGACTCCATTGAAATAGTAGATTTTTCAGGGAAAAAGTGGGAGGGAAGATTTTATCAAAGCGCATTTAAGGATTCTTTATACCTCTGTCAACCCGATAAAAGTAAAGATTCATTGTCGTTGTTGATTTATAATGCCGGACAGTTTGTCGATACCGTGATGATGTCATTGGCTCCCGCAAAAGGCAGTAAGGAAGGAGCAGACCGTCTGCGTATTTTCCTCCGTCAGTCTCCCACCGGATTTGGACCGGAATCTCCTTTGATCCTCAATACAAATCATCCCCTTCAGGCAATGAATGATTCAGCAGAGATTGTGGAGGATAGTGCGAAGGCTGTTTCTGTACCATTGGTCATCATAGATTCATTGAGAGGATATTTCAGTATCACCTATCCCTGGCAAAGTGGAAAACGATATAAGGTAGTAATGTATCCCGGAACGATCAAGGATATTTACGATTACAGCAACGACACCACCAAAAATGAGTTCCTGGTTCCCGGACCTGAGAGTACAGCGATCCTCAGCGTGAAGACAGAAGGTTTAGTAAATGGTAAAAATTATATCCTTCAACTCTTAAATGAAAAGTATGAACTCTTGCGCGAAGTGAAAACTTCAGTAGATTCACTTCATACCTTTGCTTATCTGACACCCGGCTCCATCCGCTTGCGCATCATTGAAGACATCAATCACGACGGACGCTGGACCTATGGCAATTATGGAAAACGCCGCCAACCCGAGCCGGTATGGATGTATCAGGAGGCTCTCACGCTACGTTCGAATTGGGAGTTGGAGGTGGTTTTTAAGGTATTTACGGAGTAGTAATCCACGAAAATCCGCGGGAAAAGATTGATTTTTTATAAGCAGAAAAAAATGCTGATTTAAACAGTAGCAATCACCTTCAATTCAATACCAATCGGAGTCGGCAGACAATTAATTTCTACAGTTGTGCGGCAAGGTTGGTTGTCTTTAAAGTACTCCGCGTAGATGCGGTTGTAGGTTTTGAAATCGTCCTTCATATTGGTTAAAAATACGGTGACGTCAACTATTTTATCCCAACTGCTGCCGGCATCTTCAAGGATGTATTTGATATTTCGAAAAACAGAATGGCATTGGGCTTCGATATCATAGGAGATAATATTCCCTTGTTCATCCAGTTCAACGCCGGGAATTTTCTTCGTGCCTCGCTCCCTTGGTCCGACACCCGATAAAAATAAAAGATCACCCACACGACGGGCATGCGGATAAAGTCCTACCGGTTCAGGGGCTTTAGAAGAGTGAATGGGTGAATCAGACATGGGTTTAGATTTGATGTTATTAGATTACTGATGCAAATATATTATTTTACCACTTCGCTAAAGTGTTTTTCAGTGATTCCGGATGCGATGACTGGGTTGTCTCCCGGCTTTTTAAAGTGAGATGGACCAGACAGGAAAATGGATCATCATTATCTTTCAGTACCCATCAAACCAACCATAAAGTTCTTCCACCCGTAACTCTTGCTTTTCGGTAGCGCTGACCTCTTTGCCAATTCGTCCTTCCTTCATGTGAATCACCCTTGTGCCGTATTGTATGCAGTCTTTCATCCGGTGAGTCACCAGCAAGGCAGAAAAGTTTTTTTCTTTTATCAATTGGTCGACGAGTTGCATGATGAGTTCAGCACTTCGCGGATCCAGGGCGGCGCTGGGTTCATCCATCAGTAAAATTTGACATTCATCCATGGTGCTCATTAGAAGAGTAAGTGCCTGTCGTTGTCCGCCACTCAGTTTTCCCATGTTCTGTTCTAGTTTGTTTTCCAGTCCCATACCCAACCTGCTGATGCTATCGGCCACGCGTTTACGAAATCGTTTTTCAATACCGATGGTGAATCCTTTCCTGCTACTACGCAATGCCGCTAAGCGGAAATTTTCAAGAATACTAAGATCCGGTGCTGTACCCTGTAATGGATTTTGAAAGAGCCGGGCAATATAAGGACTGCGACGGTGTTCAGGCATGGTATTGACAACCATTTTATCAAAGTAAAGTTCTCCCTGATCAGGTGCATAACTGCCTGCTATTATGTTCAGCAGCGTTGATTTCCCGCTCCCGTTGGCTCCTATCACCACCATATTCCCCACTGCCAATGGTTAAACTAACATCCTGCAATGCTTTTATCTGCATCGCTTCGCCGGGATGAAAGGTCTTGCTGATATGTTGGAGCTGGATCATGCGCTTTCTCTTTTGCGAAGTTGTCCGACAGCGATGATGAGTAATACAAACATAGCCGTGATGAGCCGGAGATAGTTCGGGTTTGCTCCTGCCGATAATGCTCCTGCAATGACCAATCGAAAGTTAGTCCGCCAATACAAATGGCGAGTAAATGATAGTAAATACTTCGTTGAATAATCTTCCCAAAAATGGTTTCACCGATCATAACGGCCCCCAGCCCCGAAATCACGATGCCAATGCCCATGTTGATATCGGCGAATCCCTGGTATTGGGTGAGAAGTGAACCACTAAGCGCGATGCAACCATTCGCGAAAGCCAGTCCGATGATTTTCATGGTGTCCACATTCACCCCCATCGCCGCACCATCCCTTCATTATTTCCTGTCGCCCGCATCGCAATACCAAAGTCGGTGCGGAGAAGATAGCCTAAAAGGAAAAAAGAACGACCACAAATAAACATAAACTAATTATCGATTTCGCCAACCCGGATCCAAAGGGGATGATCGTTAAAAAGGATGCTGTATCCATCAAGGGAAGATTGGGTAGCCCTAGTAGAATTAGATTGACAGAATAGAGCGCTGTCATGACAAGGATGCCGGAGAGCAGCGCATTCACTTTCATTTTAGTGTGGATAAGTCCCGAGCAGACACCTGCCATCATTCCCGCCACCATAGATAAAAACATGGAAAGCAAAGGATGCATTCCCGAAGTAAGCGTAATGGCTGTCACCACTCCGCCTAAAGTATAGCTCCCGTCAGTAGTAATATCCGGAATATTGAAAATGCGCAGCGACAAATAAATACCATACCCAAGTCCCGCAAATGCAAGCCCCTGCAATAAAGCCGTAAGTATAAATGTCGCATTCATCGCTCTAAAGATCCTATTTCGTTCGAAAAAAAATCAGCGAAAATCCCCTTAATCCGTTTCATCTGTGTTCTATTAAGTTTGCATTGTAATTGACAAGTTACTTCTAAGGAACGAGTGTATAGCTGCTGTCCGGCGTAATCTTAAACTTCTCCGCAACTCTCTTACTCATTACCTTTTTTCTCACCCTCACTATCTCAGGTTGTAACCCTTCTTTACTACCACTCTTCAACAACTTCACCGCCTGTATTCCCGATTGGTATCCCCATTGATACATATCCGCTCCGAAGCTCGCCAATGCCCCGCGACTCACCAATCCTGCTTCACTCGTCAGCACCGGAATTTTTTTATCATTGCAAGCTTTTACGATCGTCTCAAAGGAAGAAAAAATAACATTATCAGGCAGCGCGAAAAACACATCAATATCCTTTGCCAATAGCGACTGTGTGATCAACTGTGTCTCTGACGAATTACTCACCGGAATCGCCTCCAGAACAATACCTGATTTTTCACATCCGGCCTTCAGCCTGTTCAACGCATCCACACTCTGTGATTCCGACTGACTGTATATCGTTCCAGCCTTCTTAGCGCCGGGAAAAAGCTGACGAATCAGGGTGACGGAAGTGTCGATATACTCCAGCGTTTCATATACTCCGAATAAGTTCGGTGGATTGTTGCCGGCTTTATCTGTCAGACCTGCAATGTCGGGACGAGGAGCCACCATCATAAAGACAGGAATATCACGGTTACGCTGTACCGTAGTAATGGTGGAAAGCGTGGTGTTGGTCGCAATAAGTGCAGGTTGTTGGGCAATGACATAGTCTGCTGCTTGCAATAGGGTGGGCTGATCTCCCTGTGCATTGCGGTAAAGGATGGAGATGGTATTACTGTCCTCGCTGAATCCGGATTCCCGTAATGCATCAAAGAAGCCTTGCTTTGCCTGAGCTAATGTGGCATCTTCTACAAAATCGATGAAGCCGATGAGGGGTATGGCCTTTTCTTTCTCTGATTTTGTTGAATTGCAGGAGATGGAGCAGATCAACAAGATAGTAAGGATCAAATAATGGAAGAAATGTTTTGGCATGGAGAATGACGGCTTTCGAGAGAAACAGATTTGAGGAGTGAAAGTTAAAAAATTGTATTAAGATGATATTATCTTTTCCAAATATTTTGTTTTTGCATGAATTTTTAAAGGGAACGCAGATAAAACGGATTTTGCTGATTTGCGCGGATGAACCTTTAAGTTTTATTTTATGCCTGAGACGGTTTTGCTTTGTGCATAGGCTTCTTTCATGATAGCTCCGCAAATGGAGGAATAGAAGGGTTCTTTCATCTCTTGTAGCAACAAGGCCAAACCGGCGGTATCTTCTTTTTCTGGATTTGCCGAGCAGGGAACAGAAAAATTTATTCATCAGATACCAGGGATGATCTTGTTGCTTTTTGCGATGGGATTTTGCTTTCTCAAAGCAGGGTATAGCATCCTCGTAATCTTTGTTAATGAAATGCTGCAGACCTTTCCATTCCTGAAGCATGATAGAAATTTCATGTCGGTGCCGGCCCATATCTTCTGCCAGTTGGCGCATATGATTCAATTGATCGGCTTGAATCTCTTCTTGCTTTAAGGCTTTTAATGTAAAGATCAGGGTACGTAGTTCTGATAATTTAATCCAGTTATTTCTTGCGGCCAGACTTCGGGAAGAAGCTTTATAAATCAGATGCTCTACTTCATTCAGACAACGCAGCGCTGCATCAAGGTCACCGTAATCGGCTTCAATCTGACAACGCACGAAGCGCAATGCGGGCCGTTCATCATGCAGTTCATGCAATCGGGCTTCCTTCTCCGCTTCATCCAGCCATTGCAAACGTTTTTCCCGCCCTGCCTGTAGCTTGTACTGCGCCAGTATGGTCAGCACTCTTCCTTTCGATTCGGGATGATACATCAGGAGTTGATGCAGGGATTCTTCCAGATAGTCAAGATAGGGTGCTAAATTTCGGGCAGGCGTAGGTGTTAGTACAGCAGCACGGAGTATTTTGAGAAGGAGGCTGTATTTATGAGTCGCGTTCTTTTCAAGTGTCAGCAGTTTGCCCAATTCCTGTAATACAGCATTTATCTTTGTTTCATCCGAGAGTCCCTTGTCCGCTGCTTGTTCAAGTTGGATGAGTTCAAAGCCGATGCGAAATTGTTGCTGCAGTTGTTGCTGCCTTTCTGTTATTCGATCATATTTCTTCAGAAAACCTTCCGGTCCTTCCCTGCGATACAATTCTTCAAGAAAAGCAGATTGCTGACGATATAAAGTCAGGATCAGCTCTTCCGCCTCATGTGCCTCGCATTTATTTTCAAAATCTTCCAGCTCATCGGTGAGGGATAAGGGTGGATGTAACTGAATGCTCTCCGCAAGTTCAAGATAGGCTGCAAAGAGTGGGGCGTAATCGGATTGCCGGGTGATATGCTTTTTGTATTCCGTTGATTGCAGCAAGAGACCTATTTCATGGTCAATCTCCAACAATGTTTGGCGGAACTCGGCCGCTTTTAATCGCTTAAACCGGGCTTTCGACATGGCAAAAGGATCGAAGCCTGTTGAGGTACGGTACATGTTCAGCAAAGCTTCCAGGAGTTCATGCCGCTCCGGACTCGCACCTTCTCCCAACTTTTGCAGTACATAGTCCAGCACCGGCCTTTCTTTGGGGAGGCGGAAGAGCTGAAAAGCAGCTTCAGAAGCAGGTCTGTTTTCGGACATCGGTGCGTTTATGTTCTACAAAATCAGGGCATTTAGATTCCCCGGCTTTTCTGAACGGTCACGGTTATAAAACTATTACCTTCGTGATCCAGCTTAGAAATGGCTATGAGAAAAATACTAACATTGTTATTCACGTTATTTTTTGGTCTTGAAACGTTGAATGCCCAGACCACCAAACCCGTAACCGGATTGTCGGATGAACGGTCAATACCCATCGCTTTCCGGAACGCAACGCTCATAGTGGATGCGAAAACCGTGATCAAGGGGGCCACGCTATTGATCCGAAAGGACAAGATTATTGCTGCCGGTACAGGAGTCACTATCCCCGCTGATGCCGTGGTGTATGATTTGAAGGACCGGTATGTCTATCCTTCATTTATTGATCCGTTTACCGATTATGGGCAGCCGGAATCTAAACCACCCACAAGAGCCAATCGCCGTGAACGCGGTGCGCAGGTGGAAAGTGCGACGCCTGGTGCTTATCACTGGAATCAGGCCATCCGTTCCGAAACAGAGGCGTATATGTATTTTACAGTAGATGAAAAGCGGGCCATGGAACTGCGGAAGCTGGGTTTCGGTACTGCGTTATCGTTACAGAAGGATGGAATTGCCAGAGGAACTGCTGCATTGGTCCTCCTGGGAGAAGAGGAGGAGCGGGCCATGATTTTGAAGGACAAAGTAGCGAATGCGCTTTCCTTTAATAAGGGGTCTTCCACGCAAGATTATCCATCTTCCTTAATGGGTTCTATTGCATTGCTTCGTCAAACCTATCTGGATGCACAATGGTATGCGCAAACAACGAACAGGGAGATGGATATTTCTCTCGCAGCATGGAATGCCAACAAGGGCTTGCCTCAGATTTTTGAAGTGGGTGATTATCGTTCTGCGCTTCGGGCGGATCGGATTGCCAAAGAATTTGGTGTAAATTATATTTTGAAAGGCGGCGGAGATGAATACAAACGCGTGGAGGAAATACGTAAGACCGGCTCTTCTTTTATCATTCCGTTGAATTTTCCGAAAGCCTATGATATTACCAATCCTTTCGATGCCCTGAACGTGAGTTTGGGAGAGATGCGTCATTGGGAGATGGCTCCTGCTAATGCTGTGATGCTTCATAATGCGGGAGTACGATTTGCTTTTACTACCGATGGGTTGAAAGAGAAGAAAGAATTTTCTGCTGCATTGATCAAGGCGATTAAATGTGGGCTCTCTAAAGAAGCAGCCTTGAGTGCACTGACAACAGTTCCTGCTTCGCTCCTGGGTTGCACCGATAAACTGGGTGCCCTCCGTTCCGGAATGATAGCAAATTTTTTCATCTGCACGAAGGATTATTTTGAAAAAGACAATGTCGTTCTGGAGAATTGGGTCGCGGGAAAAAGATACGTAATCAAAACATCCGATAGCATTGACATAAGAGGAAACTACAGCTTGAAACTGGATACCTTGAACAACTGGAATCTAAAGGCTGCCGGCGATATGAATGCACCCGAATGGACTTTGCAACGCGATTCTACTAAAGTAAAAGTGGAATCACAACTTTTCAGTTCACAATGGACTTTCCGCTTTGAACCGGTGAAAGGCAAGGGCGCTTATCGTTTGAATGGAAGTTTGGACTCGTCCTTCAATTCCATCTCCGGCCAGGCGCAGACACCCGATGGAAGATGGCTCCTCTGGACGGCCACAAAAACGGGTCCTGCCGAAGCAAAAAAAGATACAACGAAAAAGGATAGCCTCTTCGTTCTTCCACAAGTATGGTATCCGAATATGAGCTATGGCTGGAGGGGAAAAGAGAATTTCCCAAAGGCATCAACAGTATTAATCAGGAACGCTACCGTATGGACCTGTGAGGAGCAGGGTGTGTTGCAGAATACCGACGTCTTAATTCGTGATGGTAAAATAGCCATGATCGGAAAGGCTGCTGCGGACGTAAGCAAGGGACTTTCCGCTGCTGATATTATCGATGGTACTGGAATGCACTTGAGTCCGGGAATTATTGATGAGCACTCGCATATCGCCATCAACGATGGAGTCAATGAAGGGACACAGTCCATCACTTCAGAAGTGCGTATAGGCGATGTCGTTAATCCCGATGATATCAATATCTATCGTCAGCTATCCGGTGGCGTTACTACCTCGCATCTGTTACACGGAAGTGCCAACGCGATAGGCGGACAATCTGCCTTAATAAAGTTGAGATGGGGACATGCTGCCGAGGAGATGAAATTTAAAGGTGCCGATGGATTCATAAAGTTTGCCCTCGGAGAAAATGTAAAGCAGTCCAACTGGGGCGATAATAACGTTAGCCGCTATCCGCAAACGCGCATGGGAGTCGAGCAAATTTATATGGATGGGTTTACGAGAGCGAGGGAATATGATAATAGCTATTCTAAATTCAAACCTGCCTCCGGAAAGAGTATTTCACCAATGCCCCGCAGAGATCTGGAACTGGAAGCTCTGGCGGAGATTCTCAATAAAAAACGCTTCATCACTTGCCATAGTTATCAGCAGGGAGAAATCAATATGCTGATGCATGTTGCCGATACTTTTGGATTTACCGTGAATACATTTACACATATCCTCGAAGGGTATAAAGTAGCGGACAAGATGAAACAACACGGGGCAGGCGGTTCTTCCTTCGCGGATTGGTGGGCGTATAAGTATGAGGTGATTGAGGCCATTCCGTACAACGGTGCGTTGATGCATAAAAATGGAGTCTTCACTGCATTTAATAGTGATGATGCAGAGATGGCGCGAAGGCTCAATCAGGAAGCAGCAAAAGCAGTCAAGTACGGAGGGATCACGCCGGAAGAAGCACTTAAATTCGTGACGCTGAATCCCGCTAAATTATTGCATGTGGATAAAAGTGTGGGCAGTATAAAAGTAGGGAAGGATGCGGATATTGTTTTATGGAATGGACCACCGCTCTCGGTGTATTCAAAGCCGGTCAAGACTTTTATAGATGGTGTTTGTTATTATGATTTAAAGAAAGATCAGGAAGCACGGATTGCCATCGAAGCAGAACGACAACGTCTCATTAAAAAGATGATGGATGAAAAATCATCCGGAGGCGCCATGCAGAAACCTACGGCCACCTTGCAGGAATTATATCATTGTAACGATATGGAACATTTACCCCATGAATAGTATGAACAAGAAATTAATATTCTATTTACTCCTACTCGCCAACGTTAGTCTCTTCGCACAGCGACCTGTTCCGGCGGATAGCAGCAACAAACGCATCCTTCTCATGGGGGCTACTGCTCATATTGGTGACGGGCAAGTCATTGAGATGAGTGCGATAGGCATCGATAAAGGCAAGTTAAGTTTTGTAATGGATGGGAAAGGATTCAAACCGGACCCCCGCTCTTTCGATACCATCATCTATGTGAACGGGAAACATGTTTATCCCGGCTTCATTGCCATGAATACCCATCTCGGATTAAGTGATCTGGAATTGGTACGTGCGACCAACGATTTCAGGGAGAGCGGAAGTATTAATCCAAGTGCCCGTGCGCTCATCGCTTATAACACGGATTCAAGAGTGATTCCTACAGTGCGCGACAATGGAGTTCTCATGGCGCAAGTGGCTCCGCAGGGAGGATTATTGTCAGGGAGTTCCTCGGTGGTGCAATTGGATGCCTGGAACTGGGAAGATGCTGTCATTAAAGCCGACGATGGGATTTGGGTGAACTGGCCTTCCATGCGGATTTTTAAGGCACCCTGGGCCGATCCGGAGGAGGAACAAAGGGAACGAAATGAAAAAGCTTTGCAGTCGCTCTATACATTGTTCAACGACGCCTCCGCCTATGCGAAATCAGTACCGGCAGTGAAGAACAGGCATTTGGAAGCGATGAAGGGATTGTTCGACAAGAGCATGAGGTTATATGTTCGCTGTGAATTTGCGCGGGAAATTTTGGAGGCGGTAAACTTTGCATTGAAGTACAATCTTCGGATAGCCATTGCCGGTGGTGCAGATAGCTGGAGAGTTGCTGATGTATTGAAGCAACATAAAGTGCCGGTAATCATCACCCGAACGCATGCCTTGCCACAGCGGGAGGATGAGGATGTGGATCTTCCTATAAGCTGCCATATCTCCTGAAACAAGCCGGGGTAGATTTTGCCATTGCTGATGAAGGATTCTGGCAACAACGGAATTTGGGATTTCAGGCAGGTACCGCCGCAGGACATGGATTAACTAAAGAAGAAGCGTTGATGGCTGTTACCAGTGCTCCGGCTCGTATTTTGGGAATTGATAAACAATGCGGGACGCTGGAAGATAATAAGGATGCTACATTATTTATCTCCGGTGGAGATGCTCTTGACATGACCGGCAATAAACTTGAGATGGCTTTTATTCAGGGCAGAAGGATTGATCTGGATAATTATCAAAAGGAATTGTATCGAAGATATCTGATGAAATACAAGCTGGGTAGTGAATGATACAGCTATACCGCAACCACAGGTCTTTTGCGTCGGATACGAGAGCCCTGTAGGGGCGACATCTCTGTAACAGCAGACGCTCCCTCTCCTAAAAGCCGCCGGCACCCGACCTTAGGTCGGGTGCCGGCGATATAGTGGGGTAAGATGATCCCGAGGTTACAGAGATGTCGCCCCTACAGGGCTCGGGAGAGGAAGAATGGGCAAAATCTCCATTTGAAAATCCCTTTTTTTTACGATTGTGGTTTTAAATAATCCTGTAAGGCCTTCACGTATTTTTCAAAGGCTTTACGACCATTGTCGGTGATGTTGCATTTGGTAAGCGGATAATTATCGCGAAAAGATTTTTTACTTCAATGTATCCTGCCTCTGTCAGCTTATTGATCTGCACACTCAGGTTACCGGCAGTAGCGCCTGTCTTCTCCCGAATATAAGTGAATTCCGCCTCCTTCACATGCATCAGCAGTGACACCACCGACAAGCGTAGTTGCTGATGCAGGAGAGGATCCAGTTCACTAAACATTGCTTTATTGCTCATGCCAATACAGCCGTACTGTTTTGAATCGCTTTGTTGTAACGACTACGAAGAATATAACCCGGGATAATATAGCCGAGCAACACAGCCAACGCAAGCAGCAGAAGTTGGGTCTCGAATCCGACAAAGAACGCTACAATGGTCAATGCCCAGTTAATGATACCACCCACCTGCAGCGGACGGAAGTTGATGACACCACCACTGATAAATAACCAAAACCCGTAGACCATCATCACCATCGGATAGGTGTACAATTGCAACTTCGACATAAATCCAAGTACAATGAAGAGAGAAACCAGGAAAGCAATTAACACATATTTCATGAAATCATCAATTTGTGTTTTTACTTTTTGTTGTTTCTCCTCCCGCATTCCTTTGAAGATGCTGATCACACCACCCAGGGGCATCAGCATCCAGGCAAGGTAGGGCTGGTCAAAGCCAGTTTGCATTAATATATAGTGGATAGCACTGGCGAAGAATACCAGCCATCCCCAGAGCAAGAACCATGAACCATTGTCGCGCAGATCCTGTTTGGTGGATTCAATCATTGAACGGATGATGGCGAGACTCTCTTCGCTCGTCATGGTTGATTTTTCGTTTTTCATGGGTACAGTTGTTTATACATTGATATACATTGATATACGTGAGATAAATTGAGGTACTTTGATGTAGGTTGAGATATTTTGATGTGAGCGAGCGTTGAGGTACGGTAGGACGATGTACTTTGGAAGATTGAGGTAAGTGGATAGAGGTGGAAATGCTGACCGACTATTTGCTTTTTTCGAGATCAGCTAAGAGTTGTTTGGCTCTGTCCAGACCCCAGGAAGGCCAGGCGGGATCATCGTGTTTATCGTTTGCGTATTTTGCAATGGCAGTTGTGAGATATTCTTTTGCTTTCTTTTTACCGCCGCCTGCTTCTTCGGGCATATAGGTGAATGATTCGCCGAGGACTAACCATACGCGAGGTTTTCTGCATTTAACTTCTTCGCTTTTCATAATCATTCATCACTGCGAAACCGAGTTTTTCTCCGAGTGCGGGATTCACCCTGATTCGCATTCCATTAATCATCGCTTGTAACAATACGATCTCTGATTCATCTTTCTGCAGGGAGTCGGCACGTTTAATAAAGGAAGCTGCTTTGTCCAGCATTTTATTTGCCGAAGCTGTATCCTTTTTATTCACACCAATTACCGCATTGTAAAAGGCAGCATGGTATTGTGAAATCCAATCGTTGACTGTTGCATTTGCCACCATTTCGATGCCTCTCAGAATAACTTCTTTCGAATCGCCTTGACTAGAATCAATCTCCGCCATATACTTCAGTAAGAAGCGACGGGTCTTTTCTTTAGGTTGAGTGTTGGCCGGCTGAGCGTTAACCTGGCTTGCGCAGAGAAGCAGCAACCAGGAGAAGAGTAGAGATAGAAGTAGTTTTTTCATGTTTTTTAGAAGTATGAGGCAAATGTAAAGTAGTTTATAGTATAAACCTATTTATAATTAATTATTCCATTTAAAGTGTTGATTATTAATATTTAAATTTTGATCCGGAACCAGAGTCCGTTGAGGATTTGGGAAAATTGTACTTTAATCAAATGAATTTTGTGAAAAGGTCTTGCTAGTTTGATGGCGGCATCATGTTCCTTAAAGTAAGGACAGTTCGCGACCTGTCGTTACATGTAGCATCTCGCTCCCCTTATCTCATTACAGGGCCTGGCTTGAGGTCAATGACAGGTCGGGACCTGTCATTACATGGGGGGCCTGTCTTTACAGATCATCTCCCTCTCACCTCATCTACCCAACCTTTTCCCCAGTTGTCCATTTCTTCGGAGCTCCAGAGTTCGGGATAGAAAATTCTTTTTTGGAAACGGGGAGGGAGGTATTTTTGCCAGTTGGTGCCGCCGGTTGCAGCGATGTCGGCAGGGTTGGCTTGTAGATATTTTGCTGCAGACCTGAAATGCACCAGCGGCCAGTTGATGTTTACATTGACATCCAGTTGTCGCATTGCAATTCGTAAATCATCACGTTCCTGATCTTCGGGAGATAAAGATTTATAAATTGACCACATATTACACGATTGTAATCGCTCTGCCGTTTCAATCAACTGCCGGGAATATTTTTCTTCGAATTGTCGCAGCGTAAGTGTTTTCTTGCCTGTGGATAATTCGGTGGCTCCGGCTTTCCAGTAAATATGTTCGAACATTTCTTCCAGGGTAGCTTTCTTGTTTTCAAAAGAAGCGCGGACATCTTTATCCACTAACCGAATGAAATCGGTAGCATAAATTTCTATCGTTCTGTACTGCGCACTTTGAAAACCACTGGCGGGCAATAAGCTCATTCTGAACTTTTGAAATTGCTCGCGCTCCATACCATCACCCATGATATCGAAAGAACTGGTGAGTACCGAGAAGTACCGGTTCACCCGTTGGAGTCGTGCGGCCATAAAGGTGGCATCAGGTCCTCTATCTACAATTTGCTGCAGTTCGTGTAAGGCTAACTTGAAGTACAACTCCGTCACCTGATGATACATGATAAAGACCGACTCATCCGGAAACTTTGTGCGGGGTTGCTGGAGGCTCAGTAAGGTATCAAGATGGATATAGTCCCAGTAAGTGCAGACATCGGCGTACAGTAAGCCATCAAGGTAGGAGAGAAGGTCCTGGCCCATGGCAGTGTATTTCTCTTCAAGCAGCTTGATGCGGTCAATGATAGGTTGTGGAAGACTCATGTGGCGAAATTAAAAAAATAAGGAGATTGATGTCCGTTGATTTTTATCATGGGGCTAGGGGGGGGGGGGGGGGGGGGGGGGGGGGGGGGGGGCTGGAAATCCTGAATAGAAAAAGCGAAAACTTTAAAAGGCGGAAATGCAAGTTGTGCATCACTGTGAAATTCTGTGAAAACTTCGGACTATTCCTTTTTTTTCAGTAACTGAAATCGTGAATGAGGATGCAGCTAAATAAGAAAAAGATAGAATGTAACGTAAAATGCAGGAAACGTTGACGTATAAGTTATTTTCTGAAAAGGGTATTCTGTAGCATTTTCCCATCTGCAACAATCTCTAAAATATAGAACCCGGGAGCCAGAAAACGGAGGTCGAGTTCCTGGATTGAATTCCGTAGCTTCATTTGGCTGAGCAGACATCCGCCTGCATCCATAATTCTAAGCAGGTAGTCTTCGTGAAGGTTGTTGGGATCTAATTCTATAAAAACAATATCAGAGGCAGGGTTTGGATAGATGAGAAAGGAAGTCTTTTTGTTATTGTCGTAATTGACCGCCACAATATTCGTATAACTAAATCTTCCATCGGTGTCCGTTTGTTTTAAGCGGTAATACTGTATACCGCTGACCGGCTGTTGATCTGAAAATTGATATTCACGGAGTGTAGAAGTGTTTCCGCCGCCCTGCACTATCCCGATCTCATACCATTCACTTGGATGTATAGCTTTTTCTAAAGTAAAGAATTCATTGTTTATTTCCTGAAGGGTGGACCAGTTCAATTCAATATTTCCTGCTGCCGGTTTCGCAGTAAAGTGAAGCAATTCAATGGGCAGTGGAGGAGATGTTGTAAGTTTAGTGACAAAGCTATTTTGAATTCCAACGGAAGTTAAATTAAAGATACCGGCGCCCGGGTCGAAGTCAGTGGTGCCATTAAATGTACCCGCTAAATACATATTTTGAAATTGATCAATATAAATCCCATTTGGATTATCGTCCAAAGTTCCTCCAAAATAAAGCGCTGAATTAAAGCCTCCGGTATTGTCGAGTTTAATCAGGTAAACATCGGCTATACCTGATGATGTTGCAGTGAAAACGCCTGCACCCGGATTAAGATCTACGGTGCCGATGAAACTACCTGCGCAAAAAATTTCATTGCTTGCATTAATACTTATCGATGCTCCAAAATTGGAATTAGTTCCACCAATGTTTCCCGCCCAAACAAAATTGCCGGAGACATCCAGTTTTGAAATAAAGGTATTTCCTGTGCCCACTGCAGAGATATTGTATGTGCCCGCGCCCGGATCAAAATCAGCTGTTCCGCTGAAAAATCCTGTCGAGAATACATTTCCCCAGGTATCAATTGCTAAACTTGCACCCAAATCGAAGCCGGTACCACCCAATTGTTTTGCCCATAAAAAATTTCCATTGGCATCCAGTTTGGCAAGAAATATATCCGTTGTTACTGCTACGGAAACAATATTAAACACCGAAGGAGATGGGTCAAAATCAGCTGTACCGCCAAAATAACCGGTAAATACTACATTTCCTGAATTATCTGTTTCTATAGCATTTGCCCATTCACTCAAAGTGCCACCCATACTTTTTGCCCAAATGAAATTTCCGGAAGGATCAGTTTTAGTGATATAAACATCACTTCCACCTACAGCCGTCATAGAAAAAATCCCTGCACCCGGATCAAAATCCATGGTGCCGCCATATTGCCCAATGGTATAGATAGCTCCTGAAGCGTCGAGACTGAGCGAAGTGCCATAATCAGACATACTTCCCCCAATGCTATTTGCCCAGATTAAATTTCCTGAGGAATTTAATTTTATTACAAAAACATCTTGACCTCCTGTTGCAGTTTTATTGTAAACTGACACGCCCGGATCAAAATCAACGGTAAACTGATAATAACCGGTAGCTATGATATTCCCGGTACCATCGACCTCTATGTCGTAGCCATCATCAATGCCCAAACTGCCGAATTGTACAGCCCATAAAAAATTGCCACCAGGAGAATATTTGGTTATAAAAACATCAGAACCTCCATTGGATGCCAGATTATAAACGGCCGCCGAGGGTCCACGTCCACTGTCCCGTTGAAACGTCCTATTAAATATACATTTCCCGCTACATCACTGATGGTAGTCTTGCTAATGGATACTCCAGTCACCTGCTTCGCCCAATTAAAATACAAGGGCTGAGCCCTTGTATGCATAAAAAGGAATAGAAACAGAAATATTGCTAGTCCGCTATTTTTGATATAAAAAATTATAAATTTCATATTTCTACCTTACACTTTTCCTCTGATGATTTATCCAATCCTTTCCCGAACTATGGAATACATTAATTTCAAATCCGTCTCATGTTAACCATAAGATACTGAAATTAAAATGTTTGCATGTTTCAATAAATGAATTTTATTTCATCCTAAGTTAACCCGTCTCTCCGGAAGATGCAATAACACATATGTAGTATGTAAAGCCAGACCAACAATAAATTTCCCTCATCTTTCAGAGTTAAAAATCCTCAAATACATAGTAAAAAATTTTTAAAAAAGCGCTTTCCTTTCATCTGCTAACCAAAAAAAAAGCCCCACGTTTCCGCAAGGCATTTATAAGTTATCGACTGAAATATTATACTTCCTGAAAAAAAGCAAGCAGCGAGAAGCAAGCAGCCAGGAGCAAAACGCTAGTCTCGTCTTCCCATATAGATCATCACATAATACATCAAGGTCGCCAATGCAGCCAAAGCAGCCACCACATAGGTCATTGCCGCCCACCAGAGCGCATCTTTTGATTGGGTATGTTCCTGCGGAGTGGTAATGTTGGCACTTTCTAACCACACTAAAGCCCGCTTACTGGCATCAAACTCTACAGGGAGTGTAATAAAACTAAAGGCAGTAGTAACGGCAAAAAGTGTGATTCCTACGAGTAATAGGCTGGGGAAGGTATTCACCATAAATATTCCGGCTAACAATACCCAATGCACCCATTGTGATGCGAAACTAACGACCGGCACTAACGCAGAACGGAGTTGAAGCATACTGTAGGCGCGTGCATGTTGTACGGCGTGTCCGCATTCATGTGCAGAAACCGCCGCCGCCGCCGCATTGCGTCCGTAAAATACATCGTGACTCAGATTTACAGTTTTGTCGAGAGGATTATAATGGTCGGTGAGTCGACCCTCTACCGAAATTACTTTTACATCGTGAATATTGTTATCGCGAAGCATGCGTTCTGCAATCTGCTGTCCGCTCATTCCTGAACTGATTGGTGTCAATGAATACTCCTTAAATTTGCGCTTCAATTGCATACTTACTAACCAACCGATCAGCATAAATACTATCGAAATCAAATAAATTCCCATCATGGCTATTTTCCTTTTTTTGTTTTTCTTGTTAGGGTACTAACGGTTATCCCGTATGAATGTTTTACAGCGACACCCGCTATCAAAGAGGATGCCGCAGCAAAGGTACTGTCATTCCGTCATTTATTCCCATCGAAAAAATTTCACCGCCAAAGCATAGATGATGATGCCCCAAAGCGTGATGATGCCCAGCGGTAAAAGTAAGCGTTCGAGGCCGGCGCCTTCATAGGCTACCATGCGCATGGCATCATTTAAGTAGGTGAGTGGCAATATTTTACATAATGGCTGTAACCAGGCCGGAAAATTCTCGATTTCGAAAAAAGTGCCGGATAGTAGAAATTGTGGTAGGGTAACGATGTTCGCCAGTGGAGGAATGGTGCTCTCACTTTTTGCAATTCCGGATACTACAAAGCCAAATCCCATAAAAACGATAAGGCCCAGGGCTGACAAAAGTAACATGGTAGCGAAGGTGGCAAAACCGTGAATGAGGGTAAAACCGAACGCGAAATGTCCGATGAGAATGAGGAAGGCTGCTCCCAGCAATGCAAAAACCAGACGACTGATCGCTTCACCGAGTACGATATACGGCTTACGAATAGGAGTTGCGAAAAATCTTTTGATCACCAGGGTCTGTCTCAGATTGAAAAAGACGAATGCTGTTCCGAAGACTCCTGAGCTCAGCAACGAAAATCCCAATTGTCCGGGCAGAATAAAATCAATCGTTTTATACTCGCGCACATTTACTTCTTTCGTTTTTAATTCCACCATTTTATTTTCGGCCTGTGCAGCATTCAGGTTGGCCTTATCAGCGAGATGTTCAAGCATGGAACGGATAATCACCCCCTTTTCCCGTGCAGCTCTGCTGGTGGTGACTTCGAGTGAATAAGAAACAGTATTATCGGTAAGTGTTTTTTGAATATTGACAATAGCATCAATATCTCCCTTTTGTAGTTTAACCGGAAGTTCTTCCTCGGCAATACCCGGAATAAGATGTAAGCCCTGCAACGAGACAATACTATCAAAGACCGGATTCCTGGTATCACTCCTTCCATCCAGCGCTACATCTAAACTCAATCCGCCACCATTGATGAATCCAAAAACAAGAATAAATATCAAAGGAAAAAGCAACGTAAACACCACCGCAGACGGGCTCCTCAGTATCGACCTGAAACTCGCCCGCGCAATAGCCAGCATCGCTTTTATTTGCGAATAATTCTTCACGAAGTAATTTTATACATTAAATTCAACATACTTAAGGCTTTTTTTTACTGAATTTTTCCTTTTTAATTACATTTAAATATCTGGCATAAAAAATCATTACAATTTTCCATCCTTCATCATTGATCACCTTTATTCATCCTTTTTTACATCCATTCACAAATCAAATCTTTAAACACTCCCATTCAACTAATCATTCATCAAATCATTCCACACAGTCATGCCTCAAACATTTATCATTCATCATTCATCCGCATCCTGCCATTTTCAAATTTTCAAACCTGTCTGGGGGAACTCACGCGAGGCTCGCGATCATTTTCAAACCTCTCTCCCGCCAGGATCAACTCATCTTCAATCTTCAAATTGACACATTTCCAATTAATCGGCTTCGCGATTATTCTTTCCCTGTCATTTCCTGTCAACTGCAGAAAAACATCTTCCAGCTTCGCTTTCTTCACTTCTTTTTTCCTTTCAAACCCTGTCGCCACCAATTTATCTATAAGTGCATCCGGTGAATCCAGGGCAATGATTCGTCCGGATTCCATGACCGCCACTCTGTCACAGAGCTGTTCCGCTTCATCCATATAATGAGTGGTGATCACGACTGTGGTACCTGCATCGCGAATTTGGCGAATGAGGTCCCAGAGGTTTCTGCGTGCTTGCGGATCAAGGCCGGTAGTCGGTTCATCGAGGAAAACGATAGATGGTTGGTTGATGAGTGTGGTCGCAATACTGAATCGTTGCTTTTGTCCACCACTGAGTTCTTTATACTTCGCCTTATGTTTTTCCTCCAGCCCCACCTTTTTTAGCATCGACATCGGATCTGCAGTAACGTTATAGAGTCCGGCAAAAAGTTGAATGAGTTCCGTAAGCGTCAGACTGGGATAATAGCCTGCCGCCTGCAATTGCACACCGATAATTTGTTTGATGGCATTCGCGTCTTTGTCGATGTTATATCCCGCCACAGTGACCTCACCGGAACTTTTTTCCCGCAATGTTTCAATGATTTCTAAGGTGGTTGTTTTTCCTGCTCCATTGGGACCCAGCAAGCCAAATATTTCCCGCTCAAACACATCAAAACTGATACCCTTCACGGCTTCAAAGGAGGCGTAACTCTTCTTTAAATCCTTTACAGTTATTACCGGACCGGCGTTCATTGTCGCAAATATAGTCGGTACAATAGCATCTGGACGCATCACAAGAGAATTATTTACTATTGTTCTTTTATTGAGCTTTGATCCAAGACCTCCGGTTTTCGAATGTTTTTACAGTTCGCTACCGATATTCTGATAACGTTGACAGACCAAATGTTAAAGGTAAAATATAAAAATTCCGATCCGCGATCTCTTTTTTATCTCTGCGTCTTAGCGCCTCTGCGTGAAACCTTCTGAGGATAATTCTTTAAAATAAAAATCTCTAGATCAAGACAAGTAGTGGCAATTTGTAATTCTATAAGTTCTTAGTTTCCTAAAAAACCCCAGAACTTTCTTTTCTTCAGGTATTCCGGATCTCCATCATTCGCGTAGGCTTCTCGTTCAAAAATAATAGACCGGTAGGCTTCATGGTGGTTATTTCCGATCCATCTCCTGTAGAGATAATCGACGATATACCAAAAATAAAAGGGAAGGATAAGCAACTCCAACTGCTGACGAAGATGAATCCGCTCATGATTCAGCAGTTGCGGTGTATGCGGAAGATCTTTTTTCCTTAGCAAGATAAAAGGAAACAAGGCCATGCCCGAAGCGGGGAGACGACGCAGAATGATGAGAATGCCGTTCATGGATGCTGGAGGTTGAAATTCAAAATGGATAGACAAAGGTATTGGCTTTATTATTATCCGAATGAATATTTTAAAATGATTATGAAATCCGGACAGAAATTATAATTATTCAGGAGAGAAACAGTGTTTATCAAATTTAAATGTTTGTACATGGATAGTCTGTACGTAGCGTTTATTTTTCAGTTTATATTTGCAAAGTCCCCATCGGTGATTTTATCAACATTCCCGGACAGTAATTTTAGGTATGATATCAGAACAGGAACTACTTCATCGTATAGCATTGAGCTTACTGCCAAATGTCGGTCCGGTGATTGCACGGGCATTATACCAGCATTGTGGCAGTGCGGAGGCCGTGTTTCGGGAGAAGAAATCCTTGCTGACGAAAATTCCCGGTGTAGGAACCAAGCGGATCAAGAAAGCCTTCAGCACTCCGGTGATGGATCAGGCAGAAAAGGAATTGCATTTTACGCAAAAGCATAAAGTACTTCCCTTGTTTTTTACCGATGCAAATTATCCCAAAAGGTTGGTGCAATGTCCCGATGCGCCGGTTTTACTTTATTACAGAGGTCAGGCGGACCTGAACGAAGGACGATTTGTAGCTGTTGTGGGAACGCGTTCGGCTACTCCTTACGGTGAGGAGATGACGAAACTATTGGTAGAGGGTTTGAAGGAGGAAAATGTGACCATCGTCAGTGGGTTAGCGTATGGAATAGATATCACTGCCCACGAAGCGGCCCTGAAACATGCTCTTCCAACAATTGGAGTTACAGCACATGGCATGGATAGAATTTATCCTCATCTCCACCGGAACACCGCTGGCAGGATGATGAAGCATGGCGGACTCCTCACAGAATATCCCAGTGGTACCAACCCTGACCGGGAAAATTTCCCGACACGAAACAGGATTGTTGCCGGCATGTGTGATGCGATAGTCGTGGTGGAAGCCAGTGGGAAGGGAGGAGCGTTAATCACTGCGGATTTGGCACAAGGTTATAACAGAGATGTATTTGCTTTTCCCGGAAGAACGACTGATGTTTTTAGCAGAGGATGCAATGATTATATCAGAGAGAATAAGGCGGCGCTCATCACTTCTGCAGATGATTTACTGTGGATGATGGGTTGGACAGATGATAAAGTGAAAGCGAAAGCCGCATTGCAAACTTCGCTCTTCGTTGATTTGAATCCCGATGAAGAAGTGGTGGTGAAAATCATCAGAGAAAATGGCGAAACAGGAATTGATATGATCTCCGCAACCTCCGGTTTGAGTTTTTCGAAATTGGCAAGTACCCTTCTACAATTGGAGTTTAAAGGAGTGTTAAGGTTGCTGCCGGGGAAAAGATATTCTCTTTAATCTTTTCTTTTCGATCATTCTTAATAAAATTCGTAAGTGTAAACCTCCGATTCTACCGTGCTGTGCTGATGGGTAGTTTTGATTTGCTTTACAGGCAGAGCTTCGGTTCCGTTGTAGAAGTACTCAACTCGTGAATTGGGTCGTTGATATTCATAAGCATCGAAGAGGATAAAACGGTGGAGCGTGTCGTAGGTGAAGTATTGATTGTAACGATCGTTTTCACGGTGGGATTCAATTATCCTGCCCAGCGAATCTCGTCCGATATGCACGTCTTCAAACCGGTACTTGCTGCGGGTAACAAAGACAGGTTCGTTTTTTTCATTGAGCTGATAACCGCTGGTAGCAAACCGAAGCTGCTGATTGATTAAACTCAATTTGCGAATGCCTTCGTCACGAAAAGTGTTTTCGTCCTGCTCAATGATGTAAATGTATGGACCATTATATAAGAAGTACGATTTATAAACATTGTGTTCGCTGATTTCTAAGGCCTCTACAAGATTTCCGTTTGCATTGTATTTGTATTTTTTAAAAATAGCTTGTTGCTGGTAGCCGGTTCCGGTGACTTGTGTTAATCTATCATTGATATCGTATACAAAGTGTTCATCGGAAATGATGGAATTAGCGGTTTCGATAAATTTCTTATGGAGGAGTAACCCCTTTTCATTGTAATCTAATATGTACTTTCCCCTGTAGGTCTTTTGGTCATTTTTGAAGAGCTGATAACTCTCGATAGTCAGATTCCGTATTTTTTTTATGCTTTGTTGATGGATTAGTTTTTCAATGGGTGGAGCATAATTTACTGCCGAGATCGGTTTAATCACTTCATAATAGTTAAAATTGTGAAGGGCAGATGCAGGCGTTTTTTTGTTTTTGAAGGAGGAGAAAGAAGGCAGGATTTTTCGAAGTGAGTCTGATATTTGTTCCGTCAATAAAATATTAAATCCTTCCCCATCGTAAATGCTGCTGCTTTCGGTATAGGGTTGCAACTGGGCGATAACGCCCCAGCCGTACCAATAGAAATCTATTTCTCCAAAGTTTAACTTTTCGCAAAGTTGTCGACAAATAATGGCGCTGTCACTGGAGGTGATTTTCCATTTTTCGTTTTCAATACCTTCCTCATCTTCCCCTTCTTCTCTCTCGTAATCTATTTCTTTATTTTGGGAAGATCCGTAGCCGGGGTTAAGTTTATCAGTGTTGTAGAGGTATTGAGAAGTGAAGTAGGGAGAGAGAATTTTAGCGACTTGTTGTTGCTGTTCGCTATTCATCGTTGGTTGGAATCGCTGTAAACTTCCTGTAGTGAGACTCGCCTTGTAATAGTGGGTGATGTCTATTTCCGTCGTGTTCTCGTTTCTTGTTTCAATGTTGAAAGTATAGTTGATGCTGAGCCAGAGCTGATCATCGATGAGGCTAATGGCTTCCATCTCAACATCCTTTAAACGTGGAACAATTTCTTCACGGTCGCTGTGATACTCGTACCCTTGCGCATTGCTGTTTTCAAGTTTGTTGTAGATAGTAATTCTTTTTTGGACTTCTTTGTAGAGTTTGAGAAGATCCAGTTCGGTATTCCAGCTGTTGAGCGCAAGTGCTTCCAGTTGTTTTTGAAGAAGTTGTTGAGCGGGAGTATTTGATTTTTGCAGTAGAAAGTAGGTGACGTCCGTTTCTTCATAATAGTTAATCTGAACCGCCTTTATCGTTTTGTATTTTGATTGAAGCAGCAATTCCCGATTGGAGTAGACATCATAGATTGTAATATCAGATGCCTTTATGAATAGGGGTAGGAATAAAAGAATAATCAGGAAGAAATGTTTCGGCAGAGCAGTTCTCATTCAGCGAAGTAATATAAAGTTAAAATTTTGTTGATTTTATCGATCGCTGTAGCGACTCTGCTAAACCCATATGTATTGAAGAGGTTGATCAGAGCATCGGTATTGAACGTTTTGGTTCCGTTACCAAGCGAATAATTGTTTCCTTCGGTTTTGGTGCAAGCGATGTGAATATTTCCACAAGCATATTGTCCTCCCAGCAAGGTTTGACTGGTATTTCCTCTGATCAAAAAGCTACTGGTTTTATCTTTATAAGTAAATTGAGCAATACCTTTACCGGCAATAATTCCAAAGAATTTTTCAAGTTCTTCCTGTCGGACAATGTTTTTATTACTGAGAACACCTGCATGGATGTCATTTGAGTTTCTGAATAATGCAGGCTCTCCTTCTTCAATGGTCAGTTGGAGAAAATCACGTATAACTGCAGGTGTGAAGCAAAAGTCTCTGGATTTTTCCGGCCGGATGGTGATGCGCTGTTCGAAATCGTAATTTACATCCATGACATTGTAAAAACAAGTGAAGCCTGGATAATCACTGCTATTGCTCTTTACAGGCCCTTTCAGGAAAGAAATGGCAATACGTTTAGGATTAAAAGTGACATCTGTGTATTCTGCTTTAGTACTGTATTGAATTGTAGTTTCTATACGACTAAGATATCCTTTTGTACGACAAGGGTTGAGGATGATTTTTAATTGCTCGTCGGCAGGAATGTTGATCGCGAATTCCTTGAAGAGCATGAGATTTAAACTCGCAAAACTACTATTGGTTCCGCTGCTATGCTGGAACCCGGTGTAAAAAATGGAATTGTAATTCAGACTATCTTCAAACATCAGCCACGATGCTTTGTAATTTAATAATTTCGGGTATTCAATTAGAGAACTTACCGGTGGAGCGAATTTAGTACGATTGGAAGCGTAGCTGGTGTCGATACAACCGCATGCTGTTGATGGTTTTTGTACCACCAGTTTGTCGTTTTCATAGTAAAGAAATTCAACTTTTTTATTCCTTCTGTCCATCACCCATCCATCTATTTTATCATCGGTGTAGTTGGCTGAGTAGATGGTGTCGCCCGTTTCGCTATATATTTCATAACGTCCGTTTCGTTTGTTTGCAGTGTAATGCATGCTACTCGACTTCTTCCCGTTTTGATGAAAAGTGGAGGCGGTACTGTCTAATTTTTCGCTCAAATAGAATCGTTCCGTTTTGATCATTTTTGTTCCGGGATAATATTCACTGTGCCTGTTGAGACTGTCATTGATAGCGACCGATTGACTGGTAATATTTCCGAGAGTATCGAAATATGCATACGTCTTTTTTCCTGTAATTGGAAATGCTTTTCAAAAGTCCGTTTTCAAAGTATTCGTGATTTTCGATGGTTTGTCCGGGCGACTTTAGATATATTTTTTGTTTATTTGACTACCATTGGGTTGAAACATTTCTTCCCAGCCTATTCCGGTGCTGTCGGGGGTACTACCTCTGCGGACAGTATTTTTGCCTGCAAATTTTTCAACATAATATCCATGCGGGACACCATCTTTAAAATTTCGATACACCAGCGTATCGCCTTGCAGGGGGGTATATACGATAAACTGTCCTGTTGGCAGATCGTCTCTGAAATACAAAACACATAAGGGTTTTCCATTGGAATAATTCAGGGTGTATTGTCCGTTCAAAACTGTATCGGTAAACAGGGGAGAAGAAGTTAAATAGTCGCCAATGATGGCTCTGATGTTTTTGCAGATGGTTTCACCCGGTTTAAATTCTCCGGGCCTTCGTGTCGGGAGGAGTGGTTCTAAAATATTTTCCATCGTCAGAAATATCAATGATGCTGTTGTCATATATCTCAGGATTCTGGAAATTAATTCTACGTATTCTTCCGTTTTGATAATAGTAAAGCCCCAGCGATTCCTGATTAAAACTGTTTTTAAACAGGAGAGAAGAAATTTTATAGGACGGGGAAAAATTTAATTCTAACGACTTTCCAACTTCAAGTTTTATAATTCTGTCGTTTTTGTAGACAAGGGATTGAATGACTTGTCCGGATGTGTCATAATAAAATTTGCTATTCAGGTGGCCATCGGTATCGTATTGTTTATACCATCCTACCGTATTGTATTTAGGGTTATTGCTGTAATCATAATAACTAAGGTAGGTTCGGGATGATTTGATTTTTCCATTTTCAAAGTACTCAATGCTGACCCCTTGCATTAATCCCTTTTTGAATTGCATTGTAGAAGCAATAGTTCCATTGGTATGGTATGATGTTCTCGTGCCCTCCTCTTTATTATAATGATATTGAGTTTCCATGGTTAAGACATTTTTTGTCCAGGCCTTTTCCGGACCATGTTTCATGGAGAGCATTCCACTATCAGATTTTAGAATGATATAGTTGGATTCAGATGATTTATTGCCAGCGTTATCGAAATACAGATGTGACCCTGTTTTTAAATTGTTTTCATAACTTGTTCTTTCCTGTAGTAATCCGGAGCCTTCGTAGTAACGTTCCCATGTACCTGTTTTTTCTCCCATGGCATATTTCTCTTTCGACTGAATCATTCCTGATTTATAGTATTGGATTTTTTCACCGTCGTAGATATTACGCAGCGTGGTGTCGCCCAGCGGAATGCTCTCATAATAAATGGCGCTTCGCTCCGGAATGCCGTTTTCGTAAAAGTCCAGTACCTCACCATGTATTTTGTCTTCTTTGTATACCGCGGATTTTCTAAGTATACCCGTTGCATGGTATTCTAAACACTTTCCATCCTTTTTATCTTCTTTGTAAAGGATATGCGAGGCAACACTTCCATTATTGTTGAACGACTTATAAATGCCGTTCTTTACTGAAACTTTAGTACCTTTTACTTCATTTATGGTATAGTGGATAGTGTATTGTAATTTACCATTCGCATTGTATTGTGCTTTTTCTCCCACCAATAGTCCGTGTTCGTATTTCGCTGTTGTTTTCAATAAACCGGAGGGGTAATATTCCTGGGATTTACCATGTAATTTTCCTGATTGGTAATTGCTCTTTTCAATTAAAAGTCCGTTGGAATAAACGAGGTGTTCCCCATGTAGATAGTATTTGTTGGAATCGGGTAGATATACATGTTTTTTCTTTTCTGCCAGACTTCCCGTTGTATTCATAGCGTTTAAAATCACCATGGGGATAATTGTCGAGAAAATTCTCTTCCAGTAACAAGGTTCCCTGGGGAGAATATACCTTATGCACTCCACTTCGTTTTCCATCCTTTGGCCGAATAATTTCAATCGTTTTCCCTTGATTGTTTTTAATCGTGATGGTTTCTAAATTCCCTTTCTTCACAATGAATGTGTCGAGTTTTGGGGTGTAACCGGGTTGGGAAAAGCCACCTTGCTTGAAACACTAAAGTACAGGACAAGTAGAATTAAAGAGAGGTTGAACGAAATATAGCGGCACATATCGTTCAAAGATAATAGCAAAAATGCTGGATTCCTCTTTAAACGAGTTTTGGCGTTTGTCCGGAGGTCATGGTTTGGTAAAAAACCGAAAATTAGCTTTTATAAACGCGTCACAAGAAATTTTTGCCAAACTATCGCAGTTTTCTTATCGAATTGCAAATACCGGCTCAGAAGGGTAAGTTTAATTATTCCTTCACCAACTTAATGGTATTGTTTGCGAGCGAAGAGCGTGTTTTCAGAAAGTATATTCCTGGGGATAGTGAATGCATATCCACAAGAGTTTTATCGCCCTTCATCATACCCCTTGATAGGATTCTTCCTGCAGTATCTAAAATAAAGTATTCTGAATTTGGACTTATATCCGGTACTACTACAGAAAGTATTTCATTCACTGGATTTGGGTATGCCAGTATTTTGGAGTTATTGTGTGTGGAGGAGTTTGTTAAACCGGTTGCTGTGGAAGAGGTGCTAGTTAAAAATATATCATAGGTATTTGTTCCGGCATTAGTAAGTGTTGTTGTTCCCAAACTTATGGTGTTTCCTTTAAAGTTTCCTGCAAAAACGATTTCTCCACTTTGACTAAGTTAAAATTTCGGCTGGATAGTCATCCAGATTACTGCCATATGAATTTGCCCAGGTTTCATTTCCATTGCTATCATATTGACAATATAAATATCCTGACCTGTTCCCGGATTGGTTAAGTTAAAAGTTCCAATTGTGAGTGAAGCACCAAAGTTGCCAATGGAATATATATTACCTGCCGAATCAATACCTATGCTCTGTGGCGTTGCTTCATCTCCGGCATATTTAAGCCACAACAATGTGCCGGAGCTATCCAATTTGGCCGTTAAGCAAGAGTTTGAAAATGTGAAGGGTTTGGATAGCGTAAGGTTTCCAAAAGTAAGGGAGTTGCTTGAGAATTGTCCGGTTATTGCTATATCACCATTGCTGTTTATATTCAAGCCAACTATCCTTTCGTTAAATCCACCTGCAGCTTGCTGAGTCCAGATTAAGTTTCCGGAGGAATCATATTTAACAATATAAAAATCAATGGAGCCCGATCCTGTAGTATCATTGTTTGTCAGTGTCATTGCACCAGAACCAATAGTAATTGTATCCGACACAAACGTTCCTGATGCATATGTGTTTCCAAGGGCATCGGTTGCAAGTGCAGTAAATGTATCATCCGATGTTCCGAAATGGGTTTTCACCCAGATTATATTTCCAAGAGGATCACCTTTAATGAGGTAACACTCATTCGTTGAAACTCCTGTATTAATAAAGGAAATTCCGTTAATAGTTATCGTATTACTCCTTGAATTTAATGCGAGATAAAAATTACCCGCGGCATCAGCAGAAATTCCACAGCCTTCATTTCCACTTCCGCCAAAACTTATGGCCCAAATGAAGTTTCCTGAGGCGTCATACTTTACTATAAACGCATCTGTTGATGGTGCTGATGCATTGGTTAAAGTAGTGGTTTCAAATGTAAGTGAAGCTGCACTGAATGCTCCACATGCAAAAACGTTTCCGGTACCATCAGTGCAAACTCTTGATGGACTGGCAATACCACCGGCGTCATTTTTCGACCATAACACATTTCCGGATGCATCGTGTTTTACAAGGAAGGCAGGGTTTGAATTATTTATTCTGCATGCTTTAACTATATTACCATTGGCATCACTGCAAATATCCGACACGAAATCATTTGTTGTTCCGCCATCGGATATAGCCCAGTTGATTTGAAGTTGTGCTGAAATGTGCTGAAGATGGAGTACAGCAAAACAAGTTATGGCCAGTATTTTTTTTCATGATGAAGGTTTTAAATTTGTATTGTTTGCTAGTTCAATCTTAAGAATTTCGATGTATAGGTATTTCAATTTCTGCTACCCTGCTTTTCTTTTTAATCCAGCTGTAAAGCTGTCATTCACAACCACACCATTTCCCTTAGTTTGTAAGTGGGATTGGTGTGGTAGTGTTTGTAGTGGTTTATTCGAGTATAACTGGATAGAGATAAATAGAAGTTGTTTTACTCTTTTACGATTTTAACAACTTTGTTGGTGTGTAAGGATGTAACATGCAGAATATAAATTCCTGCCGGCAAATTTGAGCCCACATCCACTTTGATGTTGTTTAATCCTTCAGCCAATTTTAAAGATTGTGTATGGACCGGTTTACCACTTACATCAGTTATTTTTAATATGGCGTTCTCATTAATTTCCGATAGGATATCCGTGGTCATTGTGCTGTGGAATGGATTTGGATATACTAGCATTTCGGAGTTCACAGATCGCAAAAGTTTTTTGCTTTGGTGAGGAACTTGAAATGGAGGAGGGAAGGCACCAAGAGTGTAATAGGTCAGCGTATTGGAGATGTCTAGTTGAAACAGCGTGTTATTGGAGGTAATAGTGTTTCGTTGCAATGTTTACCGACGAAACTATTTCTGTCCAGGTACTAAGAGGACCTGAATCCTCGTAGCTGATCCGAAATATTTTAAGATCACTTTCATTTACTCCGTTTAGTTCGCTCTCGTCATATTTTAATTTAATCCGTGCATCCAGAATTGGATTGCTTTGCTGATTAGTGATCTCAAATAGCCGTGCAATTGACGTAAATCCGTTAGCATTGGGGAAACTCACATTTGATCTTCTGATCCATATATTGCTTAGTGGATTTGGACAGGTTATGATAAATCCTAATCCTCCCAAATTTAACAATGAAACCGGTTGTGAAATTGTACTATCAATTTCTATGGTGCCCAGTAATCCGTTATTTCCGGATGTTGTAAACACATTACCGGGAGATTCCACTATTTTACCAAGATTAGAAGCTGAAATGTTCTCATCCTTTACTAAACGGACTTCTGTTCCATTTAAATCTATAGAACCTGATTCAAGTCTGGCGTTTCCATATAATTTTAATTTATACCAACTATCACTAGTTACGGGAAAATCAACTGCATTTTTTAGAATAAGACCCGCTGGAGAGTTTAAGACCAAATTATTCAGATCTTTTGCCAATAAGCTATATTGTGGAGTATTTGCATTTCCCAGTAGTTTTAAAGTGCCAGATGCCACTTCTGTAACTAATGAATCTACAATAAGCTTGCCTCTGCTATGAGTAGTGGCACCTATAGTAAGGGTATTGCCTAACAAATCAAGTAAACCTGTGACCCGAAGTTCTTCTACAGTCATTGGATTCACTAAGACAATAGTATCATTGGATAAGTTGCAAAGTCCCCCATTATACTTAAGACCTTTCAATTTTGTAATTTTAATGTATTGCGGAAGCATATCATAGGCATCTTCCTCACAACTCGCAATTACTATTGTTCCTTTGTTGGGTTTTGAATTAGTTATTTGTATAAAATTATTGAAGCCATCTGTATAGATTAATTTGCCTGTCAGCACTATATTCTGTCCATCAAGATCAAAACTTTGGTTAAGGATTAAATTTTTAATTAGTGGAGGTGTAGTAGTATTGGTGAACTTAGCATTTGAGTTATTGATAAATAGATTTCCATTTAAGCCGGCAGGAATATTGATAATTGATGCAGCGTTACCAAACATGCGAATAGTCGGTGTTAAACTTCTGTCGTTGGGTAATGGTTCTTGAAAATCTAATCCAATAACCCCTTCTTTCAAGATTAGATTATTGCGAACTGTAATTTGATCGCCTTCTTTTAGATGGATAAATGGTAAGTTTTGAGCGGGGGTTGTGCTTAAAACAGTTAGACTTCCGAGAATATCTACCACACCCGGTATTTCATAGTAGTTTTTCCCCGCGATATTGTTTATGTTTTTAATCGTTAAATGCTTAAAGGTCATATTTGGTGGAAGAATACTCCCGTGATACAGGTTCACTATACCTCCAAGTAGATTAAATACACTTGCATCAGGAGCTGTGATTTTCCCATAGATATATGCATTGCCTGCAGTCATAGTAAAAGAAGAACCGCTTTCCATTATCAGTTGCTTACTACTTACTTCTTGTCCGTTTGTGACTATTGGATAATTCGGCCTGCCAGCAGGTATTTTTATATTGTCTAGCTCCCCTGGAATTTGTTGGGGTTCCCAATTTGTAATATCAAACCAATTCGTAGACGTGTTTCCGGTCCAGATGACAGGATTTAATCCATCAATAGAATAAGTCTCCTGACCAATAGTAACATCGTAAGTTGCAGAGAAATATAATTTGTCACCACATACAGTAAGATTTTGTGGATTCGTACTTGTACTAGTACTATTTGCCGGTTTTACTTCTTCAAGTGTTGCAAGGTCATTTTCTGTCCGGTAAAGTAAAAAGCCGGAACCTCCAACAGGGGCAGCTCCAAAGTACAATTTATTATCAAAGGAGGTGAAAAGTGCAATATTATTAAATGCCGGACTTGTAGTACTACTTAAAATAATTGAGTTCCATTAACAGTTCCATCAGTAACCCATACTTCCCGAATGATAGGAGGTGAGGATACCAGTTTATAGAAATACATTTTGTTGTTAACAACAATATAGCTTTGTTGCCCGCTGGTCATAGTGATATCACCAAACAATTGTGTACCACCCGGAGTCCCGTCACTTATCCATAATTTTCGTTGGCCTCCGGGGACAATAGCTGTGAAAAACAGATGATTGTTAAATTCAAAAAAGGCATCAGGAGAGCTACCCCCCGTACCCGGTAACAAATCTGCAAAAAGTTGGGTGCCGGCAGCAGTTCCATCCGAAACGCAAAGTTCAACGCCCTGTGAAGTGCTCGCTTGAGCCGGAAAAAACAATAAACCATTAAAAACTATAGAAGAAGGTACTCCAAACAAAATAGAGCCTTGGAAAGGGTCCGGATTTAAATCTTTACTATGGATGCGGTAATTCCATCTGTAGACCACCATTCGCGTCCAATACTTCCTGTTAGTCCATTCGCAACAAAGAATAAATTATTATTGAAGGTGATCATGTTTGCCGGCTCTGATGAACCTGAGCCGGGAAACAAATCAAATAAGGTAGCACCAATTTGATCTGCTGCATAAAGCTCTTTTCCTGAAGAAGAGGGTCCTTGACCCTGGAAGTAAACTTTTCCTTCGTATTCCGTTAATGTGGTTGAAAGAGGCTGACCGGAGCCGCCGGGGTTTAAATTTGAAAGTCCATTTGTTCCTAAAGTTGTTCCGTCCGAAGACCATATTTCGTTTCCGGCAATGCCATCGTTCGCAAAGAAATAAAGTGTTGATGCCGCTCCTTTTAAACTGGTAGGGTTGCTGCTGTTCACCCTGTATTAATATCTTTTAGTAGTTGTGTTCCCAACGCTGTTCCATCTGTTATCCAAAGCTCATTCCGGTTGCACCGTCATTGGCGGTGAAGTATGTCTTTCCGTTAAATTCTACATAGTTGGCCGGACTTGAACCAAAGGTGGGGTGAATGTCTTTTAGTAACACAGGATCTTGTGAAAAAGCATTTAAATTTTGCAAAAAGAATGCAATTAGAAGGAAGTGAAATGATGTTTTCATATTATTGTGATTGAGTTAAAGGCTGTAAAGTTGAATTCTTTCAACAAATGTAGAAGGAGGTTGGCTAACTTGAATCCCCAATATAGGGTAGATTCGACAACATATTTATATCAATTTAGGGATTTTGCCACCCGATAGGGTGAGTGCGATATGAAAATAAATTAATTTGCATGAAAAACGTTAAAGTATTTAATGTGTGTAGTAGGTGATAAATTGCTTTAAACTCCAATTGGAAATTCTAATAAGACGCAAAGTTGTAAAAGTATAAGGCCTTGCCCGTTTAATTTATTTTGTTCCCATTTCCCTTTTGATGTGATTGCTTTTTTAAAGTGAAGTGAGAAAAGATTAATAAAAGAGCTGCAAACGCAGTTCGACATTGAATGAACGCTTGCAGCTTAAGGAGTGTTTGCCCAATAAGTTCTAAAAAATCGAGGTTGCTTTACTCTTTTACGATTTTAACAACCTTGTTAGTGTGTAAGGAGGTAATGTGCAGAATATAAATTCCCGATGGAAGGTTTTCGTTCACATCCACTTTGATGGTGTTGATGCCTTCAGTTAATTTTACAGTTTGGGTATGGACCAATTTACCACTGATGTCTGTTATTTTTAATGTAGAGGATTCATCTGTTTCAGATACGAGTTGTGTTGTAAATGTACTTTGGAAAGGATTAGGGTACACCTGCATTTTTGTTGTGTTTGATTCGGATTGATTGCTTAATTCATTTTGATTTCTTAAAGGACTTGTTAATGTAGCCAATGTGTAATAGGTGTATGTTCCGTAATTCAATTGCGGCAATGGATTACTGGCTGTAACCGTATTGGTAGTAGTGTTTACACTTGAAGGAATTAATTGCCAAACACCTGGAAAATCCTCTGAAGATCTTCTGAAAATATGAAGATCACTTTCATTTAATCCCATCAATTCGCTATCATCATATTTAATGCTGATAACCGCATTTAAACCTGTTATAAGCCCGGGGTTTTGAATTGCATATTGACGGTTGATTGATATTCCACCGTTTAATCCGGTTTCTGACAAAGGCTGTCTAAGTATTTTAAGGTAATTTAAAGGAGTACTGCAGGAAATAATAAATCCAAGTCCACCATAGTTTTTATTTGTTATGGCTTTTGTTACATTTTTTTCAATATATAGGTATGGAACTGTTGAAGGCGGGTTTACAGTGCTTATAAAAGTATTTCCGGGGGTTTCAATTATTCTGGCAACATTAGTTGTGCTAGTTAAATTATCTGCCGTTAATTGAATACTTGAGCCCTTTAAATCAAAATCACCTTTAGTTAGTTTCAGTGTTCCATATAATTTCATTCGAGCATAACTATCACTCAATGGCGAAATATTGTATGCATTATTAAGTTCAACACCGGCAGGATTGTTTACATTAATGTTGTTCAAATCTTTTGCAGATAATACATAAGCAGGAGTTGCGCTATTGCCAAGCAAGGTTAATGTGCCCAGTGCACCTGTTGAACCAAGTGAATCAACATCCAGAAATCCGATGCTGGTCGTAGTTTTTCCGATGGTCAGGTTTCTTCCTGCCAAATTAAGAAAGCCATTAACTTGTAACGTATCTACGGATAGTGAGTTTACAAGAGCAACATCCAGATTAGGCATACTCATGCCGCCCGGGGGAATAACTTTTAAAGTTCGTAACCGGTCAATCTTAATAGACTGCGGAGTATAATCATATACATATTCTTCAGTATTATATATCACAATTTTTCCAGCTTTCGGCTTAGTGTTTCGAATTCTAAAATCATTATTAAAGTCATTATCGTAAACTATTTTTCCATAGATAAAAAGTGTTTTTCCGAAAAGATCAAAGTTGGCCCTACGAATAAATTATACATATAAGTATTATGGGGACTGATAAATTTGGCATTTTCATTATAGATGGCCACGTTACATTTTACCTCTGCAATTCCTTGATTTAAATCGAGGTTGTTAATAGTTATATTTTGTTGGTTCGGATAGCCCCCAAAATTAAGAGTAGGATATTTTGTATGATCTGTTAGTGGATTATTAAAATCAACATAACCAATCCTGCCAGCAGAAACACTACAGCTTTTTGCAAAATTCATATTGACATCTTCGCCTAATACAACTTTCGGTAATTCGGGAGCTCCAGTGCTTTCCATTTTAAAGTTGCCATAAAAATTATTCGAACCCTGAAAACGGTAGGTGTTTTCCGCTTCAACATCAGTAGTGTTTTTTATTGTAAGATTATAGAAAAACATATCTGGCGGAAAATCGCTTCCATGCATCAATACTAATGTGCCACCCGTAACTCCCGAAGAGGAGAGATTAAATAAATGAAATTGCGATTGATTGTTTGCAAGTATTCTCCCATACACATTTAATGTGCCGCCCGTCATTGATAACGTGCCTCCCGTTTGAATTTCCAATTTGCGACAAGACGCTGTACCTGTGGTAATAACCGGATAGTGCGGTCTCCCATCGGGTATTTTAACATTGTCATCTTCCAAAGGCATTTGTTGTGGTTCCCAATTGGTAATGTCATTCCAATTGGAGGAAGTGTTTCCGGTCCAGACAATAGGGTTTAATGCTTCGATGTAATACACTTCCCTGCCAATCAGATTGTCATAGACAGCATCATAGTATAATCTTTCACCAAAAACGGTGAGATTTCTTGGAGAGACGTTCGTGCTATTACTGTTTGCAGGTTTTACTTCTTCCAATGTTGCCGGATCCTCTCCTACCTTGTAAAGAAAGGTACCTGAACCTCCAACAGGAGTGGCGCTGAAATATAATTCATTGTTAAAAGCGGTAAAAAGTGACATGTTGTTAAAGAGAGGGGCCGTATTAAGAAACAATTGAGTACCGCCAACTGTCCCATCAGTAACCCATAATTCCTCAACAGTAGGTGTTACCTGATTGAAAAAATACATTTTGCTACCTACAATGGTAAAGCTTGGATTGGATCCTATATTTATATTTCCAAATAATTGTGTGCCGCCCGCAGTACCATCGCTGATCCATAATCTATAGGTACCCCCGGGTGCTCCGGCTGAGAAAAACATATGATTATTAAACTCAATGAAATTTCTTGGGTTGCTAGCGGCTGACCCGGGTACCAGGTCTGCAAAGAGGTTTGTGCCTGCTGTTGTCCCATCAGAAACGAAAAGTTCAGTACCGTTAATACCGTCAGTCGCGGTAAAAAACAATAGCCCGTTGAAGTCAAAAGAGTTAGCAAACTCACCAAATTGAAGAGATCCTATAAAGGGAGCAGGGTTTAAATCCTTTACAAGGGATGCGATTGTACCTGCTGTGGACCACAATTCTCTAGCGCTGCCTGAAGGGGGGCCACTTGCTGCAAAGTATAATTTATTATTAGATACGATCAGGTGATCCGGGTTAGAGGAAGCCGTACCCGGCTTAATATCAAATGAAGTTATGAATCCTGAGGCGTCTGCAGCATATAACTCGATTCCTGTTGATCCTTGTGCCCGAAAGTAGGCCTTCCCGTCATATTCTGTTATAACTGTTGTGTTGGACTGACCGGAGCTACCGGAGAATATATTCGAAAGCCCATTTGTTCCAAACTCAGTTCCGTCCGAAGACCATATTTCATTGCCGGCAGAACCATCATTGGCAAAGAAATATAATTTTGGTCCTACTGCTATCAAACTATGAGGATCGCTGGAATTTGTTCCGGGTCTTATATCCTTTAGCAACCGGGTGCCTGCTTCCGTGCCATCGGTCACCCAAGGCTCGACTCCTGTTACACCATCAAAGCCTGTAAAGTAGATTTCGCCATTGAATTCTACATAGGGGCCACTAGCTCCACTGCTGGTAGGGTGGATGTCTTTGAGCAACACCGGTTCCTGTGAATAAACACTTAAATTCAGCAAGAGAAACAAAAACAAAAGGAATGGAGACGTGGTTTTCATATGGTTTTAGTTTACTTGATAGTTTTAAAGTTGAATTTCAGCAACAAATGTAAAAGGCTGTTTTCCATCTTGAATCCCCGAAATAGGGTAGATGAGATGCTATATTTATACTGCGAAGGGGATAAAGCCACCCGAAAGGGTGAGTTAAGGGGAAATACTATGTTGAAAGCATGTTGCTTAAATTGTCGAAATACATGTTCAGGTGAAGTAGATCAAAGATCCCATGTAAAGTTGCTTGCAATTCAAGGAAGTTGGATTCATATAGAATTCCATTTGAAAAATTTCGTTTTAGTTACCTTTTACAAATACAGTTTTAAAATAAAAGTTTTGTGGAAAACCGGATCCGGAATAATTACTAAAGTGAGCATGAATTAATAGTGTATCCAAAGTGTATTGGTAATTAAAGTAAATGGTTGTGCTACCAATATAACTCCAGTTAACAGGTAAATTTTGATAATAGTTATTTTCGAAAAAGTATACATTTACTGAGCCGCTTTCCAGCATTGTACTGTCCAATTCCGCAAAGGGCAATTTAACGGATTTTATGGAATTTATACCTGCAGTTCCTTGTGTTGTCCAGTCTTGAGGTTCGATGGTGAAATGATAGGCAGTTACATTCGCATTTCCATTCGTTCCTGCCGGTCCTTGTGTTCCCGGGTCACCCTTTTAGTACAGCTCAACATGCAGATACTCATTAAAAGTAAGATAAAGTATTTCATGATAGAATAGACAAGAGTTTTATAAAGATGAGATAATTAAAATACAAGTGAATATTTTTATTTACCGCTCATCTTTACTATTTTTTTCATCATTTTATTGTCCCCGTTTACCACAAGTATACAATAAATGCCATCTGCCATCATAGATAGATCTATGTCAAATTCCTGCAATTGTTCCTGAAATGAAATTCCTCATTGCCTATCTGATCATATATTCGTACTCCCGATGTTGAAGCCGTAGGGTTGAGGAGTTCCACTTTGATTTGTACATTTGTGGGATTTGGATATACACTTAAAGCAGGTAGTTGAAATACTTCACCTTCACGACAAGGTACAGTAATCGTAGTATTTGTAGATTTTTTAGTACATCCATTACTGTTAGTTACATCTGCTTTGTATTTTCCGGCTGTTGTTGCAGTAAAATTTATGTTCGTTGCACCTAAAATGGGAAACCCGTTTTTACGCCATTGATAGGTAAGCCCGGTGCCACTGTTTGCCTGAAGTGTAACACTTCCGCCTGCACAAAAAGTGGTTGGTCCGAGCGGCGTAACGGTAGCCGGTGGTAACGGGACAGTGCTGATGGTGATCGTAGACGGTATTTGCCACTTTGTTTTGCGTAATAACTGATGGTATTGGCGCCGGATATTAGGGATCCGTTTCGCAGCCATTGATATATTCTGTTGGCCGCCGGAGTCCCGGTAATTTGCACACTGTCACCGGAGCAAATGGTTGTGGCAGCCGCTGATATGGATGCAGCAGGTAAAGAGTTAATTGTTATGGTTACAAAATTGGAAGTGTCACTGCCGCAGACATTGGTTTGTACACAGGCATAGTTTCCTCCGGTAGAGGTAAAATAGGTGGAATTGACCGCTCCGTTTATAGGATTTCCGTTACGCAGCCATTGGTAACTATTGCCCGGAGTGGGATTGGTAATGAGTTGAAGGCTGTCTCCTGAACAGATAAAAAGTGAGGAGGAAGTGATGACGGATACCGGCGCAGCGCAATTGCAAATGGTATTCAGGACTCCGCCCGAGGAAGATGCAGCGGGTCCGTTGACCAATGTTAAATTTAATGTAGAGGTATTATAATTTATAGTGTTTGATACTCCACCGGTTGTACTGCTTCCGGCTGAAGTGTAATTTCCACAGGTGTTGCCATTGCCATCCATCTTTACTAAATAAACTTCGCCCGCATTTCCATAAGAGGTTGTTCCTCCCGCAATGATAAGACTGCCATCGTTGAGTTGCGCTGCTGTATTTCCTTCTTCAAAAGCATTTCCCCCCAAAATAGCTGTCCAAAGTAAATTTCCACTACTATCTAATTTTGCCACATAAGCATCGGTAGTATTGTTCGCTTTATACGTTGTTCCGGTAACAATATAACTTTTATCAGCTAACTGGATGATGGAGTTTCCGTAGTCATCGTTTGTAGTACCAATCGCCTTCGACCAAAGTAAGACTCCGGAAGCATTAAGTTTTATAACGTACATGTCGTTCCCACCTGATCCGTAGGAATTGGTCCATCCAATATACGCATAGCCGTTGTCGTTAGTACGGATTAATTTGGATCCCGGTCCTGACATTTCCGCACCCGGTCCTCCGATGCTTCTGCTCCAGGCAACCGCTCCTGTACTATCTACTTTTGAAATAAGGAGATTTCCCCCTGATGCCGATGACATCCCGGCTAACACATAGGAAAGATCACTTGCCTGCACGAGGGAATATGCACCATCTGTGAAACCGTAATGGGCCGAATTCCATTCAATGGATCCGGAACTGTTAAGTTTGATCAGCAATCCCGGATAGGAAAGTCCGCCACCACTTCCTCTCGCTGCTATTGCATACCCACCGTCTGCCGTTTGAATGATCGAGTATCCCTGATCAAAGAGTCCGGAGTTTATTTTGTTACTCCATTGTAAATTACCTGAACCATTCAACTTTACTAAATAGATGCCAAACTCCCGGTAACCGGTTCTTCCTGTGATGATGTATCCGCCATCATTGGTTTGAATGATAGCCGAAGCTGCATCATAACTCGGCCCTCCAATCGTTTTCGTCCATTGTATAGTGCCGTTATTGTGCATTTTAACGACGTATACATCGCCCGAGTCTTGCCCATAGCTGTATGTAGATCCTGCAAAAACAAATCCGCCATCCGACGTTTTTACCATGGCCCGAGCCGATTCTGAACCCGATCCGCCTACCCTCTCTTGAAAAAATTGTTGTGCATGAACCGTTGTTAAAAATAAATGGAGGAAGAGCGTGAGTAGAATTTTCATGGCCATTAATTTAGGTTTAGATGCATGAGCTGGTCTGATGAAAGAATCACCGAACTTAATGAGATGGATAAAGTAAATATCTGAAACAATTCTGAGTTCACCAAAAGAAAGTTTCAGAAGATGCAGAACTAATAAAATATGCCGGGTGAAACCTCTAAATATATGGGTTAAATCAAGGTGACTCTACATGGCAGAGGAGGAAATTTTCACACTAAAAAGAGGTTAATGAGCAATCAAAAGCTTTTTATGGAAAGTAGCTTTTCCCGTTTTTAATTGCACCTGATACATTCCGTTGTGAAGTTCAGAGGTGTTAAAAGCTATGCTGTAGAATCCTGTAGGTAAGGAGGTGTCTTCGTCAATTGTTTTTACAAGTTTTCCTGTCAGGTCGAAAATACAGATGGATATATTTTCATTTGTCAATTTTTCAAACGTTAGTAAAGTGGATTCCTGTGCAGGATTTGGAAAGAGGGCGATGTTTGAAACCGCATCAGGCTCACCTAGCGCAGTAGTACTCAGCGTTGAAATCAAAATGTCAGCGGTATTCAGTACCTTCCTGTCAAATTTATTTGCACCATGATTCGCCACAATAGCTACAATTTTTAAGCGATTGACATTGTAGTTGGCCGGAATAGTAATGAGGTTTGAAGTTGAATAAGGGACGTTGGTCACAGGTACAGATGCGATGACGGAGGAAGTTCCCCAAGTTCCTCCTGACAAAGGAGTTCTTTGAACGTAACGATGCGGGTATTGGCTGATATAGGTGGTGCCGGCGTTATACTGTCCGGGATAATATTGATTGGCGAAATTGGCATCATAACATTTCTGATCCCAGCCCGGACCACTTCCGATCACACTATCCTCAACCAGATAAATGGAAATCCTTCTGTCGGCAGCCGGGAGGGTTTGAAAAAAAGTCGCTGTTGTGGTGATACTCAGTTGTCGTGAAGATGCATTGTAACTGCCCGAAATGTCGATAGCTACATCAGGTACATTTCCGGCAACACGCTGTGCAATGGTATCAAAACCATTCACCGGCATATAGGGAACAGTATCTACACCGGCATAAACATCGCGGTCAATCATGATTGCAGGGGCAAAGCCAAAGGTGCTGGGTTGAAAGTAGGAGGCGAAAGTAGTGGCGGAGGAGTTGGTCATGGAATCTACACCGAATCCGGCATGGTGTGTCATGAAAACTGAATTGGAGGTGTTGTTCTCATAATACACTTGAATATCGTGAGACTTCGGGGGACAAAATCCGCAAAGATTAGTGGTGAATTCCTCTAGAAGAACTTTTTTTACCTGAGCAGAAGCGGGTAGACTCAAGATGAACAGGAAGTACAACAGATATGTTTTCATTTTCATTTTTTGGGTAAGTCAAAATAGAAATAAATCCGGTATTTAAGAAACTAAACCCGTTATTTCCTCTTGACCTGATGGAATTCCTCTGACACCGTTACTTCCCTTTATTCTTCAATTTCTATTAAAGGCGTAGAGAGGATTTCCTTTTTACTGACATATTTATCAATGGAAAGAAGGATAGCCGGAAGTAAAATCAAATTTGTACAAGTGGATACCAATAGGGTGATCGAAATTAATATACCCAGGGCTACTGTTCCGCCAAAACCTGATGCAGCAAAAATGGCAAAACCACAAAAGAGAATGATAGCTGTGTAAATCATACTAATGCCGGTCTCTTTGATGGTGATTGATATGGCTTCAGAAATACTTCGTTTATGCTTTTTCAGCTCGTGCCGGTATTTGGCCAGAAAATAAACTGTTCCGTCAGAGGAAATACCAAAGGCAATACTGAAAATTAAAATAGTAGAAGGCTTAAAACGAATGCCGAGATATCCCATGATACCCGCCGTTATCACCAAAGGAATCAAAACCGGTAGTTTGGAAAGCAGAATGATCCGGAAGGAACGAAAGAGCGCAAATCCGACAATGGTAATGAGTAGTATTTCGATAATTAAGCTTTCAAAAAGATTTTTCAGTAAATAATCATTGCCTTTTAAGAACATCAAACTATGCCCTGTAAATTTTACATTATATTGTTCCGGATGGAAGATAGAATCTACACGCGGTTTTATTTCGTTTAAAATTTCTTTGATTCTTACCGAACCTACATCAGCCATCTGCAAGCTTATGCGTGTGAATTGTTTCGAGGTGTCAATAAAGTTGACCAGTTTGTTCTCCTGGCCGGCTTCGGTTGAAAAATAATTGTTTAATATTTTCAAGTCGGCAGCTCCGGGTAAAACATAATACTTAGGATTTCCATCATGAAAAGATTGATATGAAAATTTGACGCCTTCCACTATGGAGAGAGGTTTTGAAAATTCAGGATAGTTCAGAAATATTTTTTGAAGTCGGTTTATTTTATAGAGCGTGCTTCCGTTATTGGCAAAGATGCCGTTGGGAGATTTGGTGTCTATATATATTTCAAAGGGTAATACCCCGTGGAAGTGCTGCTCAAAAAATATCAGACCGGTATGGATGGGGTCTTTTTCAGGCATGTCATCTACCACAAAACCCTCAATATTGATCTTGCTCATTCCAACCAGACCAATTATTGAAAGAAAGATAATGCAGATATAAATGGCATTGCGGTGATGATGTACAAGATAATCAATTTTAATCAGCAATTTGTTGATGCGTTTGCCATCCAGATGTTTAAGGTTGTTGGTACTTGGAACCGGCAGAAAGCTAAAAATGATCGGAATTAATATGAGTGTAATGACATAGGTGATCATAATGTTGATTGCTGCGATCACTCCAAATTCAACGAGTAAGGAGCTGTTTGTGAAATAAAGCACCCCAAATCCTATCGCAGTGGTGATGTTGGCAAGAAACAGCGTCACACCAACAGTCTCTATGGTTCGCGTCAAAGCTTTTATTTTATTCCTGTGGATTGAAAATTCACTATGGTATTTGTTTATAAGAAAGACGCAGTTCGGGATTCCGATAACCATGATCAACGGAGCTATAAGTCCCGTGAGCATGGTTATTTTATAAGTCGAAAATATGAATACATCAATGACCAACCTACACCAATTAAAACAACTAGTACAGAGAAAAAACGAAGTAAATGAACGAAAGAAGGCCCATAAGATACTCGCCATGACCAGAATGGCAAGAATTAAAAATAAAGACATTTCCTGTGACACTTTTTGCATTAAAGCGGTGCGGATGTAGGGCATGCCGGAATAATGCAATTGTAAATGATGTTTAGAAGCAAAGGCGTCGGCTTTTTCTGTGACCTGTTTAACTATTTCAATGCGATGCCTGGTGTTCAGATCTTTATTGGTAAAGGTGATCGCCATTAAAGTACTTCCGGTGGTTTTATTGTAAACTAACCCATCATAAAACGGAAGAGACAGGGATGCGATCTTTTATTGTATCTAACTCATATTGATTTTGAAGGGCTGATGAATAAGCGGAGTAAATTGGAATTTCGTCAAACTGTCATTGCGAATTAAATTGTACAAATTCCCAATAGACAGAACTTCTTTTACTCCGTATAATTTTTTGATTTCGGAACCTAAGCTATGCCAGTCGTTGAACTTGTTTAATTGAAAAAGATCCTTGTCCTGAAATCCTATGACCATGATACTGCCATCTTCTCCAAACATTTGCTTGAACCGGTAATATTCAATATAGGTGCTGTCGGTATCGGGTAATACATTTGCAAATTGATAGGACATTTGGATTTTACTCGCATAGTAAATCATTGCTGATGATAATACCCCAAGTACTATCAGAAAAGCGATTCGATTACGAATTATTTTACGGGCAAGAAATTTCCACATGTTTTTTGATTTAATCGATGTTTTTATTTATTTCTACTTTCACCGGTTTCAGGTGTGTTCTTCGTAGCGAAAGTAGACAAATGAATTGTTTCACTTTTTATTTTTCCGGAAAGGGGGGTACATCTTGTTTTTAAGAAAGAAGATGTACCCCTTTATTGACTTGAATTAACCTATAAAGAGTTTTAATGCGATCATGAATAGGATGACAGTTGCAATGATAGTGATTATAAATCCAATACCACCCTTGCTGTCTGTTTTGTTTTCTGAGTTAAAATCTGTATTCTTCATTGTTTGTTTATTAATTTTACAAATAGATTTTCTTGTGATACGTAAATACCGGACAGGATGTACTGTATGCAATACATCTGATTCCATGTAAGAAAGAAGAAATCAAATTAATAAACTACGATAATTAATATAATAGGGAGATGTTTTAATCCCATTCGCACGATATGAAAAGAATTGGGAATAACTAAATCTCGAATAAGGTGTAGGTATAAATTGCGCACCTGTAAAATGATTCTTTTTACAACACTTTAATTGTTGGAGAGTCGGGTTATTGTTTTCATTAACTTTTAGTGAAAGTTGTTTGATTCCCGGATAAGTAGAAAAAGTATAATTATTATTGATATCAGATAGTTCAGAAATATCTCCAATGCATTCGTTTTGTTTTTCATGAAAAGGAATGGTGTTGCATTGGCCTTTCGATGGCAACAATGCAAACAGCGAAAAGAGGAATATAACAAATGTTATTTGACGGATCATTCAGTGCAAAAGTAATGGTTTTATTGGAATTGATTTTTATTTGTTCTTGGATAGGGTAATAGTGTCCTGTTTAATGAGTGCAAAGCCATTAGTTCTTTGAAAAAGGAAAGCCAATGTTTTTTAAAGAGTTTAGTGTTTATAAATATTGCCTTGCATTGCTATTTAGTGTTTTATAGGGCGGTTTTTCAATGGTTTTCGATTTAGTTAAAAATCATGTCTGCAAAAACTTGTGGTTTTGTTTTACGAATAAAGATTGCACGAAATTAATTACTCCATTTTCCATATCGGGGCTAATTAATTTCCCCAAACTTTTTCAGTTTTAATCTCTATCCTGTTGATGTGTTAATAGTTTTTAGAATTGAGGTTTATCAAAATTCAAACTTGAACTCGGACCTTTAGGTGATGGAGGTGGAACAGGGAGTTCAGGATTTGCAGGAGTTTTTGGGGGTGTTGCGGGCACAGGATGCTCAGGTGGAAAAGAGCAGTACCGGGTTCGGGTTTAAGAGGTCGTTCAGGAATAGGTTGTTGTGACATGCTCGTTTGTTATTTCTCAAAGATACAAAGGATTCGTAAGGATTCATTGTTCAAACTTAAAGTTCAACATTTGTCTAATGAATTACCGGGTGACAGATCTGTTTATGTATAAATGCAATCCTTGCTTTTTCCGGAAGTGATTTTTTCATCTGTAACCGCCTGCTGATACTTGAAAATATGGACAGTAAGAATAATTGTTTTACATGTGGTATGAATTGAAACTGAAAAATGATTGATATTCAGAGATATGAAGTCTTAAAGTTGTTAGCAAATTTATTAGCTCCAATTACGCTAAACACTTGTAACTTAAAGTAAAAACAAGTAATTTGCGGAATATTTAGAGCCATGTACCTTATAATTTATGAGTGTTTTATACAGTTTAATCTTCTTTGATCATTCGAACCTGCGCAAGAGCAATTCAATCTTATAAATCGCCTAACCCAATTGTATATGAAAAAAAAATTACACATCATCTCCCTTTGCTTTTTTGTATTATGTCTCCTGAATATTCCCCGTTCTCTGGGCCAGGAATCCATTCCAACAGTACCTTCCAGACAAACTGTTGCAAAGGAAATTGAACGCGAAAGAGCACTCACGTGAAAAACGTGGCGATAAGAGAACCAAATTTGAGAGAAAGAGATGGAGCTTTACAAGCCATTCAGCGCGATGTCATGATGATGAAAGATCCTGCTCTGGGAATCGTTCCCGGCGAACGAATTCTTGTTGCTAAAAAATACAAAGATCAATTGATGCAATCTTCTGCCAACCTGGGACCGCTTACAGGAGTCTCGTGGGATGAGCAAGGCCCAAATAATCAGGGCGGTCGTACACGTGCTTTGATGGTTGATCCGAATGATGTGAGCGGAAATACTGTTTTTGCAGGAAGTGTAAGCGGAGGTTTATGGAAGACGACCAACATCAATGCTGCATCTCCGGTATGGACACCGGTGAATGATCTTCTCAGTAACCTGGCTGTTATTTCTATTGCTTATGATCCGTCCAATACACAAGTCATGTATTTCTGTACCGGAGAAGGCTATAACAATATTGATAATGTGAGAGGACTTGGCGTTTTTAAAAGCACGAATGGGGGAGTAACCTGGACACAGATTGCGTCCACCAATAATGCAACATTTTATTACTGTCAAAAAGTGGTAGTGAATAGTGCAGGGGTGGTTTTTGTTGCCACTTCTTCCGGTGGATTACAACGTTCGGCTAATGGTGGAACCACATGGACAAAAGTGCTGGGGTCGGGTCTTTTGATTACAGGTGCTACGAGTAATTTTTGCTATGATGTTGAAATTGCCGCGGACGGTGATGTTTATAGTTCCTTAGACGGTTCTGTGCATAAATCCACAAATGCAGGAGTTACTTTTGGTGCTGCTCAAACCATTGGAGTAGCAGGAAACAGAATTGAGTTAGCGTGTGCACCCAATGATTCCAATTATGTGTATGCAGTTGTTGAAGCAGGTGGTGCGGTTGCCGGCATTACCCGAACAATTAACGGCGGAACTTCCTGGACAGTTAGAACTGAACCGGACGATGTTGATCCCGATATTCTTGCAGCTGATTTTTCCAGAGGGCAAGCGTGGTATGATTTAACTGTTGCAGTTGATCCAAATAACAGGGAAAGATTATTTGTTGGTGGTATCGATCTTTTGTGAGTACAGATGGTGCGGAACCTGGTCCCAGGTGAGTCATTGGTATGGAGGATTTTCTCTTCAAAATGTTCATGCAGATCAGCATAATATTGTTTTTCAAAATGGAAGTTCCAGTGTCGCCTATGTTGTGAACGATGGTGGAGTTTATCGTAGTACCAATGCGTATGTTGCTGTTCCCACAATTGTTGATAAGTCATCCAGTTATCGTACCGCTCAGTTTTACGCCTGTGCCATGCATCCAACAGCCTTAACACCTTATTATCTCGCAGGTTCTCAGGATAACGGAACACATAAATTTGTTGCTACCGGAATACAAGCCACTACTCAAGCTACAGGTGGTGACGGTGCTTTTTGTCATATCGATCAAAATCAACCACAGTTTCAATTTACGCAATATGTCTATAACGATTACTATCGCTCTAGTGATGGAGGAAATACCTGGACCAACGTAGTCACCGCCGGTGGTTCATTCATCAATCCTTCCGATTATGATGATGCAAATAATAAAATGTATGCAGCCAGTACAACTAATCAATTTGTCAGATGGGATGATCCACAAACAGGAGGTACATTTGTTACCGTTGCCGCTGCTGCATTGAATGGATGGGTTTCCGCAGTGAAAGTATCTCCAAACACGGCGAACAAAGTTTTCTTTGGAAGTGATAATGGTCGTGTGGTACGGGTAGAAAATGCCCATACCGGTGCACCAACCATTACTAATATCAGTACCGGACTACCTGCAGGCGCATATGTTTCTTGTGTAGAAGTGGAAACCGGAAACGATAATCACTTATTGGTTACATTTTCCAGTTATGGCGTGAACAGTGTTTGGGAAAGTACCAATGGAGGTACCAGCTGGACATCTGTAGAAGGTAATTTGCCGGATATGCCCATTCGTTGGGCACTCTTTAATCCGAACAATAATGATCAGGTACTTTTAGCTACTGAATTGGGTGTATGGAGTACAGATAATCTAAATGCCGGTGCAACAGTATGGGGTGCTACCAATTCCGGTCTGGCAAATGTCAGAGTAGATATGTTGCAATTGCGCCAAAGTGATACGTATGTGATAGCTGCAACTCATGGAAGAGGTTTATATGCATCTGATTTATTTACATCCGCAACGGCAAACTTTCATTCAGATATTCAATTGTCTTACATCAATAAATCCATTCAATTTATCAGTGATAGTTATCAGGCCACTACATGGTCATGGAATTTTGGTGATGGAACTCCTGCATCTACTCTTGAAAATCCAACGCATAGTTATGCTGTTGCCGGTAAATATAATGTTACACTTACCATCAATGGCGGTGCTTCGGTATTAACAAAAAATTTATACATTCATATTCTTCCTAACAGAGGAACTCCATACGTTGTCGCTTCAGATGGCGGTACATTTGAAATTAATCCAAACGATTTTGGTGCGCAATCCATCAGGGAAATGTGAACAAATGGGAGAGGGGAGTACCGGAAATGCTCTTTCAACTGCTAACTCTCCGGTGAATGTCTGGAAAACAGATTTAGATGCTGATGTAACGGAAGGTGATTATGCATGTGCACTTCAAACACCTTCTTTTAATATGACCGCTGGAGGTACTTATACTTTGAGATTCAGGCAGAGTATGGAAGTGGTATTTTGTAACGCACCTCTTGGCGTTCAATTGCAATACTCAACCAATAAAGGTTCCACCTGGACAAGGTTGGGTGTAAATTCGGATCCGAATGCTACAAATTGGTACAATCGCGGACCGGCAACCGGCTGCCCGATTGACGCAAGTATTTTTGCTGATCAATATGGATGGACAACAACTTCAAATAATACTTTGTGTACTTATAATTTAACTACCGGTGTTCCTGCACTGGTGGGTCAGGGAGAAGTGACTTTCCGTTTTGTATTGTCCGTTAAACCCGGATACGGTGCAAGTTCTTATTTGGCAGATGGATTTATGGTGGATGACTTCGAAATTCTTGGACCTTTAAATGCACCTTTCGGTGCTGCGCCTAGTATTGTTACTACAGGGACACTTACTCCGTTTTCTGCATGTTCCGGGACTGCCTCTGCGCAACAATCCTTTACGGTTTCCGGATCGGGCCTTACAACAAATTTGATCGTAACACCTCCCACAGGATTTGAGGTTTCCTTAACTTCAGGCAGTGGATTCGCGAGTTCATTGTCGCTCACACCATCTTCAGGCAACGTAAGCACAACTACCATTTTTGTGAGAATGGCATCAACTGCAGTGGGAACTCCTTCCGGAAACATTGTTTGTTCCACAACAGGAGCTTCTCAAAATGTATTTGCAAGCGGAACAGTGAATGCTTTGCCGACACCATCTATCACAGGTAGTTTAACATTTTGCACCGGCGGATCTACTACGCTGAATGCAGGATCGTTTTCAAGTTACCTTTGGTCGACAGGCGCAAATACTCAAACTAGTGTGGTGAATACAGTAAATACGTTTACGGTAACTGTCACCAATGGGAATGGATGTACCGGATCAGCAAGTGTTACAACTTCAATCACACCGATTACTCCACCAATAATTTCTTCTTCCGAAAATCTGGTGTTAATGTCGCAGGATTTTGAAATGGGTGTGTTACCTCCCGGATGGACAGCTACCGGATTATGGCATATTACAAATGCCTGCGTATCGGGTACTCCGCCTAATCCCACCCGTTGGGCCTATTATGGAATTGATGGTTCCTGCACATTTAATAATGGTGGCACTCATTCAGGAAATCTGACTTCAAATACAGTCTCCATTCCTGCTGCTGCAACTTCGGCAACACTGAGTTTTAAATATGCTTATAACGGAGAAGGAGGGGCCTATCCATCGGGATATGATAATTCTGCTTTGCTGATCAGTGTGAATGGAGGCGCCTTTGCACCCATTTTTAATTTGAGTACCACAGGATCCGGCGGTAGTTGGCTGAATGCATCTGTAAATCTGGCACCTTATGCCGGCAGTACAATTGCATTGCAGTGGAATTTTAATACGGTGGATAATATAGGTAATGATTATCTTGGATTGCAACTGGATAGTATTTCCATTAAAGCAAACAACGGTTTCTCTTTTTGTAGTGGAGGATCCGTTAATCTCAATGCTTCTGCAGGGTACAGTAGTTATATCTGGTCAACAGGTGCTAACACATCCGGAATTTCAGTAGCAACTGCAGGAAATTATACTGTAACTGTCACTTCCGGTTCCTGCACTTCAAGTGCGACAGCAATAGTTACCGTTAACCCGAATCCAACACCGGCGATCACAGGAAATATTTCACAGTTGTTATTTTATGAGAACTTTGAATCGGGTAGTTTGCCTTCCGGATGGTCTGTAACCGGTCTGTGGCACGTTACAAATGCCTGCGTCTCCGGAACTCCGCCAAATCCAAATTATTGGGCGTATTATGGGTTAGATGGAACTTGCAACTTTAATACAGGTACAACCAATTCAGGAAATATGTATTCTCCTCCCATTGCTGTTCCTGCCAATGCTGCCGATGTTAAACTGCGATTCAGATATGCTTATGCCGGTGAAGCCGGTATACCTCCCGGAGGATGGGATTGGGCAAGTGCCAATATTAGTGTGAATGGCGGACCGTATACACTATTGGGCTATTTAAGTAATACCGGGTCAAATGGAAGCTGGCTTGCAGCACAATATGATTTGAGTAGTTATGCGGGAGATACCGTAATAATAAATTGGAATTATAATTCGGTAGATGCCGTTGCAAATAATTTCCTCGGCATGCAAATCGATAGTATTGCCGTGGTTTCCAATGCAAGTGTTAATTTTTGTAGTGGAAGTAATGTGGTCTTGAGCGCGGGATCCGGTTCAGGAAATTTTCTGTGGTCAACAGGTGCAACAACGTCGACAATTGCTGTAACTGCTCCGGGTAATTATTCCGTAACCTTAACAAGCATAAATGGATGTTCCGGAACTGCTGCTACGAATTCGCTGATGTATATTTGTCCGCTTCAACTTAATCTGAAAGCATTTATTGAAGGATATTATTTAGGAGGAGGTTTGATGCAGGCTGTTGTAAATCCAACTCTTTATCCCACGTTAGCAGATACAATTACCGTTGAACTTAGAAACAGTATCGCGCCATATGCACTGGAGAAAAGCGTCAAAGGAACCCTGAATACTTCCGGAAACGGACAGTTTATCTTGCCCGGAAATTTGCTTTCACCGCAATATTACATCGTGGTGAAAACCCGTAATACAATTGAAACCTGGAGTAAGCTTCCGGTTTTGATGGATATTCCCGTCGAAATGTTTGATTTTACTACACCATAGTAAATCGGATTGTATGTCGTAAAAAGGCTGTTCCTGTTTTAAGGTACAGCCTTTTTACATTAAAGTAAACTGGAATAGTTGAGTATAATTATCAGGCAATTCTGTTGGGTTGTAATTGGTTTTCACTCACGATTTCAAAGGTGGATGGGAAAATGGAAAGGGTTTAATTTGTTAACTTTGCCTGTAAATTGACCACTATGTACACTACTCTTCAACCCGTACTCGCTAAAGAACTTCAGGAAATAAAGGAAGCAGGACTTTATAAGCAGGAAAGAATTATCACTACTGCCCAGGGAGCCGACATTAATGCCAATGGATTAGAAGTCATCAATTTTTGCGCGAACAACTATCTCGGACTTTCTTCCCATCCTAAAGTGATAGAAGCCGCCAAACACGCCATCGATACGCATGGTTTTGGCATGAGCAGTGTGCGTTTCATTTGCGGTACGCAGGATATTCACAAAGAATTGGAATCGAAGATCTCTTCCTTTCTTGGAACAGAAGATACCATCCTCTATGCCGCGGCCTTCGATGCCAACGGAGGAGTGTTTGAACCCTTGCTGAATGAACAGGACGCCATTATTTCCGATGAACTCAATCATGCCTCTATTATTGACGGTATTCGTCTCTGCAAAGCACAGCGTCATCGCTATAAGCATAACAATATGGAAGACCTGGAGGAGCAGCTCAAAGCAACGCAGCATCTGCGCCACCGCATGATCGTTACCGATGGTGTTTTTTCCATGGATGGAACAATTGCTCAACTGGATAAAATTTGTGATCTGGCCGATAAATACAAGGCACTGGTCATGATTGATGAATGTCATGCAAGTGGTTTTATGGGTAAAACAGGCCGCGGAACGCATGAGCATGCAGGTGTGATGGGGCGCGTGGATATCATCACCGGAACCCTCGGTAAGGCACTGGGTGGGGCAATGGGTGGATTTACCTCCGGCAGAAAAGAAATTGTGGAGATGCTTCGTCAGCGTTCCCGTCCCTATTTGTTCTCCAATTCGCTGGCTCCGGCTATCGTTGGAGCTTCGATTGCCGTCATTGATATGCTGACTCAAACCACGGCTTTGCGCGATAAACTATGGGAAAACACCCAATATTTCCGCGAGCAAATCACCCTTGCCGGTTTCGATATTAAGCCCGGAACACACCCCATCGTCCCTATCATGCTCTACGAAGCAAAGCTGGCTCAGGACTTTGCCTCCAAATTGCTGCAGGAAGGTATTTACGTGATCGGATTCTTCTATCCTGTTGTGGCTAAGGGGAATGCGCGAATTCGTGTCCAGTTAAGTGCCGCCCACGATCGCCACCATATCGATAAGGCGATCACCGCTTTTACCAAAGTAGGAAAAGAATTAGGTGTTTTGAAGTCTGTTTCAGCATAAGTAGTATTTTTGTGCTCCTTAAAAAAAGGACTGGTCATTCATATTTATATGGAAAAACCTGTTTCCGGGCCTATAGCTCAGTTGGTTAGAGCGCCGGACTCATAATCCGTCGGTCGTAGGTTCAAGTCCTACTGGGCCCACCCCAGAAGTAGAAAAGCCAGGATAATTTCTTGGCTTTTGCTTTTATTCCAAATGGGAATTCTGGTAAAGAATAAAAATAAGAAGGCCTTACACTTCCGGGTTGGCCCCCCGAAGCTTTAGGAATAGAGAGAGTTTTGTTTTTTAAGGGTTAAAGTTTAAGCTTTCATTCGCTATACGAAAGCTGGAGATTTGAATTCATCAGCATTTGTACTGACTGGGCAAGCTTCAAAGATGTTTTTTTTCATCCTCATCCCTCAGCCAGAAGGCAGTCATGAAGCAAATGCCATTTGCCAGTAGCCAATAAGCCGGTAGCCGGCAGCCGGTAGCCGATAGCCAAGATAATTTATCAATCAAAATTCCATTTTTCCATATCTTCGACTTTGTAAAAAACCTATCTTATGAATCATTTCCGTCGACTGATTTCGGTCGTTATCTTACTTGTATTACATCATACTTGCTTCGCGCAATGGACTCCTCTTCACCAGGTACTACAAACGATATCTACTGTGTGCGGTATGCTTTTCCGGTCAAGTATGGGCCGGAACGTGGAATGGTGTTCTTCGCTCCTCTAACAGTGGTGCTACATTTAATTTTGTTTCCGGACTCAATGCCACACTCGGAAATTCCCAGATCATTGGCAGCTTTGATGATCTCTATGTGACCGGTCCTGCAAGTGCTGTGGGTATAGGGTTCTTTTATCTCGGCAACGACCTCATCGTCTTCGGGACTTCTAACAATGGCACTTCATGGAGTCATAATTACTATTCTAATTCAGGTAGTTTATTGCGCTATCTGGAGGCATTTGATTTCAGTAGTAGTGGGAATGGGGTTGCCGTAGGAGATGTTGGACGGGTTTTACGCTCCTCCAATAATGGAACTTCATGGTTAACTTCTATTACAGGAATTACCAATACACTTTACGATGTGTCGTGGGTGAATGGGAGCAATTGGGTGATGGTGGCCGGTACCAATATATATCGGTCTGTAAATGATGGTTCAACCTGGACTTCGGTACTTGAGTGGGCAAAGTAATTTAGAGAATGTGTCCTTCGCTCATGGTACGATTACAGGATATGCGGAGGTTCGAATGAATTGAAAAATCTACTGATGGTGGTCTTACATGGGCAACAGTCAATATTCCTCCAATGAGTATTCGCTGCGTATATACGGTGAGTCCCGATACCGTATATCTGGGCACTTATGATGCGCTTTATCGATCCATCAGCGGTGGTTTGTATTGGGAGCGTTTTGATCTCCGGGCTTTCAGCGTATCAATGATATTAATTTCTACGATGCCAATAATGGTATGGTGGCAGGGGATAGCGGATACGTAGCCGTGACTGCTAACGGTGGCGGAGTACCGATACCTACTGCCCATTTTAATCTGCTCAGTTTTGCTGCATGTCAGGGTGATGTTATTGTACCTGTCAATTACGGCGATCCTTCATGGACCTATCAATGGCTGTTAAATGGAACTGTCGTCAGTACTCAGTTTTCTCCTTCGATTACGCTCAATACAAGTGGGTCAAATGCTATTGATCTGATTGCAACCCACAACAGCCTTTCAGATACATTTTCTTTGGGGGTGAATGTGACCCCCATACCTGTAGTTACTCCATTTACAGTCATCAATGATACCATCTGTCAAAATGGACAAGGGCGTTTTCGCATTCCCAATAGTCAGATTTTTGTGAACTACGCGCTGTTTGATGGTACTACCTTTATCACTTCACAGGGAGGTAATGGAGATACGATTTCTCTAACTACCAATACCAATCAGTCCGTTGTGAAACCCTATCGTATCCGTGCCATCTACACCAACTCCTGTGGATCAGATACGCTGGAAGTAATAGATTCTTTATGGATTGCGACACCGAATGTCAATGTTTCGGCTAGCCTTTACCGTGATACGATCTGCACGGGAGACACCACTTCGATGTTGATTTATAACTCAGAGCCCGGTTGGGATTATTATTGTTCTAATGCTCCATTTACAAAAGTAGATGGTACAGGTGGAACTATCATTATCCCGGTTGGTCCTGTTACCTCCGGTGTTACTATTACCGTAACTGCAAGATATAAAGCGCTTAATTGCCTTAAAACGCTACCCGGTTCATTCCCGATCACTTACCGTGCAACTTCTGTTGCTGTCCCCGGAACATTACAAGCCGGCGTGGGACAACCTTTGAGTGTGAGTGCAACCTCTTCCGGTTTTAATGCATGGGATTGGGATTTTGGTCCGAATGCCAGCCCGCAAACCGGTAACGGACAAACACCGGTTAATCCTGTTTATGCTATTGCGGGTATTGATACCGTTATACTCACTGCACGACTGGATTATACTTGCAGTAAAATCATTCGCAAGCCGGTTTATATTTACGGACCTCTGCCTGGCTCCAGCACTGTTTCGTGTGATGTGGATACGTTCATCGGCACCATTCCTACAAGTACCTACAAATATTGTTTGGATGATTTTAATAATTTGCATGCGGTAGGCTTCAATGCACAGTCGTCTAATTTTGCATTTATCCCATACGTTTTACGTCTCGATTCAAATGGAATCAGGAAGCATTTAACCACCTTTAATTCATTGGGAAATAACCCCGGTGCTCAGGGATTAATCAATGGTATTACTTCGGATCGGATGGCCAGTACTTACTTTGCTACGCATTATGTGGCTCAGGCACGATTTGATGTATTGGGTAATTACATTCGTAACAAAAAACGCGATTGTTAAATTGAACGACAAAGGTGAATTTAAATGGGCCATAGAAGCTCCACTTGCCGATTTTTCGGATATGATCACCATCGACAATCGCATTTTTGCCGTTGGTATAAATGCATGGAAAGGATGCGAATTTCAAACGCCTGATGGTCTCTATCGCTACGTGCCATACAGCAACAATAAAGGAGAAGCTTTTATCATGGAGATGAATGAAGACGGAAAAATACTTAACCTAAATGCTTTTGGAACTGTTGGTTCCAGTAGTTCTAATTATCCGGCTAAGTTCAAGGTGAAATACCCATTGGTGAATCAATTTTTTGATTACGATACCTTGCGTCAGAATCTCATGGCTCGTAAATCTCCCTCAGGTGATTTGCTCCTCGGAGGATTATTAGATGCGTCTACGATTGGATCATCCATTAATTTTAAGAATCAATCACTCTCAAATTCTTTACCGATAGGAACAGGTTTAGAAAAATGCCTTTTCATTAGTCGCTATAATTTGAACACCGGATTTACAGATGCGGTAACACTGATGAGTGGTCAGCCTGAGTTTATCACCGACTTCAAGGAAACTTCGAATGGGCATTTTGTATTTGTAGGTCGCGCAAAAAATAAATTGATTACCAGCAATGGCACGCTTACTTTCCCGGTTACGAACAGCGAATAGCAATTTGCAGCTTCCTTTACTGCTGCCGGTGTACTCAATTGGATCGTTTATGCAGATGCAATGAAGTTTAATGGCGTGGGTGTAAATAGTGATGGCTCTGTGAGCGTACTCGCGGCAATGTCATCCAATTTTTTAATTGTGGATGGCCAAAACAATCCTTTTAATGTTTCTCCTACGCCTACTATTGGATCTTATTTATTGCGTTTCGGCTTAAATGGAGAATTGTTAGGTGCGGATCGTACTTCTGATTTTACGGGCGTTACTTTGCAGCAAGATGCATGTGGTAACCATCAGGTGTTTCATTCTACAGGCACCCCAACACAATTTAGAGCGGTGAGAACTATTCACACCAACAACGGAAGTTGTGGAAGCAATTGTTATGAAGCGTATGATCCTAATCTGTTGGATGTAGAGATGGATTCTGTAATACTCAGTGATATCACTACTTCCGGTCCGGCTGTACGCAATATTCGAATGAAAGTGAAAAGTAAATCTGTAGTTCCGGTTACTGCTATGGAATTAAAGTATCGCATCAATAACGATCCCGTGCAAACTATTACCTGGAATGGGAATATGATCACCGGCGACACGCTTTCTTTTTTTGTGAATGGATATAACTTTAATAGAACCTATAATCGAATGAAGGTTTGGGTGCATCATGTCAATAGTATCTCCGATAATTTTCAGGAAAATGATACCATCATAAAAAGTCAAATTATTTGTACAGCACCACTGGCAGGAACCTACTCAGCCGGATGTGATACCTGTTATTTTGATAACATACAAGCCTCGGCGACAACTCTAAAAACGTGCGGCGTATCTGGTCCGGTTAAAATTGCTATAGAGCCGGGATCTTATCTGGAACAGATCCGGATCGATTCTATTCCCTTTGCCAGCGATATCGACTCTGTTATATGGACATCCCGTACCGGCAATACAGAGGATGTAGTTGTTTCGTTTAATACAGATTACAGTTATTACCGTACATTGTTCCAGCTTGCAAACGCTTCTTATTGCAGTTTTGAGTACATGACTTTGAATAACCATTTGCCCAGAGCATATGATGCCATGCAAAATGATGCCGGTTCGAGGTCTGTATTTTACCTGCTGGCATCACACGACATTAACGTGCGCTATTGTAAATTGAACGGTGTTGAGTCAACAGGTTTAGCTATCGGAGCGTCCAATTTGTTTTATAGCTATCAGGGGTATAATCTGCGCATTCAAAACAACCAATTCAGGAATGGAGGTATGGCCATCAGTGTGGGAGGAAATATTCCACGTGTTCGGAACATCGTTATTACCAACAATGAAGCGAAACAAACAAATGGATTTCAGTTCGTGAAGACGGATAGCCTCATCATCGATGGGAATCGAATTGAAGCCATTGGCGATGAGGTGGCATCGTGGATACAGATCAACGAGTGTGATTCATTCCGGATCACCAACAACAGTGTTACGTCGGAAGTTTGGGGAGATGAGGTGCTGAATGTCTATTGCGATTGTCCTCCCGCCAATCATTGCCTGATCGCTAATAATATTTTCTCGTCTGCTCCCTTTTGGCTGCCGGTAGCGGGAGCATATATCAATGGAACTAACGTAGATGTCATTAATAATAGCTTTGGGCACGGTATTCAAATCTTTACAAATGGAGGGTTTAATTTCGTGAATAACCTGGTGCGTTCCAATGGTAGTTTCGCTATCGAAATAAGCTCACCGACTTTTTTCAATTCGTTCAATTTTAACAGGTATCAATCAGTGGGTTCACCGATCAATTTTAAGAACAACGGCAGTGACTATACGCTGTCCGGCTGGAGAACGGCTACCGGATTTGATGCACAATCCGACTCCGTCACCGCCGAATACACGACACTCACGGATATGCACCTCCGAAATTCCATCGCCATGCCGGGAACCACCTGGCCGGGAATCACGACAGATATTGACGGAGATGCACGGGGCGCAACCCCAACCATCGGAGCCGATGAATATAGTTTCAATCCGCTTATTGGAGAAGTATGGCCGGGCGATTGTGACAGCACTAAAAATGTGGATAATTTTGACCTCCTGCCGATCGGACTTTATTATAACCGTTTCAGCACCTCGCGTCCCAATGATCCTTCAACCACATGGGTGGCTCAGCCTTCACTTTTATGGAATGATTTGCAATCGAACGGTATCAACATGAACCATGCAGATGCCAACGGCGACGGATGGGTTGATCAGGACGACACTACAGTAGTGATCTCCAATTACGGACAGTCACATCCGTTAGCCAACCCAGATCCACAACGACCTACCGCCGGTCCGGACCTCGCTGTAGTTCCTGTTGGGTCGGTCTTTGCAGCGGGGGATACCGTTCATCTGAAAGTGATGGCCGGAAACAATGTTCTTCCGGTGGATTTGCTTTCTGCTATTGGCTTTAAAGTAGGTGTGCCGCCCGGGTTGATTGTCCCCGGTTCTTATGAAGTTACCACTGCGAACAACTGGCTCTGTCCTGATAGTAACTGCATCATGTATCATCGTGCGGATGAAACAAATGGAATTGCAGCTGTGAGCCTTGCGCGATTGGATGGAGATCAGGTGTCTGCTTATGGAGAATTAGCTGATATCAGTTTTGTAGTGAATGCCGCTTATACCGGAAGTCCAACGGTCACGATTAGTTTGGATGACTACAGAGCCTTCGATCCGGAGGTAGCACCCATTTCACTTTCTCCTGTAGATGGAATTATTCAGGTCACAAATACTTCGGTAGAAGAAATTGCTGCATTTGACGGATTGAAATTGTATCCGAATCCAACCGGAGGACAAGTGAATTTACTTTTCAATTGGAGAGGTCATCAAAATGAAGAGGTGCAGATAGAGATGATGGATGTTGCAGGACGAGTAGTCAAGTCTTTTAATGCTGTTCAACTTCGAAACGGCGCACAGCAAATTCAGTTGGATGGTGGTGAATTGATGAATGGAGTGTACTTCATAGTGCTAAGGACAATGGATGAAGTACTCACTTTGAAGTTGATTAAACAATAAATATTCATCTTCCTTCATCTCCACCAAGCGTCGAGATGAAGGAAGGTGAAACCTTAAATTGCTTGAATACAAATGCCGTATTCTGTTGTTGCTCTTTTAAGAAGGATAATGGAGGTGGATATCTTATTTACCTTTGGATGGAATACCCGACAATATACTGCAAGAGATAGGGATAAGAACTCATATCGGATTTTGCAATTATTTTTTTAAAGCGGGGATTGATAGTATCAACCAGGGAAATTCCATTTTCTAATTATGAAAGTAAGCTGTTCTTCTCCAAATTCACCGGTCACTTTGCCGGTCATTGTATAGCCGGTAGTAAGTGATGTACCCCTTACCGTGAGATTACTGGGTATGGAGATAGTTTTTGTTGTACCATCACTGTAGATAATCTTTATATTCCCTACCGGTGTTGTTGCGCCTGATAGTGCACCATTGGTGAAGGTGAGTTGAAATTTGGCACCTGTATATTTTCCGTCACGTATTTGGAAGTATTTCATTGCAGGAGCACCGGCAGCCGAACTCCAGCATTCAACAGCCTTATAGGTAACAGGACTTAGTCCGGTAGTTGTTTTAGTTTTAATATTTGTTATGTTAGTAATACAATCCCCATATCCAAAACTGGCGGTGACATTGGGTTCCGGAAAAGTATGACCGGTTAAATTAAAGGCGATGGACATTGTTACACTATTTGTCGGATAATTTGAACTGGTGCAAAGTTCGGTCACCACTTCTTTGGCAGTTTTTTGAGCTTGTGATTCTGCAATGCAAGCGAGCATCAACAGAACGGATAAGATGATTTTCTTCATAGATGTATTTAGCTTTAGTTTATTGTACAAAATTATAGTCAGACACCATCTAACTACATGCCCGAATTCGGGTACTATTCGGGTGGTTCCAATGTTTTCTAGAAGAAATCCTCCGTTTCGTATCCCCAAATGTGTAGATGGTGTTATCGATAAATCAGGTATTCTCCATCTTGTGATTATCTGTATTTTTGTTGTCAGTATATGAAAACATTTGAAAACATCATCTTCGACCTCGGCGGAGTCATCATCAACCTCGATTACAATCGGACTGCACAAGCCTTCATTGATCTCGGACTAAAAAATTTCAATGAGCTCTATTGCAAGGCGCAGCAATCCCACCTTTTTGATGATTTCGAAAAGGGAACTATGCATCCCGAAAATTTCCGTTCGGAACTGAGGAAATATCTCCCGTCCGAAACAACGGATGAACAAATCGACCAAGCCTGGAACGCGATGTTGCTGGATATCCCGGTACACCGCGTGGAGTGGCTGCGTAAGGTAGGAGAGAAGTACCGTATCTTTTTACTGAGCAATACCAATACTATTCACGTGGATGCTTTTACAAAAAAGGCGGACAGCGTATATGGAAAGGGAGAGTTTGAATGCGTTTTCGAAAAACACTATTATTCCTGCCAAATGGGCATGCGCAAACCCGATGCGGAGATTTTTGAGAGAGTACTGCAGGAAAACAATCTGGATAAGTCAAGAACTCTTTTTATTGATGATAGTATTCAGCATGTGGAAGGGGCCATACGAACAGGATTACATGCCGAATTGCTAAAATTGGAAGAAGGAGAAGTTGTAGAACTTAAATATTTATCACTTATTTCGTAGGCGGTTTGACTCGTACCAATGGATAGAACCATTGCAGAAATTTAACAGGGCAGGAGGTGGGAACTTGTAATAAGGTATTTTTAATTGTAATTTATAATTTTATTTTTAATTTCGCAATAGATACCATATTTGATATTACATACATTAATTAATTTGTGACATGAAGAATCTTATTTTTAAAATATGCTTTCTTATATTTTTTGGACAAAATTCAAATGCTGCAATATTTAACGTAACCAATGACCTTGATCTTGGGCCCGGTTCGTTAAGAACAGCACTTACCCTTGCAAATTCTACATTGGGGAAGGACACGATCCGGTTCAACATTGGCGGGATGGGATCATGGTCAATAAATTTAATCACAAATTTGCCTGATATTACCGATTCACTTTTTATTGACGGCTTAAGTCAGCCATTCAGTCAGTTCCCAAGCAATGTTGTTCGGATTAATGGAAGCCCGTTATCTTCAAGTGTATTCATTGTAAAAAAACCAAACATCCAATTTTGCGGACTGAGAATAGTTTCTAATCCGAGCCAGTATGGAATCTATTTCCCAAATATTTCGCCTACAAATCAAATATTCTCAAATTCATTATTCAAAAATTTAGTATTGGAAAATTGTAATATTGGAATTTTTGCCAGAGCAGAAACTTACATTGATTTTTGTGTAGACAGTAATGTCTTTCTAAATGTGGAAGTCGGATTAGTTGCAGAATTGAGTGATTCTTCAAATTATTTTAGATTAACGAATAACAGCTTCAAGGGTATTGGTTCAGCATATAGTCGGGCTTGTGTAATTGCCACTGAAACCCGTGTTGATACTAATCTTATTAAAATTCTTGTTTGTAATAATCAGGTTTCAACCTTTACTTCAGGTTTTATTTTCATTTGTGAGGGCCAAATAGATTCAGTAATTGTTGAAAATAATTCGTTTAAAAACATGTTTGGTGGTTATGTTTCTTTATATAATATTGGGAGTACTAGAATTAATAGCATTAAAATTAGTGAAAACTCTAGTGATAGTTCTAATACCGGTGGAGGAATAGGTTTAAGTCAACGTGGTACGGGAACTACTACAGCAAAATATAAGAGCATTATTATTGAAAACAATAATATATTCAGTCCAAATTCGGACGGTATTTTCATAGGTCAAGGCGGAACTGGTGATATGAGATGCAGAATTAGTTCACTCCAGATTAGAAACAATGAGATATATAGTCCTCAAGGTATTCGATTTCTGTTAAGTGGTACTGGTCATGTTAATGGGAGAATTAGCAATCTGGAAATTGATAGTAATGTTATTATGGGAGCCTATCAACTTACAGGAATTGTGATAGACATGGGCGGGACCGGACACGCCCTTTTTCGAATATATGATTTTTCGATCCGAAATAATTCTATTTCGAATTTTAGAAATGGTGTTCAAATGGTTATTGGAGGAACCGGATATTTAAATGGATACATTTACAATTATTTTATCGAGGGTAATAGTATTCGAAATTGTTTGTTGAATGGAATTGAACAGATTGTTAGATCGAATGGCCCCTCAACTATTTACCAGATGTTTAATGGAAATATAGTTAAAAATGAAATTTTTAATTGTGGACAGGATGGAATTAATATTTATTCCAGTGGCCAACCTTTTGGGTTAGTATCTGAAATGATGAATCATGCTGTAAAAGAAAATGTTATCCATCATAACCTTAGACATGGTATTTTTGTATTCAGTGGTGGTAGTTTGTCTACAGGTATTTCTTTAAGGCGAAATAGTGTCCATAATAACGACTCATTAGGAATTAAAACTTTTGACTATCAAAACGGATACGGAAATCCTGTTATTCCATCACCTATACTGGACTCTATAGTTTTTTCTGGCGCTCAGGCAGTACTGTATGGTCATTTGTTTGCAAAACCCAATAGCGGGTATGCCATAGAAGTCTTTTCGTCTGCTACACCAGATCCATCGGGATTCGGTGAAGGAGAAAAATATTTGAGAATGAGTCATCATCTTTCGGATACTACTGGATATGCAACTTTTGTTATTCCTTTGGTGAATGTTTCGTCGTTAGATTATTTTTCTGCTACAGCCACTGATACACTGATCAATACAACTTCCCCATTTAGTAATACTATTTCCGCTTTCACAACATCACTCAATGAAGTATCAGATGAGGGGATGTTGATTTACCCAAATCCTGCCAATAATTTGGTGTATATTTCACTTGCAAAATCAAGTTGGATTAAACAAATTGAACTTGTGGATTTGACAGGTCAATTAATTTCAAAAATCGAAGTCAAGGAAGGTGACTCTATTCTAAGTTTCTCGACATCGGATTTTCCCTCGGGTTATTATTTTTTAAGAGCGTTGGGAGAACATGTTATGGTGAGTAAATTGATCATACATCATGATTAAGAAAGTATAGTAGCTAAATCTCAATTTTACAGCTTGTTTAAAAACAAAGTCTCTATTAATTTAACTTATTGTTATAAGATATCGAAAATTTAACTTTATCTACATGCATAAGAGATCCTCAAACCTTTACTTAAGATGGCGAAATGATCAACCACCAATCAGCAATCTCAATCCTCGACCATTAATCACCTACAATCAACCATTAATCATCAATTGTAATTCATAAAATAATTCTAATCATCACCTGAACATTGCATTTTCAAATCAACCCATTTTCAAATCGCGAGGCGCATCATTCCCTCTCATTTTCAATTAACCCATTTTCAAATTTTCAAATTAACCCATCTTCAAATTTTCAAATCATCTAATTTCCTGACAAAGCTCCACCAAAACCCCATTCGTACTTTTCGGATGTAAAAAACAAATAAGTTTATTATCCGCACCGGCTTTTGGTTCTTTGTTAAGCAATGTAAATCCTTCTCCTTCGAGTCGTTTCATCTCCGCATAAATATCATCTACTTCAAAGGCGATATGATGGATTCCTTCCCCTTTTTTCTCAATGAATTTAGCAATCGGACTTTCGGGATTTGTGGCAACCAGCAGTTCAATTTTATTCGGCCCTACCTGAAAGAATGAAGTCAGCACTCCTTCCGATTCTACCTCTTCCGATTTATAGCTCGGCACGTTAAATAATTTTGCGAAAAGTGCATTCGACGTTTCGAGCGATTTAACAGCAATTCCGATATGTTCAATCTTAACCATATAATGTATATAGAAGTAACCACTAAGGCACTAAGGACACTAAGGAACACTAAGTTTTAATATAATACTTATCTGAGGCTTAAATTTCTATCTTTTATCCGAATCCTTGGAACTTGCATCATCAGCGCCTGCCTGCCGACCGGCACGGTTCCTATCCTCATCTTTTTTCGGCTCAATATACTCATAAGTAATCTTCGGCGAAGAAAGATCAAATAAATCCTGTCCAACGACTTTTTCACTTTCCTTTAACTCCTCACCATCCTCTAACTTCATTTCCTCTTCCCCATCTTTCCATCCTGACTCATTATCATCCCCCTCCTTCAAAGCACTGATCTCGCCCGTTCCATCTTCAAACCTGTCTCCCGCATAGGGAGATCCTCCCATTTTTCGCGAGGCGCCATCTCCTTCCGGAGATTTTTGCTCGCGATCGGGAGCGGCTCCTCCCGACAAACCTGTCTCGACATCTTCAAACCTGTCTCCCGCATAGGAGATCCTCCCATTTTTCGCGAGGCGCCATCTCCTTCCGGAGATTTTTGCTCGCGATCGGGAGCGGCTCCTCCCGACAAATCTGTCTCGACATCTTCAAACCTGTCTCCCGCATAGGGAGATCCTCCCATTTTTCGCGAGGCGCCATCTCCTTCCGGAGATTTTTGCTCGCGATCGGGAGCGGCTCCTCCCGACAAATCTGTCTCGACATCTTCAAACCTGTCTCCCGCATAGGGAGATCCTCCCATTTTCAAATCTTCAAATCTTCCCATCTTCAAATCTTCAAATTCCCCCATCTTCAAATTTTCAAATTCATCAAATTCATCAGGTTCATCTTCCCAATGATATTTTGTTCGTTGTGGTCCTTCTTTTCGATATGTCCATGATAAGAGTAATCCCGCCAACCCTCCAAATAAATGTCCTTCCCAACTTGTTTCTTTAAACCAGGGAAAAATTCCCCAAACCATCCCTCCGTAAAGGAATACAACGATAAAACTCACCGCGAGCATTCTTCGTTCTCGGCGCCAAATACCGCTGAAGAAGATGAAAGAAGATAAGCCATAAACCAGTCCGCTGGCACCGATATGGTAAGAAGCACGACCTCCCAGCCATAACCATAACCCTCCAAGTATCCAGGTCAGCAAAAAAACTTTTAAAGAGACTTCTCTATAGAAATAACGGAGCATGGCCATCAGGATGAATAACGGTATGGCATTGGAGAAAAGATGATCGTAATCTTTATGGATAAGGGGAAAGGTGATGATGCCGCGCAAATCAGGAACAGAGCGGGGAAACAAACCGTAAGAAGCAAAACTGGTTTCGGTTTGCACTTCATAATACTTAATGAGGCTCAGTATCAGCACCAACAGGAATCCCGGAATGAAGCTGTAAAGGATGCTTTTTACTTCGGGTTTCATGATGCAAAACTAAATCAAAATAACAATCCCTGAAAACTGTTAAGTGAGTTAAGTTTAATTGCGTTTTGGATAATTATTAATATTTCACAACTCTTTGAGAGAATACGCTATTGGCATCCCTGACTTCAACCACATAAACCCCGGCATGGAAGTCTTCTCCAAAAATGAGGACGTTTGAACTATTAATATATTTTTCTTCGTGTAAAAGTTGACCTTTTATATTGAATATCCTGATCCTTGCTTCCTTAAGGTCCGTTTCACTGAAATCAATAGTGCAGTTTTTGTTGAAGGGATTCGGAAATACTTGAATTCCTTTGATCATTCCAGCTTCTTGTAAACCGGTTGTTGTGAAACAGTCATCAAATAAGGATTGAACCACATCAGATGCCGATTGCAATTCTGTTACAGAGGGCATATTACTTCCTGCAGTAGAAGTCCTGGTCCAGATCACAGCATCACTCATATAATTTACTTCACCGGGTTGCATCGTGAAAGGTCCGCACCCCGTTAAAAACCGACAATCTCCCGGTATTAATCCCGCAGTATTCATCGTCCAGGGTGTAGCGAACAATGAATTGGTGTTGTCAGGATACATAAAAGTAGTACTACTGGTAGTAGCTCCTGGCCCGGAACCTCTTCCGTTGCCGCCGTAAAACATGGGCAAACTGTCGAGCCAGATTCCCTGTAGGTAGTAGTAGTACCCGTTTGTTGTATTGGGATTACCGTTAGGATAATTATTTAAATTATAATAATGGATAAATGAACTCATGGTTATTGATTCACCCGGTTCATCTACCATTCCGTCATGATCGTTGTCGGTATTATCATTTAAGTCTGCCAATGGGCCATTTAATATATCCACTCCTGCAGCAGGAGGAAGCAATCCATAACCGGAAACACCGTCATCATCGGCATCGCCATTGTAAACATACCCCAGACTTCGGGTCACATCACAACCCACATAATCATCGGAGGCATTGCCTAAATCGGGATCTGCCCAGATGCCAGCATGAGTTTGAAAAAGTGTACTGCTGCTACGATTGATGATTTGATATTTATAGAAAGTGGTATTGTTAACTGCAGAATTGGAGGAACTATAGGCGTAGGCCAACGCCCTCACTTCAATCCCAATGGGTCCACTATTGGTCTCGGTTTTTATGTTTCCAATATCGTTAAAAACCCACCAAATGGCTTTATCTCCAAACACGTAATTTTCGCACAGGAATCCTCCTGTTTGCGGATCTATTGGATAACTACCGGAAAAATTGAAGTAGGGATAATCTCCAAGCTGAGGATCATACTGTCCATCGTTATTGAAATCAAAAAGGGGGCAAGATAGGGCAGTTGGAAATTAGGCACGTTCCCGTTTCCGGGCCAGTTATTGATGTTATTTGTGGCTGGACCACCACTGATGAAACTTAGTACTTCATTTTTGGTAATGGGGAAGAGTAGATCGAAGTCATTACATACATTGTTGGAAACGGAAATTGTCCCTGAGGTCGGGTCTTTACTAATAGGACCGGGCCAGTAATCATTTGCTCCTTGTTGCCTGTATTGTTGAGCCGCCACTAAAATCTGATTGGCCGCATCCATTCCGCCAATCCAGAAACTGCCGGCATACATTGCATTCTTGCCACTGCCAATGGGTACCTCATAGTGAGGTGTTTGCAGTAGAGTGTCATTCCATAAATCTCCACCATTTAATATTCTTGCTCTGACATTGTTAATGTCGAGATCCATTTGAGCAGTGGGTGACGGACACATCTGTGCTGGCAGAACGAAATTTAAAAATGAAAACAGGGCGGTAGTTAGAAATTTTTTCATGCGTTTTATAACTAATAATCCATTTATAAAAGTAGTCAAAATAGTAGTGCTGAAACTTGATCTATATCATATTATATTAACAGAAAACCTGATTCGCTGTGTTGAACTGGCACTCAGGAAGGGACCTGCACTACTGGTTTATGTACTATTTTTGTTCCATGCATTTATCACTTTTACATCGATTTACCGGCCATACCGGTTCTGTCTACAGTCTTGAATCCGGGCCTGAACCTGATACTTTCTTTTCCGGAGCCGGGGATAAAGTGGTGGCGAAATGGAATTTAAATCTAAAAGCCGATGGTGACCTCATTGCTCGGGCGTTGGATGCGGTGTATTCTTTGAAGTATTTGAAAAGTAAAAATCAACTCTTGCTTGGGCAGGGAAAGGGAGGCGTTCATGTTATTGATCTCGCCGGTAATAAAGAGTTGCGTTTGCTTCAATTGCACGAGGGCCTGTTTTTAGCATTGGTTTTTGTTCACACATCATTTGCTGTTTACTTTGGGAGGAGATGGTGTTGTCGCCATTTTAAATGAAAGTGATTTTTCTGTGGTGCAACGGTTACGGATTACCGAAAAGAAGTTGCGTGCGATTTCATTTCATCCAGACGGTGATCTGGCACTACTGGGTTGTGGCGACGGCAGTATTGTTTTATTGGAATTGCCTACACTTAAAATACTTGATCGCTTTCAGGCACATGCCTTGATTTTTCAGTGAACGCCCTTTGCTTTTCTCCGGATAGCAGATCATTTTTAAGCGGATCCCGCGACGCACACCTTCATTTATATGAAACGGCTTCTTTGAAATTAATGGAAGCTATTCCTGCTCATAATTTTTCAATCTATGATATCGCATTTGATCCTTCAGGGATGTTTTTTGCAACTGCCAGCCGGGATAAAACAGTAAAGACATGGGACTTTAGTACAATGGGCGTGTTAGAAAGGTTAGAAGGTAACGATGGAAAAGGGCATATTAATTCTGTCAATAAACTACTGTGGTTGGAAAATGGAACACTCCTTTCCGCCGGTGATGATCGCGCCATACAAGCCTGGGTGAGAAAGTAGGAAAAAGCAGGTCCATTTCTTTAATGTAAAGGTTTAGCCTTAAAGGAAGGGGTATTTCTCGTACTTCAAATAGATCCGGTATTTTATTTTTCGTCCTACTGAATAAAAAAAGCCCCGGTGATCTGATCAACGGGGCTTTTAATTTCAATGGGCAATTTAATTGACCATAAGGATTAACTGTTGTTGTTTGCCCTGCATTTCTACTATTAAATGATAGATGCCGGCAGCGTAATGTTCAATGTTCACCTGATCTATGTTTTCACCGATAACCGATACACCTTCTTTGAAATACATTGTTCTTCCTGTAACGTCGGTAATGCGTAAACGGTAGTCGCTGCTTTCGGGTGCATCGAATTTCACCGTTACCTGTCCATTGGCCGGATTCGGGAACATATTCAGATTGATCACATTACTGGTATTGTCAAACCTTACACAATTATTGATATTGATACCACTCCGACTTCTTATCGGACTGTTTCCACAATCATTGGAAGTGACAAGTTGTAACACCTGATTGGTCATAGGTGTGCCTGACCACTGAACAGAGATGTTCTTGGTGCCTTGTCCAATGGCCACCGTGCCGCCACCGGATAACGTCCAGTTGTATACGGAAGCACCAGTCACTGTTGGCACACTGAAATCATCCATGGTGTTTGTACAGACATTCAGTGAACTATAGCTGATCGACGCTGCTTGTGCAGGATGCCCAGTTACCGTAATTGTCCGTGGAGCACTCATACCACAACTGTTTACAGATCGTACAGTAATGACCGACGTAGCGAAAATGTTAAAGTCAGCTGCTATGGTGGAGGTGCCTTGTCCGGAACTAATTGATCCATTACTGAGCGTCCAGCTATAGGTGTTAGCATTCACTACGGATGGAACGAAGTAGGATGATCCGGTTGTATTGCAGAGACCGTTTTTAAGTCCGGATATGGTGGTGGGCGTTCCGGGCAAGTTGAGTTGTAGGGTTTTCAAACGCAGAGGACTTGTTCCGCAAGCATTGGATGCAGATACACTCATTGTTCCTCCGGTATAGCCTGCATTAACCTGCGCGCTGACGATATTAGTTCCTGAACCTGATGTAATACTCATCCCTGCCGGAGGAGTCCACGAGTAAGAGGAGGCTCTGGCAACAGGCGCAATGGAATAGGTGATGACGTCACCCGGGCATAGTTTTCCGGCTCCTGAAATGGATGGAGGGGTAACCGGAGCAGCAACCTGTAAGTCAATAGTACGGCATGCACTCGCACCCGTTACACAACCTGAGGCCCCATATACACAAGCCTGACCACTGATACCCGCCTGTATACTAATGTTGGTCCAGCTCATCAGGATATTTCTGGTGCCTTGACCTGCAGTGATAATACATCCTGAAGGAACTGTCCAAACATAGGAGGTAGCACCCGGAATAGAATCAACACTCAGTACAACAGCACCGTTAATACCGCTCTGACATCCAACCGTTGCACCACTGCTGCTGATAGGGCCGGCAGATCCAACAACTACATTGGACGCGCTACTCACAAGATTTCCATTGACATAGCTGACTAAATAATTGGATGGTTGTACCATCTGTAAGTTGGAGGGAACAAGGGTGTAATTACCTGCAGGAATCGTTGGTGTGTTAACAACCACATTGTTGTTGTCAAGAATGGTATAGCTCGGTCCGCCGGTTACCAGATTGCTGTCTAGATCATTGTATCTGTAACCATCAATGGTTGAAGTATACACCGGAGTTGCACCGCTGCAATCAATACTGGTATCATTTGCAGTAACTGTTAATGGCGCAGGAATAATCGTCAATGAACCGAGTTCATAGGTCACATCGAAATTTTCCGAGAGCAATGCCCCGGGAACAATGGAGTGTACGCCCACATTTATTCCGGTAATCATACTGATGGAATTAAAAGTCAGTGAATCGCCTTCCGGTGCATCCACATCATCTTCATCAATAATGACTATTAAATCATCTTCAGTGGTGGTGTCAGATACTGTTTCGCCGTTCACCAATGCTCTTCCATTTACGAGGGCACGGGCATTCACTAACGCTCTTCCGTTTACTAATGCTCTTCCATTTACAAGTGCTCTTGCATTTACCAGTGCACGTCCGTTTACTAACGCTCGTGCATTAACGAGAACTGCAGTGTCCGGATCTTCCTGGAAGTTGAATATAGAAGCAACAGCTACATCTACAACCCTTGCTGTATCGATCGTGAAAGAACCATTCACCAATGCTCTTGCATTTACCAATGCACGTGCGTTGACCAATGCTCTCGCACTTGCCATACAACTTAAATTTTCAATATCAGCATTTACCAATGCCCTTCCATTCACCAATGCTCTTGCATCAACAAGTGCGATTTCACTGGCGAGATCAATTTCGTGTGAGGTTTTGAGATTATTGAAGAAGCTCACTTGTTCTGCCGTCGTGATAAGCGAATCAGGATAAGTATAGGTGAAGTTTACTGATTCAATCCGATCGCCATAAGTAATGGTTGTGTCGTTTGGAGTAATGATAACCGGCATTTTCTTCACTTCAAGCAAACCGTTTACAAACTGGTAATTGTAGAGCGTCTGTAATACTTGTGATGCTGGTAGTGATAAGTCGGTAACATTGGAAGCGGCCTGAATGAAGTATAAACCTACATTGCTACCTGTTGTTGCAGGACTCGTGAATGTAATATTGTTTTCAAGACCAAGATCAGCTAAGGTAAGTCCGGCTTCCAATAAGGATTGCCCGTTTACAGTAACCGTTGCACTGAAATCCGGTATTTGTTCACCGTACTTTTTCGACTTACTATCGGCGGTAATCACAACATTAGAAATGGGAGCTCCGATGAGATAGATAGTATCTGATACACCACCATCAAGGCCACTTGGGCTGATTGGCGGATTGTAAAGTCTTAAAGGAGGATTCCCCAGGAATGGAGGTATGATCACACTCAATGTAGTAGACGACAATGTTGTTGCAGGAATGGTATCATACTTAAAGATGACAGCGGTGTTATCATTGAAGTATTTACCTCCGATGATGACTTCAACCGTATCCGTGCCCGGAACTAATATATTATTGGACAGTGCATGCGTGAGAAGAATAGGAGACGGTGCAGCTAACGTTTTTAATGCAGTGTCCGCCTGAATGAAACCATAACCTGATTCTATATCATAACCCGATCCATACATGTCAATAGCTGTAGTTTGTAATACAGTCCTCATCTGATCGGGAGTAAAAGTGGCACCATTATGAAATTTATTCTTTGCATTCATTAACAAGGCTGCAACCCCGGCTGCATGTGGTGCCGCACAGGATGTTCCAAAGAAGTTCGGGAAAGCGTCACCGTCAATATTCTGACCACCCAGAGGAACAGTAGTGTTGACTCCATTAGGTGCAGTGAGATCCGGTTTATTACGGTCAATACCATTCATTAAGTGTCCTCCTCTGAAGAGAAAGAAGCTACCGTTGGTGGATTAACGCCATAAACTGGTGTGTTGGAGTAAAGCACAGCACCAACAGAGATGGCTCCGGTAGCATTTGCTTGTCCAACAATAGTCGAAGTTCCCTGATTATGTTCATTGATAGTGGCATCACCACGGAAAACGATATACTTAATCTTCACATTTCCTGTTCCGCTTTTTCTTGTGATCATGATATTGGCCTGAGTATTTCCACTAACAGTAAACGGAAGTACTTCAAAAGGATCTTTCCAATGATTGTTACGGTTGAATCCGAACAGAATAGCTCCACTGTTATTTACAAGATATATATCAAAATCATTCAGCGCTCCGGGTTGTTGTCCCAATGAATAGAACGCATCTTCCCATTGTAACACGATGGTATAGGATCCGGCTTTCAGACTTACATTTTGATATAAATCACCACCGCCGAAATCATGTGCGAATCCGGTAAATCCTGATGGTGCAGGTACCGGATTAAATGTCCCCTCGTAAGAAGCACTTCCGAAATTACCTGCCGCCGTGAAATAACTCACGCCATTTGCTGCAACTTCATCTACCGCTTGAGAAACCACTCCGTCAGTGAAATACGGCTCAGTAATAAAGGTGACATCGTCAACGATGATATCACATCCTATGCTGTCGAGTGCCTTAATACCTTCTGCAAAATTTCCGGGACTTATAAATCCGGAATGGAAGGCAAGTTCTGCTTTAGGCGCAATGTCATGCAGAATCTGCAGCATCGCTCTTCCTTCATCTGATCTTCTTCCATAAGGGAATTCCTGTAGAACTGTGATCGGTTTATTATTATTTGGATTTCCCGGTCCCGGCAAATCATAGTTATTAACATCCGCATTGGCAGGGCCGACCAAACTTCGTGTTATAAGAATCAGAGATCACACCAATTTTTACACCTTCTCCAAATACATTCCATGCCAGACGTGCTGTATCTGATCGCATGGATTTATCTCCAAGCGAAGCAGTAAGTCCGGTATTGATGGCAAGTTCTTGCAGATCTAAACTGGAGACAGCCGGATAGTTAGGACGCACATAATTGATCAAGGAAGGTAGCGAATCGAGTTTGGTCAGATTCATAATCGGAATTAATCCTGTTATGATGAACGTGGTGTCTCCGTTGTCAATAAAGTCTGACATGCCATACGGTGGTGTCTGAAGCAGCGCAAACAATGAGTCATAATAGCCAATGTTGGCAATAACTTCAATAAGTACTTTGGTGCTGTCAAGCAGGTAAACGGTATTGTTAGTTGTTACGGTATCCGCGATGGTTGAGTCTGTAGGCAATTGTGTGAGCTCAGAACCGATAATGTTCGGTACCTCACCACCGGGAGGAGGTGTATAGTAGGGGATAATACAGGGGTTGACTTCCATGACAAGCGTAAACGATGCACTGCTGAAGCAGGTGTTATTCGCATTGTTTGTAACTGTTACACCATAAGTGCCTGCTGTTGTAACCGTCAATGAATCATTTGTTTCATTTCCCGGTGACCATAAATAGGAATAATCACCTGTAGTGACAGTAGTGAATATTACCTCACCTCCATCAGGACAGAGTACACTGCTGGCAATGATTGTTGCATCCGGTAATGGCGTGGTGGAAATGGTAAAGCTTGTATCTGTTAAACAATCGTTAAACAGAACAGAAAGTGTATAATTTCCCGGTTCCAGATTGATGAAAATACCTGAGTTGTTTCCAACATCATATCCATTCGGTCCTGTAAGTGTAAACAGGTCATTCGGACCCTCAGGGCTACCACCTTGTAATTCTCCTCCCATGAAATAATTGGCATTTACCGAGCCATCATTCACACCGGAGCAGGATGCCGGATTAATTGCCAAATTGCTCAGATCAAATGGAGCATAAAAAGATAAAGTAACATCATCGCTGTAGGTACAACCTGCATCATCAGTAACGGTTACTGTATAGGTAGTTGTTGAAGAGGGATTAACAGATATTCCTTGTGTCAGTTCGCTGTTGCTCCATAGATAAGAGGAAAAGCCTGGGCTGGCACTGAAAGTAACTGTGTTGCCGGTACAAGTGATCCAGTTGAAGCTGGGACCGGCACTCACCGCAGGATTAGTAATACTAAATACTTCGCTGACTCCGGTACATCCGCCTTCTGTTACCGAAACGGTATAGTCTCCAATTAGAGAAGCATTGAGTGTACTGTTTGAAGAACCATCGGACCATAAATAGGTATCATACGTTGCAGGTATGGTTGAGCCAATCGCAACTGCGTCCAATTCATTCCAGTCAAGTACTGCCGGTGAATTTATCGCAATACGTACTTCGGATACAGGGAACGCTGTTAATGGAAATGAAATGTGTAATTTACGTGCAATATCCGGTAAAGCTCCGGCCGTATTCGTATAAACGGCCTGGTAGAGGCTGGTATATGGATTTTTTACATAAACAGTATCTATGGATCCTGTGCTATAAGTTTCGAAAATATCAATGAAGTTAATCGGTACAGGGTTCAGGAATTCAAGTTCTATAAATTCACGCTGATTGTCCTGGCCCAATATAGACCATGCATTTCCATCATCTCCATAATTCGGATACACATTGTGTGAACCCAGTATTTGACTGGCAGAAAATGGATTTGTTCCGGTAGAGTATTCACTGCTGAAATCAATAACATTGTCGGCATAACGTAATGAAGTGATTTCTTCTACACTTAAAACGATACTGTCAGCCGTACAGGAAGAAAGGAAGGGAGCCTCAACGGAGGTAATTAAAGGAAGATTTGCTACAGAAGTTACTTCATCAATTTGCTCATCACAATCATCATCAATACCATTGAAACAAGTTCCGCTGCTCCGGGATAGGCAGTAATGGCTGCATCATTACAATCATCGAAGCTTAATACATAAGAAGGTGGCTGTGCATATGACAAGGTGGTGAAGTTGAAATCTCCATGGCCATCGCCGTCATTATCGGCATAATAGGTTTGATCAACAAGTCCTGCCGGGAAATAATTGTTAAGTGAATTCGCTCCGCCAAATGCACCGGCATCATTCCGGGTTCCATTCAGGTCGTTGTATAACGGATTCGGATCACCGCCATTGATCGCATCACTATTGTCAAGCAAAGATCCGTTTAATGCAATGGATGATGTTGATGTATGTTTATTCGTAGTGTCTGCAACGAAATTAGTAAATCCACTTGCGCCTTGCGTAGTGTAGTTGTATTGGAACGGGTCAAAAGTAACATCACCGGGATTCCACAAACCGTATTTACTATTAATACAAAGATTGTTTCTTACTTCAATAAAGAAGGCCGGTCCAATCTGGAAAAACATTCCGGCTCCACCGGCATCATCGTTGATGGTATTATTGATACAGGAATTTTTTCCGGGGCCACCCTGTTTTAAACTTCTGAAGTAAAGGATCGCATTGGTATTTCCATGTGTTCTTAAGAAGTTATTGGCGATATGCAGGTATTGTGTATTTCCCCAAAACGCTATCGTACGTCCGCCGCCTTGTACATCAAAGTGGTTTCCGATAATGTGAATGCTGTCATCCGTCGCGGTATTGGAACTATATACGTTTGTGATTTCATAATATCCCGCAACGGTTTGCTGTATGTAATTCCCAATCCATGCACCACGATGAAGTGTCATCATGGTTTGTCCGCTAAAATTGAAGATCGAATCATTTTCGACCCTTAGATTTTGATTGATGACCGTACCAAGAATTTGTCCCGTGATTTTACTGTTTGCAATTCGCTCACCTATAGCACTACTTCCGCTGTCGGATACAGTACCGGTAATATCCGCTTCAAGAATTTCATAGCCGTTTACCAAAGTTACATTTCCCTGTACCGCGTATTTAGTACCCGGCGTTGCACTGTGAAAATGAAGGTTGATTTTTGAAGGAGCGTAAATATCTTCTACAAAGGGTAATCCGCCTGAACGAGGGTAAATTAAAATGGTATCACCATCTGTAGCTGCAGTAAGCGCAGCATTGATGGTGGTGTAAGCACCGTTTAGACCGTTTTCTTCAACGATTAAAACAGTAGGGTTTACAGCACAGTTTAAGCTAAAAATGGCACCGGCATCTTTACCTGCACCCCAATTGGTATTAGAATAAGAAACATTATCAACCTGTATACAAGTTAACACGGGATTATTTAATGCTAAGAACCCGGTAAAATTTGTGTTGTTGCCATTCTGTACATTCAATGAGGTTAATTGATTTGAATTACAATTCAAAAAATAAAGGGCTGTGCTTGCAGAAAAATCAAGGCTTGTTATATTATTATTGTAACAATCTACATATTGTAAGGATGTATTGGTTGAAACATCCAAGGTAGCAATCTGATTACTTTCGCAAAATAGAGCTGTTAATAAGGTATTGGTGGAAATATCCAATATTGTTAACTGATTGCCATGACAGTATAGGTCAGTTAAGGCGGTGTTTGCAGAAACATTTAAACTGGTAAGCTGATTAGCTCCGCATCTTAGCAGAACCAATCCTAAATTGTTACTTACATCCAAACCGGACAGTTGGTTGCTTGTTGCATCAAGATGTGTTAATAATGTATTGCTGCTTACATTAAGAGTGGTTAAAGCGTTGCCCGAGCAATTTAATTGGGTCAATGATACAAATGCTTCAATACCTGTTAAGTTTGATATACCCGCATTAGATACATCGATCGTTCCTGTATAAGTAGCTGCTTCAGAACATTGAATTTCTAAATCACTGTTTGTATTGATTGCCACATTGCTAAGTAATGCATTTTTAAAGTTTGCATCGGGAATGTTGACTACACAAGGAGGACAAGCAGTACCTGTAACTACTCCTCCCGGTGCCACCCAGTTTGAACTTGTACCATTCAAGGCAAAGTTTTGCAATGTTCCGTTGTATCCATTTGCAGTTGCATCTGTTAAAATATTTTCAGATGAATTATTTACTCCATCATTACCCTGGTTGAAATGATATGCAGCAGCTAAACCAACCTGCGAAGAAATTTCGCAACTCATATTGTTTAATACTTCCTGTGCTGAAAGCGTACGCGTCCAAACTCTTAATTCGTCAATATTACCATTAAATTCATTAGTGCCCCATGCATTATCCCCAATAACAAGATTAGTATTCCCGCTGCCAATAAAAGCATCAGGCGAAATATCTGAAGCAACTAAAACACCATCACGGTAAATCTTTCTTGCTTTTGTAACATTATCAAAAGTGCAGGTCCAATGATGCCAGTTAAAATCAGCGGTTACACTAGCATTTAAATCATTATAAGCAAAATTGAAAAGAAAGGTAGTGCCACCAGGATTAAATCCAATATGAAGCGTTTGGTTTGGCAACCCGATTCCTCCTTGGGAAAAAGCAATATCATAATCGGTATTACCGGATTGTTTTAACCACATTTCTACAGAGAATGATTTATTAGAAAGATCTACGCTATTGGTTACAACTACTTTGTCATCTGCTCCATCAAAGTTTAATGCGGATGCCGGGTTGGGTATTGGGCAAATAGTACTATAGGTAGCGCCAGCATCTTTTGCTGCACTATAGTTGGTATTCATATATGTGGGATTATCCACTTGAATACAGGTAAGGGAAAAATTTTGAACTGCATTGAAATACGTTAAACTGGCATTGTTGCCGTTCTGCATATTAAGACTGGTCAATGCATTGGCCGCACAGTTAAAATGAGTCAATCCGGTATTGGCAGAAACATCAAGACTTGTGATGGAATTTAAATGACATTCAAAGAAAGTCAATCCTGTAAGGCCCGATACATCTAAACTGGAGAGCTGGTTCAAACTGGCGTTTATATTGACAAGTTGTGTGTTGGTAGATAAATCAAGGTTGGTTAGTTGATTGCCGCCACAGTTCAGAATGCTTAAGCTTGTACATCCTGTAATATTCAGACTGGTGAGGTTGTTCAACAAACAAATTAAAGTTTGTAACGATGTGTTCGCACTTACATCCAGGGTGGTTAAAGCATTTTGACGGCAGTCTAATGTAGTCAGCGCGGTGTTGCTGCTTACATTTAAAGTGGAGAGAGAGTTGCCGTTGCAGATCAATCCTACAACAGATGTAAAAGCTTCTATCCCGGTCAAATCGGCAATCCCTGAATTGGGTACATTAATGGTCCCGTTAAATGCACTTGCCTCCGTACATTCAATTTCTCCATTTCCATTTGTATTAATTAAGGCGTTACCGACTAATGCTGATTTAAAATTAGCGTCTGGTATGTTTACAGAACACAGAGGACAAGTGACGCTAAAAGTAGCATTGGCATCTTTTCCCGCCATCCAGGTTGAATTCATGTACGAAGCGTTGTCTACCTGTATGCAAAATAGCAGTGGATTACCGGTCGCATCAACATTACCAAGGTTTGTATTGTTGCCGTTTTGTACATTAAGACTTGTAAGAACGTTACCATAGCAGTAAAATTGAGTTAATACTGTTAGGGTAGATACATCCAGAATGGAAATGGTATTTTGTGCGCAGCTGAGATATTGAAGGTTAGTATTGAGTGAAACATCAAGAGCGATTAAGTCATTATTGTCACAATTTAAATGAATCAGGTTTAAATTGTTATTTGTATTAAGAGTTGTAAGACTATTATTCTGGCAATAGAAATGTGTGAGCAGGATATTGGTTGAAATATCCATCGTGGTCATCGCTGAATTAAAGCTGACATCTAAAAAATGTAAGCAATGTATTATTTATAAGATTAACAACAGACAACTGGTTGTTACTGCAATTCAACCCTGAGATTTGAGTAAATGCTTCTATTCCTGTTAAGTCACTAATGCTTAAATTATTTACTGTGATGCTGCCGGTATAAGCTGATGCTTCATAGCATTCTATTTCACCATTGTTGTTTGCATTAATAAGTAAATTACCCAATAAGGCTGTTTTGAAGTTGGCATCAGGAATTGTTACAATACACCCGCAACCGGCACCGGGATGAACGTTGCTGTTATTGGGTTCGCAATCAGTATTACTGGTTACTCCACAAGCAACAGGAGGACCTGCACCATAGGTGTCATTATCAGCATCCGCATATAATAATTGTGTATCATCACAATCTGTGTTGTCAAGAATAAAACCGGATGGAGGACCGTCGCAGGTAATAGCAGTGTTGTTAAGGTCTCCAAAACCATCTGAATCAAAATCCTGATAATAAGTTACGAAGGTAAGGCCTTCGTCTGTTAATGCATTACAATCATCATCAATGTCATTGCAGACTTCTGTTGTACCTGGATACACTGCTGCATTATTGTCATCACAATCCAGGTTATTGGTAACGTAATCAAATACCGGATTGCAGGAACTAATCGGCGTAGCGAACTGATCACCGAAATTGTCTCCGTCAAAATCAACATAGTAATCAAGGAAGGTAAGGCCATCATCCGTTAACCCATTACAGTCATCATCAACCCCGTTACAAACTTCGGGAGCGCCCGGATTAACGGCAGGTTCATTGTCGTCGCAATCGTTAGTTACAGTAGCGGTACCACAAGCAACAGGTGATCCCACACCAAAACCATCCAGATCATTGTCCACATAGGTAATCATGTTGTCATTACAATCTGAATTATCCGTGATAAAACCCATCGGTGCGCCATCACAAGTGGAAATAACGAAGAAAGGATCGCCAAATCCATCCCCATCACTGTCTTGATAATAAGTGGTGAAAGTCAGTCCATCATCTGAAAGACTATTACAGTTATCATCAAAACCATTGCAGACTTCAGTTGCAGCAGGATTAATTGCATCATTGAAGTCATCACAATCGTCGCTATTGTCAACTCCGCAGGCCACGGGTATGTCACCGCCATAGTTGTCATCATCGACATCCAGGTACTGTATTTGTGTGTCATTGCAGTCTGTATTGTTGTCCAACACATAGCCTATGGGTGCACCATTACAAGTACTTTGGGAGACTGCGGGGTTACCAAAACCATCTCCGTCCATATCCTGATAATACGTGTCAAAGGATAAACCGTCATCCGTAACAAGATTACAGTTGTCGTCAAGGTTATTGCAGACTTCTGTGGCCGCCGGATTTATAGCTCCATTGTTGTCATCACAGTCGGTATTGTTCGAAACCCCGCAGGCAATAGGAGCACCGGTTCCATAAGTATCACTATCTGCATCCAGATAGAGCAATTGTGTATCATCACAATCTGTGTTGTCCAGAATAAACCCTGCAGGCGGCCCGTCACAAGTGTTTTGCGAAACCAATGGATTACCAAAACCATCTGTATCCAAATCTTCGTAATAAGTTACGAATGTTAATCCATCATCTGTTAAGCCATTACAGTCATCATCAATCTCATTACAAATTTCAGTTACACCGGGGTAAATACTATTGTCGTTATCATTACAGTCATCAGCATTCGCAGCTAATCCTCCCTGTACCACACAAGATGATATTATAAGCGGACCTGCCCCATAGCCATCTTCGTCATTATCTGTATAATAATCTAAAGGTATGGAAATAGTAATATCGCTGCCGTTATCTGCACTGGTCACAGCAGGATCACTACTTATTATTTTTATTCTAAATCCTGTTCCGGAAATAGCTGAAGGTATGGTGCCATTGATTGTACCTGAAGCTTCCGTCTCCAGCTCTCCGAGATAAGTTTGAGAAGCAAAGCTACCGTTTGCATCACTGAGATAGGCTGTGAAAATGTTACCGGTATTGTAGGTTCCCGTAGCAATGAAGGGAATCGAAATGGCATCATCAGAACAAAATGGTCCGAATGTTCCGGTGACATCAATCGTGGGAGGAGGAAATGCTTCACCAACAGCAAAACTACTGAAGGAAGTGAGCCCTGATAACCATATAGAAGTAGCTGAGCTGCCTATTATGCTAGGATAAGTCCAGGATGCCCCATCGTATTTAGCACCAATAAAGTTTCCTGTATTTGCACCTCCGTCTACATCTGCAGCCTCCCAGTTGAATAAGGCAAAAGCTGTCGTAAATGTTGAACCATTATTCGTGATGGTCCAGTGACGGTTCACCGTTTTGGTGGGGTCTATGTTTGATGTGGCAAGATTGGGATGTTCTGTATTACTTGTTGAAACGGTAAATCCACCCACACCTGCATTTCCGGAAACAGACAATTGCATGGGGCGATAACCACTTGCATCGCCAATATGATAAGTTAAACCAAATCCACCTGCCGGAAAATTGATTTGCAGATTCCCATCAATATACATGGGAGGATTTGCATTGTTTTGGATATTTCCTACAGAAGAGATAATTATTTTATTAGAACCTGTAATGATCCGACCATAATTGAAGTTAAGTAAATCTACAATGGTCTGATCTCCTCCTAAGGTGACACCACTGGCATTAAACATCAACATACTCCTGATCGTTCCGGTTCCATTCAGGTTCTGACCCGAAGCACCGCCAAAAAATCCTAAAGTTCCACCTGTGAATGATCCATTGTTTGTTAAGGTGGTTCCGCCGAAACTGAAATCAGAACTTCCGCCGACTTCAGCGCCACTCTGAACATCCATATTGCCGGCTAAGCCTGCCCACCATTCCAAAGCACCATTGATTACCAGGTCAACACCTGCTCCATTCTCTACGGTTAACGTGCCGGAATAAAATCTAACAATACCCCCGCCCTCAATAACAGCTTGATCAATTGTTAAGGAACTGTTTACATCTATCGTATGCGTGTTACGTATGGTAATTGCGCCATCTGTAGAGGAAGGTGGCGTAACAGCAGGATCCCATGTCGACCCGTTAAATACTTCCCATGTTCCGGGTGCACTCCAATCACCTGATGTAAAAGTTCGGTAATCTGATTGCGCGGTTAGCAGTTGAGGGACAACAGGATGGCAGCAACCAGCTTCATGCATGAGGTAACAAATTGATTTTTCATGGGTCTAAGCTTGAAGGTTTTGTTTATTATTTCCGGTAAGGGCAGAATTTCTCAAATTTCCCGCAACTTACAGAATTCAAATGAAATATCCTATTTTTTTACAAAACCCCTAATTTGGTAGGGGAAAATTATTGAACGAATGGTGAATAGTTGATGTTTTTTACTTCATTTTCACTTTAGTAATGAATGATAATAGACTCTACTTCTTTATTTGAATGAGCTGTGATGAAGTAGTTTTTAGATGTTTCAATTAAGAATTTTCAGAAATGCGATTTTAAAAATTCAAATTATTGAAAACCGCTCTGAATCAACCCTGATCTTAGTACATTTGCTTAATGCGAAAATGCAAATTTGAATAACGATAAAGAGCAGCTAACGCCTGCCGAAAAGGAGTTGGAAAAAGCGTTGCGACCCTCCGATTTTGGGGATTTTACAGGTCAGGAAAAAGTAGTAGAGAACCTTCGCATTTTTGTGAAAGCCGCCGCTCAGCGTGGTGAAGCCCTCGATCATGTCCTCTTGCATGGGCCTCCCGGTTTGGGTAAGACAACTCTAGCCTATATTATTAGTAATGAACTTGGTAGTAATATCCGAACCACCTCAGGTCCGGTATTGGATAAGCCCGGTGATCTCGCCGGATTATTAACCAATCTGGAGCCTAACGATGTTTTATTTATCGATGAAATTCATCGCCTCAGTCCGATTGTAGAAGAGTACCTCTATTCGGCAATGGAAGATTATCGTATCGATATTATGATTGAAAGTGGGCCCAATGCCCGTTCCGTCCAGATTAAGCTAAACCCTTTTACCCTTGTTGGAGCCACAACCCGTTCAGGTCTTCTTACCGCTCCTCTTCGTGCCCGATTCGGTATTACTTCCCGCTTAGAATATTATGATGCCAAACGTTTGCAATTGATAGTGTTAAGGGCTTCTGAAATATTGAAGATGGAAATTGAAGATGCCGCCGCCTTTGAAATTGCCAGCCGTAGTCGTGGAACTCCCCGAATCGCAAATGCACTCTTACGTCGGGTTCGTGATTTTGCCCAGATTAAAGGCAATGGTTCGGTGGACATGGCCATTGCAAAATATGCGTTGAAAGCGTTGAATGTAGATGAATTTGGTCTCGATGAAATGGATAATCGTATTCTGACAACTATCATCGACAAGTTCAAAGGTGGGCCGGTTGGAATTAATACGCTGAGTACTGCAGTAGGAGAGGAAGCCGGAACGTTGGAAGAAGTTTACGAACCATTCCTGATTATGGAGGGATTTCTCATGCGCACTCCCCGCGGCAGAGAAGTGACTGAAAAAGCCTACAAGCATCTCAATAAAACCTATCATAAAAATAGCGGTACACTTTTCGAAGAGTCTTGATGTCATCCATTCATATTTTATCATACGTAAAACAGACACGCTTTTGAAAAAAAATCACAGGGATAGTATTAAATCCGAAGCTTTGCGTTTGGGCTTTTCACATGTCGGGTTTTCAAAAGCCGGTTTTCTGGAACAGGAAGCCCCTCGTCTGGAACGTTGGTTATCTCAAAATATGCACGGTAAGATGTCGTATATGGAACGCTGGTTCGATAAGCGATTGGATCCGCGTTTGCTGGTAGATGGTGCAAAAACAGTCATCAGTCTTTTGTTAAATTATTTCCCGGAAACGAAACAGCGTGACACCTCCCCGCAGATTTCTAAATATGCCTTTGGACGGGATTATCATTTTATTATTAAGGAGAAACTACAGGAATTAATGGTGTTTATGAGGGCAGAAATTGGTGAGGTAAACGGTCGTGCTTTTGTTGATTCTGCACCGGTTTTAGACCGAGCCTGGGCGCAGAAAAGTGGGCTGGGCTGGATCGGGAAGAATGCCAATCTGATCCATCCCAAATCCGGCTCTTTTTTTTTCATCGCCGAACTTATTGTCGATGTGGAATTAGAGGAAGATGCGCCGATGAAAGATTATTGCGGGACCTGTACCCGTTGTATCGATGCTTGTCCGACCAATGCTATTGTACAACCACATGTAGTAGATGGAAGTAAATGTATATCCTATTTTACCATTGAATTAAGAGAAGCTATCCCCAACCGTTATAAAGGAGAATTTCAAAACTGGGCTTTTGGTTGCGATGTGTGTCAGGATGTTTGCCCTGGAACAGATTTTCGGTCCCGACCTCTGAAAATGATTTACTTCCCAATGAAGAGTTGATGTCAATGAAGGACGAGATTGGCAAGAGATGACAGAAGAGGTTTTAAGGAGCAATTTAAAGAGTCTCCTCTCTTGCGAACAGGTTTAAAAAATATGAAAAGAAATATTCAGTTTATTTCACCACGTGGCGAAAAGTCTGAAGAATAACATCTGCATATTTATGACCAAATGTGGTGAGACACCATACCATTAGCATTTTTCGTTCTTCTTTTTTTAACCAGGAGATCGCCTTCCTGAGTTCTTTTGTAAAAGTGATTTATCGAAGCTAACTTTGGTAAGGATCTCTTTGGAATACTCAAACATGGTCTATCGTTTTTTTAGCTGCGAAGGCTAATTTAATAATGTAAAAACTCAAAATGCAAGAGATATTGTAAAATCTTACAATATTTTTGGTGGATAACTTTTAACTCTCACTCCATCTGTATGTTACATTTTCTAAACCGGCCAAATCCAAAACCCGGTCCACCACCGTCGCCGCCAGATTTTCAAGACTTTCGGGCTTGCTGTAAAAAGATGGACTGGCCGGTGCAATGATTCCCCCTGCCATCGTGATGGTTCGCATATTATCAATATGAATTAGGCTCAGGGGAGTATCCCGGGTCACCAGAATCAACTTACGTCTCTCCTTTAAGATGACATCGGCAGCCCTGGTGATCAGGTCACCGGAAATACCATGTGCAATGCGGGCCATGGTACCCATGGAGCAGGGGCAGATGATCATCGTTTCAAAACGGGCAGAACCACTGGCAAATGGTGCCATGAAGTCGCCCTTATCATATACTTTAAATGGAAGACGGGAGTAATCTTTATGTCCGAGTTCATACTCCCATACATCCCGTGCATTATCACTGAACACAACAGCGACTTCTAAAAGCTGATCCTGTAAGAGGGTCAACTTTTCAAGCAATATTTTTGCATAGATCGCTCCACTGGCCCCGGTAACACCGACTACTATTTTATGTTTTTTCACTTTATCTATTTTAATGAAGTTCCGGATTCCTGCTCTTTTTCAAGCGACTTCCTGATTGTATAAAGAACGCTAAAACTAATCATTGATGAAAACTGACCTCTGTTTAAACGGTATACAGCTCCACTGCTATGTTCCCGGATGGGTAAGATCGATTGCCAATAGCCGAACATGAAATCAAAATTTTTATTCAATTGATATACCAACGAAATATTAAAGTTGAAATCCCAGTCATAAAAGGGTTGTCTGAAATTTAATTCACCGTTTTCATCCTCCTCATAACTCTTAATAAGGTAACCGAGAGATGGCCCGGCTTCCAGACTGAAACTTTTAGTAGCATGATATCGAATTGTGAAAGGAATTTCAATATAATTCAACCTTAAAAGATAAAAAGCTGAATCCGTACCATCGTTTTTCAGAGGTTTCCTGCTTCCTTTCTGCAGATAAAGCATTCTGAAGCCTGCTTCCTTTTTCGCTAAGGTTCGTTCTTACACCAATTCCTGCGAGTAGACCCGCTTTGTTGAAACCTCCAAGTTGATCGCCGGACACCTGTGAACCTACTATACCGGCAGTCATTTCAGCTCTGAATTGCTGAGCTTTACCTTCGAAGTAAAGGAGATGCAAATCAATGCAACTGTCATTTTAATACTATCTATAGAGCTCATCAGTTTAATTGTAGGCTATTCGTTTTGCTTGCTGCTAAAGGTATAAAAGTATCTCCATGATTGATTATAATTGCCGGAGATAAATTTTTTTCAAATAATTTAGGCTTGTATATGAATTTTATTTATATTTACGGTTACCAAAACAATATTATGCTACATAAAGTTATTCTTTTTTTAGTATTTATTCAGTTTTCTAACCTGTCCACACTTGCGCAGTCGGGAAGCGGGCATTTTGTGGACAGAGTGGTAGAAATAAATAATTTTACAAATGCTAAGCATGTATCGCTATTGACTCAGCTTTTACAAGATTATTCTGAAAATTCAGCCATTATCCTTACTTGTGAAGATCAGGGTTGGGTAGTGTTTAAGATTGACCTCGATGATATTAACGGAGACGAACAACTTGCAGCAATATTGAAATCAGCCGATCTGCAATTTATAATCAAAGTAGGTGCTGCTAAAAAGGATGTAGTGAACGCTTGTAAGGGAGAACTACGTAAATTTTAAAATGAAGACCATGAAAAAGATCCGGCTACTTTTAATGATTTTATTTCTGGTTATCCTTTACAATACAGGGTATTCACAATGTACTGGCGGTACATCAGGCGGTGCAATTACTCCGGGTTTAGCCTGGCAATCGGTAAATACAATTGGAATTAACGGGGGGAGCTACCGTACGTTTAATGCCACTGCCGGTCAGACATTTTATTTTAGCTTTTGTGGTGTTGACGGAGGAAGCTCCACGTATGATACCCAGATTTCGATCCTGGATAATGCTGGTGTTCCTGTAGCGGGTGGGTATAATGACGATTTTTGCGGAGTTCAATCTTATCTCGCCTGGACCTGTCTCACTTCCGGAACTTACAGGGTCCTGGTCAACCTTTATAATTGCGCTGCTCAAACAAATCTTGGTACGCTCGTTTATAAAAATTCCGCTGCGTTAACTTGTCCGGGTAACCTGGGAGGTGGTGTGACGAACGTTGCAGCACTACCCTATGCATCCGGTGCCGGCACAACCTGCGGTTCAGGAAATGACCTTACTGCAAGTAATGTGACCGCCTGTGGTAGTACATCGTATCTGGGCGGTGAAGACAGAGTTTGGATTTTCACTCCGGCCTCCACCGGAACCGTTAGCATTAACCTGACTTCAGGTGGTAGCTGGAATGGTTTGATGCTTTATCAGGGCTGTCCGTTGAATGGTCAGGGTGGAACCTGTGTTGCTGTTTCACAAAGCTCCGCAGGTAATCAGGCGGTTTCAGCCTGTTTAACAGGTGGTATAACCTATTATCTGATTGCAGATGTATTTCCTTCTCCTAGCTGTAACGCCTATACGAATCTCACCATTTCCGCACCGGTTCCTGCCGGTGGTTGCCCTCTTGGAACAGGAGTAGTAAACGTACCCGCCTTACCCTATACATCTACCGGAAGAACTACTTGTGGAAAAGTCAATGATCTGACGGCTGCCAATACCCTGATATGCGGTAACACAAGTTATCTGACCGGCGAAGATGAAGTCTTTGTATTTACCCCAACAACAACAGGTAATATTACGATCAACCTTACCTCAACTGGCAGTTATACAGGGATCATGTTATACAGGGGATGTCCGGTAACTGCTTCCTGCTCCGGAACAGCCAGTACCTGTGAAGCCTTTGAACAGAGTTCTACCGGGGGAAAATCTCTTTGTGCTAATGTTACAGCCGGACAAACCTATTATCTTGTAGTTGATTCCTTGACCGCACCTTCCTGCAATCCTTATGGTATTTCAATTACTGCTCCGGCTGCTGTATTGAGTGGAGCAACTTGTGCCAATGCAGTAAATATCCCATCCTTGCCCTATACGGTTTTAAACGAAAGCACGGCCTGTACAGGAAATGATTATACGAACGCAAGTATCGGATCATGTGGTACCTTATATGAAACCGGAGAAGATAAAGTATATCAGTTTACTTCTGCCGGTTCGGAATGTATCTCTATTACCTTATCCGGAACAAGTTCTAATTCTATCGGCTATCAGGTTTACAGCGGATGCCCGGGAACAGCAGGAGCAACTTGTATTGGAAGTAACGGAGGTGCAAACAGCGGTTCGCTGACAGGTTCTGTGGTTTTGCCATCCGCAGGTACTTATTATATTGTTATTGATAGTTGGGCACCTCCTACAAATGTATCTTATAATATTTCCATAACATCTTATGGTAGTGGCGCTTCAAATGATTTGCCTTGTAATGCAACACCCGTCATTCTTGGAATTCCTCTGTCTTCTGCTAACAACTGTTCAGGAGGAACGGGTGAACCCAATCCTACATGTTGGATAACACCAAATGTCAGAAATACAGTTTGGTTCTCCGCACAGGCTCCCGCATCCGGACAACTTCGTGTAAGGGTTATTCCCGGATCCCTGACTAATCCACAGGTAGCCCTTTATTCCGGTCCATGTGGTGTAGCAATGACGCAAATTGGATGTAATGATAATGCCACAGCCTGTGGTACCACAACGAATTATAGTTCTGAATTATTGGTTACCGGACTTACATCCGGCCAAACCTATTATATCGTTGTAGATGGTTATGCTAATCTTACCGGTGCATTTTCGGTATTGGCAATGGATGGTACTTTGCCGATTCCACAATTATCAAACGGCCAGGATTGCGGAACCTATCTTCCGGTTTGCGATACCACAATGAGTTTTGGAGATCCGGGTTTTCAATCTTTCGGAAATATCTGCGATTTTACCGGTGGAGGAGCAAACTGTCTGTTAAGCGGTGAACGGGGTTCCGTTTGGTTTGAGATTCCAATTAATGCAAACGGTTTTTTAGAGTTTTCAATTCTACCCAAAGACTGGCCCGGTGCACCTAGTACTGCAGGTACAGATTATGATTTTGCAGTATGGCGTACGCTCGGCACCGGCGCTGTTACCTGTGCTCAAATTGCAACCGGCGCAGCTCCTGTAGCGTGTAATTTTAATTTTCTTGGATTGACCGGATTGTATAGCGCAACAGCTAATACAGCTCCTGCTCTCTATCCCGGTTTTGGTCCTGCCTTTAATACCCGCTTGCCGGTGGTAAATGGCGAAAGATATGTGTTGGTCGTAAGTAATTTTTCTAATAGTACCTCCGGCTTCGATATCATTTTCGGTAATACATCACCGATATTGTATGGTTCCTCAGGTAATGCTTCTGTGTGGTCAGGTGGAGTGGACATTGACTGGTATAAAAAAGATAATTGGGGCGGTTGCCCTGTACCCACATGTACCCGAGATGCAATCATTAATGGTGGTATTGTTTTGCAACCTACTGTTACTGGTATTGCTACATGTAAATCAATTCTCATAAATCCCGGTGCAGTACTTACCATTCCAACCGGACAAACACTGAGTGTCTGTGAGAATTTTACCAATTTCGGAGTGCTTTCTGCAGCTACCGGATCAACGGTTTATTTTGGAAATGCAGCCGTAAATCAAATTATTAATGGTAACCTCAGCGGAAGCAATGCTTTTGGAAACCTTACGATTACTAAGACCGGCGGTATTGTTTCTATGCTTCAGAACACTGATGTGAAAGGTATATTTAATAACAGTCTTGCTACTTCTACTTTTAATGTGAATGGTAAAATTCATAAAGTAGCCGGTAATTTTAACAATGCAGGAACCTATAATCCCGGTGGGGGTACATTGGAGCTGAATGGTGCATTGGCGCAAACGTATTTTAATGCCGGAGTGATCAATAATCTGGTGATGAATCATTCCGGTCCCGGAGTCAGCCTTCTTACAAATATGAATACAGGCACCACCGGCGTTGTTACGCTTACTAACGGTAGAGTTATTACCACCGCAGCCTATGAAGTCAGTGTAAGCAATCGTACTCCTGCCGCTGTTAGTCCCGGAAATGTAAGCAGCTTCGTGCAAGGGTATTTGAGAAGATATATAAATGCAACGGGTTCCTATGACTTCCCTGTAGGCGAAGCAACAAAAGGTTATCAGTTGGCGAATATGAATTTTGCCTATCCCGGAACGCCAACCAGTATTGATAATTTAAGAGTGAATTTTAATCCTTATGCGGTATTACCGACACCGCTGGGTATTGCAGAGTGTGGAGTTACCTATTCTATTAATGCATTGAACAATGGCAGATGGACTTTTGTAGCTTCTAATAATCCTACATCGGGTAATTATGATCTTACGCTTTATAATACCAATTATTCAAATGCGGCAAATGCATGGACGATCATGTCGAATAACGGTGGCGGATGGGCATTGGCAAATGGGACTTGTGTAGTTTCTCCCGTGACCGCAGTACGGCGAAATAATATGAATAATATGCTTGACTTTGGTACAGCTCAGGGACCAAGTGCTTTACCTGTAGAATGGTTGTCATTTACGGCTTATGGTTTTGCGGATTATAATACAATTAAATGGACTACTGCGAGTGAAACTAATAATAGTGGTTTTGAACTTCTCAGATTAAATGAAAGTACAAAGTCATTTGAGCAAATAGCATGGTTGGAAGGTGCCGGCACAACGAATAAATATGTACATTATGAATGGAAGGATTATAACGTTTTACCCAATACGGACTATTATTATAAATTGCGTCAGCTTGATTTTGATGGAACGTACAATTATTCAGAGATAGTTCATGTCCGCTATGATCTCAATAAATCAATTGGTTTGGAAGTAATTCCAAATCCTGTTTCATCGGAAGCTAAGCTACGTTTTCTATTACATTCCGATTCAGATGTTCGTATAGTACTGATGAATGAGTTGGGTAAAATTGTAGCCGATAAGGAAGTTAATGGGTTGAAGCAAGGGGCGAATGAGATAAACCTGGCGCTCATTCAGCGTCCTCTGGAATCAGGATTGTTTACAGTAAAATTATATACTAATCTTGCTTTTTATTCCTGTAAGATGCTGGTTATTAATACAAAATAAGGTTTTAGGTTTTTAGGTTAAACCTTACATTTTACTTTTCGTATGAGTGGTATCAACCCACCATACATGAAACCTGTTTACCAAATTATGATAGTCTTCCAGCTGTTAATGGCTGGAAATGCCTATTCGCAAAGTTTTGATGCCATCGCTATAAAAAAGTCTGTCCGTGATAGGGTACTCGAGGTGCCCAAAATGGAAGCTGTTAAAACGCTCTCGATTTTTAAAAGTCGTATCCGCGAGTTAAATGATGTAAGTTTTGAGGGCTTTTGTGAAAGTCGTCGTTTGCTATTTTTAAAAGCGAGTGATGCCGCCTTTGCTGTTGTTGAAGAAGAGCTTTTAAAAATGAATATGACTTATTATTTAAAGAAAGGTGCCTCCTTGCAACAGGCAAAACAGGCTTGTGATAATCAGTCAGAAGTGGAGAATAGTTTAATCATCACCGAATAACCAAACACGATTCGAATTTATGTGGAAAAACATCATCATAACGCTCAGTATATTCTGTTTCGTTTCTCATTCGGAAAAGGCAAAATCGCAATGCATTGGCGGTACGAATGCCGGCGCAATAAGCCCTGCGGCAGGTTGGCAAACGGTTGCTAACGTTGCCGGAGGTACGTATTATACGTTTAATGCCACCGCCGGTAATGTTTATTATTTTTCTTTTTGTGGATCAGGTGGAGGCTCTTTTTATGATACTGAAATAACCATCTTAAATAATTTTGGCAACCCGGTTCAGTATGGTTTTAATGATGACTATTGCGGGGCAGCTTCTTATGTCGCATGGACTTGCCTCAATACGGCAACGTACCGTGTGCTACTTACAAAGTATCAATGTGCATTGCAAACAAATATGGGAACACTTGCTTATCGTGGAGGACCCCCTGCAACCTGCCCGGCCGGATTGGGAACAGGTGTGGTCAACGTAGCATCTCTGCCATATACAAGCGGTTCCACATCTACAAACGCACAAGTAAATGATATTACCTCTGATAATATTAACTATTGCGGATCTGCCAACAATTATGGTGGTTTGGACCGTGTCTATGTCTTTACACCCGCTACGGGCGGTACAGTAACTATAAATTGTAATAACAGTGCCAGCAGAGCCAGTTTATCAGTATATGAAGGATGCCCTTTGCTGGGTAACAATTCAGTTTGCGTGGGTTCCTCGTATGGTAATGGTAATAGGTCAGTAGTGGCGTGTTTGAAACAAGGTGTTACGTATTATGTGGTGGTGGATTCACGTCAACCTACAAATAATTTTAATTACACATTAACGATCTCAGCGCCGGTAGCAGCCGGCTCATGTGTGATTGGTACAACAGTGCCGGTTGTTTCACTTCCTTATTCTTCTACAGGTCGTACTACTTGCGGAAAAGCCAATGATATTACAGCTGCCAATGCAGAACCTTGCGGCAATGGCGCTTACCTCAGCGGAGAAGATGAAGTTTTTGTTTTCACACCTTCCAGTTCCGGTAGAATAACTTTTTCACTGAGTTCATCCTCTACAAATACAGGAATGTTTTTAATTCAGGGTTGTCCTCTCACCTCCTTTTGTTCAGGAACAGGGAATGTATGTATTAATAGTGAAACAAGTACTTCCGGAAATAAGACGATGTGTGCCGATGTTGTTGCAGGAAGAACGTATTATCTCATTGTAGATTCCTGGGGTGGATGTAAGCCTTATAGTATTCAGATTTCCACTCCGTCTTCCAATCTGACCGGTGCTACATGTGCTCAACCTGTTGTGATACCCTCATTACCGTATGCCGCTAATGGAGAAAATACCGCTTGTATGGGGGATGATTATAATAACTATAGCGTGGTGACCTGCGCTTCTCTTTTTGAGTCAGGTGAAGATCGTGTTTATCAATATACAGCAAGCCAGGCAGAATGTATCAGTATTTCGATTTCTGATGCAAGTACTAACAATATTGGCTATCAGGTGTACAACGGTTGTCCCGGTACCGCCGGATCCGTTTGTATTACCTCCGGTGGTGGTGCGTTTTCAGGAGCATTATCCGGGAGTATAACTCTTCCGGCAGCAGGTACTTATTATATAATAATTGATACCTGGGCAGATCCCCGAAATACTGAATACAATATCAGTTTTAATTCATTTACAAATGCTGTACTAAATGATTTGCCATGTGATGCGATTGAAGTGTCAGTGGGTGCGAGTATTTCCGGTGATAACAGTTGCTCCTCCGGTAGCAATGAACCGGCTTCTGCTTCTTGCTGGACATCTTCCAATACAATGAATACGGTATGGTATTTTTTCACAGCTCCGGCTTCCGGTTCGACTATCGTACGTACACTTCCGGGTTCTTTACGCAATACGCAAATCGCTGTGTACTCAGGAGTGTGCGGCAGTACGATGAGTCTTGTAGCCTGCAATAATGATGCATCACCTTGTGGCAATATGATATACAATACCCCAACGTATATGTCGCAAGTTTCACTGACAGGATTAACGCCAGGAGTTAAATATTATATTGTTGTAGATGGCACTGCTGCCTATACCGGGACATTTGGGTTAATGGTAGTAGACGGTATCTCTGCATTACCACCGGTTGTAGGTCAGGAATGTGCAGTGCCCTTGCCCGCATGTAACGATACAATCACAGTGGGAGATCCCGGCTTTCAGTCTTTTGGAAATACCTGTGATTTTCCGGGAGCAGGTTTCAATTGTTTGTTAACCGGTGAAAGAGGATCAGCCTGGTATGAACTTCCGATTCTTTCAAATGGAACATTAGATTTTAGTATTGTCCCTAATGATTGGCCCGGTTCACCAAGTACGGAGGGAACGGATTATGATTTTGCGATATGGAAAATTTCCGGTACCGGCGCGACCTCCTGTAGCGGCATTGCCGGTGGAGCAACTCCACTGCGATGTAACTACAGTGAGTTAGGTATTACCGGCTTGAACGGTGCCTCAAATAATATTGCTCCTGCACAATATCCCGGATTTGAAGCCGCTTTTAACGCAGCATTAACTGTAACTGCCGGTGAAAGGTATGTACTTTCAATCAGTAATTTCTCCAACAGTATTTCCGGTTTTACGCTGGTTTTCGGTACGGCAGCGCCGATAGATTTTGCAGGGAGTCCTGCTACAGTCTATTGGACTGGTGGTGCGGATAATGATTGGTTCAAAGCGGCCAACTGGGGCGGCTGTGCTATTCCTTCCTGTACCATAAATGCCGTTGTGCTTTCGGCCACAGCGAATCAACCATCCATAGATGCAGCAGGTGCTGTTGCCCGTTCACTTACCATTGAAGCCGGTGCCACACTTACACTCAATACCGCTCAAACGCTGGAAGTATGCGGAGATTACCAAAACAAAGGTACATTTAATGCAAGACCAACATCAACAGTAATTTTTAATGGCAACGGCACTCAAACCGTAAGCGGAGTGCTGACCGGTGCAAATGATTTCGTAAACGTTGAAGTCAATAAACCCTCCGGTGTTGTAAATATTGCTGATAATTTGGATGTGTCCGGAAATTTCTCAATAACCGGTGCTACCAGTAGTTGTAATGTGCAGGGAAATTACATGCGCCTTAATGGTAATTTTTCTAATGCTGCAGGTACATTCACTCCCGGATTGAGTGGATCATTAGAATTTATCGGTACTGCCGCACAACAATATACCAATATCAACGAACTTGAAAATGTGATTCTGAATAATTCCGGTGCCGGTGTAAACCTTTTATCGGATATGGATATCAGTACCACAGGAACATTGCAGTTGAATCTTGGAAAAATCGTTACCAATGCCTTTGAAGCAAATGTCCTGAATGATGCATCAGCTGCTGTATCCACCGGAAATGTGTCCAGCTTTGTACAAGGATTTCTGCGTCGAAAACTTCCTTCAGCAACTTCATTAAATCGTATACTTGATTTTCCTGTCGGACATAGCGCCACAGGGTTTCAGCGAATTAATCTCTCTACTTTTAATGGTAGTGATCCTGCTATTCAATCCCTAAAAGTACACTTTTCTCCATTCGTTTCTACATTGCCTCCCGCTCCCGGGCAAGATCCTTCCTGTGCGATAGCTTACAACAGCACTGCATTGGATAATGGATTCTGGACGGTTGATCCGCAAGGTTCAGGAACGGCTGCCATGCATATTACTTTGTATAATCTTTCCTATACCAATGCGCAAAGTTCCTTTACGGTGTATCGCCAGGAAGGTGCAGGCGCCTGGACAATTCCTGCAATAACAAATGGAGGCTGTATTTCTCCTCCTGTTACGGCAGTATTGCGCAATGGCATCAGTCAAACTTTCAATGCAGGAACCACTATCCAATTGGCAACAGCACAGGGTACATCGGTTTTGCCCGTTAGTTTGATTTCATTGGAAGCTGAACCAAATATTACAAACATAATTTGTTCCTGGTCTACAGGTTCAGAAGTGAATAATAAAGGCTTCGAAGTACAACGTGCCATTCATCCCGAACATTTTACAACAATAGGCTGGGTAGAAGGAAAGGGAACAGTGAATACATTATCCGATTATAAGTTTGTGGATAAAGATGTGAAAGCAAATACAGTTTACTATTATCGTTTAAAACAGCTAGATTTTGATGGACAGGCAACTGTGTCTGTTATTGTGGCAGCCGTTTTAAAAGATCAGGGCGTCTTGGTATTGGAAGCTTTTCCAAATCCATATAAGGAAGTAACAAGCATAGGTTATATTTTATCCCGTACCTCTATGATTACCATTGAAGTCAGTGATATGAACGGGAAGTTGGTAAAACGATATCTGCAAGGGCTACAGAGCCCGGGTCAATATACAATGCCATTTTCTGCAAAGAGCAACGGTTGGTCTGCGGGAACTTATATGGTGACCGTATGGTGTGATGATCAACGCTATCAGTTGCGTATAGCCGAAAACGATTAACGTTTCTAAAACATTCTTCTTTTATAGAGTTCGTAGAAATGCATTAAAAAGCAGGAAGACCTCTTTGAATTTCGTTAATGGAAGGGTTTCCGCTCTGTCGTAAATATCATGATAGAATGTGACTCCTCCTAAGGTATAACAGAAAAAACCCGGAACTCCTGCTTCTGTAAACCAGTAATGATCACTGTTGGCTGCCTTGCCTCTTTGTCCGAGTTTTGGCAGGTATCCGTGAATAGTATTGATGGAATCCAATGTCTTAAAGGAGGATGGGAATTCAGTAGCATTAACCACCATCATGCCTTCATCGCCGGTACCCATTAAATCCAGATTAAGCAGGAACCGTATGTTGCTCAACGGAAGAACAGGATTCTCAGTATAATATTTAGAGCCGACAAGACCGGCTTCCTCTCCGGCAAATGCTACAAATACCAACGTGTAGGGCTGTTGATTTTTTTCCTGTGAAAAATGCCGGGCCAGATTCAATAACATCGCAATTCCTGATGAATTATCATTGGCACCGGGAAAATAAGCGGTTGATCCCATCCTCCCCAAATGATCGTAATGCGCTGTTAAAAAAATCAAAGAATCTTTTTGCTTGTTTCCTTCGATCATACCAATGACATTGGCTGTTTTGTAAGAGGAAATATGCTTTGAACAAATGTTAACCTGTATAGTATTTACATCTTTTTGCAAACTGGATTTCAAAACGATAATCAAAGGAACAGTATTTATATCCTGACTGACGGACCACGTTAATTTTTTTGATGTCAGAAAAATTATTCCTTCTCCTCCTGAAGGTGTTTCCGTAAGCTTTCTGCAATCTTCGTGTGTAATTTCATTTCCGGCAATGCTGGTATCAATCAGCAGCCATTTTCCTTTCAATTCATCTGCAGGATATAACCACGGACTCTTTGTAATTCTTTTAATAGGATAAGTACCCTTACAGGTTGATGTTCCGGGATCAACAATAAAATCCTGTCCCGGAATTAAAGCTTGGTTATTTATTGAAACATCCATACACCCCGGAAAAGTATTTACCGGAAATGAAAAATTCTGAAAGTAACTTTTTGAATTTAGTGGTTGAAGCCCTGCTTTTTTGAATTGACCGGAAATATATTTTGCAGCATTTCGGTCGCCATTTTTTACATAACCTCTTCCGTGGTATTTGTCCGAAGTGAGCTCTTGAATGACTTCACGGGCATATAAACTATCCTGTGCACAAAGGAGTGAATAAGGAGTAGAAGTGAATAAAAAGAAAATCAGCCCCGGGAAAAATCTCATGCGTTAAATCTTCTTTTGATCAACTCTTCAAACTGACGGTATCGGGAAGAATCTTTCTCCCATTGAAACTTTACCGCAAGTGTTTCAGCAATCAATTTTTCCGCATCTTTATACTCCATCATGCTATTCAACTGATCAATACATTGGTGGTAGAACTGCTGATTGCCCTGAAAAAGTTCATTGATAAATGAAAATCGTTCGTTGATACCAATAGATTGTTTTAAATCTCCTAAAGGTTGATGTTGTAATTTTTCACCCAAACTTTTCTCTGTTCTTGCACGGGTGATCTTATCACCAATGGTTTCTGTGGCGGCATATTTATTCGCAATAGTGGAGGGCTCATCATACAAAGCCGCAGCTCTTAATTGCTGAATGCGTTCTTCGATGGTCTTGTGCTCAATAGCCTTGCTTTCCTGTTGAATAACTTCAGGATGGTCGTTGGTTGATGACTCTATTATATGAACCGGAATTTCAACTTTAGAGTTAAAATGGTTTTCATTCGTTTCTTTGGTTTCATCCAATGTTTCCGTATTTGTCAGCTTACTAGTTGTCGATGAAATTATTTCCATGGAAATTTCCTGATGTGAAAACTGATTCCCGGTCATCACCGATTGAATTTGGGAGATCAGGTTGTTTTGTGCAGCGATCGAACTTTTAATTGAATTTTCAATTGCCGGAATTTCTTCTTTTTCCGATTGGCTATCTGCCTTCACACCACTGTCATCCATTCCGGGTATAGTCGTAAATTTTAAATAGATTTTACGCAGGGTCTCTTTAATAATATCCTGTTCAATAGAAGGAAACTCATGTCCGTGCTCCGGTAGGCGATTGACCAGAAATTGGAGTTCATTAATTAATTGAAGAATTTCTTTTTTTTCAACCTGCTTATTTTCAGACATATGTTTCGTTTATATTATTATAACGCATCCATGCGTTTCCGTATTTACAAAAATGCAATATTTTTTTGCGTTTCTCTTTTTTTCAGCAAAGAGTAATTAACAAACTACTAATGAATTTCCATCATACACTAAAACTAGCTTCAGTCGCTAAAAATTGTATGCCTGGGATTTTTTATCGAACAACACAGCACTAAATTGGATTTTTCTAAGATGCTATAAATGTCATTCAATTGTCAGATTTGTATTATTATGACATTGCTCACTTCAATCAGATCAATTCAACAGGCATGAGCACTGTACTTTTGCCAACGGGATATGAGAAAGATTTCATTTATCATTATTTGTTGCTTGCTGGGAAATTTGTATTTTTCTAATGCTCAGAATGTAAAGTTGACAAATACAGAACGAAAGCCGTTGGAAGGGGCTATCGTTCAATTCTCTTCATTGTCCCAGCCTGACAAATCCGCTCTAGTCATTTCAAATTTTAAAGGAGAAGCCTGGGTGCTTGGACTTCCTTTTCCACTTTTGCGAAGAATTAATCTGATGGGTTTTTTGGAGCGGGTAGACACTATTGCATCCTCAACCGGAATAGCTGTAGTAGTACTGACTTCCGCGCCTAGTCAATTGGGAGAAGTGACAGTAACCGGGAATCATTTGCCCGGATATCAAAAAAATGCAGTGGTGCCCGTTCAGGTGATTCGTCGGGAAGATATCGAAAGAAGGGGGGCTGTCACGGTTCAGGATTTATTGACCCAGGAACTGAATATGAGAATTTCGTTTGATCCTGCACTGGGGAGTAGCTTAACCTTGCAAGGTACTGGTGGCGAACATATTAAGATTCTTGTTGATGGTGTGCCGGTGATTGGACGTCAAAATGGAAATATTGATCTCGGACAATTGAATCTGAGCAATATAGAGCGTGTGGAAGTAGTGAAAGGTCCTATGTCGGTTTTATATGGGACAGATGCATTGGGGGGAGTGATTAATCTCATAACCAAAACACCATCTAAAGAGAATTGGTCTCTTTCAGGTGGTTCATTTTATGAAAGTTCCGGTCAGTACAATGTTGAAGGTAGCGCCAGCCTTGGCTTGAAATCAACGGCGATTTCGGTGAACGGCGGAAGAAATTATTTTGATGGTTGGGATCCTGTTGATGAAAGTGGCAGATCATTTCTTTGGAATCCGCGGGAGCAATATTTCGGTAGCCTTAAAGTAACACAACGATTGGGCGGACTTAAACTGACTTTAAATTCTGCTTTCTTTACGGAAGAGATTATTAATAAATCTGAACCTACTGTTACTCCATATGTCGCTTATGCCACGGATCAGTACTATACTACAACCCGTTGGAGCCATCAGTTGATAGCAGATAAAAAATTTAACAACTTTTCTCAACTCAACTTCACCGGGGCTTACTCCAATTATGAATATGTAAAGAATACGTATCGTAAAGATTTAGTAGCCCTTTCTGAACAACTGACTGCGGATAATCTGGATGATGATACCACAGTTTTTAATGCCTTCTTTACCAGAGTAAATCATACCCTTTCCGGAAAAAATTTAAAATGGAGTCTGTTGTCAGGATTGGATTTTAATTATGAGCAAGGTAAGGGTAAAAAAATCGACAATAGTGAGCATGCCATGTATGATATCGCTTTTTATTCCAGTTTCGATTATAAGCTTTTCGACAAACTGACACTTCGGCCTTCCTTCAGAGCAATTTATAATTCTCAATTTGCGGCACCTATCATTCCTTCCTTCAGCCTGATGTATGCTCCCGGGAAATTTATGACGGCAAGAGCCTCAGTCAGCATGGGCTATCGTGCACCATCGTTGAAGGAACAACATTTGTATTTCGTAGATAATGGAATTCATAATGTGCAGGGTAATCCTGACCTGATTGCTGAACGATCTAAGCAGGCCATGGCTTCCGTGGAATTCAAAAAGCCAATCGCTGATTTTGTATTTTCTGTTGAGCCCGGTTTCTTTTACAATGAAATAAAGAATAAAATTTCATTAGTGCAGTTTGATGCCAACAGTACACTTTATACCTATGTCAATCTGGACAACTTCAGTAGCAGAGGATTTGAACTTAAATCCCGACTTTCCCATAATAAATTCAGTGTGCAGGGTGGTGTCGCTTTCACAGGTACCCTTGGAACATTTGATGGAGATGTGGAACAACCCGAAGTGGCCTGGTATCCCCGAAGTCAATGCCTCCGCTGATTATAAAATTTCAAAAAGTAAAACTACACTATCCGTGTTTTGGAAATACTTCGGTCAAAGACCAGTGTTCCTGATGCAATCCGATGGTGCATTGGCTCGTTTTTCAAATGAATCATTTAGCATGATGGATGCATCACTACAGCAACCAATTTTAAAGGATCGAATCGCATTGACTCTCGGTGCCAGAAACTTACTGGATGTTACCAATGTGCGTTCGGTGATGACAGGTGCTGCACACAATGGTGGCGGAGATGGTCAATCGCCCGTAGGAATGGGGACAACGTATTACGTGAAACTTAATATTACATTTAAATGAAGCAGCTGACACTACTCCTTTTGTTACTTGCTCTTATTTCTGTCTCTTGTCAGAAAGAAGATGAAGCGATTGTATTGCCTCTTCCCGGTGATGTATTGCAGTTGGTTGCTCCTATGGGAAGTAACTATGATGATCAGGTCTACGTGAGTTTATCGAAAGGGAAAATTCATGTGATGCCCTATCGTAACTATGACCTGGCCTTTGAAGCTTCCACTCAAGGATTTCATATTTACCTCAATGGTGCGAAGTATATGTTTGCCTCTAAAACAACCACCTCTGACTTTTTTCTGGCAGACTCCTCCAATGCCAATTGGTGTGTGGATGCAGAACAATTGTACGCTGATAGTACTGCCATCGGAAACTGGTGGGTGCAGTCCGCTGCGAATGTGACGGGTTTAAGTAATGTATTTATCATTGACCGTGGAAGAATGGATCATAGTGGAGCAAGCCGTTTCCGGAAGCTGCAAGTGATGGCGGCGGATGATGTGCATTATGAAATCCGATTTTCAAATTTGGACAATTCAAATGTAACGGTGATGAATATACCCAAAGATCCAGCGTATTCTTTGATGTATTTTTCCTTTGAGAATAATGGTACTGTGGTTCAACAAGCTCCTCCATCGCAAGATTGGGATTTCGTATTTACAAAATATACCCATGTCTATTTCGATGAGCCCTTAAACAGTCCGTATCGTTATTATCCGGTAACCGGAGCGGTGTTGAATATCTGGAATCAGGTTTCCGGGTCTGTGATGAAGGCAGACTCCACGCCTAATTATGTCCCATTTGATCAGTTTAAATATGATCTTGTTGCAGGAATGCCATTTACGACCAATGCGGATGTGATTGGATTCGATTGGAAATTTTATGATTTTAACAGCAGCCGTTATTTTATAACCCCTGATCTTTATTTTGTCCTGAAAGATAAAAATGGATACTATTTTAAAATGAGAATGATTGATTTCTACGATGGGAGTGGAAATAAAGGAACAATAACTCTTGAATACCAACGCATATAACAAATAGCACAATGAAAATATTTAAAACAACTATCTTAATTATTACACTCCTAATAGGGTCCATGCAGAGTAAAGCCCAGGTGGTGTCAGATCTAGTGTCTATACAGCAAGGATATACCAATCAGGTTTTCTATAGTATGGGAAATGGTGAGTTGAGTAATGTGTCCAATACCGATTGGGATGTGGCCTTTCAGATCAGAGGATTTCCTGCCTCTGTTCTTATCAACTCAAAAAACAATGTTCGCCTCTGGAAAGCAAATAAGGATGTGTCGCAATGGTCAGCAATGTCCTATGCAGATACAACGGGCATCGTGAGCAATCCTGCCTATGAATTACTCAATTCAGATACCAGTTGGGACTATGGTGCGTTCAATATTACCAACGATACGGCAAATGATTTTGCTCTGGGCTGGGGCACGTATGATCCCCTCTCGCACGTTGTAACAGGAGACTCCATCTATTTTATTAAGATCGGTGCAGCAGATTACCGTAAATTAATGATCATTTCACTCAGTGGTGGTGTTTATAATTTTAAATGGGCCAATCTCGACGGAACAAATGAAATTACTTCAAGCCTTGCCAAATCGAACTTTACCGGAAAATATTTTGGCTATTATTCGTTGGTAAATAATGTCTCTATTGATCGTGAGCCGGTATACAATACCTGGGACCTGACTTTTTGCCAATATATGGCGGTATCTCCGGTTACATATAAAGTTACAGGAGTCCTGAGTAACGATAGTGTTTTTGTAGCGAAGGCCTTTCCCGTTGACACGGCCATCTCCGGTGCAGTGGGTTATACATTTAATGAGGCTATCAATACTATAGGTTATGACTGGAAAGCGTTTGATTTAAATTCCAGCACATGGATGATCTCGGATTCACTTGTGTATTTTGTGACCGATCGTCAGGGAAGTACCTGGAAAATGGTCTTCACCGGTTTTGATGGATCCAGTACAGGAATTTTCTACTTCAACAAAGGTCCTGCAACGACTACCGGTTTGTTTGAAACTTCGGCGGTGAAGTCTTTTGGCATTTTCCCGAATCCTGCCCGTGATTTCGCAACAATGATCCTGCATACAGAACAAACTGAAGAAGCAATAGTCAGTATCATCGATCTGAATGGTAAAACGGTCCACCAGTTTAGCACGAATTTGAATGCAGGTCTGCAGAATGTTGGTTTGGATTTATCAAAATGCAAGGCGGGTCTCTATCAGGTGGTGGTCAGACAAGGCGATCAGTTTCAAGTGAACAGATTATTAATTGATTAGTTATAAGTTGTTTTAGCAAAGGGCTGTCGGAATTTTCGATGGCCCTTTCTTTTTTCAACTGAATTGAAGAGGTTATTAACAATTTGCCGGACATGATGGCTACAAGCTTTAAATTAGTTGCCGATATACTGAAGAATGTTTCTTGAACAAACCAAACGCGATCAGCCTAAGAGAGGTTGGATTGAAGTAATTGCCGGCTGTATGTTTTCCGGAAAAACGGAAGAACTGATACGTCGGCTGAAAAGAGCAAAAATTGCCCGTCAGCAAGTAGAGATTTTTAAACCCTCTATTGAATTGCGTTACGATGAAGTAAATATTGTTTCTCATGATGCCAATGCGATTCAAAGTACTCCGGTGCCTGCTTCTTCCAATATTCTTCTCTTAGGGCATGAAGTGGATGTGATCGGGATTGACGAGGCTCAGTTTTTTGATGATCAACTGCCCTATGTTTGTGAAACACTCGCCAACAGCGGGACACGTGTTATTGTTGCCGGACTGGATATGGATTATTTGGGAAAACCTTTCGGACCAATGCCTCAGCTTTTAGCAATAGCTGATTATGTTTCTAAAGTACATGCTATTTGTATCTCTTGCGGTGACCTTGCTACTCATTCTCACCGCCATGTGAAAGATTCTTCATTGATCCTTCTGGGGAAAAAGAAAGTTATCTTCCGTTGTGCAGATCGTGCTTTGTTAGAGAACAAAAAACATCGCCATGGAGAACCAAATTGCTTAGTTCATAAGAATGTCGCATCGTTTATTTCAGTTGGATGAGATTGCCGCTGTTATGCATGCGGAAGCTGTCCTGCAATTGCCGGCCCATCCCGGAATTACACAGTTAATTACCGATAGTCGTAAAGTAGTAAGCGCTGATCAGAGTCTTTTCTTCGCTATAAACGGTGATCGGCATGATGGGCATGAATTTATCGCTGATTTATACGGCGCCGGTGTCCGCTCATTTGTTATTACCCGTAAAGAATCAATTCTCCCCGGTGTTGAAGCCAATTATCTTATTGTAAAAGATGCATTGGAAGCCATGCAGCAACTTACTGCCTGGTATCGGAAGCAATTTCAGGTTCCGGTGATAGGTATAACAGGCAGCAATGGAAAAACCATTGTGAAGGAATGGTTGTATCAATTGCTCCGGGAGGATTTTAATATAGTGAGGAGCCCTAAGAGTTATAATTCTCAGGTCGGTGTTCCGCTCAGTGTTTGGCAAATTACTGCTGAAAATAATCTCTGCATTTTTGAAGCCGGTATTTCAAAGGAAGGGGAGATGAGTCTCCTTGAGAAAATTATTCATCCAACAATTGGTGTTTTTACCAATATAGGGACGGCCCACGATGAGAATTTTTCTGATCTGCAATTGAAGATCAGAGAGAAGTTAAAACTTTTTAAACAGGTAAGCAAATTAATTTACTGTCGTGATTATGCCGGTATACACGATGCCGTTTTGAATGATGGTATACTGGAGCCTTCCGTTTCTGTATTTACCTGGTCCAGAAAGAGTCGTGCCGATCTTCAGATAGGCCGCGTAAACAGAAAGGAGCACGAGACTGAAGTTCAGGGAATTTACAAGAATGAGTTTATCAGTATCAGAATCCCCTTTACCGATGATGCTTCCATAGAAAATGCCATCCATTGCTGGTCCTTAATGCTCTTCCTGGAAGTAGCGCCCGATGTGATTACCGAAAGAATGGAATTGCTTAGCCCGGTAGCAATGCGACTGGAAATGAAAGAGGGAATTAATAATTGCTCTGTTATAAATGATTCCTATAACTCGGATCTTGGTTCATTGACCATTGCACTCGATTTCATGAATCAGCAAAAGCAACACCGGAAGAAAACAATTATTCTAAGTGATATTTTACAGAGTGGTAAGGATGAAAAATTTCTTTACAGACAGGTCGCAGATTTGTTGCAACAGAAAGATGTGACTCGCCTCATTGGAATTGGAGGGGCAATACAACGACAGCAGGAGTTTTTTAATCTGGAAAAGCAGTTCTATAAAGATACCGACGATTTCCTGGCAGAGTTAAACTATGGGGCATTCAACAATGAAACCATTTTAATTAAAGGTGCCCGCTCCTTTGGTTTTGAAAGAATTTCCCGTGCGTTGCAACAAAAAGCACATGAAACAATTCTCGAAATAAACCTGAATGCCATCGTTCATAATCTGAACCTCTTTAAATCTCGCCTGAAACCGGAAACAAAGCTGATGGTGATGGTAAAAGCTTTTTCGTACGGCAGCGGTAGTTTTGAAATTGCCAATGTTTTGCAGTTTCACAGAGCAGATTATCTCGCCGTAGCTTACGCTGATGAGGGAGTGGAGTTGCGTAAATCAGGAATTACATTGCCCATCATGGTGATGAATCCGGAAGAGCAAAGCTTCGATGCCATGATAAGTTATAAGCTGGAACCGGAAATTTATAGTTTCAGAGTACTGAATCATTTTACAGAAGCACTCCGACGCCGTGGCGTAGATCCGGGTGCCGGTAGATTTCCTGTCCATCTTGAATTTGATACCGGAATGAAGCGCCTGGGATTTGAGGAAGGTGAGCTGAATGAATTGATTGTTCGACTGAAAAATAATAAACTGATTCGCATTGCCTCCGTGTTTTCTCATTTGGTGGCCAGTGATGAGCAGGAACATGACGTATTTACCAGAAATCAAATTGACTTGTTTAAAAAAATGAGTGAGTCGCTGATTTCACATTTTAATTATCCCGTGTTGCGTCATATCCTTAATTCTTCGGGTATCCTTCGCTTTCCGGAGGCGCAGTTTGATATGGTACGGTTGGGCATAGGATTACATGGTATTGCCGCTACAGTGCATGAGCAACGACAGTTGCAAATGGTAGCTACTCTTAAAACTACTATTTCTCAGATTAAACAGGTGAAAGCCGGTGAAACGATCGGTTACAGCAGGAAAGGTGTTGCATTGAAGGATATGACCATTGCTACTGTTGGTATTGGTTATGCCGATGGATTAAGTCGAAGGTTAAGTAATGGTGTCGGACGAATGCTCGTACTTGGTCAATACGTACCTGTCATTGGAAGCGTTTGTATGGATATGACAATGCTCGATATTTCGGGTATCCCTGCCCGTGAGGGAACAGAAGTGATCGTTTTTGGTCAGGAACTTTCTATTTTGGATATCGCCGCGCAAACAGGTACAATTCCTTATGAAGTGTTAACTGGAATTTCAGAAAGAGTGAAGCGCGTTTATTTCCATGAGTAAGTCATTGTCTGAAAAAATGGATGCCTGAATTTCTTTAGTTTTCAGGGATAGATTTTCTACATTTGTCTAAATACATCTATTTTGCCGGGAAAAGAATTTATCGAAGGTCATACAGTAAGACTCATTCATGGAGGAGAGGAATATTTTAACACCCTTCTCGAGCTGATTGAATCTGCTAAAACCGAATTGCATTTACAGGTGTATATCCTTGATTACGATGATACCGGTGCCGTTGTTATTGATGCCTTGCGCGAATCAGCAAAAAGAGGAGTTAAGGTCTACCTGGTGGCAGATGGATTTGGTTCGATGAATCTGGGAAGTGAATTTAAAAACGAGATGAGAAAGTATAATATTCACTTTCGTTTTTTTTCACCCTTGCCCTTCCCCGGAATTTTTCAGGCTGGCCGGAGATTGCATCATAAAGTTTGTGTAGCGGATAGTAAACGTGCTTTAGTCTCAGGAATTAATATCGCTGATAAATACAGGGGGTCTGAAAATGAACCCGCCTGGCTCGACTATGGATTGCTGGTGAACGGTTCGGTATGTGAGGAGATCACTACTGTTTGTGAACGAATTTTTAGCCGTCGTTTTTATCAAAAGCAATCCGGTGTCTTTAAGAAATTAAAACTAAGTTCAGCAGGTGAAGCCGGAATGAAAGTTCGCATTTCCATTAACGATTGGTTTCGGAGAATGAATGAAATTTCAGCAGGCTATAAGAAGGAGTTGAAAAATGCTCAAAGGAAATTATCATTGTAGCCAGTTACTTTACTCCATCCAGAAGATTACTGAAGATTTTGTTACGCTCTGCTAGTAGAAATAGAGATATTTACATCGTGTTGAGTAAGTATAGTGACGTGCCCTTTATGAAATCAGCAATGAAGTTCCTCTATGGAAGGCTGCTCCTGAATAAAGTGCGCATTTTTGAATACCATGAGTCAGTACTCCACGCTAAAGTATGTGTGGTTGATAACAAGTGGGTGAGTGTAGGCTCTCATAATCTGAATCATTTGAGCGAATTTCTGAGCATAGAAATGAATATGGAAGTGCTGGATAATAATTTCGCATCCGGCGTAGCAACAGAATTGAAGAAATTAATGTTTGAAAAATGTAATGAAATCCTACAAGATGAATTTATAGCTTCCGGAACTTTCTTTGAAAAGATTAAGAATTGGCTCTCATATAAAATCATAAGCATTTCGACCCGTATTTTATTTTTTCTGAATTTTAAATCAGATAAAGGGGCTTAGCACTTATACAAGTCTTTATTTGTATAATTTTGAAGGATGAAATTATTACATGCATCTTTACTTTTTACCAATGATGGACCTCCTGTTGTAAATGCGGATTTGACGTTAACAGATGAAGGTGTCATTGTGGAAATTGGTTCCGGTGGTGCAAACAATAAGAATGATTATCGGGATGTAATTATTCCGGCATTTATTAATGCGCATTGCCATCTCGAACTTTCACATCTAAAGGGCCTTATCCGCGAAAGAGAAAATGGGATGACAGGATTTATTCGTCAGTTGCTTTCACAACGTTTTCTCTTTTCAGATGCGGTGCAACAGGAGGCTATGCAACTCGCTGACCAATCTATGTTGGAAGAAGGTATCGTCGCCGTGGGTGATATTTCAAATTTTACTTCATCAGCAGGAACAAAGAAAAATAGCAGATTGTATTACCATACTTTTATAGAACTTTTTGGTTTGGAAAATGCGAAGGTGGAGGAGATGGTGTTAAATGGAATTTCGATGGTAAATGAATTTAGGGGTGCGCCTCATCTTTCCTCCAGCCTTTCACCACATGCACCCTATTCAATGGTTCAGGATTTATTTAAAGAGATTTCCAGAGTGGTACATCCCATTGATCCATTGACAATACATATGCAGGAATCAGAAGATGAGATACTCTTCTGTAAAGATAAGTCAGGACCCTTAGCCGAATTTTTCGCGTCGGCGGGTATTTCTACTACCGATTTTATTCCTTTTGGTGATGTTCGCCCTTTGCGTCAGATTCTACCCTTGATTCCGCGTGCCAACCGGTTACAATTGGTGCACAATACTTATACAGCAGAGGAAGAAATTGTTGCAGCCTTGAAGCGAAGACCTAAATTATCTTGGTGCCTTTGTCCTTCCGCGAATTTGTTCATTACAGGAGATCTTCCACCCGTTGAAGCACTTTTTAGAAATGATGCGCATGTTACCATTGGCACAGATAGTCTGGCGTCTAATCAAAAGCTATCAGTGCTAAACGAACTTAAGTTAATAAGTAAGAATTTCCCAATGGTTCCCTTTGCAACGTTGGTGAAATGGTCCACGCTAAACGGTGCAGAGTTTCTTGGGGTTGCCAATCGCTTTGGAAAAATAAAACCCGGAATGAATCCCGGGTTAGTAAGTTTGCATGGACTGAATCACGATGAACTTGTTTTGCATGAACAGGTCACTTGTAAAAGAGTAGCCTGATTACCAATCGTCAGTTTTTGCAGAAGGTGCTGTGGAAATACTTTTCTCAAGACTCTTTAATACCTCAACGGCAGTGCTGTTCACCTGTTGCAAATAATAGTCAAACTTCGGTTCATAGGAAGCTTTGGTTTTATCCATCCATCGCTCACAAGCGTAATACGACTGCTGTTTCCAGTTAAAATCCGTGAGTTCGTAACGGTAACGCCCTTCCTTAAATTGCAAGGTGAGGGTATACATCACGTTGCCGGCATCAGTAGCTAATCCTTTTTTGTCGGCAGGATTCATTACTTTGAATCGCGCTTTACAAACCATTTTTCCGGCTGTAGAATCCTTTTCTCTTATAACATCCGTTGGATTTTGTAAAAAGTATTGGCCCATAGCAATGCGCGTTCGTAAAGAGTTGCCGTGGTAGTGCCCTTCACTTCAACAACTCCTGTATAATTAATTTTCTCGCCCTTTTCATCCATAGGCAGCTTAGGTGCCTGATTGACTTCTTGTGATGAGGCAAGAAAAGGTAGAAAAATGGTAAATGCAATGAAGGTGGATTTAAATATTTTCATTTTCCGGAAGAACTTAGTGTAAGTGAAGCAACTCAACCTCCATTCAGCGGGACTTTAATTCTGGTTCCACTTCGAAGATTTTTACTGTTATTGATATTGTTTAGTTTTTTGATCTTGTTGATATCAGACTGGTACCGTTGTGCAATATTCCAAAGGGTGTCACCGGGCTGCACGGTATGGTAGATGAATTTTGATTTAGGCAGTGGAGTTTGTGTTTCCGAAGTGACCTTTTTTATTTCATGATCTTTTTTGTTGACCGTATCGGTTTTTACCTTTACATCTTTATGCGATGTATGATCACTTTGCGTTTCAGTTTCACACTCATCCGTGGTGTCTTGCGAAGGTTGCATATCTGCAATGGATTCTTCCGGGTCAACAACAAGCTTAATGGGAATTCGTTTTTTTACTGTGGAGTACACATAAATTCTCTGCCCTTTGCGAATAACAGTACCACGTAAACCGTTCCATTTCTTTAGTTCATTTACACTTACATTGTAGCGTTCGGCAATCTTCCCGAGACTTTCACCACTACGCACGGTATGTGGCTTCTTTATTTTTTGAGTAACCGTTTTATAGGTGTATGCGTAATTTTCATCACTACTGTTTTCCGGAATTTTTTGTTCTATATTCGGTTCAATGCGTGCGATGCCCTGATTAACGCTATCAAGAAAAGCTCTGGCAATCTGGGTATCCGGTACGCTTTCACCCAGTCGCCCAAGTTTAATGGATTCATAATAGGTGTTCATCATAGAGGCCACTATTCCATTTCGAATCCCTGGACTCTTGCAACCAAAAACAATACTGATCAAACGATGTTCCCCCCTTTTAGCAGTAGCCGCTAAACAAAACCCGGCCGCTTTTGTGTATCCCGTTTTAAGTCCATCTACTTCTAATCCATAAGTGATTACGAGTCCATTATGGTTTCTGAAGTTAATATTTCCTTTCCCATTGTAAATATTAGCGTAGGGGATAGAGGATATATCAACCAATTTAGGATGTTTCAAAAGTTCAAGTGATAAGATAAGTTGGTCTCTGGGGGAACTGCTATTATCCAATTCACGAATAATCGCAGGCAAACCGGAAGGATTCGAATATTGGGTTTTTGTCATTCCCAATTCCATTGACCGACGGTTCATTCTTTCTACGAAAGTTTGTAAATCACCGGAACAATGTTTGGCTATCCATACAGTACTCTCATTGTGAGAAGCAACAAGAGCCATCTTCAATAAATCATCAAGGGTATATCGCTCCTCAACGGTGTATGTAGTATATCTTCTTCGGCGGATTTTCTTCCTATATGTACGTGTAACGGTGATATGGTCGTCTAAACAAACTGCTCCTGCATTGATATCTTCGATAGCCAGCAGACAAACCATCATTTTCGTCAGGGAAGCGATAGGGTAGGCATAATCCATATCTTTTTCCCAAACTACTTTACCTCGCTCTACATCGTACAACAAACCGGCACGGATTTCCCTTTCATTGGCAACCAGGCCTGTAATGGTATCCAGTGGAAATGAAAATGTCGGAATATGAGGTAATGTATCCGGACCGTTTGCAGAACTTGTAAAGCCTGAAAGTAGAAATCCACAGCAGAACATAACAACGTATTTGTTAAGTGAAGCTTTTCTATTTCCTTTCTTCTGCAATCTCATGCTATGCAATGATAGTTTTTTCGGGGACTTCATTCTGTCTCCTATCTCCTGACTATAAACAATTCCATGTTAATTTTATTGTACGAACATTCCGGCGCAGTGTTTCATCCTCTGGTCTCTTCATTCCATTCAGATTCTCTCCCCTTTTAACAAAAATAATAAAGGATGGGCCAAAAGTGGTCAAATTTATGACCAATCATCTCAGTTTTTACGTCAGATTTCCTTTAGAACAGCCTCTGCCACTATTAAATCCGATGGAAATGTAATTTTAATGTTGCTCTCCTCTCCGGCTTCAAGATGAACTTTGTGTCCTGCGGCTTCAAAAAGGGAAGCCTCATCCGTAAAGTGTTCGAAATCGGGAAGTTTGAATGCGTTTTTTAATTTTTCAATATCAAAAACCTGCGGTGTTTGAACCGATCTGTAATGCTCTCTGGGGACAGTTTTACTACCATCCGGAGTCAGAAGTCTTAACGTATCTCTGCAAGTGATCACCGGAACGGCGGAACCCTCTTTTGCTGCAGCATTGTATAATCTAAAAATAAGTTCACTTGAGCATAAAGGACGAACGGCATCGTGAATGGCAACCCATCCTTCATCCGGCAGTTTTGCGAGTCCGGCAGCTACAGATTGTGCTCTTGTCTTTCCTCCCTGCACTAAAGTATGACGGGGAATATTTTCAAGGTTTTCACAAGTCTCTTTCCAATAGGAGAGATAGTCAGCATGCATAACAAGGAAAATTTCAATGTCGTCCTGATTAAAACGGCGAAGGGTATGTGCAAGAATGGGTTCGCCGGCAAGAGGTAAAAACTGTTTGGGTAGGGTTCCCTGCATACGGGTACCCTGCCCACCGGCCACAATTAGGGCAAACCTTTTCATTTAATCCAGTATCAGCATGGCATCACCATAACTGAAGAAACGATATTTCTCCTTTTGAGCTACTTTATAAGCTTCCATGATTAAATCATATCCGCCAAATGCAGTGGTCATCATCAGAAGCGTAGACTCCGGCATATGAAAATTGGTGATCATCATATTGGCAATACTGAAATCATACGGAGGAAAAATAAATTTATTGGTCCATCCGGAGTTGGGTTTTAATTCTCCCATCGTACTCACAGAGGTTTCCATAGCTCTCATGGCCGTTGTTCCTACTGCACAAATATTCTTTTTCGCAGCTTTCGCTTTGTTGACAATATCCACCGCTTTTTGATCCACTGAAAACTGTTCGGAATCCATCTTGTGTTTGGTGAGATCTTCTACCTCAACCGGACGGAATGTGCCAAGACCAACATGTAAAGTGACTTCAGCAAGATTAACGCCTTTAAGCTCAAGTCGTTTTAATAATTCACGACTAAAGTGTAGTCCCGCAGTTGGAGCAGCTACCGCACCTTCGTTTTTCGCGAATACCGTTTGGTATCTCTCTTTATCGGCAGGCTCTGCTTTACGCTTAATGTATTTGGGGAGTGGGGTATGACCCAATTGCTCAATAACATTTCTGAACTCATCGGAGTTGCCGTCGAACAGGAATCTCAATGTACGGCCACGGGACGTAGTATTGTCAATTACTTCTGCAACGAGCATATCATCTTCTCCAAAATACAATTTATTTCCAATACGGATTTTGCGTGCAGGATCAACAAGTACATCCCATAACTTGCTGTCCGGATTTAATTCTCTGAGAAGGAAAACTTCAATTTTAGCTCCGGTCTTTTCTTTGTTTCCATATAATCGAGCAGGGAAAACTTTGGTGTTGTTTAAAACAAGAACATCGCCATCATCAAAATATCCCAGAATATCACGAAAGGTTTTATGTTCGATTTTTCCGGTCGTACGGTGAATCACCATTAACCTTGATTCATCGCGATTCGCAGCAGGATGTGTGGCAAGCAGTTTCTCGTTGAAACCGAATTTGAATTTAGATAACTTCATAGCTTACGGGCCGGTGGTATTAAGTTAAAGTAGAAAATGAAAAAATCATCTTTAACATAGTTAGAATTAATGTAAGGTTCCGGTATTTCGGGATGCGAAGATACGCTTTTTAAAGGCCTGAACGTTAAGGTGCCAATGGTAAAGTGCTGTTTATCAGCAAGTAAAAACTTTAATTTAATTCAATCTATTGGTTTTCAGTATTTTGAGTATCCGAAAGAGTTTCTAAAGAATTGTTTTTCGGATACTTGGCCTCCAGGTCTGCGATGGTGAAGGCATCTGTAAGAAAATAAGGTCCTATGCGGGTTCTGCAAAGTGAAGATAAATGCGCTCCAACGCCAAGTGTTTCACCAATATCTCTGGCTAAGGATCTGATATAAGTTCCTTTACTGCATACAATCCTAAAATCAACCTCCGGAAGTTCGCAACGGGTTAACTCAAATTCTTTAATAAAAAGCCGACGCGATTTTAATTCAACATGATCACCTCTTCTTGCAATTTTATAGGCCCGCTGTCCCCCGGTTTTAATAGCAGAATGCATGGGTGGAATCTGATCGATATCACCGGTAAACTTCAAAAAGGCTTGTCTCACATTTTCCTCTTTCAGATGTTCAATTGGAAATTCCCGGTCGCGTTCAGTTTCAAGGTCGAAAGACGGAGTGGTTGCTCCGATGTAAAATGTGCCTGTATATTCCTTCTCTGCATCCTGAATTTCACTAATAGTTTTGGTTTTCTTCTCCGTACAAATGATTAAAAGTCCGGTGGCGAGTGGATCAAGAGTGCCCGCATGCCCTGCTTTTTTAGCTTTTATGATCCACTTTACTTTTTTCACTACATCAAAAGAAGTCCATTCAAGTGGCTTATTCATTAACAAAACAATTCCTTCCTCGCTGGGTTGATTCATTGTTTAAACGAGTTTCAGATCAACACCCATGATGTATAAAACGATAATTCCTACACCAACAATAATACGATAGTATCCAAAGAACATAAATCCATGCTTTGTGAGGAAGGTGATAAATGACCGGATGGCGATTGCGGCTACAATAAATCCTACAATGTTTCCTATGATAAGCAAATTGATCTGTTCATCTGATACCCCAAGACCTTCCTTAGAAAATTTATATACTTTGAAAATGGTGGCAGCGAACATGGTGGGTACAGCAAGAAAAAAGGAAAACTCAGCAGCGGTTTTTCGGTCAAGTTTGCAATAGAGTCCTCCAATAATAGTAGCTGCAGATCGGGAAATGCCCGGTATCATCGCAATACATTGAAACATTCCGATTTTAAAGGCTTTATTGTAAGTTACCTGTTGCGCAGAATTTCCGGTGCCGCCTTTTATCCAGTCATCGATGAAAATAAGCAAAACCCCACCTGCCAATAATGTAAATGCCACTACCAATACATTCGATAGAAGCATATCAATTAAATCATCCATCAAAAAACCAAGCACAGCAGCAGGCAGGAATGCAAGAAATAGTCTTTTGTAAAAAGCTATACTTTGTAAAAACCGTTTGTAGTACAAGGCAACAACGGAAAGTATTGCTCCAAATTGAATAGATACGGTAAATGTTTTGGTAAACGGTTCTTCAGCAATCCCCATGATAGAAGACGCAATAATCATATGTCCGGTGGATGAAACCGGAAGAAATTCAGTTAGACCTTCAATAACGGCCAGTATAACAGCTTGTATTGTGGTCATGGCGTTTAGTCCGCCTTTTTCACAATGGCATAAATGGCAAGTGCATAACCCATCATGACAACAATAGGTGCAAGGGTTATTCTTCTGAAACTAAAAACCTCTTCATTGAATACATTCGGATTTTCTGCCTTTCCTCCTGCCATGAGGAAATAGCCAATCAGCAATAGTCCAATGGAGATGAAGAGTAAAATGTAATTTTCTCTTCCGAAAGCAAAGGCGGCTTCGTTGATATTCTCTTTTGATACAGCAGTTTTAGCACCGGCGGGCTTTTTATCACTCAGGTTTTTTGACATATTTGGATCAATATAGATTCTCTGTTCGGTAACGAAGATATTTATTCACGGCAAACCAGGTGCATATCAGCGAAAGAAATACGCCTGTTAGTATTAATCCAATCGCTACAATACCCATCAGGCGGTAATCGCGGATGAGGGTGAGCTCAGGTATTTTTAATAAGGCCAGATACATCAGACCGGATAAAAGGAAGATGGAAACGAATCCGCCTATAAGCCCGTTCCAGATGCTCAATGTGAGAAAAGGGGTACGAATGAAACTCTTTGTGGCTCCTACCAGCAGCATGCTTTTGATCAGGAGTCTGCGGGCGTAGAGTGAAATTCTGATCGTGTTGTTTATTAACGCAACAGAAACGATGATTAATAAAGCACTAAATGTTAACATGATCCAGGTGATCGTTTTCAGATTTCGGTTGATGCTTTCCACAAGTGAAGGTTGATACTGCACTTCCTTTACAACCGGATGAGCTTTTACAGATGAAATAAAGCTTTCAATATTCTCTTCATTCGCATATTCCGCTTTTAAACGGACGTCTAGTGTTGGATACAGAGGGTTGTAGCCTAGAAAATTGAGAAAATCTTCTCCCAGATCCTTCTTTAATGTCGCTGCAGCCTCGTCTTTTGTGATTAATCGGGTGCTCTTTATAGAATTATTGGATTGAATTCTTGTGATTAAATCATTGATGGCCAGACTATCAGATTCCGGCTTGAGGATCAGGGAGACCTCAATATTTTCTTTGACATACGTGCTGAGCTTATCAGCATGTAAGAGCATAATCCCTAATGCTCCTAATAAAAAGAGAACCAAGGAGATACTCACCACCGTGGATAGGCGGGAAGCTTGTTGGGTTTTTCTAACCAGTTTTTTTTCCTCTGTCATTGATTGCTGCAAAAGTATAAAATTATGGGTGGGGTGATTCTGCTCTTTTATAAGAATTATTCACCCCCTCTTTTTACTAACTTCGTACCCCCTCATTGAAACCTGCATTATGGATTATAATTTCCGGGAAATAGAAGATAAATGGCAACGCTATTGGCGTGAAAATAGCACTTATCGCGTTGTTGAAACGCCGGGCAAGAAGAAGTATTATGTGCTGGATATGTTTCCTTATCCTTCAGGTGCCGGCTTACATGTTGGTCACCCCTTAGGTTATATTGCCTCTGATATTGTTGCCCGTTATAAACGCCTTAAGGGTTTTAACGTGTTGCATCCTATGGGCTACGATGCTTTCGGACTTCCTGCCGAGCAATATGCTATTCAAACCGGTCAACATCCTAAAATAACAACAGAGCAAAATATCAAACGGTATCGTGAGCAGTTAGATAAAATTGGTTTTTCCTACGACTGGTCAAGAGAGATCCGAACCTGTGAACCGGAGTATTATCGCTGGACACAATGGATTTTCATAAAATTATTTCATTCCTGGTTTAATTGTTTGACGGAAAAGGCTGAGCCCATTGAAAATCTCATTCGCCTTTTTGAAACGGAAGGATTTAATTGTAATCAACCTCAATATCTCACCGGAGATATCGAAAAGAATGTCCCTTCCTTTTCTGTTGCAGACTGGAAGGAAATGTCTGAAAAGGAAAAATCGGACATTCTGCTAAATTTTCGTCTGGCCTACCTCAGCGACGCCTGGGTGAACTGGTGTCCTTCTTTAGGTACTGTACTGGCCAATGATGAGGTGAAAGATGGTGTTTCAGAACGCGGAGGCTATCCGGTGGAGAAAAAGATGATGAAACAATGGAGTCTTCGTATCACCGCTTACGCCAATCGTCTTTTGCAGGATTTGGATAATCTGGACTGGCCGGAGTCAGTGAAGGAAGCTCAACGCAACTGGATTGGAAAATCGGAAGGAACATCCATTCGTTTTAAGGTGGTGGATCACGATGCGTGGATGGAAGTGTTTACCACCCGTCCTGATACGGTGTTCGGCGTTTCATTTGTTACCCTGGCTCCAGAGCACGATCTCGTCAACAAGATAACGTTGCCGGAGTACCGAACTGCAGTGGAGGAATATGTAAAACATGCTACCAATAAGTCCGAGCGGGAACGACAGGCGGAGGTGAAGAAGGTAAGTGGTCAGTTTACCGGTGCCTATGTTTTACATCCGTTTACAGGAGAACATATACCGGTTTGGATTGGAGAATATGTGCTTGCAGGATATGGTACCGGTGCTGTGATGGCAGTCCCCGGACATGATCAACGTGATTTCCTTTTCGCCAAACATTTTGATTTACCTGTTAAGGAAGTAGTGAGTGGGGAGATATCTCCTGGAAGCCTATACACCCAAAGAGGGAATACTGGTCAATTCAGGATTTCTCAATGGATTAGCTGTAAAACAGGCCATCAAAGAAGCAATTCTTGAAATTGAAAAACTTTCTATAGGTCAAGGCCAGGTGAACTATCGCCTTCGCGATGCAGCATTTGGTCGCCAACGATATTGGGGTGAGCCCATTCCGGTCTATTACAAAGACGGTATACCGCATACGTTAGATGCTTCGGAATTGCCATTGGTATTGCCTGAGATCGATAAGTTTCAGCCTACAGAGAGTGGGGAACCTCCGCTGGCAAGAGCGACTGACTGGAAGTACAAAGGAGAATATGATTATGAAAGTACAACCATGCCCGGATGGGCCGGCTCCAGCTGGTATTTTTTACGCTATATGGATGCCAATAACAAAAATGAATTTGTATCGAAAGAAGCTGTCAATTACTGGGAGCAAGTAGATTTTTATCTCGGAGGCGCTGAACATGCCACCGGTCATCTCCTCTACGTGCGCTTCTGGACCAAGTTCCTCCATGATCTGGGATTGATTCCTTTCGGTGAACCCGCAAAAAAGCTCATCAATCAGGGGATGATTCAGGGAGTGAGTGCGTTTGTGTATAGAGTTAATGGCTCAAAGAAATTTGTTTCTGATGGTCTGAAGGAGTCCTATGAAACAACACCATTGCATGTCGATATAAGTATTGCCCCTAATCATATATTGGATATTGATGCGTTCAAAATATGGCGTGAAGATTTTAAAGAGGCAGAATTTATACTTGAAGATGGCATCTATAAATGTGGCTCAGAAGTCGAGAAGATGTCTAAAAGCAAGTACAACGTTGTCAACCCGGATGACATCATCGAAGAATACGGTGCCGACACATTACGTCTTTATGAAATGTTCCTGGGGCCGCTGGAGCAAAGTAAGCCCTGGAGCACGCAAGGTATAAACGGCGTCCATAATTTCCTGCGTCGCTGGTGGAGGATGTATCACAGTAAAGAAGGAAATTTCATGCTGAGTGATGAAGCTCCTTCTGCTGCCGAATGGAAGATCCTGCATAAGACCATCAAAAAGGTGGAGGAAGATGTGGAGCGTTTTTCATTCAATACCACCGTGAGCGCTTTTATGATTTGTGTGAATGAATTGACCGATCTTAAATGCAATAAGAGAGCAATTCTGGAACCATTGGTTGTGCTTATCTCCCCTTACGCACCACATTTTGCAGAGGAGCTATGGCAATTGCTGGGGCATGCAGAGAGTGTAACTCAGGCTGCATTTCCGGAATGGAAACAGGAGTATTTGGTGGAGAATGAGTTTGAATATCCGGTCTCGATAAATGGAAAAGTGAAGTTTAAAATCAATCTTTCTTTACAGTTGAACAAGGAAGAGGTAGAAAAAAGCGTTCTAAGCTCAGAAGAAATGAGTAAATTTATCTCGGGAACACCAAAAAAGGTAATTGTTGTCCCCGGCAGGATAGTAAATGTGGTGACCTGATTATCTTCCTTCAGGTCTCATCATAGCATCAATTTATAGTTTTAAATAGAAATAGAATTTAGTCAACCATGCAACTCTTACTTCAACATATAGAAGCACTCATCTTCGCCTCCGAACAACCGATAACCGGAGATGAAATTTTGTCATGCCTGAAATCCGTGTATGGCTGGGAATTGAAAAAAGACCAGTTTCATAGCCTTATTTCTGAGTTAAAAGAGAAATATTTATCAGAAGACTTCTCTTTTGAGCTGATTGAGATTGCAGATGGCTACCAGTTCCTGACAAAAAAGGAATATCATCATGCTGTAAATACGCTTTTACAGATTAAAGCCAGACGTCGTTTAAGTACTGCTGCGCTCGAAACATTGGCCATAATCGCCTATAAACAACCTCTTTCCAAGTCAGAGATAGAGCATATTCGTGGTGTTAACTGTGATTATAGTATTCAAAAGCTGCTTGAGAAAGAACTAATAATAATCAGTGGTAAGGGTGACGGACCCGGAAAACCCTTGCTTTATGCCACAAGTAAGAACTTTATGGACCATTTCGGACTGAAATCCGTGAAGGATCTCCCGAAGCTAAAGGACTTACATATTGCTGATAATGAAATAGGTACACCTGCAGATTTGATGGATCATATCGACGTTCCGGTAGATGAAGAACCCGGTGCAGCCGCTTTCGAGGAAGATGAAACCGGAACGTTTCACATTGAAGGTACTGTTGATCCGGAAGCTGCCATGGGATCTTTGGAACAGGATTTGCAAGACGATAGTGACCCAAACAACACAAAACAAGAATGAAAAAACTCATCATCGCTACTTTACTCGCACTTACCCTGCCGTTTTTTACAGTAGCGCAAACACCATTACGCAAAGTTGAAAACCGTGCATTTGGTCCGAGTGAAGTATTAGAATATAGAATTCACTATGGATTTATCGATGCCGGCGTAGCAAAATTAGAAGTAGATCCTGTTGTAAAAACCGTAGGAGGACGTCAATGTTACCGCGTCGTTGGAACCGGAAAATCAGTGGGAGCATTTGATTGGTTCTTCAAAGTACGCGATCATTATGAAAGTTACATTGATGCAGAAGCCATGATTCCCTGGCTGTTTATTCGCAGAATTGAAGAAGGTGGCTATTCGAAAAAACAAAATGTCAGCTTCAATCATTTCAAGTCTACAGCTACCAGTGAGAAGAAAACGATAAGTACTCCCGGACAAGTTCAGGATCTTATTTCTGCCTTCTACTATGCACGAACTATCGATCTGACACATGCCGCAGTTGGAGATACCTTCCAGATTAACTGTTATCTCGACGATGAAGTATTCCCGATGGTAATTAAATATACCGGTAAGGAAAAGGTGAAAACCAAGGCAGGTACATTCAATTGTATTGTATTCAAGCCTTACCTGTTGGAAGGACGTGTGTTTAAAGAGAAAGAAGGAATGACCGTATGGGTGTCTGACGATAAAAACAGGATACCTGTATCTGCAAAGGCAGAGATTTTGGTTGGATCCATCCGAATGGACCTCACTAAATATTCGGGATTGTCGAATCCGGTAGCCTTGCTCGGGAAGTAACGACAGGTCGCGACCTGTCGCTACATATACCCGGTAACGACAGGTCGCGACCTGTCGCTACATATACCCGGTAACGACAGGTCGCCACCTGTCGCTACTTCCCCGTAACGACAGGTCGCGACCTGTCGTTACATATACCCGGTAACGACAGGTCGCTACCTGTCGCTACAGACCGATAAACTTGTTCTTAATCAACAATTCTGCAATCTGAATCGCATTCGTTGCAGCTCCTTTTCGCAGGTTGTCGGCAACGATCCAACAATTGAGTGTATTGGCCTGCGTTTCATCCCGGCGGATACGTCCCACAAAAACTTCATCATTTCCTTCTGCATACAAAGGCATGGGGTAAAACGACTTCGACGGATCATCCTGAACGATAATGCCGGGGGAGTCGCTGAGCAATTGGCGGAGTGATGTCAGTTCAAAATCATTTTCAAATTCAATATTAACACTTTCTGAATGGCCTCCTATCACCGGTACGCGGACAGCCGTTGCCGTTACACGGATGTTGTCATCTCCCATAATTTTACAGGTCTCTTTTACCATTTTCATTTCTTCCTTGGTATAGCCGTTATCCTGAAAGACATCGATCTGAGGCAGTATATTCAAATCTATCGGATGCGGATATACCCTGTTTGCAGGCTGTTGGTTTCGCTCGGCCATCAACTGTTCTATGGCTTTGGCTCCGGTTCCGCTTACGGACTGATAAGTAGAAACAACGACTCTTTTAATCTTATAGCGATCATGAAGGGGTTTAAGGACAAGCACCATTTGTATGGTGGAACAATTCGGATTCGCAATGATTTTATCACCTGCAGTCAATACATGTCCATTTACTTCCGGAACGATTAATTTTTTCCCGGGATCCATCCGCCAGGCTGAAGAATTGTCGATGACCGTGGTTCCTTCCGCAGCAAAGAGCGGCGCCCATTCAATGGAAGTTTGTCCGCCGGCAGAAAAAGGGCCAGATCCGCTTTTAATGAAACAGCCTCTGCCGGTGTCAAGACCGCATATTCTTTTCCCTTGAAACTTACTTTTCGGCCAATAGATTTTTCAGAAGCCACCGGAATAAAGGTCTTCACGGGAAAGTTTCTTTGTTCCAATAATTGTATCATTCTGGTGCCAACCAGGCCTGTAGCTCCAACAACTGCAACTTTCATGTTTAATTATTGATATTGTTTTTCAGTGAATTAAATCCTCTAGCCGTTAGTAAACGGGTATAAGCGTTTATTATACGACTAGGTCCCCGGCACCATACGTCCTTTGTGCAACAAAAGTAATGAAGGGATCGATCGCTTGCCGGATAATGTTGAGTTTGTTGAGCTTGTGCTTGCCGGGTACGGTGATGTCACAGGTGGTAGACGACTTCAGTGATGGGGATTTCAACAATGGGAGGTTGTGGACCGGAGATTCCGCAGCCTTTGTGGTGATGAATGAAGTGTTGAAACTGAACAGCACCGGCAGCGACTCGTCCTTCCTTATAACAGACGGTATACAAGTACTGGATACCATGGAATGGAGGTTTAAAATCAAGCTCGATTTCGCCCCTTCCGGATTTAATTATGCCCGCTATTATCTCTGTTCCGATTCTGATGATCTGAAAAGTCCACTATCAGGTTATTTTCTGCAATTCGGTGAATCGGGTTCGGCAGATGCAATATCATTATATAAGCAGTTGGGAACGGCTATTAGTCTTATCGCACGCGCCCCTGATAGTCTGATCGCCGCTCCTTTTGATATACGGGTCAGGGTGCTGCGATTCCCGCCGGGACAATGGGAATTATGGGTTGATTATTCCGGTGGAGAAGCTTTCGGTTTTCAGAGTAGTGGATTGGAGAATAGTATTCAACCCGGATCGTATACGGGCTGGAAATGTATCTATACCTCCAGCAATGCCGATAAGTTCTTTCTGGATGATGTGTATGCCGGGGCCTATTTGGTTGATACCTTGCCTCCCAAAGTAATGGCGGCAGCTATCAGCAATGATTCTATCATCACTATCATTTTCGACGAAGCACCGGATAGTGTTTCAGCTTTTAATGTCCAGCATTATTTTATGGATGGAGTGGGTCCGCCGATATCGGTAGGAGTTGATTCAATAAATTCAAAAACATTTTCACTGTTGTTTTCACAGACCTTTTCCGCTACCGGCATCTATCATTTACATGTTCATGGTATAATGGATCCGCATGGAAATGTTAGTCCGGATACCCAATCTTTTCAATTGTTCATTCCATCACCTCCCGCTGTTTCGGATCTGGTCATGACGGAAATTATGTCTGATCCTACTTCTGCTCCAACATTACCTCCTTATGAATACCTGGAAATTTATAACAGAAGTCAGAAGGTAATAATTACATCAGGTTTTATGCTCAGCGACGGAAGTACTATTGCCTACCTGCCTCAGGATACTCTGTTCCCCGGCCAATACAGAGCTTATACTGAAAGTAGCCTTGTAACATTTTTTCATGCAGCCGGATATTCGGAGATGAAGGGCATAGTTGGATTTCCAACGCTGAATAATGATGGAGATCGCTTGAAGATAATTGATGCGAATGGAATAACTCTTGATGTTATTCAATACGATGCAACGATGTACAAGGATCCTTTGCGGGATGATAAGGGATGGTCGCTGGAACGTATTGATGTGGATTTTCCCTGCAGTGATAGAAACAATTGGGCCGCGAGCCATGATCCTTCAGGAGGGACACCGGGAAGTGTGAATTCAAAAGCAGAATTATTCATTGATACAATTGCTCCCTGGCCGGTTTATGCTTTTCCGGAGAACAATATTACATTGAAAGTTTGTTTTAGTGAAGCCGTCGATAGTGTTTTGTCCAACAATGTACAGCTCTATAATTTAAATGATAATATTGGATCGCCATCTTCTATTCTTTTCTCTGCAGAACAATCGTGTTTTACTTTAAAATTCAATATGCCCTTTCAACCTGATTTTTTCTATACTCTTACATTTGACGCGGCCATTCAGGATTGTGCGGGCAATACAATAAGGAGATGGAATTCACTTCAGTTCTCTATTCCTGATTCAATCCGACCCGGTGATATTATTATAAATGAAATTTTGTTTAATCCGGTTGATGATGGTAGTGATTTTGTTGAGATCCAAAATATCGGTGATCATAGTGTAGATCTTTCCCTACTAAGAATTGCACGCGCAGACCCACTTACAGGGATTGTGGATGACATTCTGCCATTTTCATTGGAGTCCCGTTTGCTCTTACCGGGAGATTTTGCTGTGGCTACTACTGATTATTCGGACATACTTAAGCGTTATCATTTGGGTGATATCAGGCAATTAATTGAAAGTAGTCTTCCTTCATTCAATGATGATGAAGGCATTGTCGTCTTGCTGAATTCTTCATTCAGTGAGCTGGAACGTTTTCATTATAAGGATGATTTTCATTTCAAGCTTTTAAGTGATCCCGAGGGGGTTTCTCTGGAGCGTATCTCTCTTTTGGGTGCGGTAAATGATAGTAGCAATTGGCATAGTGCGGCAGAAAATGTCGGGTTTGCAAGCCCTTGTACCCTCAATTCACAATATTATGATCCAAAAAAGTTGGACGAGCAATGGCTCAATCTCGCACCTGAGTTATTCTCACCCGATAACGACGGTTATCATGATGTTCTGGGCATCTCCTGTAAACCATCACGACCCGGATACATGGTGGCACTTTCTATCTATAACGAATTTGGAATTCCTGTACGTAAGCTCACACAGCAGGAACTTATAGGTGGTGAAGGGTTTTGGATTTGGGATGGACTTTCAGATCAGGGAGGACTGCAGGGTGCGGGTATATATGTGGTAGTTCTCGAGATGTTCCATATTGATGGAGATACAAGGGTGATTAAAAAGGCGGCTGTGCTGGCAAAGAACAGTTAAATGAAAATCAGTATGGAAAATAGACAAGTTGAAGAAAACGAACTGATCCGCAGCATTTATATTATTCGCGGATGCAAGGTCATGTTGGACCAGGATCTGGCTACCTTATATGGTATTCCAACGAAAAGGTTGAATGAACAGGTAAAGCGAAATCCTTATCGGTTTCCTGCCGATTTCATGTTCCAACTGACTGAAGATGAGGTAGAATCATTGAGGTCGCAAAATGCGACCTCAATGATTCCTGTAGCATCTGGAAGTCCGCGGTCCCTCGTCAAAAATGCGGGATCGGATGAAATTTCATCAAAAGGAGGAAGACGGTATTTACCTTATGTCTTTACTGAACATGGCGTTCTCATGCTCTCGAGCGTGCTGAATAGCAAAGTTGCTATAGAGGTCAACATAAGAATTATGAGGGTATATGTTCGCCTGAGAGAAATCCTGAGTGTGCACGAGGAACTCTCTTCAAAAATCGATTTTCTGGAATCTAAAATTGAAAGAAATTCGGAGGAGATCATATTGATTTTTGATGCCTTACAGCAGTTAAATGAAGCACCGGATATCAAGGATCGGGTAAAAATTGGTTTTCATTCAGGTCTGGCAGAGGAAGAGCTTCGATCCTATGCCCTATAAAGTTGTTCTTCCACCTATGTTTTTGAATTATTCAAAGAAATGTCAGTTAATTTATTTAGAACGATGTCGATGGATTGAATAAGGTTTTTAACTTAGAGGCAAATCTAAGGCCATGAAAAAAGGATATATACTATTTGTTTTCTTATTCGTTACTTGTTCCCTTCACGCCCAACAATCGCTGGATATCGGACTTGCCGGAGGGACAACTAATTATTTTGGTGACCTGGGTAATGATGAATTTTTTCAGAAAAGTTCGATGAGCCCCGGTATGGCCATAACGGTTCGCAATTTTATTTCACCCCGGGAAATTACCGGAATGAAGTATTCGCCAATAAATATCGAAGCCCGTTTGAGCTGGCATCGTATTCAATATGATGAAACTAGTCCGGTGGATGGAAAGAGCGGGACGGAATTGCGTAACTATGGGCGAGGATTGAATTTTCGCAATGATATTTATGGTTTCTCCTCTCATATCAGTTATACTTATTATCCCAATCGTCGCCTCCCGCTGCATAAACAGAGTCTTGCATTATTTGCTTACACAGGTATCGGGGTGTACTATGGTCGCCCGAAAGCGGATTTGTTCAGCGGCGATATTGATATTGCCAACCGATATCATTTCTGGACAGATGGAACCATCCGGGATGCAGCTCAGTCAACAGGTAACGGCAATGTGATAGAGAAGGATGGAAAGTATGAAACGGATTTGATTGATTGGCGAAACGAAGGTCAGGGCTCATTTGATGAATCCAACCCATCAAAGAAAATGTATAGTCCCTGGCACTTAGGAGTTCCACTTGCCGTAGGTTTTCGCTATGGTCTTGATAAAAACATTACGCTGTCTCTGGAGTTTGGTTACTATAAATTCTTTACGGATTACCTCGATGATGCCAGTGATGCCTATGCGACTTACAAGCAGATTGAACAGCAATTTCCGGGTGACCCCGTTAAACAGGAACTCGCTAAGTACATCAGTGATCCCACCGGACTTGGAACAGACGGTATGGTAGGGCCCCGGACATCCAGAAGAGGAAATCCCGCAATTACTGATTCCTATAGTTTTATAAATCTCGAGTTCGCATATAAGATCAACTGGAACCCTAAGAAAATAACAGCGTTATTCGCAAAGAAAGGTTTGTGAGTTGCCGTTGTAGGAGCAACTGCTCCTGAAATTTTTTCTGCAGTTATGGTCAGATGCAGAAGTGCATTTATTGTGTCTGAATATGACCTTGATAAGGTGATTTCTTTCCTGCGTTAATTTAGTTTTAAGTGGCCTCTTCTTTTTTTGAAATCTGAATCAATATAGATTCATTTAATACTTTGTTATTTACGGATAAAATATAAATATCACTAAATCAACAGAAGAAACATAATTGAGGATGGTCGCTATGAGTTTTTATCTATTTTTATTGGTCAAATAGTTCAGACCAATGGCGCCATTAAAGGATGTAGAGATAGATTCAAAGAAGAGTTCAGTCGCACTTGTGCTGATTCCTTCTCTGCTTCTCACTTTTAACTTTCTAAAGAATATTTATAATGAAATAGTGGAGAATGGATCTTTCTCCTTTGAGTCGTTGTTTATTGTTATCATGAATTTGTTTTTGACTTCTGTATTTGCATATTTATCGCTTATTGCACTTAAGAAGTATACTAAAAAAGGCCCCGGACTTGTCATCAATAAGCTTGGAATATTAGATAACTCCGGACTGGTTTCAGCGGGAATGATTTTCTGGCAGGATATAATAGAGATCAACAGTACTAAAATTTTATTTTCGGAATGCATCACGGTGAAGGTGAAGAATCCGGATCGCTATATAAAAAATCAACGGACCTTGTTCAAGCGATCATGGCTCGAGTATGAATACAAGAATTATGGCTCCCCGGTGAATATTTCTGTCAGCGGACTTAAGATAAAGTTTAAAGATCTTTTCAGTATCGTTCAGCAGCATTTTCTTTCTACACATGTTGAGTCACGAACACTGGATTTAAAGCGGGAGAAGGAAGTCATTCAAACGGAGAAGAAGGCCTTAGTAGATTCCATTAATTATGCGAAAAGAATTCAGACTGCATTGTTACCCTCACAGCAGAAGATAGAAGAACATCTGGGTGAAAATTTTATTCTATTCCTTCCAAAAGATATTGTTTCGGGAGATTTTTACTGGGTAGAAACATCGGAGGACTGGGTTTTATTCGCAGGATGTGATTGTACCGGTCATGGAGTGCCGGGTGCACTGATCAGCATCTTGTGCATTAACGCCCTCAGCAGAGCAGTAAATGAATATGGTCTGGTCAAACCCTCATTGATTCTCGATAAGGTGGCAGAAATCATCGTAGAAAGTTTAGGAATCAGTGGAGAAGTAAAAGATGGAATGGAGGCAAGTCTCTGTGCATTTAACAGGAAGACGCGTGAATTGTATTGGTCGGGGGCGAATTGCCCGTTATGGATTGCCAGAGAAGGCGCTGTATATGAATTAATGGAGTTTAAACCGGACAAGCAGCCTATCGGTCAGGTGGTAAATCGTTTTCCGTATACGAATCATAAAATTCATATTGAAAAAGGAGATGTCATTTATCTGTTCAGCGATGGGTATGCCGACCAGTTTGGCGGCGAACTTGGCAAGAAACTCACCCGAAAGAAGTTCAAGGAAATAGTCATGCTGCAACGTGGGAAATCGCTAAAGGAACAACAGGATAATTTCCTTCGTTTTCACAACGAGTATAAAGGAAGAATGGATCAGATAGATGATATTTTATTGATGGGTATTAAGGTGGAGCGATGAATAAATCCGGTCCAATTATTTAACCGGTCTCATCATTTAAGTGACATGTTCCGTGTCGTCACACTGAATGACAAGATCGAAGTTCCTAAAAAAATATTTTTAATATAAAAATTTTAATGATAGATGGCTTGTGGCAAAAGTAATTTAGAAAATTATTATAGTTCATTTATAACTTAATCTCTTCTCCCTGCTCATTCAAAAAATGAAATTCCATGATATGATAGGCGGAAATGGGCTCCACTTTAATCCAGCGTTTAAATTTCTTGCGCCATTGCCATTGGAAGGATTTCATTGTCCAAAAATCTTTTTTTAGAAAGGCAGCAACGTAAGGATGCGTTTGTAGCGTAAGTCCTTTTTCATTTTGCTCCTGGCATAAATAGCGAAGATTGTTTTCAATGTCGTCAAGGAGCAGGAGGGAAGCTTTGATCTCGCCGGTACCATCACAGGCCGGACATTTCTCTACTGTAATGATATCGGTAACCGGTCGTACACGCTCCCGAGTAATTTGAACAAGACCAAATTTTGTTGGAGGCAAAATGGTATGACGGGCACGGTCCTGCTTCATCTCCGCATTCAAGGTGTCGAAGAGTTCTTTCCGATGGAGCGTATTGCGCATATCGATAAAGTCGATGACAATAATTCCGCCCATATCGCGCATGCGTAACTGACGTGCAATTTCCTTAGCTGCCATGAGATTCGTTTGGAAAGCATTGCTCTCCTGTGAATCTCCACTGCCTTTGTTGCGGCCACCACTGTTCACATCAATCACGTGCATCGCCTCGGTATGCTCTATGATCAAATAGGAGCCACCAGCCATATTTACGGTCTTACCAAAAAGGGATTTTATTTGTTTGTCAATGCCGAAGTGTTCGAAAATTGGCATCTTGCCTTTGTACATCTTCACAATATCCACCTGGTCGGGAGCAATACCTCTGATATAAGATTTTATCTCTTCTGCTACACGAACATCATTGACATGTATCGCATTGAAGTTTGGACTGAGAAGGTCGCGGAGGATGGTGGAGGCACGGTCAATTTCACCGAGTAGCTTTGACGGAGGTGTTGATGTTTTCAGCTGCTCATGCAGTGACATCCATTTGGAAGCCAGATCCTGAACATCCCTGTCAAGGTCTGCCACCTTCTTCCCTTCAGCAACCGTGCGTACTATGATGCCAAAGTTGCGTGGCTTGATGCTCGTTGCAAGGCGCTTGAGGCGTAACCTTTCGGCGGAACTTTTAATTTTTTGGGAAACAGAAACCACATCCGAAAAGGGTACAAGTACTACATATCGTCCTGCAAAAGATACTTCAGAAGTAATGCGAGGACCTTTGCTGGAGATGGGCTCTTTCGCGATCTGAACGATAATATTCATGTTCGGATTAAGGATTTGATTGACCTTACCCGCCTTGTGAATATCCGGTTCGATTTCAAAATTATTCAGCAGCGCTTCAGCCTGGCTTCCGCTCTGCGTATGTTTCATGAATTTAATAAGGGATTGCACTTGCGAGCCCAAATCGAGATAGTGCAAAAAGGCATCCTTCTCGTATCCAATATCTACAAAAGCAGCGTTTAAAGAAGGCATAATCTTCTTTACACGGCCCAGGTAGATATCTCCCACAGAGAAGTTGTTTTCTTTCTTCTCTTTGTTTAACTCTACGAGCAGTTTGTTCTCAACGAGGGCAATGTTTACCTCGGAGGTAGACGAATCGATGATCAGTTCGCTGTTCAATGCAGTATGCCTGTTGAAGCGTTGCTGAGAACTGAAATTCTAATAAAATTAAAAAAATTAAATTCCAGCAGCTAGCTTACCTTTTTTGAAAAAGCAATAGCAAATATGACCTGCTGTACCTTCATTAAAAAGTACAGCAGGTCCTTCAGCCCGAAAAGGGCCTACCTGTTTTTCTTCTTATGACGATTTTTCCTTAAACGCTTCTTACGTTTGTGAGTCGCCATTTTATGACGCTTACGTTTTTTTCCTGATGGCATGATTAAATGTTTTTAGTATTCTAACTTATAGTATTTTTCAGGAAGGTTTTTTCTTTAACTCTTCCACTAATTTAATGACATCTGAAACATCATAATTTGCATTCTTTATGAATGTTTCATAGGAACTCACAGCAGCAGCCGTGTCTCCTTTTTGCAATAACACCTGTCCAAGGAAGAAATGTATTTCATTTCGCTTTGGGTTTATCGCCAGCACTTTATTGAAACGCTCTATCGCTTTTTCAAGTTGCCCTGATTTAACAGAGAGCATACCTAAATTGTATTGAGCCATTTCGTGATTGGGGTCGGCTGTTATTACTTCCCGTAATAACAAGATCCCTTTCATGGGTTCATTTGTTCCGTCGGCATAACAAGCGCCGAGATCGGTTTTGGCATTCAGATTCGCCGGGTTTATCTCCAATACCTTTTCATAATTGGAGATGGCCTTCCCTACTAAAATGGATCTGACTACCGTGTCATTTGCCATTCTAAAGGAATCGAAGTAGCGATAAGCGGCATCCAGATAGGATTGCTCACTTTGTACGATTTCTGCTTTTCGCTCAAACCAAATGGCTGAGGCTGCAGGCACTCCGTTGCGATCCCATAAACGACCAATACCATCTAATAATACGGTATCCTTGCCGCCATTCTTTTTGAGAGATGCCTCAAAGAAATCCAAATTCTTTGTCTCATTGCTGTCCAGTGATGTTCTGGCAGATTTTAACAAATCGTCCGGCTGAAACTCACCCCTGCTTCCAACTTTCTCTTCTTTTACTTCCTTTCCCTGTTTATTAATTTGAGACGGAGCGAAATAAAGAGCAACGGAAAGCAGAATGGTGCCTGAAATGAGAAGTACTCTCAGTTGTGCACCTTTCATTCAGGATTATTGAGCAGGTAAGGTTTTCTTGTTTGTGTGCATTCTTAACGCGCTCAGTGAAAGTCTTTGCAGGTTTGAATGCAGGAATGTAATGTTCCGGAATGATAATCGTTGCGTTCTTGGTAATGATACGTCCGGTTTTCTTAGCACGCTTTTTTACGATAAAGCTTCCGAAACCACGGAGATATACGTTTTCGTTATTGATCAGCGAGTTGCGAACAACTTTCATCATAGACTCAACGGTCTGCTGAACAGCTACCTTCTCGATCCCGGTTTTTGTAGAGATCTCATTTACTAATTCTGCTTTTGTCATCTTTTACTGGTTATTATAATTTTCCTTTTACGGGGCTGCAAAGATATGCTTTCCCGCTGAAATACAAAATATTACTTGCTTATTTTTGTCCAAAATATGATGTTAGAACTGGAGTTTTCTAAGAATTTAAGGGATTGGTACCGAAATAATGGCCGGAAATTGCCCTGGCGCGAAACATCAGATCCATATAAAATCTGGCTTTCCGAAATTATTCTTCAGCAAACGCGTGTAGATCAAGGACTTCCGTACTACAATAATTTTGTCGAATCTTTTCCAACTATCGGGGACTTTGCAAATGCCCCTCTTGACAAAATTTTACGATTATGGCAAGGCCTCGGCTACTATTCCCGGGCCCGAAACATGCATACGGCTGCTGTACAGGTCATGCAGCAATTTAATGGAAGTTTCCCGGCCGATTTTGAATCGTTGAAGAAACTGAAGGGTGTTGGGGAATATACTGCAGCCGCTATTGCCTCTTTCGCCTTCCACCTTCCGCATCCTGTCGTAGATGGGAATGTGTTCAGATTTTTGTCGCGTCTTTCAGGGTCAGCTGTTCCTATAGATTCCTCCCTTGGTAAAAAGGTTTTTGCAGAAATGGCCGGTGAACTCTTCGACCCGAAACATGCCGCATTTATATATAATGAAATCGATCGCCTGCCGGTGAAGGAGAAAAGTCAAAGGTGCGCACCCGTTATTTTCATTATTTTTTCTTCACGCTTGGGTCTGAGACTTATATTAACCAGCGAAAGGAGAAGGATATCTGGGAAGGACTTTATGAATTCCCACTTGTTGAATCCGATAAGGAAGATGTTGATATACAATATGTCCAGCTCCCTTTTGGATTGTCCTTTGCAGGAAATGTTATCGTGGGAAGTCCTTCCCGCTTTCGACACTTACTATCGCACCAGGAACTTATAGTTCATTTCTGGAAAATAAAATTGAATAATAAGCTACAGCCCCAGGGTGAGCTTCAACGCATCCCAATGCACCGTTTACAAGAATTCGCTTTTCCACAGTTGATTGTTAAATTTCTGCAAAATGAAGATCTTCTATGATTACCTCCTCTAGTTTGATTTCCCTGAAAATTTGAAAAGTGAAGTCAATTACTAACTTTGACCTTGATAATCTGAATTGCTGGATGCGTTAAACTCTAAACTACAAAACCATGTCAGGCGTCAACAAAGTATTTCTCATTGGTAATCTGGGTAAGGATCCCGAGTACCGTCACATGGAAGGTGGAATTATGGTTGCTAAATTTCCCCTTGCAACCACTGAATATTTTAAAAATAAGGATGGGCAGCGCCAGGATCAAACAGAATGGCATAATATTGTTTTGTGGCGAGGTCTTGCAGAAGCGGCAGAAAAACTCCAATTGAGAAAAGGTCATATGGTTTTTATAGAAGGGAAATTGAGGACGCGTAGCTGGGAGAAAGATGGCATCAAGCGTTATGCTACTGAAATTATTGCGGAGAATATGACCATGCTAACCAAAAGAGATGCTCAAAATGGCGGACATTCGGGTGATACTGCTGCTCATGATCCTACCCCTCCTCCGCTGAACGATTTGGGCGGAGATTTACCATTCTAATCAGTGTAAATCTATTCTTCTTACTTGACCTGCTCCGGTGTTGAATAGGTTTGAATGTCTGTTAAAGTCAATCGAATTGTCTCGCCTTATTCGATCATTTAAAGCAATTAATTCCAAATAAAATTTATGAAAACCGGCCTGCAGGTCATCATTATAAGTTCGATGCTTTCACTGTTCTCTTGTGGAGAAGAAGTGACTACACCGAAGCCAAGAGGGTATTACAGAATTGAATTACCGGAAAGGAAATATTCCATGTTTGATCCGGCCGGTTGCACTTATAAATTTGAAATCGCTGATTATATTATCCCTGTTCCCGATACCAATCGTTTATCGGAATCCTGCTGGTGGTATCTGGTGATGCCAAAAATTAACGGTCAGATTTATCTTACTTATAAACCACTGCATGGTGACATTAACAAGTTTCTGGACGATACCCATACCCTTGTTTACAAACATACTTCCCGGGCCAGTTCTATAGATGAACAAGTGATTTCCTTTAGACCGGGCGTGAGCGGTGTCCTCTATACCCTGGGCGGACAGGCGGCTTCTTCTACACAGTTTTATGTCACCGATAGCGTTCATCATTTTCTGCGGGGTGCTGTTTATTTCAATGCGCCTCCCAATGCCGATTCGCTTGCACCTGTTCAAAGTTATGTTAGAGAAGATATTCTCCATATGCTAAAAACGTTAGAGTGGAAGTAAGGCAGGTTTAAAGTTCAATGTTCAAAGTTTAAGGTTTGTCCTTGCCTGAGTGTTGAAGATGTTGTTCAAAGTCTCCTTATCTGCGTAGAGTCTTTACTATACTACAGCCAATACCAGGTAACGAAGTGTAGTGTCATTCTACGAGATTACCTTACTCATACCTGAGACCTCACCGCACTCCCGATGTACAATCTTCTTGAATTCTACCAATAGCGTCTATGCGAAATGGCAGGTAGCCGGTAGCCCGAAGCCGGTAGTTTTTAGTTTAGTAAGAAATTGTTTTTAACAATTAAATTAGCAGGAGAAATTGAAATCATTTTAGAAAATGCAATACTTCTTCCAGCAATAATTGCGGTTGTTCCGCGTGCACCCAGTGGCCGGCATTCGGAATATTTACGAGTTCAGCATTTGGATACCATTGTAAAATTTCATTCATCCGGAAGGGATCAATATATCCCGATTTTTCTCCTTTAATAAATAAAACAGGAGTGGAGATCTGTTCACGCGGCCAGGTGGGTTCGCCTACTTCTTCAATCTGTTGATTGATGATGTTTAGGTTAAACCGCCAGGCAAAATGATCATCGCCCTTTCGGTATAGATTTTTGAGCAAAAATTGTTTAATACCCGAATCATGAATAGCGTCATCAAGTACAGTTTCCGCCTCTTTTCGGGAGTGGATATGTAGGATGTCAACAGCAAGCAATGCGTCGAGTATTTCCCGGTGATGAATTGGATATTGCCAGGGTGCAATATCAACTACAATTGCTTTTTGTATCAATCCGGGATTTTCATTTAGCAGTTGCAGGCCTGCTTTCCCTCCCATACTATGTCCTAATATTACAGGGGAATGCAATTGATTCTCCTCAATGAGTCCGGCAATATCCTGCGCCATAAGGGGGTAGGAATGAAAATTGTCGTGAGGTGAATGCCCGTGGTTGCGCAAATCAGGTAAAAAAACTTTAAAGCCATTGTCAGCGAGGTTTCGCGCAAAACTCTGCCAGTTATCACTCATGCCAAAAAGGCCGTGTAAAATTAATATAGGTACACCTTCTCCAAGAATCCGGTAATGTAGTTTCATTTTTTTAAGAAGGGACTTCAGAATGATTTACTTTTGCCCCCATGAATATTGTTGTCCGCAAAGGTACAAAAGATGATATGCCTGCCGTGCATGCTTTGATCTGTGAATTAGCATTATTTGAAAAGGCTCCGCAAGAAGTGACCAATACTATTGAAGATATGCTTGTTGATGGCTTTGGACCTCATCCCGTTTTCTTTTGTCTGGTTGCCGAAGAGAATGGCGTTGTCTATGGAACTGCTGTTTACCACCTGAAGTACAGTACCTGGAAAGGGAAGGGCGTTTACCTGGATGACATAGTGGTAACAGAAAAGATGCGTGGTAAAGGAATTGGTAAACTTCTTTTTGCTGAAGTGATCAGAGATGCAAAACGGTTGCAGGCGAAACAACTGCATTGGCAAGTGCTGGACTGGAACGAACCCGCTATCCGTTTCTATGAAAAGTATAAAGCAAAATTTGATGCTGAATGGATTAATTGTAAACTTGATCAATCGCAAGTAGAAAATTGGCTGTAGAATTACAGGACATATATAATTGAATGACCGGTTGAACGTTTTAAATTCTTGACCAAAAAATAATAACACGAATAAAATTATTCAATGAAAATCTTCAAGTTTGGCGGTGCTTCGGTAAAGGATGTAGAATCAGTTAAAAATGTTTCTGCAATTTTAAAGTTGTTTCCGGGTGAACCGCTTGTGGTAGTGGTTTCTGCCATGGCCAAGACAACAAATGCACTCGAGAAAGTCGTGAAAGCCTATTGTTCAGGGTCAGATGAATCGGCAGCTCTATTAAATGAAGTCAAAAGTTTTCATGCACAATTATTGGAGCAGTTGTTTCCGGATGCTAACGCTGAAGTATATACGAAAGTCAATAATTATTTCGTAGAAATTGAATGGGTTCTGGAAGAAGAGCCACGTGAATATGATTTTGTATATGATCAGATCGTTTCCTTTGGAGAATTGATTTCAACTACTATCATCAGCTATTTTCTCGATGGACTGGGAATTGCCAACAGGTGGGTCGATATCCGCGACTGTTTACTGACGGATAATACGTACCGCGAAGGTAAAGTGAATTGGGAGGAGAGTGCAAAGCGGGTGAAAGCGATCATTCCTGATTTGATCAATGAAAGAAATCCAATCGTCATTACGCAAGGTTTTATTGGTGCTACATCTGAAAATTATACCACTACGCTTGGTCGTGAAGGATCAGATTATACTGCAGCAATTTTAGCACATATACTTGAAGCGGAATCCGTGACGATTTGGAAGGATGTACCCGGTGTATTAAATGCGGATCCTAAATTTTTTAATGATGCGCAGAAACTGGAACAACTGAGCTATCATGATGCTATTGAATTGGCGTATTATGGTGCTTCAGTGATTCATCCAAAAACAATAAAGCCGCTGGAGAACAAGAATATCCCTTTGTATGTAAAATCTTTTCTGCAGCCTCAGGCAAAAGGTACGGTTATCGGCAAGGACCTTCAAACCAAGCCGCAGGTGCCGTCTTTTATTTTTAAATCAGATCAGGTGCTTATTTCTATAGCTGCCAAGGATTTTTCTTTTATCGCGGAAGAGAATTTAAGTTCTATTTTTTCCTGTTTCGCTGATTTGGGTGTAAAAATGAACCTCATGCAAAACTCTGCTATCTCTTTTTCTGTTTGTATAGATGATGATGCATTTAAAACCCCAAAGTTGATTGAGTTGTTGAAAAAGGATTATTGGGTCCGGTACAATGCAGGACTCCAACTTTATACCATTCGCTATTATTATCCTTCTACCATTGAGACTTTGAGCCAGGGAAGAGATATATTACTCGAACAGAGAAGCAGAACCACTGCTCAAATTGTTATGAAAGAAGCGGAGAAGCCCGCATAAAATCGCATAGAAAAACCGTATGGAAACTGTCAATAAACTACGCTATCAATTAATTGTGTGGTTACTCAGTGGCTGCTTTCTTGTCTTTGGAATGGTGGTTGTTGGGGGAATTACCCGTCTCACCGGATCAGGTTTGTCTATTACAGAATGGAAGGTCGTCACAGGTACTATTCCACCACTGAACGAGATGCAATGGAATGCCGAATTTGAAAAGTACAAGCAAATACCGCAGTATAAATCTGTCAATGCGCATTTCACCCTTTCAGATTTTAAATTTATTTATTTCTGGGAGTATATTCATCGCTTGTTCGGAAGAATGATCGGATTGGTTTTTATGATAGGTCTCCTTTATTTCTATGTCCGGAAAGCAATTCCTAAAGGTCTGATGCCGAAGTTGATTCTTATGTTCGTGCTGGGGGGTATACAAGGGTTTTTGGGATGGTATATGGTAGCGAGCGGATTGTCACAAAACATCAGAGTAAGTCATATTCGACTGGCTATTCATCTGACCTTCGCTTTTATCACTTTTGGGTATATTTTTTGGGTGGCACTAACTCAATTATATGACCGAAAGGTTTCTAACGCTGCTGAATTAACGTCATTCAGAAAACATGCATTCACTTTACTTTTATTGTTGACGCTTCAGGTGATCTATGGAGCTTTTGTGGCCGGTACGAAAGCTGGATGGACGTATAATACCTGGCCGAAAATGGGTGTAGAATGGGTGCCGGAATCGATAGGGTTTGCCTGGTCCAATGACGGAATTTCAAGCCTCATTAATAATCTGGCGAGTATACAATTTATACACCGTGGACTCGCCTATATCCTTACCTTCTTCATTATTATCTTTTCCATAAAGCTATTCAAAACCAATTTGAATACCGGACAAAAAAATGCGGTGTGGTTTCTGTTGCTCGGTATTTTTTATGCAGGTGTTGTTAGGTATTATTACCTTGTTGTTACAAGTGCCTTTATGGTTAGGTGTTTTACATCAGGCGATAGCATTCTTCCTCTTTGCAGGAGTGATTTATCTGATGCATCGTTTGAAGTTCGAATAGATGCGGATGAGCCGGATTCTCGTACAATGTTTTAGGTAAAAATTCTCTCTAAACTACCAACCTTTGCCCACCCGATAATTTAAAATATGTGCCAGGTGATGTTGACTATGCCAGGCATACAATCCTAAAGCGTGTTCCAGGGAAGTTATTTTTTTGTTTTCCGGATGATAATATGTCCTCTTCCAGTCGGTAGAGTAAATATTTGATAAAACTACAGTCCAGCGATGATGCAGGGCTTCAAGAATTCTCAGTGACATCTCTATCTGTCCATGCCGTGCTTCTATTTGTTCGGCCCACTTTTCCTCGAGATAAGGTTTTATAGTAGGGTTGTCTTCTGTTAAAGCCAATTTGAAACGGATGTAAGCATTCATATGACTATCGGCCATATGATGTACTACCTGACGGATCGTCCAGCCTCCTTCCCGGTAAGGAGATTCTAACTGTTCGGAGGTTAGGCCATTCACCGATTCTCTCATTTTTAAAGGTAAAGATTCAATAATAGCAATCCATTTGCTGATGTCTTCCTCTGTGATTTGTTCAGGAGGATTGAATTTTCCTATAGGGTATCGTAAAGTTTCTGCTACCATGATGATGAATTTTATCATGCAAAATTATTAAAGCTTTTTCATACATTATGTTGTGTCATTAATATGATATTAAAATAGAGGAACAATTTTCAATCCCGAAAACAGGTGTTTCAGGCTGCTGGTTTTAGTTGTGAATGGAACATACAATGTCTTTAAGGTGTAAAATTGATGTGACTTCCTTAATGAAACAAACGTTAAAACCCTAAATTTGGGCGATGACAAAACCCTTACTCCCGATAATCTGGAGCAAAATGGATATGTTTTACATGTTCATCTTGCTCATCTGGACTTGGTGACATTTATCAAACAGTATTTCTTTATGAAAAATCCGGTCACCATTTTTTATTGATTGTTCAATCTTATGCTGGTGTCGGGAGGTGTTTATTTTCTTTTTCAAACGGACTCGGTTGGTGATAGTATACTGAAACTATTCCTTGGTTTTTTCGTTTTTTTTCTGATAGTCCCTATTCATGAGCTGATTCATGGCATTGGCTATAAACTGGCAGGTGCAGAAAAAGTATCTTACAAAGCCATCTGGAAGCAAATGATCTTTTATGCAATGGCAGATCGTTTTGTGGCCCGTAAAAAGCAATTTGTTTTACTGGCTATAGCCCCTTTTGTACTGATTAATACTCTATTCATCACCTTATTTTTATATCTGCCGGAACCCGTTTCCTGGGTAAGTTATGGAGCCCTTCTGATGCACACGGCAGGTTGTTCCGGGGATTTTGCGCTCATGAGTTATTTTTATAACTATTGGGAAAAGAATCCGGTAACTTATGACGATGTGGTCGGTCAGATGTCGTATTTTTTTCTGAAGAAGGACTGAAGAAGAGTCAATTAAGACAATATTTAAGTCATTTATTCTTTATGTTTGATTAACTATCTTTGAAACCTATTCAAATTACTGCGTAGTTTATGCGAAAACTAAGAATATTCCTCTCCCTGCTGCTGGTTTTTTCATTTGGCAGTCTGTTTAGTCAGATTCAGCGCCCGGTAAAATGGGCATATAGTATTGAGCAAAAAGGTAGTACCGCAACGCTGGTTTTAAAGGCTAAAATTGACAAGGGCTGGCATTTGTACGCTCAGGATATACCGGCCGGTGGTCCTATACCTACAACGTTTAAATTTACTCCCGACAAGAATTATTCACTCGATGGTAAAACAACAGAGCCTTTTGCTGAAGAAGTGTATGACGTCAATTTTGATATGAAAGTGAAGTACTATGGCGAAGAAGCCATTTTTCGTCAGAAGATAAAATTGAATTCTAAAGCATCCTTCGATGTAAAAGGTTCGCTCGAATTCATGGTCTGCAATGATCAGATGTGCTTGCCACCCGAAGAAATTGAGTTTAGTATTCCTGTGAAGGGGGAGGCGAAGACCGCAGAAACAACCGGTGAAACACCAAAGCCATCTGCAAAGGATTCATCCCTGGTTACCGACACTGCATCAACTTTACCGGTCACCGCAGATTCTACGCTTCAGAACAATGTAGGAACCCCTCCATCTACACCCGGTAAAATCAATGAGCCGAGCGCAGATGTGGCCGTACTTGAACCCGGTTGCGGTGATGGAACAAAGGAAGAAGCCGCTGACAAATCCTTTTGGCGGATTTTCATCGCTGGAATGATCGGTGGTTTGCTGTCGTTGCTCACTCCCTGCGTTTTCCCATGATTCCATTAACCGTAAGTTTTTTACAAAACGAAGTCCAACGAAAAGTAAAGGTGTTGTCAACGCTATAATTTATGCAGTATCCATTATTTTGATTTATGTGTTGCTGGGATTCCTTGTAACTGTGACGCTGGGCTCCGATGCGCTCAATGCTATGGCGAGTAATGTGGTGTTTAATATGTTGTTCTTTGTGATCTTCTTTATCTTTGCCTTGTCCTTTTTTGGAGCATTTGAAATTACACTTCCCAGTTCCTGGGTGAATAAAGCGGACCAGGCTTCAGATAAAGGTGGGTTGATTGGAATTTTCTTTATGGCATTTACGTTAAGCCTGGTTTCATTTTCCTGTACCGGTCCCATTATCGGAACGTTGTTGGTAGAGGCAGCACGAGGATCATCGTATCTGGGTCCTATTATGGGGATGACCGGATTTGCGCTAGCCCTTGCTTTACCTTTTGGATTGTTCGCTGCATTTCCGGGATGGTTGAATTCATTACCAAAGTCCGGAGGATGGCTGAATTCCGTGAAAGTGGTGCTGGGATTTTTAGAGTTGGCACTTGCCTTGAAATTTCTCTCCAATGTCGACCTTGCTTATCACTGGGGATTGTTGAAGAGAGAAGTGTTCATCGCGATCTGGATTGCCATTTTTGGTCTGATGAGTTTATATCTTATGGGAAAAATAAAATTTTCACATGACAGTGATATGCCTTATCTCGGCACCGGTCGTCTGATTTTTGCAATACTTACCTTGACATTTACCATTTATCTGATCCCGGGTTTATGGGGTGCACCTTTGCGTATTATTAGTGGCTTCCCTCCACCGGAGTTTTATAAAGAATGGATTGCTCATTCGGATGGATCAGGTAGTCATGCAGGAAGTTGTCCGCATAACCTGAATTGTTATCATGACTATGAATCGGGAATGGCCTACGCTAAACAGACAGGAAAACCGGTTATGATTGATTTCACCGGATGGAGTTGTGTGAATTGCCGGAAGATGGAAGATAATGTCTGGTCACAGCCGCAGATTCTAAAAAATTCTTTCGGATGATTATGTGCTCATCTCACTTTATGTGGATGATAAAACGCCGCTCCCGGAAAATGAGCAGTATACCAGCGAATTCAGCGGAAAGAAAATTAAATCCACCGGTAACAAATGGAGTGATCTTCAAAGCCGGATTTATCAAACCAATTCCCAGCCCTATTATGTTTTGCTCGATCATCAGGGTAAACTACTCGCTTTGCCAAAGGGATATACACCCGATGCCGATCAATATAAAAAATTTCTTGAAGAAGGTGTTTGCCGTTTTAAGAACAGAGTGAATTAGTTTTTTTTAATTTTCCACTTACCATAATTTTTTAGAGATCTCTTCTCTTAAATTTACCAGCTGCAATTGTGAGTGGCAGAATTATCCAAAGCATCATGACAAATGTAGCTGCAAAGACTCCCTGACTTTTCCCAAGGATTTCCTGCATCATTGCTCCGGTATATCCCATCAATGCAGAGATGTCCAGTTGCATGAGTACAACAACTCTGGCCAGATCGATCGGATTTAAAGCCACCATAACTAAAGTCACCGTTTCCATCGGGTAATCCATAAAAGCAAACATGATCATTAACAGGAATGCATCGTATAGAATGGTAAAGTAAAACCATAGTAAAATGGAAAGACCGATACCGCGTGCTTTATCACGGGTTAACAGCGCAGACAAAAGTGCGAGTGAAACAAAGGCCATGGTTAAACCGCATGCCGCCAGTAATAAAATGAGGCTTTCGTAAGTGGGTGCGAAAATTAACAGAGGAATACCTAATCCGGTTAGGAGCGATAATAGCAACGAAATCGTCAAACCTGCATATTGACTGTAGAGAATAGTCTTTCGCTGTATTGGTTGTGAAGAAAGCAATTCAATAAACTCATAGGAATTGTAAAAGTAGATGGTAGCGAAGATAATACTTAACAAGGGCGTTACCAGTAAGATAACATTCAGCAAACTGGCTATTCCCTTGGTCGGATCTCCGCTGATGGAAAAGAGACCGGTAGAAATGACAAAGAGAAACAGTGCATAAAAAATGACCATTCTGTTTTTTAATATATCCAGCAGGACATATTTAAGCAATCTCAGCATCAGGTATTTTTTACCTGCTTTCGTTTCTTTTGCTGACATTCGTGTTGAAGTGGTTTTACGTAAAGTTATGTTCTCCTCATCTCCTTGAAGAGAAAGAGCAGGAAATGATTCTATGCGATGTGGACTATTAGTATTGGGTGTAAACATAAAAATAATTTATAGGATATTGTCTATCGGAGTGATCAGATTTTGCTCCTGCATAATTCTTGCAATGGCCTTTGAAAGATTTCCGGAACCGGTTTCTTTTTTTATGTCTTCTACTTGTTTGAAGAAGATTAAGCGCCCTTCGTTTATGAAAGCTACTTCATTTGATAAATCCTCAAGGTCGCTTAGGATGTGAGAGGTGATCAGGATGAGTTTGCCTTTTCGCTGTTCTGCTTTCACTTTTTCCTTTAATATCTCTGCAGAAACCGGATCAAGACCTGCTGTAGGTTCATCCAGTATCAATATTTCAGGATCGAACATAAATGCAAGACAGGCACTTACTTTCTGGCGTGTTCCACCGCTCAGTGTTCGCATGGTTTTATTGCCGAAAGATTTAACATGAAATGATTCCAGTAACTCTTCATCCAATACATCATAAGTTCCTTTTCGAATCTCCTTTATCATTTCTAGCAATTGCATTACCGTAATATTATCGGGATACCGACCTATCTGGGGCATATAGCCGATTCTGCTTCGGTATTGCCATTCTCCTTTTACATCATCACCATCAATTTTGATAATGCCGGAATCAGGAATGGCGAGACCCAGCAGGCATTTAATCAAAGTTGTTTTCCCCGAACCATTGGGGCCAATCAATGCTACTGACTGGCCCCTGAATAGTTCAAGAGTTAACTGGTCAAGGACTTTTACCTTAACAAATGCCTTACTGATATTTTCAATGGTAATCACTATTTCTTTTCTTCCAGAAGTACCTGATCAATTACATGTATAATGCCATTGGAGGCATTCACACTGGCAAGGATTGTTGCTTTGCCATTTACCATTGTCTTTCCATCTTTTACACTAATGGTGATATTTCCGCTATTTGCCATGCCAATTACTTGACCATCACGAAACATTTCAGGTTTGTACACTGCGACCGCTACATGGTATTGTAAGATATCTTGTAACTTCTCTTTGTTCTCCGGTTTAACAAGATCATCAACTGTTCCGGCAGGTAGCAAATTGAATGCATCATTGGTTGGTGCGAATACAGTAAACGGTCCTGCATTGCTGAGTACGTCGACCAACTCAGCCGCCTGAACAGCAGCCACGAGGGTGGTGTGATCCTTACTTCCAATGGCCACTTTTACAACGTCTTTTTGTGATTCGTCATCTTTTACAGCAGATTGACCGGCAAGAGCCACGGCTTCTTCCGTTGAGGCTTCAGTGGTTGTTTCAGTTCCAGTACTACCTCCGCAACCTGACAAGATGGTCATAGTGGTGAGGGCAATGCCAAGCACGCCCAGGAATAATTTGTTTTTTTCATGTTTTCAAATATTGAATGTTTAATTTAGGTTGATAATACAGGTAGGGTAAAGTTGAACTAAGCGACTTTTTTGTTTCCTTGAATTTTATCATTCTCATTTGCGGTAACTCATCCATGAGATGAATAGGAGTAAGAGATGGTATTATTTTTTCAGCTTTATCCAACAGATACACCATGAAACTTCGTATAAGTAATAACGAGGGCGGCAATTGCTCTATGATCATAGAAAACAGACTTACGGGGCGATAAGGAATATCACCAAAACCATCTTTGTTGAGATCATAACCTTCGTACTTGTCCCAGTAGTTGTTTGAAAAATTATTTAGTTGTGTTTCTCCATTGGTGGAAACATCAAAGGTATTCCCTGTGAAATTATTTCGATTGATGAAATTATCGGTGCAGCTGGCTTGTATGCGTAGCGCCCACCCGTTATTGTAAAAGGAGTTTTGTTCCATTTTAATGCGATTACTCCCTTCCATATAAATACCTGCGGAGTTATACTCAAATTTATTATACATCACCTCGCTGTCAGAAATGTCTTTTAAAAGGATGCCATATGCACTGGATCCCCAGTTATGATCAAAAGAATTATGGTACATCTTCACATGATGTGAATACATGACAGCTACTCCCGCTCCGTTTTTTGTAAATTGATTATGCGTATAAGTATTACTATGTGAAAACATGAAGTGAAGGCCATAGCGAAGATTTTCGTGAGAGAAATTATTGATGATAGTAGAGTTGGTTACAAATTCAAAGTAAATTCCATCTCTTTGTCCGGTAGATTCATTCTTTATGATTTGAATACTGTCCGCTTTCCAAACATGAATGCCATTTCCGGTATTCGGATCCTTGATTACATTTCCTTTAACTGTGTTTTCTCTTAGTAAACAATGTTTGGTGTTTGAAAGGTAAATGCCGAAGTTGCAGTTGATCACAATGTTGTTCTCCAATACGATGTTCCGGCATGCAAGTATTTTTATTCCTGCAAGATCCTTCGTGCTCATCACTCCACTATTTATAATGGTGAAGCCTTTAATACAAACCTGGTTGGCCGTTACGGTGATAATTTCATGTTTGTTTTCGCCATCCAGTATTACATTTTTTTCACCCAGAAGCATAAGTGATTTTTTGATAAAAAGATTTCCTTGCTTGTAATGGCCGGAACGAACAAGTATAGTGTCACCCGGTTCTGCATTATCCAACGCATTTTGAATAATAGGAAGAGTGGTTCCCTTCCCACAGAGCAACTGTTTGGCATACATGCAGGAAGAATTCAGCAGGAATGCAGAAGTGATCAAAATAAAAAACAGCGATGTTTTCATTGCTTTCCTGTCAATAACTTGTTTTGACTTTTTCCCAGGTTGTTGTTTCAGAAAGCGGCAATTGGTTTTGAATGGCCTCTCTGTCAGGTTTAGATGAAAATGCAGCAATGGAGCTTCCCATCGGACTTCTTATTTCTTCTGAATAAAGAAAAATGCTTCATAACTAGAATAAAAGTTCCCTGCATTACTATAGTCTACAATGTAGATTGTTTTTACATTCTTCTCCACCTCCGGATACGCTTTCAGATAATTCACCAAACAGTTTACATCATCGTATTTGTAAACTTTATTAGTAGTAGTGATGATTTCAGCACCGAATTTTTGATCTGTTAATGTCATTTTGCAATGGGAACATTCATCTTTACCAAATTGTATGGGTGCTGGTCCCTGGGCAGAGCACGAGGAGATGAAAGCAGTAGTCATAATAATCATCGCCATTTTTCCTATTATCCGGTTCTCTGCTTTTTTTCTCTTTTTTGCACGAATCAATTCATATACCAACAGTAAGCTTGCTACTACGCTAGCTGATATAATTATCCATCCTCCTGTATCAGGTCCTGAGTATGCGGTGAAGTTGAGGAGGTTTTTGTAACCGATTACAGGAGGCTGATAAGACATGCCGGGCACCTGAATGGCGGCATGAGGATCCAAATTATGCCCATAATCATAACCCCATCTGTAAAAATCATATAAGGCAGCTACACCGTACAAAATTCCGGTAATTACAAATGCTTTAAGAAGATTGATCTTGCCGGAAATTGAAGTGATCAATCCAAGTGCTATATAAATGCCGATTAAAATTCCAATATAAGCGAACTCCGGAAACATTTCATCTTTGATGAGCCGCATACCGATATAGTGGTTGAGGCCATTGATGATATCGAAGGCGCCTCCCAAATGGTTGTGCCATATTTTCATATTTAATCCTTCCGGATATTGTGGTGCCCAAAGCTGTATTTGCCATAGCGGGACATAGTACGTAGCAATCATCGAAAGGGAGGAAAGTGCAATAAGTATTCTGGTAATTGGTTTCATGTTTATTTATTTACTTCATAGAGAGTCATTCAGAAGAACAAACTTCATTAGGTAGTTAGCTCTTGCTGTGGTTTATAATCCGGGACACATCACTAACCCGTAAAACAAACCAGCTGTGAATCCTCCGTAAAATGTTATTCCGAATGACTCTCTTGAAGATTAGACTTATTTAGAAGCTGCCGGTAGTCCTGCTTCCGGAGTTTCACCGGTACTCCATTTCAAAGGTGTTGAAGAACCTGCAGGTGAAACACGTGCGTAACCTTGCATTTCCTGATGGAGAGCTGAACAGAAGTCAGTACAATAGATTGCTTGAACACCCACACGATCCGGTACCCATTTTAAGGTGGCTGTTTCTCCGGGCATGATCAGAAGTTCTGCATTGCCGGCGCCTTTTACTGCGAATCCATGTGGTACATCCCAATCCTGTTCGAGGTTGGTAACATGAAAGTAGACTTCATCACCCAAACGAATTCCTTCGATATTATCCGGAACAAAGTGGGAACGCATAGAGGTCATGTATACATGGATTTTATTGCCTTCCCTTACCACTCTCGCATCTTTTTCACTCTTGGTAACATAAGCATGCTTGTTATTTTCAATTTTGAAAATCTTGAGTGAGTTGGGCGCAACTAATGTGGCAGGAATTGCTTCTGCGTAGTGTGGCTCTCCGATAGTCGGGAAGTCAAGCAGGAGTTTCATCTTTTCGCCTGAAATATCATACAATTGTGCAGATTGCGTTAACTCGGGACCGGTAGGCAGGTAGCGATCTTTAGTAATTTTATTGTATGCGATAACGTATTTACCATGAGGCTTAACTGTAGGTCCGCCGGGAATACAAAGGTGACCGATAGAATAATAAGTAGGTACACGATCAACAACCGTAAGTTTTTCAATATCCCATTTTACAATTTCTGAGGAGACGAAGAAGGAAGTGTAAGCAAATCCTTTTCCATCAAATTCAGTATGCAGAGGTCCTAATCCGGGCTTCTTTACTTCTCCGTGTAATACAGCATCATATTTAAGTACAGGTATGCCATCGTATTCACCTTCAAAATTTTTGTCACCGATAGCTTTGATAATTTTATCAAAGGAAAATACAGGAATGATTGCCGCTAGTTTTCCGGAACCAACAATATATTTTCCGGTGGGATCCACATCACATCCATGTGGTGATTTAGGACAGGGCATGAAGTAGATCAGATCTTTTAATTCTTTCGGATCTAAAGTTAATACCTCTTTAATAATTGTTGACGTCGCACTATGTGTTTCCTCACTATAGGTGTTGTGAGCGTACTTTACACCTAACATTTTGCCTTTCCCCGCTTTAACATACTCTTCACATTTTTTCCAGTTGACGGCCATGATAAAGTCTTTGTCCTTCTGTGAGGCATTTACTTCAAGAAGCGTATTGGCTTGTTCTGTATTGTAGCAACTGAAGAAAAACCAATCCCGCGAAGGACCTCGTCCTCCTCTTGAAAGGTCAAAGTTGATTCCCGGTAATAGCAATTGAAAAGCAATATTCATATTGCCGGTTTCTTTATTAATGGCGACGAAGGAAACGGTTCCTTTGAAGTTTTCCTTATAGGAGTTGATGGCTACATCTGTATTTGCACCAGTATAATCCAGTGGGAAAGAGAAGCGTGTTCCTGCAATTGCATATTCTGAATTTTCAGTCAGGAAAGGAGAGGAGTGGTTACCGGATGCATTTGGAATTTCTATGATTTCTTCTGTTCGGAAAGTCTTCAGGCTAATTCTTGCTATTCGCGGTGTGTTATTTCCATTTACGAAAGCCCATTTGCCATCGTGTTCACCATTGGTCGTTGATAGCGCAATATGATGTGAGTCATCCCAGGGAGCAAAACCATGTGAAGTCATCAACATGGGTTTGGTCTCTTCTGAATAGCCCCAGCCGCTTTCCGGGTTTTGGGAGAAAACAGGAATCTGTCGAAATAATCTTCCTGAAGGTAAACCGTATACTGTCACCTGACCACTAAAACCTCCGGATACGATATTGTAGAATTCATCGTGTTTGCCCGGAGCTACATATACTTTTTCCGCCGCGTCACCTGTGATGGCCTGCGTTGGATTTTTAGGTGCGCAACCGTGTAATGCTACCAGAAAGAGAGGCAGTGTTGCGTAATTCATTAACGAGTTTCTTTTCATAAGTTGGTTGATGTAGATATTTAACTTCTATTTAAAATATTATTTTTCGCCATCATTATGTCGCATGAATTCTATCAATTGACGGGCTTCATCCTGACTGATATTTTGATTGGGCATTCTAACCAAACATTGCTCAAGAAGTTTTTGAGCTTCTTCATCTTCTTCCAACATCATATCCACATTGGTGATCATGTTCATAATCCAAACAGGTTGCCTTCTCTTTGTCACATCTTTCCAGCCCGGACCAACCACTTTTTCATCTGTCAGTTTATGGCAGGATAAACACTTGGTATCATAAATAATTTTAGCAGCTTCTACCCATTCCATATTCAATGGATTGGAAAGAACAATTTCCTTGACTTCGGTTCCGTGTTCTTCCGGTTGTTCAATTGCAGCATCTACCGGAGATGGAGAACCTTTGGCGGCTTCCTCTGCTTCCTGTCTTGAGGTGCAAGAGAATAGTGATAGACTTAATGCACAAGTAATTAGTAGTTTGAGTTTCATGAATAAGTGGTTTATAGTTTCGGCTAAATTAAAGATATTTATGTCTTTAATTTATGTTGCAAACGTACTTGGGAACAATCATTTTGAAAATGACTTTTCTCACATAAGTAGATGATAAGAATTTATTATTATTTTGCAACATGCATAAATTCAATTATTTAAGAGATATACAGCCTCGAAAGTTTTAGACTAGTGATGGATCTCAGCGTAATTTGAAATTTTCTGTCCTTATTTTGCATCATTATGTTATCCAAAAAATTTGCTTACGCATTGAGGGGGTTGACGTACATTGCACTTCATGGTTCAATTGAAAAGAAAATCAGTTTGCAGGAGTTGTCAGATGGAATTGATGTGCCTCATTTTTTTCTGGGGAAGATCATGCAGGAGTTGGTACGAAATGAAATTGTAAGTTCAGTGAAAGGTCCGGGTGGAGGTTTTTGGATTGAGGATTCTGCGATGAACAGGTCGGCCTTTGAAATACTGAAAATGATAGATCCCAAAGTGGTTGCCAGTAATTGTTTGATGGGAAAGAAAAATTGTGATCATGATCGTCCTTGTCCGTTGCATGCCGAATATGTTGCTTGCCGGAACACTTTGTTTGATTCCTTAAAGGAGACAACTTTATTTAACCTGGCCGGGAAAGTGGAGGCGGGAGAATTGTTTTTAGACGAGAAAAATAATTCAAAGATTTGTACTTTATGACCAGCAGGAAGTGATTGCCTGGTCCGTTATAAATGAGAAGGAGGCTGGTTCTCTTAAGAAAACCAGCCTCCTTTTATGAACAAATACTAATTTACCTGTATTTTCTTAATTCCTTTTTCTTCTCCTGAAGTGATATGAAGAAAATACATTCCGGTTTTTAATTCTGAAATATTTAATTTTATTTCTGAGGTACGATGGGTCATTTGATCGGATAACAGCAATGCGCCATTCACGCCATAGATTTCATAGTTACTTATTGGCATTGTTTCACTGGTGATTACAGTGATGAAGTCATTCGCAGGGTTTGGGATACACTTCGAATGCAATGCCTGAATCAAAGGAGGCAAGTCCGGTACTCAATCCATCACAACGGGCCACATACTGACTTGAAATTCCTGAGCCTGCAGCAGAGATTGCTGCCAAAGATCCAATCGTCAGACTTCCTCCGAAATTACCTGCCACAATGCAATCTCCATTCGTATCCCAAACAACAGCTTTGCCATTGTCATTATTTGTAGCTCCGATTTTTTGCACCCATAATAAGGTTCCGGTTTGTCCATATTTTGCCACGAAGGCATCTTTGCCATTGGTCGCAGAAAGGCTGGATCCGGTTTGAGAAGTATTTGTAGAAAATACAGTAGTTCCGTTAAATGAGCCCGTAATATAAGCACTACCACCAGGATCAGTACTGATCGCTGCACTCAATTCATTATTATCTCCATTTATACATTTAATTTGTCGAACCCATTGACATGTACCATCGACACTATTGAGTTTAATAATAAAAGCATCTCCATTTCCTGCGGGTTGCATTCCATAAGCCTCAACGATTGTCATGCCGGTGCCGAAGGAAACAGTACCATAAAAATTACCGGTACAAAAAGCATTTCCCCAGGGATCCTGACTTACACCATTGATTTGCTCTCCCCAGTTACCACCGTAATCCTTTACCCATAATTGCGTTCCTTGTTCATCTAATTTAACAATGAACATATCCGAAGAATTATTTATTGCAACTATATTCGTACCACCAAATGTGCCTGTGGCATTGAAATATCCGGCCCAATAAACATTATTATTACTGATGTTGATGGCAAGTGCACGGTCTTCCGCACTTCCACCACCTTTTCTTCCCCAAATGCCCGTTCCGGCACTATCAAGTTTAATGAGAAAGGCTTCATCTAGGGCAGTTGCAGGAGCAGCAAGACTTACAGCACCAAACGTGGCTGCTTGTGTATAGCTTCCGCAGATATAAATGGAAGTCCCTGAAGCTTCAATAGCGGTGATGCGTTCATTGCCATTTCCGGTCAATGATTTTCCCCAGATAAAGGCACCGGATGGATTAAATTTCGCAATGAAACCATCGTTGTTTCCTGCAGGATTTGTTAATACTGTTGTTCCGCCACCAAACGTAACCTGATAACTGAAATGGCCGGCAACATAAATATTACCTGCAACGTCACAGGTGACACCCGTAGCTTCTAAGATATTTGGAAAAGTACCACTGATGGGAATCGTCCATTGCCGGGTACCGGTAGAATTAAATTTAGTGAGATAGATGTCTGAAAAGCCAACAGCAGTTAGAGTAGTCGCTCCGAAAGTGCGCGTACCCTCAAAATCTGCCAGTAAATATACATTCCCGGAAGCGTCTTTTTCAAGGCCCAATGTACCGTCCGAATTTGATCGGCCGCCGGAAGCATTTGAATAGGTCCATGTTTGTGAACTACCTGACATAGAGAAGATCAGACCGGTAATTACCAGTAACAGTTTTTCATAATTTATTTTGCGTGAATTTTCTTCACTAAGTTACAGTATACGTTGCAATTAATAAAAGCAGTGCATTAAAAGTGAGTTAATGTGTTGATTTTCAAATGATAATTTAAAGTAAAAGTTAAACGCTTTCAAAAAATATTCAGGGAGACAGTTCTACTTTTTTCTGATATTAACGTAGCTACGAAAACGGCGCAGCGGAAAATTTCACCATCTCCTTTTAAATATGAACAGACCGGTTGGCTGTTGCAGCAAGACAAGCTTCTTTGAACGATTCAGTATAAGTAGGATGTGCATGACTTATACGGGCAATATCCTCCGCAGAAGCTCTGAACTCCATAGCGACTACTGCTTCCGCAATCACATCTGCCACGCGGGGACCGATCATATGAACACCTAAAATTTCATCCGTCACTGAATCAGCAAGTACTTTGATGAACCCATCCGTATCCATGCTCGCTCTTGCACGTCCGCTTGCTTTAAAAGGAAAACTGCCGGTTTTATAAGTGCGATTCATCTTCTTTAATTCTTCTTCCGTATAACCTACGGCGGCTACTTCCGTCCATGTATAAACAACACCGGGAATGAGTAAATAATTGATATGTGGTTTTTGTCCTGCGATATGTTCGGCAACAAACATACCTTCTTCCTCTGCTTTATGTGCCAGCATTGCTCCCTTCACCACATCTCCAATGGCATATATTCCTTTTACATTTGTTTCCATCTGTTCACTAACGGCAATGCGTCCCCGCTCTTCTGACAACACACCTGCTTTTTCAAGACCAAGGTTTTCAGTATACGGAATTCTGCCTACTGCCAGTAAGCAATAGTCTCCTGTAAGTTCGAGTTCTTTTCCAGCTTTGCCGGCAGTGGCTTTGAGCAGGACTTCCTTTCCTTTTGCTTCTACCGAATTCACACTGTGCTGTAAGTAGAAAGTGAAGCCAATTTTTTGCAGTGATTTTTGCAACTCCTTGCCCAATGAACGGTCCATGGAAGGAATGATCGTGTCGAGGTATTCTACCACACTTACTTTAGCGCCCAGTCGTGCATAAACAGATCCCAATTCGAGTCCTATAACTCCGCCGCCGATGATTAACAAATGCTTTGGAATTTCTTCCAGTTTTAACGCTTCGGTGGAGGTGATAATTCTTTTTTTGTCGATGGTAACACCTTTTAACGGTGAGGGTTTAGAGCCGGTGGCAATGATCGTATTGTTAGTTTTCAGCTCAAGTGTGCTTCCATCTTCCTTTGTAACTTTGATGGTGTTTGGATCTGTAAAGCTACCGTGTCCATGATAAACATCGATCTTGTTTTTTTTCATAAGATAGTTGATCCCATCCACGGTTTGAGCAACTACATCGTTTTTGCGTTGTATCATCTTCTTTAAATCAACACTTAAACCTTTTACCTGTATACCATGCGTTTCAAATGTATGGGTTGCCTGATGATAATGTTCGGAAGAATCAAGTAATGCTTTGGAGGGAATGCAACCTACATTCAGGCAGGTGCCGCCCAAAGCGGTATAACGTTCAATAATAGCCGTCTTTTTTCCCAACTGTGCCAGACGAATAGCGGCCACATATCCTCCGGGACCTGAACCTATAACAATTGCATCGTATGTTGACATCGTAATTTCTGATTTGAATGAAGCAACAAAATTACATGTAAAACAGGCAGAAAAAATTTATTTTCTCTTTCTCCTGAACACCATAGCTAAGCAGGTGACAGCCAGGAAGAATCCTGAAGCGATATAGGCTGTTTTTCCAAGAATGTCACCGTTGCGGCTATAAAAGCTCAGCTGATTGTTCAGATTCAACTCTTTTTTAATAACAGCAGGCACCCACCATCCGGTGGCATCATATATTTTTCCTTTCTGATCAATGAAGCAGGAAATGCCTGTGTTTGCTGAGCGGGCAATACTGCGCCGGTGTTCAATTGCCCGTAACCGTGCATATTGACAATGTTGTCTGTATCCCGGAGTATCGCTCCACCAACCGTCATTGGTCATGATGCAAATGAGATTGGCGCCACGGCGCACATAATCTCCCACGTAATCTCCATAAACAGATTCGTAGCAAATAACTGGAGCCGCCTGAATGCTATCGCCTTTAAATACCGAGGGCCATTCTTGAGTACCAAGACTTCCTGTTGTACCACCTAAATCTATTGCGAAATTTTCGAGATAACCAAACAGCACCGGGAAGGGCATCTTTTCTACTCCCGGTACTAACTTTGATTTAAAATGCAGTTCAATAGGTCGGGTGTTGCTGATCTGCATGGCAGCATTGAAGGCATCAAAATGTCCCGGTCCATCTCTGAAAGCACGGGCAGTTGCACTCAACGGCTCACCGGGATGAAAAAATTTATAATATGATAATCCCGTCAGGTAGCGTAAATCAGGATATGTTTTAATGTATTCTTTAATTCTTAATACCTGTGGATGTGTATTCACATCTTCTGACCATATTCCCCCCGGTAATGCTGTCTCCGGGCAGATCACCAATCTGGTTTTTTTACTGATAACAGATTGAGATAAAGCAATCATTTTTTCAAGTTGCTCATCACTGCTGCCACTGAATTTTTCATTGTAGGGATCGATGTTGGGTTGCACCACAACAATTTCAACCGGATGTTGCGCCTCTTCATAATTACTCAAAATGAGATATGATATTACAAGAGGCAATGCTATAGTTCCGATATAAAGCAGGAGCAGATTTCTTTTGACAGTGCCGGTATACCGAAGAGCGTGGAAGAGTAAAATATTACAGGTCCATATCCATAATGTTCCTCCTTGTGTTCCCGTGAACTCATACCATTGCACCATATCCGCCCATGCTGCAAAGCCATTGCCTAAATTTAACCAGGGCCAGGTGAGATCCCAATCCATATGGAAATATTCGAAAGCCATCCAGTAAACAGCCAGTGATATATACCCAATACCATTTCCAAACTTGCAGCGGGTAAGGTGAAACAGTTGAAAGACCGCAGTCATCAAAAGCGCATTGGCGAAAACTGCACCGAACATGCCGAAAGGACTTGCATACCATATCCACCAGGTCGTTAGAAAATTAAACGCAGTGAAGGAAATATAGCTAAAGATGAAAAGTTTTGATTTGACATTATTTTTCTTTTGACGATAGACAATATCTTCCATCAATAGCAAGGGAAGTAACGCTAAGAACAGTAGAGGTGCCAACCCGTTTGCCGGCCACGCTGCCCAAAGCAATATTGCACTTGCAAGTGCTAGTGTTATCTTATGTATGGGTTTGTCCTCTGGTAACATTGTTGCAAAAATATACTTCCATTCCGATATTCAAACTTTTTTAAAAAGTGATCGGTGTTTTGCCCTTGCTGAACAGTGAAGGATATAAGTTTCAACTTGTATTTAAGTCTTGTCTGTTTACTTTAATTCATAAACTGCATCTTTTTTCCTGCAGGCCATCCCGCAATAGCTACAATGGCAATTAGGGGAAATACAGGTAAACGGAACCGGGAAGATGCGGAAGGTCCGGTGAGCAGGACAAAATAAAAGATGATGAACAGGAATAGAAACCTGTGGCGACGTGAAATAAGGGGAGAAAATATGCCCTTTACAAAGAATATAAAGATGAATATGGTGCCGGCAATTACCAGTATGTAATAAACGGAATATAAAACCGGCCAGGTACGAATGATGTCCGTGAGACCGCGGATTCCTTCTTTCTTAAAAGATGATTTCAATGATGGAAGAGTGCCTGCCTCGTCCTTGCCTTTGTACCAAAGTTCAAGATCCCAGCGCCCGGATTCAAGGAAAAACAGGGGAATACCCAGGGCATGGGTCAGAAAAAAATCAAATGGACGTGTAAGCAGAGTATTTCGAATAAAGTTGTCGGTGTAAACACATTGCATCACATAAGGCATTCCGGTCATTTCATTTTGAACGGAGTCCATTTTATGTTGCGCAACCTCTTCGCCATAAGCTCGGGAAAGTACTGCAGGAATATTGTAATTGAGGACGACTTTTCGTCCTATCGACGTATATTCAGCAATTCCTGTAAGCGCAAAGTTGTTTAGGAAGAAAAAACCCAGGAGTAAGAAATGTCCGAGTCCGAGTAAGGTTAAATGTTTCGATCCGCGGTGGTCAGATTTAATGGTGATGGTATATAGGATTAATCCCAACCAGAGAAACAAGGTGATGGGTTTGAATAAATAAGTCAGCGCTAAAAAAAGATGACTTAAGTATAAATTTTTATAATAACCACTCTTTTCAAAACGAAGTAAGAAGAAGATGCTGAGCAAAAGGGCCGTTTGAAACGGAATTTCTGACATATAGGTGACGGCATAAATAAATTGCGTAGGAAATACCAGAAACAGAAATACGTAACGTAGCAAGGGTGCTTTTCCCGTAAAAATCAACTGGAGAATTTTAAATCCCATGTAAATGTTGAAAACAGAAAGAAAACACTGTATGAGCAATGCGCCTAAATTAAGGTGAAGAAAAAAAGTAGTCATTAATAAGAATACCGCGTATGCGGGTGGTCGGCGGGAGTAAAGTCCGGGATCTTTTTCAAGTACATTATAGTCTCCGCAGTAAAGTGACCCGTGTTCGATCAGATTGCCGGCTTGATTGAGATATTCCACCGAATCATTAGTGAAATGATGGTTGTTAAATATAGCATACGTTAGAAATACAATCTGCACCATGATCAAAATCAAAAATGGTTTCTTGAAAAACGTATTCAATGTATTGGTGGATTGCATTAATAACCTAATTTGTAGATCACTCCGGTGGGACTCTTGGGGCCAAACAGTTTTTGCGTTACCACATAAACGTTACCCGCTTCATCTTCGCCAAAGCTATTGATTTTTCCGTCAATTTCGTTATTGTCCCGACCGGTAAAGATGGGTCCCCGATCCCATTCCTTACTTACTTCACTGTACTCCAGGTACCATAATTTGCCGTTCCAGTCTCCGAAAAGATAATATCCATGCAATGAAGGGAACTCCAGACCTCTGTAAACATATCCGCCAATGACACTGATTCCTTCTGTATGATCGTATTCACTGATCGGTAAGGTCAAATTTCGTTGATTGCAATCTTGAGCCGGATTATAGCAATGATTGCCCTCCATGATGCGCCATCCATAGTTTTTCCCTTTTCTGATGATGTTGATTTCTTCATATTTGTTTTGACCTACATCTGCACAAAATAAATTCTGAGTAGCTCTGTCAAACGAAAATCTCCAGGGATTCCTCAACCCACTGGCCCAGATTTCAGGTTTAATGTTGGACAGGTTAACAAAAGGATTGTCCGAGGGAACTTCGTAAGGTTTTTCATGATTGACATCGATACGAAGAATTTTTCCAAGCCGTGTATTCATGTTCTGTCCATTTCCTTCTTCGCCATGATCATCTCCGGCACCGCCACCATCGCCTAATCCTATGTATAAATATCCCTCCGGACCAAAAGCCAGTTGCCCGCCGTTGTGATTGCTTTCGGGCTGAGGGATTTCCATGATTATTTGCTCGCTTTCTAATAACGCCAGATTCGGATCATTGGGAGAAACACGGAAAGAAGAGATCACACTTTTATGGTCCATTCCTTTTTCCTTGGTTTTTGCAGAATAGTAAACATAGAAGAGTCCGTTTTTTTTATAATCCGGGTGGAAGGCCATTCCCAATAACCCTTTTTCGGAATAAGCTACATTTAAACCATCAAGTTTTGAAGAGATGTCCATGAACGGCCTGGGAAGTACTTTGTTTTCTGCAATGATTTTTACCTTTCCACCTTGTTCCATGACAAATAACTTGTTGCTCCCGTCTGCAGGACTCACTAATCCGATGGGGGAAGTGAATCCCCGGGCAATTTCAGTCATGCGAAGTCGCAGTGGTGTTTGTGCAGATGAAGAGGAGAAAATCAGCAGAAGAAGGAAGAGGTGGGGTTTCATGTCGATGGAATAGGAGATAAAAGTAGATAAATTTATGGGAATGATTTTGTCTTTGTATTTTTGACCGATATGAACGCCCTGCAGCTAACTGCCCGACATTTCAAACTCCACTTTAAAGACCCTTTGGTATTGCACATGGAACCCGGAGTTTTACGGACACTATTTATGTAAAAGCAACTTTTATGGATATTAACGGATATGGTGAAGCCGCTCTGCCACCTTATCTAAATTACGATGCTGAAACGTTGGTTAATGACTTTCATTCCTATTTTCCGTCACAAATGGATGGAAGTGAAGCAATCCGTATCGCCTTGTTAAAGTTAAATCAGCCCGAGGTAAATCTTCCCAAACCACTGCGAACTGCAACGGATATCGCCTTGCACGACCTGTTTGGTAAATTGACCGGGCGAACGGTGAGAGGTATATTTGGAATTGGAGAGAGAAGTCAGGTACTATGTTCATATACCCTTGGAATAAGTTCGGTGGAGGTGATGCAAGAGAAATTGAATGAAGCGGGCGATTTCCGTTTATTTAAATTAAAGTTGGGTGATAAGAACGACAAAGCACGCATTGAAGCCTTTTTATCGGCATCAGATGCTGCATTTTGTGTAGATGCAAATCAAGCCTGGGAAACAACCGCAGAAAGTATAGAGTGGATCAACTGGCTGAAGGATAGAGGTTGTTTGTTTGTGGAGCAACCCATGCCCGTTAGTAAAGCCAATGAATTTGAACATTTATTCCGTGCCTCTTCCTTACCTCTTATTCTCGATGAATCTTTGCAAGGATTGACCGAACTGGAGGAATTGAAAGGCGTTTGTCATGGTATTAATGTGAAGTTGTTAAAGTGTGGCGGAATCGAACCCGCTGTTACATTGGTCCGGCAGGCAAATAAATTGGGTTTAAAAGTATTGGTTGGTTGTATGTCGGAAAGTAGTTGCGGAGCCATGGCAGCAGCGCAATTGAGTGCTTGGGCGGATTGGGTGGATCTCGACGGGCCTATGCTGATTAGTAATGATCCTTTCTCAGGAGCCACTTACCGGAATGGTTCTTTATTGTTGTCGGAGCAATCGGGAACAGGCGCAATCTTAAAAGATAACGACTTGTTTTCTAATTGAACCTCAATCCGGAAATTGAATTCTCTTTTAAAGGATTTTTACCTGCAAGTTATTTGACTAATTTTGAAGAATGATTACCATTCGCCCTTCGGAAGAAAAGGATCTTCCTTCTATCACTGTAATTTATAATGACGCTATTCTGAATACCACGGCCACATTCGATACGGAAGAAAAATCTCTGGAAGACCGTATATTGTGGTGGAAGTCGCACGATGAATCTCATCCGGTAATTGTTGCCGAATTGCAAAATATTGTAGTGGGGTGGGCAGCACTCTCCCGATGGAGTGACCGTTGTGCTTATGATTCAACAGCCGAAACTTCTTTATATGTCCACAAGGAATTTCGTAAACAAGGTATCGGAAAAGAACTGATGGAAATGTTGGTAATTGAAGGTCAAAAAGCAGGTTTGCATACGCTGATTGCACGAATCACACATGGTAATGAACAAAGTATTTATCTGCATGAGCGTATGGGCTTCACGGTAATAGGTACATTGCGCGAAGTCGGACGAAAATTTGATGTTTACCATGATGTGCATCTTCTTCAGAAAGTGTATTGATTTTTATTGTTCATCACTAATTTATTAATGGAGTAGAAAATTAAGAATGGCCAAAACCAAAACCGTATTTTATTGTCAGAAATGTGGCGCAAACTCTCCCAAATGGATTGGCAAATGCCCTTCATGCAACGAATGGAATACCTATGTGGAAGAAGTTATTCAAACGGAATCCAAGGAGAACCAATGGAGAAATACTACACGTAAGGAGTCAAAAGCTGCAAAGCCCCGACTGATTTCTGAGATTGCGCTGGAGCAAAGTCCACGATTAGTTTTGCCTGATGGTGAGCTGAACCGCGTGCTCGGTGGTGGCATCGTTCCGGGTTCGCTTATTCTGATCGGAGGTGAGCCGGGTATCGGAAAGTCTACGCTGCTCTTGCAACTGGCTGTGCAATTGAAGGGGAAGAAGATTTTATATATCAGCGGAGAGGAGAGTGAACAACAGATTCGGATGCGCGCAGAGCGTATTGGTAAAATGCAAAGTGAATGCTATATCCTGACAGAGACAACTACACAAAATATTTTTCAGCAAATTGAGGTCCTGCAACCGGAAATGGTAATCGTTGATTCTATTCAAACGCTTTATTCTAATATTTATGAATCCGCTCCCGGAACTGTTTCTCAGATCAGAGGCTGTACAGGTGAATTATTGCGTTTTGCAAAGGAAACCGCTACTCCGGTCTTGTTGATTGGGCATATCACAAAGGAAGGATCTATCGCCGGGCCGAAAGTGCTCGAGCATATGGTTGATACAGTATTACAGTTTGAAGGCGATCGTCACCATGTGTATAGGATTTTGCGGGCGATTAAAAATCGTTTTGGCTCTACTGCCGAACTGGGTATCTATGAAATGAAGGGCGATGGACTTGCAGAAGTTGCAAATCCCTCTGCTTTATTGCTTTCTCAGCGGGATGCGAGTCTGAGTGGTACTGCCGTTGCCTGCACGATGGAAGGTGTACGCCCTTTTCTGATCGAGACGCAGGCATTGGTGAGCTCTGCCGTGTATGGTACTCCGCAGCGAACAACAACAGGATATGATTTACGCAGATTGCATATGATCCTCGCCGTGCTTGAAAAACGTTGTGGTTTCCGTTTGGCCGCCAAAGATGTCTTTTTAAATATAGCCGGTGGAATACGTGTAGAGGATCCTGCCATTGATCTTGCCATCATCTGCGCCATTCTTTCTTCTGCAGAAGATATTGCCATCGATCCCGCGATTTGCTTTGCCGGAGAGGTGGGTCTTACAGGAGAGATTCGCCCGGTGAACCGTATTGAAGCTCGCATCAACGAAGCAGCCCGACTTGGATTTAAAGAGATATATGTCTCGGGGTATAATGCCGGTGCGGAAAAGTTAAAGAAGGAAGCCGCTATCAAAGTAGTGCCGGTGGGGAAAGTGGAGGAAGTTTTCGGACTCTTGTTCGGGTAAGGTTCTCTGAATCAGACATAGGTCAGCACTGCAAAAAGATAGTGCATAGCAAGGTCCTTTGTCGTATCTTTGTCGCCCCATGTCCTCGTTGCAAAATATTCGTCACCTGAGCGCTGAACAGCTGAAAGAGTTCTTTATTTCGAAGGGAGATAAGGCCTTTCGCGCCAAACAGGTGGAAGAATGGCTGTGGAAGAAGTCGGCCAGATCGTTTGAGGAAATGACGAACCTCTCCAAAGAAACACGGACTTTACTAGAAGAGTATTTTACCATTAATCCCATTCGTATTGAAACCTCGCAGGTCAGCAATGACCGGACCATCAAGAATGCTTTCCGTTTACATGATGATCATATCATTGAAGGTGTTTTGATTCCAACCGATACCCGAATGACCGCTTGCGTTAGTTCTCAGGTGGGATGTAGTCTTACTTGTAAATTTTGTGCAACCGGTAAACTGGATCGTTTGCGCAACCTCGATTACGATGAGATTTATGATCAGGTGGCTATCATCCGGGAGCAATCCGAGCAGCATTATAATATGGCCCTCAGCAATGTGGTGTATATGGGAATGGGTGAACCCTTGCTCAATTATAGTAATGTGCTGAAGAGTATCGAGTACATCTGTTCCCCGCATGGACTCAACATGGCGCAAAAACGCGTGACGGTGAGTACAGCAGGTATTGCCAAGATGATTAAAAAGTTAGGAGATGATCAGGTGAAATTTAACCTGGCACTTTCACTGCACGCGGCTAACGATAAAAAGCGTGACCGTATCATGCCTATCAATGAAAGCAATAACCTCGAAGTTTTGGAAGAGGCATTAAATTATTTTTATGAGAAGACAGGAACAAGAGTGACGCTGGAATATATTGTCTTTAATAATTTCAATGATTCCATTGACGATGCCCGTGAATTGGGTGCTTTTGCCAGACGAGTGGTCAGTAAAATCAATTTAATCGAATACAATCCCATTGATGGTGCCGAATTTCAGAAAACAACGGAGCATAAAACCAATGCTTTCATGGCAGAGTTGTGGAGATTAGGACTTGTGGTTAACCTTCGTCGTAGCAGAGGAAAAGACATCGATGCCGCCTGCGGACAATTGGCGAATAAGTCAGTAGTTTGATTTTTTAATTGAAAAATTTCGCGTGCTTCAACGCTTTCAGTGTTTCAAAATTTCAGAGCTATTATTTAGAATTAGTTTCCGGTACTTATATTTGCAGGGATGAGTGTCAATCCGTATTTGCAAAGAATTTCCATTTATCCGGTGAAATCATTGGATGGGATTTTTCCGGAAACCGCTGTTGTTTGTAATTGTGGATGTCTGAAATGGGATCGTGAATTTGCCATTTTCGATAGGCATGGAAAGTATGTAAATGGTAAATCACATCCCGAAATTCATTTGCTGCGGGCAGAGTTTAATCTGAATGAACATCAGATGGTATTGTCAGGACCTGAGAATAAGAATAAATCATCTTTTCATCTGCTCGACGACCGAAAAGAAATTGATTCCTGGCTATCTGATTTTTTTAACCAAAGCGTCACCCTTCTGCGAAATACGGAGGGGAAATTTATGGATGATCCCGAACTGGGACATGTCACTGTTGCGGGAATTGCAAGTTTTGATAGCGTTTCGTCCTGGTTTAGTATAGATGATCCGGAAGAAGTACGGCGACGGTTGCGGGTAACTTTGGAGATTGCGGGCTTAAATCCTTTTGCTGAAGATGGACTTTTTACAGAGATCGGCAGGGTAGTGCGGTTTAAAATAGGAGATGTAAATATGATGGGTATGCGTCCGAGAGAACGCTGTGTAGTTCCCACTCGTCACCCTGAAACTGCACAGGTCACCCCTGCGTTTCCAAAGTATTTGCCGAGAAAAGAAGAATATCGCTACCGAAACTTCATTGCTGGCTAGTTACGGTCATTATTATTATTTTTCGGTGGATGCTGTAATTCCGGGAACGGAGTCGGGCAAAGTGATAAAGGTGGGAGATGAACTGACGATTTTAGGAGAGGATGTGTTTCCGTTAATCTGTTTACCATGATCTCTTGGCATTCAATATTAATTATATTTTTACCTGTTCCCTGTAGATGGACCGGGATTCAAAACCTAATAACTATCAAATGAAGTAAGATCGTATGTATCAAAAAATAGTTCACATAGCACTTGTCGTAAGGGATTATGATGAAGCCATTACATTTTACACGGAGAAATTAAATTTTATTTTGGTAGAAGATACGCGGCTTTCAGAGAGCAAGCGCTGGGTCTTGGTTGCTCCTCCAGGAGAGGGAAGTTGCGCATTGCTGTTAGCCAAAGCTGCTAATGGTGTGCAATTATCGAGTGTAGGTAATCAAACCGGTGGACGCGTTTTTCTTTTTCTGCATACCGATGATATCGATCGTGATTATAAAAGTTATTTGCAACAAGGCGTTGTTTTTGTGAGACAGCCTGTTGTGGAAGACTGGGGAAAAGTGGCGGTGTTTGAGGATCTTTATGGCAATTTATGGGATTTAATTCAGCCGGCGAAACAATAACCAATGAGGAATAAGGAGTGTTTTTTCAAGGAAAGCCAGCTCGTCACGAGATCACGATATTATTATTTTTGAAAATGAATTTGCCCATCGCTATTGATCCGGATTATTTCGATGAGGTATATCGATTGGAATCCTCATTGTGGATTTCAGCCGTAGAAGAGCTTTGTTATAAACATCAAATAAATGCCGGTGAATATTCGTTTTTTAAAGCAGGTTCCAACCTTATAGCTGCAGTTAATGATGCCGTAATCGTTAAAATATTTCCACCTTTTCACCGCCATCAATGGGTGAGTGAATATAAATCCTTAGCCTTCTTTCACTCTAAATTGCCGGTATCTATTCCTGATTTGTTAGCAGTGGGCGAACGTGATGATCAATGGACCTATGTTATTATTTCCAGATTAAAAGGTCAGACACTGGACGAACATTGGTCGGGTTTTGAATTTGGAACAAAGAGGAAGCTCATGGAACAGATTGGTGCGATCATGAAATCTGCTCATGCCATTGCGCCCGATCATACAATCTTGCTTGAACCGATTGGAAAATATTTTTACATAAACAATTTCAGGGTTGTTATTCCCGTCATTTAAAACAGGGAATGCCTTCCTGGTTTATGAATCAACTAGAGGATTATTTAAACAGGCATTTTCAATTGATTCCTTCTGATTTCACTCCCGTTCTTTTAACAGGCGAATACACTCCTTTTAATTTTTTAGTCAACGATGTGAATGAAGAATGGAATTACTCGGGCATGATCGACTTTGGGGATGCGATGATCGGCTTTCAGGAGTATGATCTCCTCGGTCCGATTTTGTTTCTTGCCGGAGGAGATGGCGAATTGATTAAAGCCTTGATTGAATCGTATGGCTATGATTATTCACGAGACTATCATGCCTTGCGACACCGCCTGATGGTGCTGGCCCTTCTTCATCGTTACAGTAATTTTGACTTTCAAATTAAAATAGACAGTTGGAAAACAAACGTTAAGAGTTTTAAAGAGATGGAAGACTTAGTATTTCCTTTCGTCTAGTTTTTTACAAATTTCTTTCTGATAGATTCTCCTTTATTGCTTTGTAGTTCTAAAAAGTAAATCCCTGACAGGAGTGATTGAACATCTATTTTATTTTCAGGATTGATCATTACCGGAGATCTTCGGCCATCCATACCCACTATGTTAATTTCAGACCAATCAGATGAACCGGAAATGGTCAACTCATCTTTCACAGGATTCGGGTAAAGCGTAATGGCTGATTCATCAATTGGTGTATCAATGCCAGAAGGGCCGGTATAGGTATAAACGGTTATCTTGTCAGTGGGTGCCCCGGAATTATTAATTAAATAAATAGTGGTGCCACCCGGTGAAACAGCAATATCTCTTAATCGGCCATTCAACAATTGATCATTACCAAAGAATTGCTTTGGATTGGTATCATTGGGCAATGTTGGAGCAAGACTTTTTCCATCCGGATTTAATTTGAATTGATAGACTGAACGGTCAGTTGAAGCGCCGTTTTTCAATGTTACAACCAGCAGACTGTTGGTCCATTGTGGAATCCCACTGCTGCTATAGTAGATGCCATCGGACGGAGCAGGAGTACACCAGTCGAGATATGCTCCGGTGGTGGGTTGAGGAACATCACACCATGAAAATAAAGCAGGAACGAGCGAGTCGTTTGCAATGAGCGAATGTGGAATATAGTTTTGAATAAAACTATCCTCTCCGGCAATATTATTATCACCGTGATATCCCCTTACATATTTCCACCCGTAATTCATGCCTGCATGCAAAATGTTAATTTCATCATCAGTCCGGTCTCCATGTTCTACATCATATAAAATGTCTTCTATCGCATTATACATTAATCCCTGAGGATTCCGGTGTCCCCGGGTATAAAATGGATTTCCGGGTATTGGATTATCAATGGGGATGCTTCCATCCATATGAAAGCGATGAATTTTTCCGTTCAGGTAAGAAGGATCCTGTGCAAAGTTATTGGGATTAACAATCGTCCTCCGAGATGATCATAACCATTTGCCAGATTCATCACAATGTCACTGTCACCGGTAACTGCCTGCAAGGAAGCATCCCAGGTAAGTCGGCGGATTTTGAATTTGGTTTCAGGTACGCTTATCGTCCCCTGATTGTACGAGTAAATAAAGTAGATAAAGTTATTTCCGGCTGTACCAAAGTCGGGGTGAAGCGTTAATCCTAAAGTACCTGAACCTATATCAGGTTGGTGACATAATGGTAATTGTTCAAGTGGAGAACCTCCGAAATAATCTGACGCCGTATATACAAAAGTCTTATTGCCGTAGACAGGGTCTACTCTTGATACATTCCCCCGGCTTAGTTGAGCCAAAGAAACCCATCCTGGCCATAAACAATTTCCCAGGGGGTGCTGAGTGACGTGGGTAGTTCGCTTCGTATGAAATTTTGAGCCTGGCAGTATTGAGCAACAATAAAAATAGTATTGAAGAGTAGGAATGATTTATTTACAGTATTCATTTGACTTTTTATTAATAGTGGAAATATCGGAAAAATATTTATCTTGACAAAAATAATTTGATCACATGGCAATCAACCACGCCTTCCTCGCTGAACTTGAAAATGAAGCAGCGAAAACCCGAACACTCCTAAGCCGAGTTCCTGTTGACAACCCTATCTGGAAACCTCATGTTAAATCCATGGAATTGCAACGCCTCGCCCGTCACGTCGCGGAGTTGCCGGCCTGGTGTACGATGACCATTACTACAGATGAATTGGATTTTGCTAAGCCTTTTGATCCATCTCCTCCTCTTACTACTGCAGAAGCATTAGTCGCCGAGTTTGATAAGAATGTTGCAACAGCAATGAATGCACTGAAGGGAACAGATGATGAAAAACTACAGGGAAACTGGTCGCTAAGAAATGGAGAACAGATCTTTTTCACCCTGCCACGACATGTTGTTTTGCGTGATATGGTTTTTAACCATCTCGTTCATCATCGTGCACAACTGGGTGTCTATCTTCGGCTACTGAATGTTCCGCTTCCTCAAATGTATGGCCCAACGGCAGATGAACAATAGTCATTCGTGCTTTTACTTATAATCACATCTGGAAGTACTTTATACTTTCATTATGTAGTGTTGTAGTAAGAGGATGTCATGTGAATGGAATCCCCGCTTACTTTGATATACCGCTTCACAAATGAGCGGTTTTATTAGAAGCGGAAGTTGTTCTTACTGATTTTTTTACATTTTTGTGTGTCTTCATGAAAATTCGGTTTACTAAAACAGTTTGGCTCCTGGGTTTTATCAGTCTATTCGCTGATATCTCTTCCGAATTGTTGTACCCCGTGCTTCCTGTTTATCTGAAGAATGCCGGCTATTCTATGTTGGCAATTGGTATGCTGGAAGGTCTGGCAAATGTAGTGGCCGGACTCTCTAAAGGGTATTTCGGACATAAGTCAGATTCCATGAAGAGCCGTACTGTTTTTATTCGTTGGGGTTATGGGTGCTCTGCGCTGGGAAAATTGCTGATGGTAGGCGCTCCGGATCTGATGCGGATTTTTACAGCCCGGATGACCGACCGTCTTGGAAAGGGTATACGTACAGCACCCCGTGACGCGATGCTTGCAGTGGAGGCCGGTCCGGAGAACCGTGGAGTGGTTTTTGGTTTTCACCGTGGACTGGATACACTCGGTGCAGCTATTGGTCCCGCACTCGGTATGCTCTGGCTGCATTATCATCCGGGCGACTACAGTACCCTGTTTACCCTTGCATTTATCCCGGCTGCGATCAGTTTTTTTATTACGATGTTTATAAAAGATAAATCATCGGTACCGCCTGCCGTTAGGAAGCAACACGTAGGTTTCTTTTCCTATTTTAAATATTGGAAGACGGGCCCTGCTTCCTTTCGGAAACTAATCCTTCCCTTGCTGCTTCTTGCACTCGTAAATAGTCCGGATGTTTTTTTACTGATGGCGTTGAAAGAAGCCGGATTCAGTGATACAGCAATGATAGGTGTTTATGTATTGTATAATTTCGGCTATGCAATGCTGGCCACTCCCGCCGGAAGGATCGCGGATCGGGTTGGGAAGATCAAGGTGCTCTCTGCAGGTATGCTCCTCTTTACGATTACTTATGCCGGAATGGCAGGGCTAAACGGATGGCCGGTATTTATTTTGCTCTTTTTGATTTACGCTGCAGCGATGTCTTGTCTGGAATCAGTAGCCAAAGCGTATATCTCCGATATTGCTCCACCTGATCAGCGTGGGCAGGCCATCGGTTTCTATACCTCTGCAAGCAGCCTGTCAATACTTTTCGCCGGTGTGTGGACGGGATTACTTTGGCCTTATGGGGGACCTTCACTTGTTTTTTCAATTACAGCTTTTGTTGCAAGCTGTAGTTTATTGCTTCTTTATAAAAACTCAAGGCATGTCTATATTAAAAGTGAAAGCAAGAAATAGTTCAATTCTGCATCAGGAAAAACAGGCTAGCTTTTATCCTCTCATGTATGCTTTAACATATTTTCCAATGATGTCAAACTCCAGATTTACCAAATCACCTTCCCGTAAAAATTTGAAGGTGGTATGTTCATAGGTGTAGGGAATGATGGCCACTGAAAATTGACCGGGCTTGGAAGCGGCCACAGTCAAACTCACGCCATTTACCGTAATCGATCCTTTTTCAACGGTAAGATGTCCTAACCCGGGATCATAACTGAATTCGAAGAGCCAGCTTCCGTTCTCGTCTTTGATGGAGGTGCAAAGTCCGGTTAAGTCTACATGCCCCTGTACCAGGTGTCCGTCGATGCGTCCGTTCATCAGCATGCACCTTTCGAGATTTACCCGGGCACCCGGCTCGAGGGCATCCAGATTGCTACGGCGTAGGGTTTCAGCAACGGCCGTGACAATATATCCTTCGGGCCGGAATCCGGTGACCGTCAGACATACACCATTATGAGCCAGACTTTGATCTTCCTTTAATTCATCACTAAAGTCGCAATCGATAGTAAAGGTTTTATTTCCCCCTTCATTCACGATGGCAATGATGGTTCCGGTGGTTTCAATGATTCCTGTGAACATGCTGTAAAAATAATCAAGATTTAAGAATAAGAAAAATCGAACTCGCTTCGCTGGTTTCGTCGTTGATTTAGCCGGATCTGTCGATTCTGTATTTCTAAACAGCAGCTAAAGTGTACCTTTGCCATCAAAATGAATGATTATGCGTAGTTCTATAATTCTCGTGGTAGTGCTGTTAATGACAGGTGCTGTAAATGCTCAGGATAAAAAGCTGACCATGGAAGATGCCGTCCTTCGTCAGAGAACAACTCTGGCACCAAAGCAGCTTTCACAATTGCAATGGATACCCGGGGGCAGTGATTTTTCTTATGTGGACAAGAGAGCATCCGGACAGGTGTTGGTGAAATCCAATGCGCTGAAGGAGGGTGTGGTTGATCTGCTTTCCCTGACACAACTGAACACCCTGTTGAAATCCTCCGGAGCCGATACGCTGTCAGCCCTTCCTGCTCTCAAATGGTCGGATGCAACATCAATGACTTTCGAGGCGGGAAATAAGATATGGTACTATAAGTGGAAAGAAATGCAAGTTTTACTCGGGGATTCTATCACGCTACCCGAAGAGGCAGAGTTGATGGAGAAAACCGGGAATGGAGCTGTGGCTTATGTATTGAATAGTAATATTTGGTTCGAGCAAAATCATAAAAGCAAACAGATTACCAATGACGGGAGTGATGATATAGTATATGGAAAATCTGTTCATCGTGAGGAGTTCGGTATCACTAAAGGACTCTTCTGGTCACCGAAATCCAACATGCTTGCTTTTTATCGTATGGATCAATCCATGGTGACGGATTATCCTATCGTTGATTTCGCGAAAGTACCTGCTCTTGAAAAACCGATTAAATATCCTTTTGCCGGTGGCAAGAGCCATCAGGTAACGGTAGGCATATACGACGTTAGTCAGAGTAAAACCATCTATCTCAAAACCGGTGAGCCGGTAGAGCAGTATCTTACAAATATCGCCTGGAGTCCCGATGAGAAAAGTGTGTATGTGGCCGTTTTAAATCGGGAACAAAACCATATGCGATTGAATCAGTACAATGCACTCACCGGCGACTTTGTTAAAACCCTCTTTGAAGAACGTGATCCGAAGTATACCGAACCAAAGCATCCTGTAGTTTTTACTAACGAGAAAGGTGGTCAATTCATCTGGCAAAGCAGACGTGATGGCTGGAATCATCTTTATCTCTATGACAATAATGGAAAGCTCATACGTCAATTAACGAAGGGCGAGTATGAGGTAACAAATTTCAATGGCTTCGATACAAAAGGAAGTAAAGCGTATTTCCATGCTACAGCCAATACTGGTATCGATCGGGTTTTTTATAGCGTTGAATTATCATCCGGAAAACTGGTAAAGATCAGTAACGGAGAAGGGGTGCACGTTTGCAAAGCCAATGATGATAAAACTCTTTTTATCGATACCTATAGTAATGTGAGTTTGCCGGGTATTACAAGAATTGTAAACAGCGATGGAAAGAGCAGCGAAAATTGTTAGTTGCAGATAACCCGTTGAAAGAGTACACTGCCGGTCGAACAAGGCTTTTTACCATAAAGGCAGATGACAATACCCTTCTATGGTGCCGGATGATTGTGCCTCATGATTTTGATTCCACAAAGAGATACCCCACTATAGTTTATCTATACGGCGGACCAAATGTGCAGATGATTACCAATGCCTGGCTCGGCGGTGCTGATATGTGGTTTCATTATTTGACACAGCAAGGTTATATTGTTTTCACGCTGGAGAATCGTGGCAGTGGATGGCGCGGAAGGATTTTGAGCAAGCTACTTTCCGCAAACTAGGAGATGTGGAGATGGCCGATCAAATTGCCGGAGTGAATTACTTGCGCAGATTACCTTACATCGATGCCAACAAACTTGGATTGAACGGCTGGAGTTATGGTGGATTTATGACCATTTCCCTCATGACCCGCTACCCCGGTATTTATAAAGTAGCTGTCGCCGGTGGACCCGTCATTGACTGGAGCACCTATGAAGTCATGTATACTGAACGTTACATGGATACACCCGAAGAAAACCCGGGCGGATACAATATCAGCAACCTCCTCAATCATGTTGAGCAGCTCAATGGCAAATTGATGCTGATTCATGGTACCGCTGATAATGTGGTGGTGTGGCAGCATAGTTTAATGTATCTGCAAAAGGCCATCAGCAAAGGTGTGCAACTCGATTATTTCGTTTACCCAGGGCATGAGCACAACGTGCGCGGAAAAGATCGGGTACATTTGAGTGAAAAGATCACAAGGTATTTTAATGATTATTTGAAATGATCAAATTGTTTTAATTGCAAAATGTTTTTTGGCTACCGGCTGCGGGCTACCGGCTGCGGGCTTCCGGCTGCGGGCTTCCGGCTATCTGCTTCCGGCTACCGGCTACTCGCTAGTTGCTTTTTTGAGGAATGTAAGATTTACATATTAGAATATAACTTACTGCGCCCCCTTACTTGGGCTTCATAGCTTACTCCGTCACTTACTGTGTGCGCAAAACTTAAGCGACAGAGACAGCTTTGGTGCACTCTGTTAGCTAAGGAGTCTCTACGACCTTTAGCGCCTTATTCGGTCTTCGAAGCTTTAGCGAAGGAGGCTGCCTGAAACCTTTGAAGTAGCTTTCCAATAGAATAAACCAGATCCTCGGAAAATATTAATTGAAATTTCAGGTAACTTCGATGTAATCTAATGATTATTGAAAACTTAACATTAAAAATATTTTGTTATTCGGAATTTAATTTTACTTTTGATTCAACCTAAACTTTATTACCCATGAAAACTCTACGATTTCACCATGGTCTTTTAACAATTTTATTCTCGGCAACGACACTTCTTTTACAGGGACAAACCCCTTCTGATGCGTATGTACTGATTTCACCTGACACCGGTAATAATGTAAAAGGTGTTATGCATATCACTTTACCGGATACCAATACTATTGCAGCCATAGAAGTAAAGTTAGGAAGCACAGATGGCGGCCACGATTTGGCGAATTATACATTTAGTTATGATGTTACCGGATCATTGCCTACGGGATATGTCTGGATAAGAGAAGGCTTTAAATTGATTCTTTCGATTGGCTCTTATCCTATCAGCGATCTTCAGTTTGGACGTGTGCGTTTGCAAAGAAATGATGGTGGATGGGGGGATGAGTTTGCCTTTGTGAGGAATTGAGTTTCTTGTCTACTTTATCGGAAGACAAGATTTTCAGGATGTGGGACATTTAAGTGGATGTGGCTTGTTTGAACGTCTCTAAAAGGAGGTCGTTAGTTGATTATCATCATTAGTCTGTAATTGTATATTCTAGTACGTAATTGATATCACCCATCAAAAACATGTAAACCATGAATCATTTCGTCTCTTTCTTAAAAAAGACCTTGTTCCAAGCTGCTTTAAAATTTCTTGCCTGTTTAGTTCTTTTGCTATTGATTTCCTTTTCATCATTATTCGCGGTCAATTATACGTGGAACGGAACCACCAATAATGAATGGGGCACGAGTTCGAACTGGTCGCCTTCCGGAACTCCCGGGATCAACGACACCATCAATATTAATTCCGGTAAACCTAACCTGAAATTGGGTCAGGATCGAACGGTTAAAAGGATTATGCAGCATGGAAGCACTATTGAATTAGATACCAATGTGCTGTATATTACTAATATGGCTACATTTAATGATGGAAATATAATTGGGGATACCTTGAAGTTAAGAGGGACTTTAGTTTACTTTCAAGGTACAGATTTTAATTGTACCTTAGATGTCATTGTGGGACAGATAAAATTTTCCGGCGGTACATTTGACCAGACCGGTTCCTTCGAGCAAAACGGATGGGCCAGCGGTTGGGGTGAGGGCGGATGCGTGTTTAACGCGGAAGTAACTATTAAGAATACAGGAGCAACCTACCTCCGTATGGGAGAAACTGAAGGAGATGTTTTTAATGATGTCGTTCATTTTTATTCCACAAATATTTACACCCTTCAGTTAGCTTTTGGTGATACAACCATTTATAATAATGCTGTTTATTTAAACAGTACCGGAAATGGAGGAATATCATTTTGTGCAAGCCTGGATACAAATCATGTGGGTTCTGCCCTTTTTGCACAGGAAGGAGAAATCCTTACCGGGAGCTCTGGATTTACTGCTGGTAATATTAATATGAAGCATCTTTTGTTTGAATCCACCAATAGTGCAAACCTGACCGGTAGCGGTACATCTACCCTTACTTTGAGCGAGAGTAATTTCGCCGGAAAAGTTAACTTTGCCTCCACAAATATTTATGTAAAGACAACCGTATTCAATGATAGTACGCTGTTGGTGAGAAGCGGAGCCACATCATCTCAAAGTTGGTCAGGAGGTAATATTTTCAAAGGCGTTACTACGATCTCCAGTACCTATTCTGGCAGCACCAGCCATACCTTTACTTTGGCTTTAGATAGTGGGGATGTATTTGAGAAGGATGTGTATTTCAACACCCAAATTCTTACAATGAGAGTCGCATTTAAGGGCACCACTAAATTTTATGGAGATGTTACCATCAATAGTTCTAAAGTTATATTCAATGCAGGAAGAGGTATTTTCATGTGCTCAGGTGAAGTCAATCAAAGTATAGGCGGGAGTGCTGCTTATCTTATAGGGAAATTACACTTAAATAAGGAAACGGGCACGGTGGAAATGATGCGTTCTTGTACCATTGATAGCAGTTTGACATTGAGTGGTGGCTTATTTCAATCGGATTCTATTATTTCTCTAAAATCTCCGGTGACCACAACCGGTTCTTCTGCCAATAGTTTCATTGATGGCCCTGTAAATAAAATTGGCAATACAGCATTTGTTTTTCCTATCGGAGATCAGGGCAAATACCGGCCTTTAGCTATATCTGCTCCATCTCAGGCTACAGATGCTTTTTCTGCGCAGTACTTCTATAGCCCTCAGCAGGCAGGTACATCAACTGATACCACTATAGGGGAAATCAGTCCATGCAATTATTGGGATTTGCAACGCAAAACAGGCACCAGCAATGTCTATGTTACTTTGAGCTGGGATTCCATTGGCTGCTGTGTACTTGATTCATCCAATATAAAAGTCATTAACTGGAATAATTCTGTTTGGAAAGATTTGGGTAAGGGAAGTCTCGGAGGAAATGCAAATACCGGTCAGATTACCTCTGCACTTGTTCCGTACACATATGGATTAATTACAATCGGGACAGATCCTATCATTATTTTAGATATTTTTCCTGTGGTAGATAGAAACAATACTGATGAAGGCTGGTATCATTCTTTTGTAGCGGAAGAACCTATTTACGGCTACAATGGAAGCAATACCATTGAACCTGGAAAAAGTTGGCAGGATTATGCGAACGTGGACCTCTTGAAAGAGAAAAATGTGAAATCATTACGAATACCTTCCGGCACCACTGCCAACTATTGGGATTGGCGGGCAGGATGGTTTTTAAAGGAACATGAACTACCAGAGGGATGGTTGTACGAAAAGGAGAAATATAAAGCTGCCAACCCCGGTGGAAATGAAATGATAAACATTAAACCACATGTGGATGAATTGGGGGCTTCACCTGTTTATCTTTTTAATATGCTCACCTCCGATTTTCATTATCAATTGGCAAGTTTGTACAGGGCTCATCAGATTAACCTACCTGTAAAATATGTTGAACTTGGCAATGAGTTTTATCTGAACGAAGCCCACCATCGAAATAAATTTCCAAATGCGAGTGACTATGCATTGGCTTGCAATGACTGGACGAGTCAGTTAAAAGCTATATCACCTTTTGCAGATGTGAAAGTGGCCGTGATTGGATGTGATGAAGGAGATGATTCACCGGGAAGAAGAAGGCTATGGTTGGAAAGAGTGCTCGCCAACCTTGACCCTCAAGCTCAAATTGATGCCATTACTATTCATCAATATTATGGGAATGGATTAGGAAGTCAGCCTTTTAGTGGAAGTAATGCGAATCTTAAAACCATGCTTTCCCGGCCATTTAAAGAAATTGAACGGTTAAAGGGTCATGAACTGCTACTAATCAATAGCTTCAATGAAGGGTCACTTTCAGCATATCCATTGAAAACATGGATTACAGAATTTAATTTACGCACATCCGGTCAAGGAACCATAGGTACATGGGCACATGGCTTGTTTCATGCTGCAATGGCATTAAGTTATCTGGAATCGCAAAACATTAACTCAATTATTACGCATACCATGAGCAGTGATGTGATTTTCGGAAATATTTTTGACTCCCAGGATGGCTTTTCATCGATCAGTGGTGGCAATTATCCTTCCTCAACAAATCAATATGAATTCACGGCTCTAGGAGCAGCATATAATCAAATTGCCAAAGCTGCCCGTTATGCAACCGATGCATATAAAGTTAATTTTACCGGTATAGACGACCAGGATTTACCCTATCTCTATAATACTGGTGTTAATACCACTTCAGTAAGAGTGGTGTATGCCTGGCTCTTTGAAAGTGCTGCAGGGAATGAGCTTATTGTGCTAAACCTGGGTGGAAATTCTTTTCATATGTATTTAGATGATATTTTTCAATCTGTCGGCCTTTCTACCCACCCCATTCGTTATGAAAGGTTAATCAGTGTTGACATTACAGGTGGAATAACGGGAAGCCCTGTAACAAGTATTCCGCCAACTCCCGTTGGTTATGATAATTATTATCTGATTACGAGCAATGAACTTCCTGTTTCAACAAATTCAAACGGGACATTTGTTCCTATTTCAAATTATTCCCTCACTCGCATCTCACAAAAACTTCCCGGATTTATTTTAAATGTTACGGATGATCATATTTGTACAAGTACCAGTACTGAACCCTCTACTACCTCAATAATAATTACCGGTGGTGTATCTCCGTATACTATAGTTGAAACATCTCCTAATAGTAGTACAAGCTACTCCCAGCCCGATTCTGTTATAGCATTTACAGCACATCAAACAAACACAGGAGTTTACACGATTACAGTTACCGATGCGAATAATTCAACTGCAACTGCAACGATTACAGTTGATGCGCGTCCAATAGTTAATGTAACCTCAAATCCTACTTCAGGCAATTGCAATACATCATTCCAGTTAACAGCATCAATCAACCCGGCGCCTTCAAATTATGAGTATTACACCTACTTATGGACACCTTCTACCGGATTGGAAACATTTAGTGGTTCATGTAATCCTGATGGAGTTACTCCCATGTGTTCTACTATTGTGGTAAACCCAGAGCAAACAACTTCCTATCAGGTGTATGTGTTTGATGGTACATGCTGGAGTCGGAGTAGTGAGTATGAGATACTGCGAGCACCCGTAAATCATGTGGATATTGGAGAAGATCTTACGGTTTGTTCAGATGGTGTTACTGGGCCAACTATTAAACTAACCGCAATCCTTGATTCAGACCCAACCATAACTATTAGTGGAACTTATAATTGGACTATTTCCGGAACGTCCGGTAATATTCCTAATTGTTCCACGGATTGTGAAATACTATTACCTGCAACAATTGGGGAAACATATACAATAACGCTATCTCTTTTAGAAAGTGGATTTCCATGTTCAATTCCCGACGTAATGGAAGTTTATGTAACAGAATGTTGCGATTGTATATCAAATTCAATTTCTTTAAATCCAAGTCAAGGAACGACATTTGAAAATCATGTTTTCTCAAGCCAGCTTTCTCAACAAATGTTAAATCCATATTTCCTAAAAGCGAATGATGATTTTGAGCCTATTTATGATATTAAAGGATGGATTCCCGTTGTTTATCCGAACACGTCTCAAACACCAAACAGCAATACCATTTGCATCAACGGAGATTTAATAATTGACCGGGATATAGCGTTTCGTGATGTCATTTTAAGGATGAATGAGAATAGTAAAATTAGAATTTTAGATGATCATTTACTCATTTTGCAAGGATGCAGTATTAAAAGTTGTGACAGAACTATTCCTGCTGCTATGTGGGATGGAATCGAAGCGGAAAGGTTACTTGATAAACGGGAACCTCGACTTTTTATTGACCAAAGTAGCACAAACAGAACCTCTATTTCTGAAGCTAAAAGTGCTATTACTTTAAAAAACGGAGCAGAATACATCATTGAAAACATAGATTTCACCAATAACTATATTGATATTGATGTAGCCAACTATGGGAATGTTATTCAACAAAATCCACTAACTACAACCAAAAATCTTTTTTCCATCCACTCTAACACCTATTCCAGCTCAGGCAACTTATTAATGGCTCCATATGATAATGTGCATAAATTCGCTGCCATTCGGCTGAACGATGTGGAACGGTTTGTTTTGGGGGATTCGACTAGTGCTACACTCAGAAATGAGATCAGTAAATCGATGTTTGGAGTACAATTTTATAACTCCGGGTTTGAATGTTATAATACCGAATTTGATGATATTAATATATATGAGGGCTGGTCTAGTAGAGGAATAGCGGGCTCTGCTATATTTGGTTCGCAATTTAATTCAGGAGCCGATAGAAATATTTTAATTGGAGCCACACTTGCTACTTCTACCACAAAAAATGTTTTTAGAAATAGTGAAAATGGAATTTATATAAAAGGGGATGCGACTTTAAAAGTCTTCAATAATTTATTTGGAGATGATGATGTAGATTTTAGGATAAGGGGCTTGGGGATTAATGCTATTGAGAACAGAAGTAAGCAGATCTACATCACCCGCTCCAATGTTTTTGACAATTATAATGTTGGTGCCAGGGTATTTGATATAGGAGCTGAAGTAATTTGTCATATCGGAGAAAATGTATTTAATAATGCTGCATTAATAAATACTACTTCTTTTGAAGGCACTGCAATTCATGTTTCTAATCCATTGGCATGGCGGATTCCGGCTCAAGAAACTTTTCTCAATATAAATCCCAGAGTCAGGATTTTCAATAATATTATTGGAAGTAATTCACAGGTAGAACAAGCCCGCATTGGTATCTTTTCATCATTGATTTGAAACCGGCTATTGAAGAAAATGAAATCAATTTTCACAGGGATAACCAGACAGTATTCCCAAATGGCATTGGAATTTGGATGCAAGGGTGTGCGTTGGCTACCATCCGCTCCAACAGCATTCAGCAAGTTGGAACTCAGCACCCGTTAATGGACAATCTAATAGGAATTTTATCAGATAATAATATTGTGCCTTGTATCAGCAGCCATGATCAGGCCGGTGGACGTGCATTTAAGGATTTAGGGTATGGTGTACAATTCAGAGGAAATCATGGATGGGCATCATTTTCTTTAAATGAATTTGACAATTGCGAGTCAGGTGTTTTATTTGATTTGGGTTGGATTGGTACACAGGGAAATGCCAACCGTACCGATGACAACCGATGGATTGATAACTCTACTGCAAGAGTAGATGGAATAACATCTTTCCCTGGAACTTTTGCCCCATGGTATTTTGACCCATTACTTGATGATGAGTTTGAGCCAAATGGGAGTGCAGTTAGTACTATTAATTCAACTTCTATTGATGATCCAATATTATGTCCTCTATTACAAACAGCAGCTGCACGTAATCAATCTTATGGATATGTAATAGGGGATTCTGCGCGTTATGATGAATCGTATGCACAAGCCTTTACTTACAACGGTAAAATTTCTACGTATAAGGCCCTACGACTCGACACAACAATGCTTGTTTTGGATGATAATGCAGATGACTCCTTCGTGGAGTTCTATCAGGAATTTAATCAAAGCAATGTTCAGCATTTTGACAATGTGACGTATTATGCACAAAATGGTGATTATGCTCTTGCACTAGAAACACTTTCAGCTATTGATGACACCAACTCTCAGGAAAGTGCGCTAAAGTCAGTTCATTATATTTATTCGAATCGAAAATACAGTGCGATTGTTTACACTTCAACAGATACAACTTATTTGGACAGTGTGGCTTTGTGTAATTCGCTAATTACAGGTGACGCTTCATTTATGTCACGCAATATTTTATTTAAAGAGGTTCATGATGCTCCTTTGGAAAGTAATTTGAGAATGATGAATCCAACGCTCGATAAAGCGGACAATAGTTTAAATTACTTTATCTATCCAAATCCTACCCGTCAAACCTGTACCATTATAAATAACAATCAACTATTTAACGGTTGGGTTATGATTTGTGATATTCAAAACCGGATACTTTCTCAATTTTATTCAAATGGAACTTTTGATGTTGATCGATTAAATGATGGAACTTACTTCATACATCTGCAACGTGAAAATGATAATCCGGTCGTACTTAAATTAGTTGTTCGACATTAACAATGAAGAATAGAACATTACCATTATTGATTTTTTGCTTATGGATAGAGGTGTCATTTTCTCAAACTCCAAATAATAACTATTGGGTTTTTGGAGACAGTGCAGCTATAAATTGGATCAATCCTCAATCACCACAATTTTTTAGATCAAATGTTAAAAGCAGGTGTGGAACAGTTTCTTTATATAATGACACTTTTGGTCTGTATCTGTATGCGAATTACAACAAAGTGCAGAGTGTGAATTTTGGGAAATTATGCATTTATAATAAATATAATAGTGTTTTGAGTAATTCTGATTCAGTTTATGGTGAAGATTGGTATCACTCACTTCTATTATTACCTCAACCCGGTAATGATTCAATATCCTTTTTATTCAGCGTTGGAGTGGTTGGAATAGCACCTTACGGTCTCCATTACTCCATCATCAACCACAAGGCGAATAATGACTCAGGTATTGTGGTTCAAAAGAATATCCAACTCAACAACCTCCCGGCATTTGATGGCCTTACCGCGGTGCGACATGGGAATGGAAGAGATTGGTGGTTAATATTTAAACGCTATATTCCTCCCCCTTCATTAATTTATAATAATGATTTTTATGTATATCTATTGGATAGTTCAGGAGTGAGTGGTCCTTTAATTCAATCAATCGGCACATTGCATATTGATAATGGTGGCCAGTTGCTTTTTACTAAAAATGGATTAAAGACATTACTTGTTACATTTAACGGTTTGATTGAATTGTACGATTTTGATAGATGTACAGGGAATTTTTCCAATTTTGTAAATATTCAACCATATCAATGGCCGGGAATCATTCCCTGGTATTCCTCTTGTGCCTTATCACCGGATGAAACAAAATTATATGTTAGTGCCTTTTCTCAAAATAGTACAATAACCAGCGTCGATTCTCTATTTCAATTTGACTTAACTGCTCCGGATATTTCAGCTTCTAAAACCCCAATTTTCTGGATGCCCAACCGTACCATAGGTATGGGATCACTTAGACGTGCTCCGGATAATAAAATCTACCTAGGAAGTTCATTTGAGAATTATTACCCTTACACCCACCTCTCCGTCATCAACCAACCCGATTCACTCGGCCTCGCTTGCGATTTTCAACCATTTAGTTTTTACTTAGGTGGTGCAAGAACGTATTACGGCCTGCCCAACAATCCCGATTACGAACTCGGTGCATGGGTGGGCTCGCCTTGTGATACGCTTGCGGTAGGCATAACCGAAAATGATGAAAAGCAGCAAGTGTTTTTTCAAGCCTGGTACAATAGTGAATGGAATATGATTCACGTCAACGCCTCCAAACTTAAAGGGAGAAAAGGGAGTTTGCGGTTGTTTGATATGGAAGGGAGGTTGGTGTTTGAGAAGAAAGTGGAAGTGATAAGTGGAGGGTATGTGACGGGAGAGATACCGATGAATGGGGTCGTGAATGGGGTTTATCTGGTCAATCTTATTACTGATTCGGAAAGTGTGTCGTCGAAAACAATCAAATTCTAATTTGAAAATGTGTTGATTTGAAGATGTGATGTATGAATGATTAATTTAATGAAGTTATAGCGGCTCCCTCGGTCTTCGTAGCTTCAGCGAAGGAGACTGCGGCTCATCAAAATATTAAGGGAATATAGATATTCGTCTACCTATAAATTTTTCATTTTCACCACTAAGTCACTGAGGCCACTGAGGGGGCACGGAGGACTTTTCTTTGTATAAAAGTTTATATTTAGTGAAAACATTCATCAACTCATCAACTCATCAACTCATCAATTCATTTCATTTGGTAAGAGAATTTTTATAAACGGCCAGGCATCTTTCCCGTGCAAATTTATGCTCCACTATCGGTGGTGGGTAGGTGAAGTCTTCGAACTCGGGAACCCATTTACGGATGTAGAGGAAATCGGGGTCGAATCTTTTAGTTTGCTCGTAGGGGTTGAAGATGCGGAAGTAGGGCGCGGCATCACAACCTGTTCCTGCCGCCCATTGCCAGCCGCCGTTGTTGGCACTGAGATCAAAGTCGAGTAATTTTTTTGCGAAGTAGGCTTCTCCCCACCTCCAGTCGATGAGCAGATGTTTGGTGAGGAAACTGGCAACGATCATGCGCACACGGTTATGCATATACCCCGTTGCATTTAACTCCCTCATGCCGGCATCCACTATCGGATACCCGGTTCGTCCTTCACACCATGCCGCAAATTCTTCTTCATTATTTCGCCATTGGATATGATCATAGGCGGGCTTAAATGCAGCCGTGGCCGCATGCGGAAAATGCCAGATGATCATCATGTAAAATTCTCTCCAGCAGAGTTCATTTAACCACGAGAAACTAATCCCTCTTGCTTTTACAGCCATCTTACGAATAGAAATGGTCCCGAAACGAAGGTGAATTCCCAGACGCGAAGTGCCTTCTATGCCGGGTATATCCCGGGTTGAAGCATAGTTTTCTAAAATAGCATCAGGTGTTGTATCCGGCGGAAAGTGAAATTTGCTTTCGCTAAAACCAATGGTTGACAAGCCCGGAATTTTCTTTACCGCTTGTTTGAAAAAATGCTTAAAGTATTTTTCAGTGGGATAAGAGCTGAGATAAAATTCATCGAGCTTCGCCATCCATTTTCTGGAGTAAGGGGTGTAGATGGTATACGGCTTTCCATCGTCCTTGAGAATTTCGTTGGTTTCAAAAATGACCTGGTCCTTGCAGGTATGGAATGCAATTCCATTCTCGTTGAAGAATTCAGCCATTTCCGCATCTCTCTGGAGGGCATAAGGCTCGTAGTCGCGGTTGGTAAAAACTTTTTTAACGGTGTACTCTTTCAGCAGCGCTTCCCAACAATCTATGACGTTGCCGAATCTCACATCTGCTGTTGATCCTATCTCTTTTAATTGCTGTTGGATTTTTTCCAGCTCACGATGTATGAAGAGAACGCGTTTATCATCTTTGTCTTCCAGTTTATCAAGAATCGCATTGTCAAAAATAAAAACAGGAACAACAGGGAACTCGCTGCGCAGCGCATGGTACAATGCGGCATTGTCATCCAGACGAAGGTCACGTCGAAACCAGTGTATGCTGACAATCGGTTTAGCGGCCATAAATATTTTTTAATGCAGCAGAAAGTTCTCTGAATTTAAATTGAAATCCGGTGTGTAGTATTTTATCAGCACTCACGCGTGCGCTGTCCAGTACAATCGTACTTTCTCGCCGAGGAATAATTTCAGGAGGAAGGCCGGTACCGGAATAGTGATTGAATAGGGTGCTAGGGTTTTTCGCAAGGTGTGCATGAACGTCTGATGGGTCACCGGTGCGGGTGCAACAGCATTGTAGACGGACTGCAGTTGATTTTCTTTTAGTGCATGTATAAATATCCGGCAGAGGTCATCGATATGAATCCAGCTCATGTATTGTTGACCACTTCCAAGTACCGGACAAATTCCCGCTTTCATCGGCCCTGCCATCTCCGGTAAGGCACCTCCATCTTTAGAGAGCACAATACCGATGCGGATACTAACGGTACGGATAGGTGAATTCGAGTAAGCCGCTTCCCAATAGGAACAGGTCTCGCTCAGAAATCCGCTACCTGTCGTGCTTGATTCTGTCAGGAGTTCTTCTCCTCTGTCGCCATATATTCCAATGGCTGAAGCGGTCAACAGACATTGCACATGGTGCCGGGTTTTATTGAGGGCATCCAGTAAAGTTGAAGCGACATGTAAGCGGCTTTCAATAATTTTCTTTTTATAGGCCTCCGTCCATCTTCCATCTGCCACACCTGCTCCCGAAAGAGCGATCAACGCATCTGCCTCCATGATAGCCTGCGGATCAATCTCCCCTTTTGCGGGATTCCATATAAAGGTTTTAACATCTCCACTGTCGGAAGCCGATCTGCTCAGCCACATGACTTCATAGCCTTCTTCCTGCAAAAGTTGAGTGAGTCTTCTTCCAATCAAACCGGAACCGCCGGCAATAAGGACTTTCTTCATGGCTGAATAACAAAGCAGGATGGATTTAGTTTCTCAAAATTACTCCCGATATACAGGAGAAGGGGAACACATACCTGCTTGCATTTATTAACATCTTAGATTATTCTACAAGATAAGCAGGATCGAAGCCGGAATCACCGGGATCGAAGTTGAGTATCGATGCTGCAATTGCTCTTTTCCCAAAGCGGACTTGTACACTCAGGCGAAAAAAGAAACTGGGTTGCTGGCGTGCGGTATAATCATCCATCGTCAATCTTCCTCTGCCCACAATGGCTACCTCCGGTGTAATAACAACATGCCGATACGTATATAATCTACCCACGATACCCACGCGAGGATACCGAAAGCGGTACAGCAGTGGTTCTTCGGTGTAAACACTGTCGGCCTTCAAATAATGATATCCTCCCATATTCTGAATACGCGCGCTCAGACTGAATTTCTTTGAAAAGATATGCGTATAACTCAGGTTAAAGGGGAAGGTGCATTGGATCTGATCATCGTTCCCCAATTTGACACCGAAACCCACGAGTGGTAATGGTAAGTCACGGCCGGCAATGGGCGAGTAAATGACACCGAGCGTATGCCACCAGGTATTGTTATGATAGAGTTTCCGCCAGACCAGAGCACCTCCAAACCGAATATAGGCCGGACTGAATGAAAAAGATTGGGAGGGCAATGAGGCATTTATATTTAGCAGGAATAAATTTCTTAAGCCGCGTGCCATTAAACCTGTTACGCCTATACGCCCCAACGTTAGCAGGCGATCAGGTTCCAGAAAATCCAGTTGACTGATGCGATAGGCAGCGCTTCCCTGAGCAAGTATCGCATAGAAGGGTTTGCCACCATCTGCCGAGAGCCAATCTTTCCCTGTATACAGCGGAAGACGAAATGAAAAAGCACCGCCGGCAAATCCATTTTCCATTGTGGTGTCTTCTACCTGACTGGGCTCGAGATATTCTATATCAGCCTGCCACATGGGCGAAAGAAAAGGATGAGGACGATATCCTCCTTGTGCCATAGAAGAAATAGGGAATGCCAGTAAAAAAAAGCAGAAGGCTATACTTTTGTGAAGTGCATATTTTGAGAATTCAAACAAGGGCCGTATTTTCATGTCATAATTAGTCTGACGAAGATAGAACTTGAAAGAAGAACAACTGGAGAAATATCGACATGACCTTGCTTTTTTAAGAGCGATGTCGGAACAGGCCGTGAAAGATTTTGAACGATTCGGCTATACGGTAAATTTTAATGCGGACATGCCGGTGAGTTTTGAACACTACCGTTTGCAGCTTGCCGAACAGCTTCGGTATTGGTGTAAAAATGAATCCGATCGTATCCCTGCATTGCTCTATCATATTGATCTGCCAGAGCATCTATTGCCGGCAGGGTATGGTTGCAAAGCCGTCGACAAGCTGGCTGAATTAATTCTGCAACGTGAATTAATTAAGGTAGTTTTGCGAAAACATTATAGTTCGTAGCTTGTTATACTACCAGATCTGCATTCCGTTCGGTTTCAGATAGAAAATAGAATCAATAGCAAATGAATCATTTCTCCATAAAAGACGTCGAGGCACTCACAGGAATAAAGCCGCATACCTTGCGTATATGGGAGCAACGCTATGGAATTCCGCAACCTAAACGTACGGCTACGAATATCCGTTATTATGATGACGATGATATCAAAATGTTGCTGAGTGTTGCGATGCTCAATCGTCAGGGACATAAAATTTCCAAGATTACAAAGATGGGAAGGGAGGAGCTGGACAGATTGGTAATGGAGTTGACCTTAGATGCAATAGATCGTATCGTACAGATTGAATCCTTAACAAAGGCAATGTTTAGTCTGGATGAAGTGGCTTTTGAAAAGATCCTTGCTGCTAATATTCTTCAACATGGTTTGGAAGACTCCTTCTTAAGTCTGGTGTTTCCATTTTTATCGAGAGTAGGTGTGATGTGGCAAACGGGGTCTATCAATCCGGCCTATGAACATTTTATTACCAACCTCATCCGACAAAAATTGTTTGTTGCCATTGATTCCCAGCCGAAGAATCTTACACCCGGAGCCAAACGGTTTTTACTCTTCCTGCCCGCCCATGAGCCCCATGAAATCGGATTGCTCTTCGCCAATTATCTGATCCGTTCCCGAGGACATCATTCGAGTTATCTGGGGCCGAATCTTCCTCTGGATGATCTGAGTCCGGTAATGACCATTTATAAAGCGGATTTTATGCTCACCGTGTTAACGACGGCAATAGCTGCACATAGTCCTCTCACTATAGCCAATAAATTATCAAAAGATTTTCCTCAGGCAAATATTTTAATTGGCGGCGGACAGATTCTTCAGGCTAATATTCATTTCCCTAAAAATGTGCGCACCCTATCGACCATGCAGGAATTAATCAGTTTACTCGATTATATTAAGGCGAATTGAATTTTTGATTCCGTTTTGGAAATCAGCAGATCATCTTTTTTTCGATGGAATTATTTTTTACACCGCTTTTAATTCCAGAGAAAAATGGATTTCAGAAAACAGCGTTTCCACTTACTTTTTCGGTAGTAGAACAATCCTTCTGATGCAACGGACCTTACTTTATATATTGAAGAAATTCCGTTCTTACATCACGGTTTTTAAATTTACCGCAATATTCAGCCGTAATCGTTGCAGCGTGTACATCCTGAATTCCTCTGGAAGCAACGCATAAATGGGTAGCATCAATCACCACGGCTACATCTTCAGTCTGAAGAATTTCCTTGAGTGCTTCTGCAATTTGAATCGTTAAACGTTCCTGCACCTGTGGTCTCCGCGCGTAGTAATCTACAATACGATTCAGTTTAGAAAGCCCGATTACCTTGCCTGATGAATAGTAGGCAACATGGGCTTTACCAATGATGGGTACAAGATGGTGTTCACAGGTAGAGTAGAACGTAATATTTTTCTCTACCAGCATCTGACTATAATTGTAATGATTGTGGAATAAGGTTGCCGTGGGTTTATTTTCCGGATCCAGGCCGCGGAACGTTTCATTGATATACATCTTCGCCACTCTCAGCGGAGTATCACGAATACTTTCATCATTCAGGTCCAGCCCAAGTGTATGCAGGATCTCCTTTACATGACCGGCTATAATTGAAATCTTTTCTCCGGGCGAATGTTCAAAAGCATCTGCGCGAAGAGGTGTTTCTTTGTTGATGAATTGATGGTGTAAGATTTCTTCTGTTAAATTTTTTTCTTCAGCAGTTAAAAGGATGGTGTTCACAACTGATTTTGACTTTCGCTGAATGGTTTTTTCACTTCTTATATTTGAACTGGCCTTCATACTTTGCTTTGTATTTATGGTTCAACAAATAGGTTCCAATAGTGTTTATTCATTTTTCAAGAGAAATAAACATAATATGTGTGTAATCGGAGTTTTTGTGGGTGCTTGTTTCTTTTTAAGTTGTTTAAAATCAGTATTTAAAACTTTTTACCTTGATTATCAGTCGCTTAAGTGTTGTTTAACAAAATACAAGAAAAATTAAACAAAAAGTCTTGCAGGGTTCGTTGGAAAGACCTTATCTTTGTTGAAGATTATTACTTAAAACCTAAACAAAATGACACAAATCGAATACAATCACCAGGTAAAAGAGCATTACAAAGCTTTACGCGGTTACGCCCTAAAATTAACTCAAGATCCTGAAGATGCAAATGATCTTGTTCAGGAAACCATGTTAAAGGCTTTTAACAACAAAGAAAAATTTCAGGATGGAACGAATTTAAAAGGTTGGCTCTATACGATCATGAAAAATATTTTCATTAATAATTATCGTCGTATGGTGAATGGTTCTGTTGTGAACGATGATACAGAGAACCAATACCTGCTCAATCATTCCGGCCCATCTGTGAAGAATGAAGGTGATGGTCGTTTAGTAATGACTGAAGTCAATGAAGCGCTGGATAGCCTGACAGATAGTTTGCGCACTCCTTTTATGATGTCGTATGAAGGTTATAAATATGAAGAAATTGCAAAGTATTTAGCAGTGCCGTTGGGTACAGTGAAGATTAGAATTCATATGGCGCGTCAGAAACTGAAAAAGATGTTGAGTGCGTATGGAACAGATAATTCCTATACAGTAAATTAAATGGACAGGTAGGTTTTAGGTCGCAGAGGGTCTCGTAGTATACGGGGCCTTTTGCTTTTTAAACGTTTGGATCTGGAATTGAAATTTTAATTGCTCTACCGGTTTGTTGTTATGTTCGGGAAAACTTTACTGGGATTTCACGAGATAATTATTGAAAACAGATGTGATTGTTGGTCTAATGATATTCCTCTTTGTACATCTTAATCATCAACAAGAAATACGAAATCAGCAAGGGGCCGAAAACAATTCCGGTAATGCCGAACCATTGTAATCCCACTATCACGCCCAACACGGTAACCATAGGATGTATATCAGCGAATTTCTTCTGCAATGTGAACCGAAACACATTGTCGATATTGGTGATAACAACAGCTCCGAAAATTAAGATGCCGATTCCCTGCCAGTTTTCTCCATTCACCAATTGATAAATCCCTGCCGGAATCCATACGATGGCAGTACCGATCAGAGGGATAAATGACATGAATCCGGTAATGGCTCCCCAAAACCAGGGTTCGTCTAATCCAAAAATCCAATAGGCAAATCCTGCTGTTAGTCCTTGTAAAACTGCAAGAACAGGCGCCCCTAATACATTTGAAAATACAGCCGATTCCAATTCCGCTGCAAAACGAATGGCTTTTTCTTCCTCTACCGGCAGGAGTTCCCCGAGTGCTTTTTCGCTTTGTCCAAGATTGGTCAGGAGGTAGTAGAGGATAAAATACATCATGCCAAAGGTGGCCAGCATATCAGCAGTAGCTCCCAAAATTTGTGGTATAATATCGCCGGCCAGCTCTTGCAATTTATTGACCATTTCCTCACTCAAAATTTTTATTCCGGTCGTTTCAAAAATGTAAAGATCCATCGTTCTCAGACCTTCTATCAATTCCGTACTGTTTGAAAGTGCATAATTTATTTTAGATGCCAGTAAGCCGTATAATGTCCAAACAGGGCCAAGAATCGTGAGAAAGGTGATGATCATAGCCACAACGGTAGCCGGGGTTTTATTCCACCGTCGCTTTACCAGCAGGTAACGCATGAGGGGTTTCATCAATACATACAAAATGATAGCGGAGAGTAACGCAGTTAAAAATCCACTCAGTGACCATGCCAGAAAGAGTCCCAGGACGATGATGATGAGCAGGGTGATATAGCGTCTGTTATCGTTAATATTCATAGGGCCTAAAATAATGATTTTGATTACCCGTTGTTCTTGTATCTTTGATCCTTCTGAAATTTAACCATGACACCAATCATTTCTCCTGTACGCCGCCGCCTTATGCTGCTGATGTTATTGCCCTTCTCCATTTTATGCTGGAGTTTTGCCGATGACTTCTTCATGATTACCAAGGAAATTGATATTTTTTCAAGTGTTTATAAGGAAGTAAACCAATACTATGTGGACGATGTGAATCCCGGCCAGTTGATGAAAACCGGAGTAGATGCCATGTTGAAAACCCTTGATCCTTACACTAATTATTACCCCGAAGCGGAGATCGAGGATTACCGGATGAAGCATGTAAGTACCGAGTACGGAGGTATTGGTGCCTCTTCGTTCCGCATGGGCGACAGCATCATTATTTACAATGTGTATGAAGGTTTCCCTGCTCAATTGGCGGATATCCGTGCCGGAGATGTGCTGCTCGCCGTGAATGGCCGGAGTATTAAAGGACTGGCTCCGGAGGAAATCGATGATTTGATTAAAGGCCAGGCCGGTACTACCGTAAAGTTAGAGTTCTCCAGATTAGGAGTAGCTCAGCCCATGGAAAAAACAGTGACCAGAGGGGAGATAAAAGTGAAGAATGTCTCCTATTACGGGATGCTGAATGATAGTGTTGGATATATTAAACTCGATAAATTCCTCCAGAATTGTTTCAATGAAGTGCATGATGCGCTGGTAGAACTTCAGAAAAATCCCGGACTTAAATCATTGGTATTTGACCTTCGCGGAAATGGCGGTGGCTTGCTGGAAGAGTCGGTGCAGATGTTGAATCTGTTTATTAAAAAAGGAGAATTACTGGTGACACAAACAGGAAAAACGGAAGGATCTAATAATGTCTATCACGCTAAAGTAGATCCGATTGCTCCCGACATCCGTGTGGCCGTACTCGTCGATAAGAATTCCGCTTCTGCCAGTGAAATTACCGCCGGAAATTTTCAGGACCTGGACCGCGGTGTAGTCATTGGTCAACGGAGCTATGGGAAAGGATTGGTGCAGCAAACCCGTCCGCTTTCCTTTAATGCACAGATGAAATTGACAGTCGCCAAGTATTTTACTGCCAGCGGGAGATGTGTGCAAACACGTATTTACCATCATGGGGTAGAAGATGGAGGTGCAGTAACGGAAGTGCCCGATTCGTTGATGAAGCCTTTCAAGACAAAGAACGGCCGTACTGTTTTCGATGGCTCTGCGGTATACCCTGACCGTTATGTAGCTCCCGGCGATACCAGCAATATTGCCAGAAGCCTCTCCCGTAACCTGATTATTTTTGATTACGCCACGCACTTCCGCCAGAAGCACGACTCCATTGCAGCTGCCGATGAATTTGTTTTCAGTGACAACGATTATCAGGATTTTGTCAGCTATATCAATACCCGCAAATTTGATTATTCCACGCAAACAGAAAGTGCTTTCGCGACATTAAAGAAAACCGTTCAGCGTGAAAAGTACTATGCCGGAATCAGCAATGAACTGGAAGCACTGGGCAAAGGGCTAAACCATGATAAAGCAGAAGATCTCAAGCTGTTTAAAGCGGAACTAAAATCATTGATCGAGCAGGAAATTGTACCTCGTTACCATTTCCAGACCGGCAAATTCAAATACATGTTCAGGCACGATCAGGTCATGAAAGAGGCGCTGTTGGTGCTGGGTAATCCCACCTTGTACAATGCTATTCTGAAAGGAGAAGGCGAGTATAACGTTATCGGTAAGCCGAAGAAGTAATTTTCCGGTCGCCTTAATCTATCTTACCCCTTTGAACTGATCGAGGAAGCGTACATCGTTTTCTGAAAATATCCTCAGATCCTTGATGGAATATTTCAACATCGTGATACGTTCAATCCCCATTCCGAAAGCGAATCCACTGTATTTTTCAGCATCGATTTTACAATTCTCCAAAACGGCAGGATCAATCATACCACATCCTAATATTTCCACCCAGCCGGTGTACTTACAGATATTGCAGCCCTTGCCCTTACAAATGGTGCAACTGATGTCCATCTCAGCACTCGGCTCCGTAAACGGAAAATAGGAGGGGCGCAAGCGAATTTTAGTTTCTGCTCCAAACATCTCCTGTGCAAAATAAAGTAAGGTCTGTTTCAAATCAGCGAAGGAAACTTTTTCATCAATATAAAATCCTTCTACCTGATGAAAGAAACAATGCGCCCGCGCAGAAATCGCTTCGTTGCGGTACACCCTTCCCGGACAAATTGTTCGGATCGGAGGAGGCTGGTTCTCCATCACCCGCACCTGAATAGATGAAGTATGTGTTCGCAATGCCAGCGGACCCTTGTAATGCGCAGGACTTGCTTCCAGATTGATGAAGAAAGTATCCTGCATATCTCGAGCAGGATGTTCAGGAGGGAAATTCAGTGCAGAGAAGTTATGCCAATCGTCTTCTATCTCCGGACCATCACTAACGTTGAAGCCTATGCGGGAAAAGATATTAATGATCTGTCTTCTTACGATAGTCAATGGATGAAATGTGCCCGATGACATAGGATAAGCGGGCAAAGTCAAATCCTGACCGGAGTCGGTGGATTGTTCCGATTGTTCAAATTGTTCCTTGAAAGTATTTATTCTTTCTTCCGCAGCCACTTTCAGTTCATTAACCATCAGGCCATATGACTTTCGTTCTTCCGGAACCACCTCTTTCATTTTAGCAAAGAGATCATTCAGCACACCTTTCTTGCCGAGAAAGCGCAACCGGAATTGCTCCAGTTCCTCCTTACTAGAAGGAGAAAAAGAGCGTGCTTCCTCAATTAATGTATGTATGCTGTTGTTCGACATGCAGGGGTACAGGCAATAGGATGGAGAGAAGCGTATTCGTGTCAGCGATGACTACGATAAACTTTCAAATGATTATTCAATAGAATTCAGGAATTTATTCGACAATTACCTTTACGGTCATTTTTACATCTTTCTCGGGACGATCACCGGGAAGTGTTTTCACATCCCCGATTTTATCAATCACATCCAGACCTTCAATCACTTCGCCGAAAACGGTATAATTCCGATCTAACCAGGGTGAACCACCGATGGTCATATACGCTTGCTTTTGAGTTTCTGTCATCTTAAATCCATGCGCTGTTCTGCCTGTTCTATTTCACTCGCGGTCATCGGTTTGCCTTGTACAATATAAAACTGACAACCACTGGAAGCTTTTTCAGGATTTCCATCTCTCGCTACCGCAAGTACACCTTTCTTATGAAAAAGAGTATCTACCAATTCCGCGGGAATTTTATACCCAACGTCTCCGGCGCCTAAAGGCTGACCCGGACTCGCATTTTTGGACTTCGGATCACCACCTTGAATCATAAAGCCTTTTATAACTCTGTGAAAAGAAGGCTATCGTAAAATCCTTCACTGGCCAGTTTAATAAAATTGGCACGGTGGAGGGGCGTTTCTTTGTACAACTTTAATTTCATGGTACCGAGGTCGGTAGTAATCTGAATGAGGGTGTCTTTTGACGAGGTTTCGGTCATTTTCTTCTTTTTTTGAGCGAAGGAGCCCTGTGCCAGGGTAGCAACAAGGACCATACATATTAGGATGGCTTTTTTCATATTATTGGGAATTAACTACTTTTGAGTTGTGACAATTGGAATATTATTATTCCGGTTTCTGTTGCAAGTTTAACTAAATTTGAACAATCATTCTACTATTCCCGTAAAAGGAAAAGCAAAACTAACCATGAATCGTTACCTGATCCTCTGACACTGGCTTTAGCCGGACTATTAACAGTCTCATCTTGTAAAAAAACGGAGCCCTGCGAAGCTATCATAACAGTAGTTGACACCCTTGGCCGTCCGGTTTCAGCTGCCGTGGTTCTTCGTCAAGACAGTGTGGTAAATCCACAAACCGGAGTACGGGCTGATGTATTCGATGAAGAGTTTACCACCAGCAACGGAGAAGCTATCTTTAAATTTCAGTGGGAGGCGGTCTTGAATGTTGAAGTGACCTCTTTAACGCTTACGGCAAAGGATTATATCCGTTTAGAACAAAGTGAAACCGTTAGAAAGACGGTAGTGGTCAAGTAAAAGGGTTTTTTAGCAGAGAAACAGAGATGTAGGCCAACGCCATCGTTACCCTTGTTGGTCTCGAGGGAAGTCGTTTTTCGGGACAGTCCTACTCCAACATTCTACATTTATACTCCATCAGATAGTTTTTTCGTCTGCATAACCATGTGCTATTTTTCATCCCTACGGGATGGGAGATGGAGGGTATGTTGTTGTACCGGTGTTACCGGTGTTTCATCCCTACGGGATGGGAGATGGAGGGTGTACCAGTGTTGCATCCCTACGGGATGAGATGGAGGGGGTGTACCGGTGTTACATCCCTACGGGATGGGAGATGGAGGGGGTGTACCAGTGTTACCAGTGTTGCATCCCTACGGGATGAGATGGAGGGGGTATGCCGGTGTTACAGTGTTACATCCCTACGGGATGGGAGATGGAGGGTTTACCAGTGTTACCAGTGTTACATCCCTACGGGATGGGAGATGGAGGGGGTGTACCGGTGTTACCAGTGTTACATCCCTACGGGATGGGAGATGGAGGGTGTACCGGTGTTACCAGTGTTACATCCCTACGGGATGAGATGGAGGGGGGATGGGAGATGGAGGGAATGTGCCGTAGGCACAGCATATAGGTAACCGAAAAGCCCGCTCCTCCCTTAAAAAACCAACGCAGCCCTTCGGGCTGCGTTGGTGTAGGAAGGAATAAGACAGATGTTTTATCAATGTCAGGTAGCTCAACCGGTAGACAACTCTGCTTTCTATCAGAGGATATCCCTTACCGCATCAGGTACATTTTTCCCCATCCCTTCTTAAAGTAGGAATCCGCAGCTGTCGTTCTTTTCTCTATGTCGGAACCATTGATGCCGGTGTTCACACGATAGAGGTAAACGCCATTCGCTAACTGATCTCCGAATTCATCTTTTCCGTTCCAGGCATATTCTGTGATGTTCCTTCCAATGCGTATAGGTCCGAGTTCTTCTTTCATGATTTCACGAACGATTTTTCCACTCACCGTCATGATCTGAATTTTGAATTCAGTAGGCACCTCAGCTCCCGTTAAAACAAATACAAATCTTGTGGAAGTACTAAACGGATTCGGATAATTGACCACTTCGGTAATTGTACTACGATTGATCACTTCAAATTGTACTTTGTAGTCATTCGCACCACTGAGGTTTCCGGTTTCATCTTTCGCTTGCACAGTCAGTTCATAGATTCCATCTTCTTTCAAGAAGGGATTGTAATCGATGCGGAAACTATTATTGGGAAGCATTGCCGGTGTCCAGGCGAGTAACTCGTTACCGGAATTACTTCCTTGTGCAGGTTCAAAATGCAGGTAATTTAATTGTCGGAAGGTGTTCTCAAGGTTACTCTGAAATTTGAAGTGTCGTTGATCGCGATGTATCGGTTCTCATC
>JADKIC010000002.1 GCA_016721435.1 Bacteroidota bacterium
AAGATAAGTACATCGAGACCACACGGAAAGTAAGTCCTATTTATGGCCCTGCTTACAGCACGATTTTCCGAGGATGTGCAATTGCTCAGGAAGAATCATGTTGAAATTTTCTCAAGAATGGCCCGGCATCAAGGGGATCAAAACCAACTTTTGCATAAAACTTAAGTTCTTCTGGAGATTACCAGGTGATTCATATGTACTGGAGATATTTCGTGGCAGAATTTTGCCGGACGTCAGAATGATATTCAGGAGTCACGGTGGTATTTTAAAAAAACTGGATCAGCAGGATTAAAGGGATAGATGAAATGAGACTCGGTCCCACCCAGGATCAGCTGGCCAACCTTGGAATGAAAGGACAATAAAGCAAGAAATACTTTTTTATTTCTTCCATTGATTTTAGGTATTGTCGGGATGGATCTTGGCATTACAGACAGGATAAGCACGATGCCTGGACCATAATGGGCTCTTCTTCTTACCGGACTCGCAATCGTCTTATACCTGAAATCAATATCCCTACCAGCCCCGCGAAAGGATTATGCTTATGCTGCCTCTTTCTATACGTTTGCCATTTGGATTGGTCTGGGTATATGCCTAGCTGAAAAGTTGAAGCAGTAAAAGTCCCTACGCCGTAGCAGGGGCTTTAAACATCTGTGTAATGTCTGTAGCCGTTCCGGTCATTGAAGTGGCGAAAGAAGGGTGGGATGATCATGACCGCTCTCATCGTTTGACTTCCTCGTGATATCGACTGGAATTACCTGCAGAGCACCGCCCTAACGCCACTGGCTTTACCACCGGAGATATTGATACCTTCCCACTTTGGTGCTCAGGATGTAGAGAACCTGCGGACAGATGTGTGTCGTCAATTTGAAGTCTCTTGAATACCGATTGTACATCGATCAAATGAAGCGAAAGGCTTATCAGAGTGATGCGGTTGCGCTAGTCTGACTCATGATAAATATGCAGGGCACCGGGACATGTTCCTTTCACGGACCGAAAGGTCGGTGCCCGGATATACCAATGTGAAAGATTGATGAACTTCATACTCCAGTGAAACCCTGATGCGAAAGTCAGGACGCAGGGGAGGTTCAGAATTAAACTATTCCAAACGAAGAAGTTTTCATTAAAGAGATAGGAAGCGGTATTAAAGAATGGTGTAGGAAGCCGGAAGATGCAGATAAGATCGTGGATACCATCTTTGGGATCTGTAGCAGATCGCAGCCATCTGATGAAAGCGGACTCTGATGATTATGGATCCCGATCGCCAACAATGACTGGACACGACCCATCTATTCCGTTACGTGGGTGGGGATAGCTGCCTGAACCTGGAACCCATTTTTAGCTCGAGGGATTAGTATATCGCTTTATGCCTATTCGAACAAGTCCTGACGCTTCCGGACAAACCGGAAGAGGAGGAGTGAAGCTGATGTACGATAACATGATGAATAATTCCTTTGGGGAAATATGAGTCGTGAAGATGTGCATTCTGGATCAGAAATAAATTTGAACATGACGATGAATTTCAGGAATAATTTCTCTCCTGCCTTGCCGAAGGTTTATATGCCGAAGGAAAGCTGGATTAACACGCTGGCTGTACTCGACAAGATGAACCAGAAATTCCGGATAAAACGGTTCCTTACAATGTGATGATGCTCCGTCCCTCTGGAAATTTATTATAACGCGGCGAGGTATTACAGGAGCTCTGTCACGATCCTTCCGGAATGATGACCAGCAACACCCATAGAGCCCCCACGAAGCCCGTAAGAAACATGCCGCTGGATATGGCGCGCTCTATAACGGTGCGTATGGCCGACATTTACGAAAACGAGCTAAACTATTATTTCTCCCTCAAGGAAACAGAATATCTGGAAGTATGTAGACCGTGAAATGAATCAGGCAATGGCCATCTTCGGTGAACTGATTCGTATTGCCAAAGCAAACAATCAGGAAGACATTGTTAAGCACCTGGAGCCAAGGTTTAAGAAGCTCGAAGAGCGGTACACGAAATTTCCTGCCGGCCGGCGGCAGGTTATCCCATGGTTTCCCCGCCCATCTTCCTCCGACTCGCCCATCCCGGTGTCACCTGGCAAATGTCCCGGAAGGAGAAAGTCTTGTATCTGACTTTTGACGATGGCCCTGACCAGATACTAACTAATAAGGTACTGGATTTGCTGAAGAGTACAATGCCAGCCACATTTTTTGCATCGGTGAAAACGTCCGCAAACACCCCGAACTCTATCAGCGCATCCTGAAAGAAGGCATAGGTAAAGGAATCATACCAACAACGTCAACAGCTGGAAGGTCACTGCAGATCATTACATCAAAGATATGGGGAAACGGAGTCGTGCCATTCCTCTGAACTCTTTCGCCCTCCATACAGTAAGCTGGCCCCCGCACCTTAATGCATTGCGTAAAAGGTACCGCATCATCATGTGGGATGTAATCACCGGTGATTATGATGAAAAGGTTTCGGCAAACCAATTAGAGAAAATGTAAACAACAAACCAAACCGGTTCCTCATGTTTTCCATGACGGCGTAAGCCGGGCCACGGATGTCTGAAAGTGTTGCCGAAAGTGCGTCCTATAGTGAAGGTGGGTACGTCTTTAGATCTTTTCCTAAGTAATTTTGGCCAGTGTTGATGTAATTGGTTTGATCTCACTTGGTTTGGAATCACAATAACAGTATTAAGAAATAGCCGTTAAAGTATGCCCTTGAGTTATTCAACTCTCCTACAAATAATTATTTTAACTCTTATAAATTTATTTTAGTATTTATCATATTCATCGTGGGTATCTGTATCGTAGGTCAGACCAATTTTCCAACAACAAAATTTACAGGGTTCGCCTACAATGAAACAACACTTTAATTACGAAAAATTACAAATGGAAAATTTCAAGATAAATTGAATATAATTATTGTTGCTTTTAAAAAGGAAAGTTTAGATTTATGCAAAAAATAGTGCCTTTTACTACTTCTAACTGAATACCCTATTTGTGCAAGTTCGGTCAACCCCTGGCCTAAGCGGATGTCAGGAGATGACGGAGTGCCCGAAGGCTTTATCATATCAATCGCTTCAATCCATCCAGTAGTTTTTGTTTATCCTCGGTCTCAATTATCCAAATGATTCCGATCTACGAAAGAGAATGCAACAGATCCCGGCAGCGACATTTTATTCATGGGTCCTGCGTCACTATTGGTTGCCTTCCAATGACAGACGATTTTATCAAAGAAATCTATTTATATGCTGCTTATGCCCGGCAAGCAGGTCAGCAAAAAATACCTGTTTACGTTTTTCCGTTCAAGATGAATGATGAAAATATGCAAAAGCATGTCATGGAAAATATGGAGAATGCACTTTTAAATTTTTGGCGTAATCTAAAGTCTGGCTATGATCTGTTCTTCTCCGGGAAGAAGAAATTGAATATTCGGGCTGACAGGGAAGGTCATTATTTGTTTTATAGCAGATTCACCATTCGGAGTGCTAACATCATCGGCAACACCTACTACATCGTCATCCGTCACCGTAATGCGATTGAAGTATGGAGTAAATATCCCGTGTTGTTTAACAGCAATTCCGTTAATTTTGATTTTCTGCGCCTTAAGAAAAAAGTATTAGGAGTTAAGGAAACATAAGTTTTAATAAGTTCTAAGAAAAAATTAAACACTAAGCCATACATTTAAGTTCCGGTTTTTAGGTAGTGTGAAGTTGCTAAAACAATGGCGCGATGGGTTAGAAAGATGTTTCTAAAATTTCGGATATTACTTCAAAGCAGAAATTTTCAAGGCAAATCCCACCAAATTATGGGCGAATCTTACAGCCTGTTGATAATTCGCAATTTCATAAAATCTTTATAATCACTGATAATCAATGCTATAATTTATTAATGGATATGATTTTGATCAAAATTAAAATAAACCTTGCAGGGTATATATTAGATTTTTAACTTTGCAACCTTTTTCTGATAAATCGGTTTATGATCATCGATTCTTTCTGTTGATTTTATTTCGGTTTTCAGATATGAACAACTTTACTAACTCACAAAACATATTGCCTTTAAGCGATTTTTTATATGGATATCATAAATATGACTTTCTCCTTCGAGAGAAAGTCGAACTACTTTATTTATTTAGATTTTAATTATTATCCATTTGCTACAACATAAATTGTATATACCAAACAACCTTTATACCTATGAAACAACAACTACTGCCTCAATTCATTGAGTCGAAATCTCCTCCGCCAATGGTGGACGATGAAAAAGATGATGTTCTTTTGTTTAATCTCTTTAAGGAGGTGACAAATACTTTTCTTTTTCAATTAAACGATGGTCATTACTTCTGGCTTCATTGGTCTGTCTGCAGGTCAGATGAACGCTCAGTATGTGAATGACAATAGTACAGTTGGTGATGTCTTTACAACTGCAGTTGGTAATGACGCCAATGCAGGAACTGCGGCAGCCCCTTATGCGACTATTAACTTCGCGATCTCTCAGGCCGTCGGTGGAGAAACCATCTATATCGATAACGGTTCATACAATGAACGCGTAGTAGTCGATAAATCGTTAACCCTCGAAGGAGCAGGCGAAGCGATCGCCATCCTCGACGGAACCGGTCTTGTCGGAACAGGTAAAGGTATCGCGATCAACAATGCTATCACCAATGTAACGATCAAGAAACTGACGGTACAGGATTATGCAGGCGCAAGCGGAAATGCTGACGCAGGTATCTATGGTATCGGTGGTAATAATTTAACGGTACAAAATGTAACCCTTCAGAATAACGTAGGCGGTAGCGGATTTTATGCGAACGGTCCTGTGAATACAGTGCTGATCGACTCGGTGACATCCACCGGTCATACCGTAGGAGCGCGAGGTATTGTGATCTGGAACGGACTGAAAGAGAACATCACGATCATGGATTGCCATGTATATGGTAACAACTGTTGTGGTATCGAACTTCAGGATGGAACAGCATCCGGTGTTTCAATGATCAATAACAATGTACACGATAACGGCGATAACGGAATCGGAATCGTTGGCATGCAAGGTCCTGGTGAGAACGTAGTAAGTGGCAACACGCTGCTGAACAACGGTCGCTTTGGCATGGAGATCAAAAATCCAAACGGATCAGGAGCAGCCACCGGCGCAGGTCGTGTAGTCATCGAGAATAATAATGTAAGCAGAACTTTACCAATTGTAGATGCACGTGATATCGTAGGTATCGCGGTATTCCGCAGAGGTGTATTAGCAGGTAATGTAGATGTTCCTTACGGAGCAGTAGTACAGAACAACACGATAAGCGGCTATGTACAAACCAGCACGAGCGAAGGTTTTGGTATCGTAGCGGAAGGAATCAATCATACCGTAAGCGGAAACAACGTAAGCGGATGTGATGTAGGTATTCAGCGTCAGTCAGGTCATACACCTTATCCTGGAGATGGCGATCAGTCGAATTTGGCTGATACTTATTTCGGACGTGGTAACTCACCTGTAACATGTGGAGTAACCGTAACCGGAAATACTTTAAGTAATACTATTGATACGAGAGATGTTCCTGCAAGTGTTGCGGGTGGCGCAGTACAGAATCAGAATACAGGCAACTGGTATTGCAGCATTCAAAGTGCGATCAACGCGGCAACAGCAGGTGATGTCCTGAATGTGAGCAGCGGAACATATAACGAACAGGTATTGGTAAATAAACTGGTGACATTGAATGGTGGCACACCCAAGCCGGTGATTAACTTCACAGGAACAGTGAGTGGAAAGCCTACTTTGTTTGATGTATCGGTAGCGGGTGTTACGATAGATAATTTCAACTTCAAGGTGGATATGACCAAGCTGAACAGCGCGATCATCGCCAGTGCGACCACCATGAATAACCTGACTATAACAGATAATGATATCGAAGCGATCGGTAGCAGTGGTGCAGCAACTTTCGGATCTTATGGAAACAGAAACGCGATCAGTATCAACTATAGCGGTCCAACAAATTACAGAATCGCATCAGGTGGTGTGAACAATGTACTGGTTACAGGTAACACAGTAGGTGGAGTATTAAACGATGGCTTCGGTCAGCCGCGCTTCTTCCGTGCAGCCGTAGCCACAGATGAGTCAGGAGGAACATACAGTGGTAACACTTTCCAGACCATCAACCACGATGTGGTAGTTCGCTTTGGCAATAATGGCAATGTAGATATTACCAACAATAACTTTAACGGAGGCGGAGTAGAGATATCCGATATGAATGCAGGAGCCGGTGTGATCACCATCTCAGGCAATACATTCGATGCCACATTCGCAAACACATCTGCACCGAATACAGCGGTATTACGTCTGAAGAATAATTATAACTTCAGAACAACAGCAGTAACGGGCAATACTTTCAGCAACCACCAGTGGGCGATAAGCCAGGAGAACTACAATACAGTTACTGTAGATAACAACGGATTTACACCATTGGCCGGTTCAACGACCTATCATCATATCGCAGTAAATACGAAGTCGATCAGTACGAATTCAAATGCCATCGTACAGGTGCAAATCAACGGTGTGATCACCAACAATACCTTCAATGGATCAGGCACACCGGGTGGCACAGGGTTATCTTTCCATAACCATGATAATGATGCGGCTAACATCGGAACATTTACAATCGGTGGATCGGGCAATGAGAATGACTTCAATGCAGGAATCGGAACTTTCATCCGTTTGGATGATCAGACAGGTACTTCATCAGGATCAACATTCCCAGCATACACTTCATTGATAGGTGCAGGAGCAGGTGCATTAACAACGATGTCTTGCTGGTCAGTTGATGTTGATATTCAGGAAAACAACTTTGATGTAGGTTCGGGCTTACAGCTTCCTTCAGCAATGAGCGGAGCAGGTCGTACTACACTTGAAACAGCTTTACATCATAAGCCGGATAATGCCTGCTTAGGAAATCTGATTTATTTCTACCCTGTACATAATATTACACAGAACATATATTACCTGACCATAAACAGCGCTATCGCGGCCGCAAATGCGAATGATGTGATAGAAGCAGCTGATGGCAGTTACAACGAAAGAGTGGTCATTGATAAATCTCTTACCCTTCAGGGAGCCAGTGAGTCAGGAACGATCCTCGACGGAACAGGTCTTGTAGGAACAGGTAAAGGAATCACGATCAACAATGGTATCACCAATGTAACGATCAAGAAACTGACGGTACAGGATTATGCAGGCGCAAGCGGAAATGCTGACGCAGGTATCTATGGTATCGGTGGTAATAATAATTTAACGGTACAAAATGTAACGCTTCAGAATAACGTAGGCGGTAGCGGATTTTATGCGAACGGTCCTGTGAATACAGTGCTGATCGACTCGGTGACATCAACCGGTCATACCGTAGGAGCGCGAGGTATTGTAATCTGGAACGGACTGAAAGAGAACATCACGATCATGGATTGCCATGTATATGGTAACAACTGTTGTGGTATCGAACTTCAGGATGGAACAGCTTCCGGTGTTTCAATGATCAATAACAATGTACACGATAACGGCGATAACGGAATCGGAATCGTTGGCATGCAAGGTCCTGGTGAGAACGTAGTAAGTGGCAACACGCTGCTGAACAACGGTCGCTTTGGCATGGAGATCAAAAATCCAAATGGATCAGGAGCAGCCACCGGCGCAGGTCGTGTAGTCATCGAGAATAATAATGTAAGCAGAACCCTTCCAATTGTAGATGCACGTGATATCGTAGGTATCGCGGTATTCCGCAGAGGGGTATTAGCAGGTAATGTAGATGTTCCTTACGGAGCAGTAGTACAGAACAACACGATAAGCGGCTATGTACAAACCAGCACGAGCGAAGGTTTTGGTATCGTAGCAGAAGGAATTAATCATACCGTAAGCGGTAATAACGTAAGCGGATGTGATGTAGGTATTCAGCGTCAGGCAGGTCACCTTCCTTATCCTGGAGATGGCGATCAGTCGAATTTGGCTGATACGTATTTCGGACGTGGTAACTCACCTGTAACATGTGGAGTGACCGTAACAGGAAATACTTTAAGTAATACTATTGATACGAGAGATGTAGGTACAAGTAATAATGCAGGAACAGTAACAAACACTACCTCACTGGAAGTATTCTGCAGTATTCAGGCAGCGATCAATGATGCACAAACGTTGAATGGTCATACATTAACGGTGAGTGCAGGAACCTATGCAGAAAATGTTATTGTCAATAAATCATTAAATATACTTGGTCCGAATGCGGCGATAGATGCCTGTTCAGGTTCACGTGTGGCAGAAGCAACCGTTGTTTCTGCAGTAGCAGATATCGATTTGGCTGAAATATTCCATGTAGCTGCATCCAATGTAACCATCTCAGGATTTACAATTGATGGAGATAATACGACATTAACTTCAGGTTTCACCAGTACAAATGGCGCGGATATCGACGCAGCGGAAGGTGTTACGGTTTATGAAACAGGTATCAATAACTTAACCGTATCAAATAACATCATTCAGAATCTCTCTTATTTTGGAGTGACGTTGTATGATTATCCTGCAGGTGTTCCTTCCAGCGGACATGTAATAACAAATAATAAAATTCAGAACTTAGGTACGTATGATATTGCTTCCGGTATTGATTATTGGGGAGGTGGTGTATTGTTGTACAACAATCAATACACAGCCATTACCAATAACTGTATGAGCAATGTTCGCTTAGGTGTTCAAACCGGTAACTTCTCGCAAGCCAATCCGGGAGCTCCCGCATCACAGGTCATCAGTGGTAATACAATCGAAGCCCGCAGAACAGGTATATTCCATAACCTGCATTACGGAACCGCTTCTCCAATGACCTTCTCAAACAATACCATCGATGCACTTGCAAATGCAAATGAAACAAGATGGGATGGTATCGCGCTTTCATCATTAGCTGTTCCTTCTATCTCAACCAATAATACAATTGATGGAAATGGCATTGCAGCTTCTAACCTATCAAAAGGATATGAAATCTGGAATGTCGCGGCACCAATAACGAACAGCACTATCACAGGTGGTAGTGTAAGCGGAGTGGATATTGGCGTATTTGCCAATAACTATGACGGTTATTCATCCGATGCACCGGACGGTTCTTATGCTACTATCAGTGGCGTAACTATCACTCCATCCATTACAGGTGTTGGTGTACGAATTTATGATAATGCTTTAGCTACTTCACATGCTCCTGTACGATTGGATCTTTCCGGTTGTACTATTTCAGGAGGACTTGAAGGCGTTAAGTTTGAAGAAACACAAGCTGGTACTGTTGGTGGAACAATTAACAACAATAATATCTCCGCTTCCGGTATTGGAGTCAATGTGAACAGTATGGTTACTTCAGTTTCCAATGTGTTCAGTGTGACAAATAATACCATTAATATTACGGGACAAACTGCGGGAGCTAATCCAACATCTGCAGTCTTCTTGCGTCAACTGACAGGAACTACAGCTGCTACCATAAGCGGTAATACTATCACTGGACCATTCTATGGTTACCTCGCGTATAACTTAAATACGACACCTGTAACAGAAATTGATGGTGGTACTATTTCAGGCGTATTGCAGGGAGTAGCTTTCATCAATATTGATCCGATAACATTCACTGCTTATGCACCAAGTACTGCAACAGTGAAGAATGTTACAATGAGTGGATTCACAGGAAACCACCCTTCCTTACCAAACAACAACTTCCATGCAGGAGTTTATACATTCACATCCGGCAGCAATACTGCAGCTACACTGAATGTAACACTTCGTGATTTGAATATTGATGGTACCGGAAAAACAAGTCCTGCCAGTGCAGGTATTTATCCTGCCGACTTCTCAACAGGTGCAGGTGTACGTCAAACGATTATTGTTGATAGCTGTATCATCAGCAATAACCTGAACCGTGGTATCAGTGCCAGAGGAAGTAATGCCGTTGTAGATGTAAATAACTGTACACTTACCAACAATGGTGGTGATCCATTCGGAGCCGGTGGCAATGATGGATTTGGTGTATTCTCTGCACAGAATGCTGTATTGACATTAGACAATAGCTATGTAACTAATCCTGCAACGGTAACTGCGCCTTATAGCGTATTTGCACTTGCAACTGGTCTGGGTACACCAAGCCTTACAGCAACGAATAATAGTTTGAATAATAATGGAAATGCCAATGGACTTCTTGCCAATAATTTATCAGGCACTTTAACTGCCACTTGTAATTGGTGGGGTACCGGTAGTTTGGCAACCATTGCAACATTGGTTTCCGGAGCAGTAACCTATCAGCCGATATTAATTGATGGTACCGATGCTGACGCCACAATGGAAGGTTTCCAGCCGGGTGTTGGTACTTGTCAAACAGTTTTAGTTGTTGTTAATGGTGTAGTAACCGATGAAACATGTACTAATCTGAATAATGGTGCTATCGATATTACTGCCTCAGGTGGCATAAGCCCTTATACCTATGCATGGAGTAATGGTAGCTTCAGTGAAGATCAAACAGGTCTGGATGCCGGTACTTATACTGTTACAGTAACAGATTTCTATGGCAACTCCGGCACGAATAGCTTTGTAGTTAATCCGGGTGTAACAGCGACTTCATGGTATGCTGATACAGATCTGGATACTTATGGTGATCCAATGTCAACCGTTCTTGCATGTGTTCAACCTGTAGGATATGTTGCTGATAATACAGATTGTAACGATGGAAGTGCTGCGGTAAATCCGGGTGCAACGGAAATCTGTAACGGTATTGATGATGATTGCGACGGCTTGACTGACGATGCAGATCCATCCATCACCGGTCAGTCTACATGGTATGCAGATGCTGATGGTGATTCATATGGTAATTTATCAGTAACAACGCTCGCATGTACTCAGCCAATAGGTTATGTAGCCAACAGCACAGATTGTAATGACGGAAACCCTGCGGTGAATCCGGGTGCAACAGAAATATGCAATACCATTGATGATGATTGCGACGGTTTAACAGACGATGCAGATCCTTCTATCAGCGGTCAGTCTACCTGGTATGCTGATGCGGATGGAGATTCTTATGGTAATGCAGCAGTAACTACACTTTCTTGTACACAGCCTGTTGGGTATGTATTCGATAACTCTGATTGTAACGATGCCAGTGCAGCGGTTAACCCTGGTGCTACTGAAGTTTGTAATGGTATCGATGATGATTGTGATGGTGATACAGATGATGATGACCAGAATGTCACCGGCCAAGCTACCTGGTATGCAGATGCTGACGGAGATACTTACGGAGATGTCAATGTTTCGCAATTGAGTTGTAACCAGCCATTAGGTTATGTTGCGAATAGCACGGACTGTGATGATGCAAATGCATCTGTGAATCCGGGCGCAACAGAATCTTGTAATGGAATTGATGATGATTGTAATGGATTAACAGATGATAATCTGGTGTTCACTACTTATTACAATGATTTCGATGGTGATAATTACGGTACCGGTGCAGGAATTTCACTTTGCAGTAATCCGGGAGCGGGTTATGCTACTCTCAATGGAGATTGTAATGATGGAAACGCTGCTATTAATCCGGGTGCAACAGAAGTATGTAATACGATAGATGATGATTGCGACGGTTTAACAGACGATGCAGATCCATCGATCACCGGACAGCCTACCTGGTATGCAGATGCTGACGGAGATACTTATGGAAATAATGCAGTATCCGTACTTGCTTGCTTCCAGCATATGGGTTACGTAGCGAACAATACAGATTGTAACGACGGAAACATTGCGGTGAATCCGGGTGCAACAGAAGTATGTAATACGATAGATGATGATTGCGACGGCTTAACAGACGATGCAGATCCATCAGTAACCGGACAGTCTACCTGGTATGCAGATGCTGACGGAGATACTTATGGAAATAATGCAGTATCCGTACTTGCTTGCTTCCAGCCTATGGGTTATGTAGCGAACAATACAGATTGTAACGACGGAAACATTGCGGTGAATCCGGGTGCAACAGAAGTATGTAATACGATAGATGATGATTGTGATGGCTTAATTGACGATGCTGATCCATCTATCATCGGCCAGTCTACCTGGTATGCAGATGCAGATGGAGATACTTACGGAAATAATGCAGTGTCAGTTCTTGCTTGCTTCCAGCCTGTAGGTTATGTAACATATAATACCGATTGTAACGATGGAAATGCAGGAATTAATCCTGGTGCAACAGAAGTATGTAACGGAATTGATGATGATTGCGACGGCTTAACAGACGCTGCAGATCCATCGATCACCGGACAGGCTACCTGGTATGCAGATGCTGACAATGATACGTATGGCAACAATGCAGTATCAGCACTTGCTTGCTTACAGCCTGTAGGTTATGTAGCAAACAATACAGATTGTAACGACGGAAACGCTGCGGTGAATCCGGGTGCTACTGAAGTATGTAATACAATCGATGATGATTGCGACGGCTTAATTGACGATGCCGATCCATCCATCACCGGACAGGCTACCTGGTATGCAGATGCGGACGGAGATACCTACGGTAATAATGCAGTATCCGTACTTGCTTGCTTCCAGCCGGTGGGTTATGTAGCGAACAATACAGATTGTAACGACGGAAACATTGCGGTGAATCCGGGTGCTACTGAAGTATGTAATACAATTGATGATGATTGTGACGGCTTAATTGACGATGCAGATCCATCTATCACCGGTCAGGCTACCTGGTATGCAGATGCTGACGGAGATACTTATGGAAATAATGCAGTATCTGTTCTTGCTTGCTTCCAGCCTATGGGTTATGTAGCAAACAATACAGATTGTAACGACGGAAACATTGCGGTGAATCCGGGTGCTACTGAAGTATGTAATACAATTGATGATGATTGTGACGGCTTAATTGACGATGCAGATCCATCTATCACCGGACAGGCTACCTGGTATGCAGATGCTGACGGAGATACTTACGGTAACAATGCAGTATCAGTACTTGCTTGCTTCCAGCCTATGGGTTATGTAGCAAACAATACAGATTGTAACGACGGAAACATTGCGGTGAATCCGGGTGCTACTGAAGTATGTAATACAATCGATGATGATTGCGACGGCTTAATTGACGATGCAGATCCATCCATCACCGGACAGGCTACCTGGTATGCAGATGCGGACGGAGATACCTACGGTAATAATGCAGTATCAGTACTTGCTTGCTTCCAGCCTATGGGTTATGTAGCAAACAATACAGATTGTAACGACGGAAACATTGCGGTGAATCCGGGTGCAACTGAAATTTGTAACGGTATCGATGATGATTGCGACGGCTTAACAGACGATGCAGATCCATCAGTTGTTGGTCAGGGTACTTATTATACTGACGGAGATAACGACGGTTACGGAGCAGGTGCACCAATTGTAACTTGTTTCCAACCGGGCGGAACATCTTTAACGAATGATGATTGTAACGATGGAAACCCTGCGGTAAATCCGGGTGCTACAGAAGTATGTAACGGAATCGATGATGATTGTGACGGCTTAACAGACGATGCAGATCCATCGATCACCGGACAACCTTCCTGGTATACTGATGCTGATGGTGACAATTACGGAACTGGTGCAGCTATTCTTGCTTGTATCCAACCAATAGGAACAGCAGCTGCTAATGGTGACTGCGATGATGTTAATCCTTCTATTAATCCAGGAGCAGCAGAGTTGTGTAACGGGATTGATGATAACTGTAACGGCTTAACTGATGATAACGTCGCTCCATTACCGACACCTGGTCCGATCAGCGGAACAGCTTCTGCCTGCGTTCCTGCAACCTTTGGTTCAACTACATTTAGTATTGCACCGGTTCCGGGAGCTACCGGATACGCATGGACGGTTCCTTCAGGATTTACTATTTTGTTTGGTCAAGGAACCACTACGATTACTGTTCAATGGAACAACCTTAATATTCACAATGGTATTGCTGGACCTCTCTGCGTTATCGCTACCGGACCGTGCACGCCAAGTGCTCCTTCCTGTATTGGTGTTGGCTATCAGATTGCCACTCCAGTTACTCCTCCTTCTATATCAGGTCCTGGAAAAGTTTGTCCGGGTGATATTGCAGTATACTCGATTTCTCCTGTATTCCGTGCAATGTCCTATACTTGGACAGTACCAGCAGGTATGACAATTAATTCCGGTCAGGGAACCAATGTGATCAATGTATCTGTGAATGGAGGTTATACCGGTGGTTCTATGACTGTAACTGCATCTAATGCTTGCGGAACAAGTCCGGCTCGTTCGAAAGCGATGGGTCTGAACAATCCGCTTACACCCGGTGCTATCAGCGGTCAGTAATTCGGATTGTGTAATACGACAGGTGTCGTATTCTCTATTGCTCCTGTAGTGGGTGCTACCAGCTATACCTGGACAGCAAGTAGTGGTATCACCATTACAGGCGGTAATGGTACAACGAGTATCACAGTAGATGTGGCCTTGCTCACAGGTACCGGCACATTGACGGTAGTAGCAGTGAACAATTGCGGTAACAGTCCGATACGTTCAGTGAATATCTTCGGAATTCCTGATCGTCCTCAGCCTATCACGGGTGCAACGTCGGTTTGTACAAACGCACTTCAGCCTTATAGTGTACCCACAGTGGCAGGAACATCAGTGTACACATGGACCATGTCTTCCGCAGGATTTGTTGCTTCAGGACAAGGAACCAAGAACATCGATGTGCAGTGGGGAGCCTTCCCTGCAGCGGGTCAGACTTTAACTGTTATCGCTTCCAATGCTTGTGGAAACAGCGCGGCAAGATCAGTAACCGGTATCGTGGTAAGTACCTGTCCTCGAATGGGTGACAACACTACTTCTGCTACCAACCTTGTTGTGTTCCCGAATCCGGCAACAGATCGTATCACTGTACAGTTCAATTCAGCAGACGAAAGCAACTATCGCCTACGCCTTACCGATGTTGCCGGCCGTGAATTATTTGTTGAAGAAGGAAGATCTGCTGCAGGAATCAATACGCAACTCATCGGACTGGAGCACTTGAGCGGAGGAATATACTTTGTGGAAATCCAAAATCAGGAAGGTTCACAGTCTATTCGCTTAATGGTAGAATAAATAATCAAATCAATTAAGCCGGAAGAGAAATTTTCTCTTCCGGCTATTTATAAGTTTTCACAAATCAATAAACTAAACATAGAATGAAAAACAAAATCTACGTTTTAATGAAATTCCCATCTCAGCCTGATAAACGAAATCTTTCGAGCCTCTTCAGGATTTGTATTCTGCTCCTGTTAACAGGGTTGTGGTACGAACAGTTGGGCACAGGTAACCTTAACAGCTACCAGCGGCTCTCCTGCAGGATCTTTTACAACATTAAAAGGAGCATTTGATGCGATTAATGCCGGTACTCACACCGGAACCATCGCCATCAGCATCAATGCAAACACTTCAGAAACTGCTCCATGCGTATTGAACAGCAGTGGTGCAGGAAGTGCCAGTTATGCGGCAATTTCTATACGACCAACGGCAGATGGATTAACGATCTCGGGTGCCACATTAACCGGCCGTGGTTTAATTGAATTGAACGGCGCTGATAATGTAACCATCGATGGTGACAATGCTGGTACAGGTGGAATCAACAGAAACCTTACGGTTACCAATACTGCAGCAAATACGGTAACACATACCAGTGTTATACGGATAGCAGTTGCAACAACTCTAACTACAAGTGCAAATAGTAATACTATACAAAACTGTATCGTAAACGGAAGTGCTACCGGTAGAAATATAAGTACCGCAACCTCAACAACCGGTACAGAAAATGCTACTTATGGGATCTATGCCGGCGGCGGCGCTTCAACTGTGAGCCAAACAACGGCTCCATCAGCCATTACCAGTGTTTCTGCAACAGTAGGTTCCGGTGCATCGTGGAATAATTTGATCATAAGTAATAATGAGGTGACTTCATCTGCAAGGGCTATTTATGTTGGAGGTTCTAATATTACTGCATGTAATGCGCTTACGGTTTCAAATAACGTCGTGGGCTCTGCAACAGCTGGAAATACCACTACTGTTTATTCCATGGGAATTACATTACAGGGATATACAGCCGCAACGGTTGCGGCTAATACGATTCGGAATATAGAGTCTTTTCTTGCTACAGGAATTCGGGGTTTGGATCTTGGGGCTATTTCATCAGCAGGCACAAATGCAGTGGTTGAAAGAAACTTTATCAATGGTGTAAATAACAAAAGTATCAGTACATTTGGTGCTTATGGAATAAATATAGCTGCAGGTAATGGCAACACCATCCGGAATAATATGGTCCAGGGTATTACCGGTGATATGACAGGTGGTGCTGCGTTTTCAACAACTTTCGGAATATTTGGTATACGCATTGCGTCAGGGATTAATCACGTGGTTTATCATAACTCTGTTTATCTTCATGGTGCCCGTACTGGAACTGCAGCATCATCTTTATTATCTGCAGCATTTGCAATAACAGGTACCGGTTTTGACAGGATGCAATGTTCGAAATAATATTTTCGCAAATACTCAAACAGGCGGTACAACTTCAATTGCTTATGTAAGTATGTTTCTACCTTCGGGGAGGTACTTCTGCTATGGCGCTAACCTTAAACAACAATGCATACTATTGCAACAGTACAGCTGGTTCAGCTGGTATTTGCCACGCAGGTACCACTTATACAAACCCAATACGGCTGCTGCAGGATTATGGACAGCTGCTAACTTTGTACCGGGTGCAATAACACCATCTAATAATTTACGTTCTTACACCAGCACATTAAGTAGTGCAGGAACAAATGATAATTTATCTGTTGGTTCATCTGCGGCAGCGCCATACATTTCAACATCAGATCTTCACCTTGATCTGAGTTCTGGTCAATTAACTGCGGTAGAACAAAAGGGAGATGCTTCAGTAGGGATTGCCACTGATATTGATGGAAATACCCGCCCTGATGGAATAACTACACTTCCCGATATGGGAGCCGATGAGGTTACAAATTTAATTTGTACAGGAGCTGCAGGAGGAACGATTTCTCCAACAACGGTTAGTCGTTGTGCCGGTCAAACATACAATATGTCATCTGTAGGCGCTGATATAGGCGCCGGTATAACGTATCAATGGGAAATTTCATCTACCGGTGGCGGTGTTGGATTCAGTAATGTAACCGGAGGGAGTGGAGCAAATACTGTTTCATATACTACGGACGCTCTCACGGCAGGTGTATATTATTATCGTTTGCGTGTAGATTGTTCGAATGGTCCTGTAACCGGCTTTTCAAATGAATTAACGGTAACCGTAAATACTAATCCAATAGTTGCTGTGGATGTAACCTCTGCAAACTATTGTAACCCTAACGGTGCTGCCGTAACGATCAATGCGTCCGGTGCGACTAACTATGCATGGTTACCTGTATCAGGTCTTGACGTCTCTACAGGAGCAACTGTCATAGCAACTCCTTCCGGAACTACAACTTATACAGTAACAGGTACTGATGGAAACGGATGTTCAGCTACTGCAACGAGTGCAATTACAGTTCAAACAGGTGTGAGCATTTCAAGTGTAACAGCTACCCCACCAACAGTTTGTTCCGGTAGTAATTCACAACTTCAGGTAAATGCTACTTCGCCTGGCGCAAATACTGCCGCCGGAACGATTTATGCAGCTGAAACTGCACCTTTAGAGGAGATTCCTAGTCCAATCTCTGTAACAGTTCCAACTACCGGTACCATTGATGATGGTTTTGAACCGGTAAATACTACAGGTAGTTTCGTGTTCAATTATAATGGAATCAATTATGATAATTTCGTTATCAGTACTAATGGTTATGTTGTAATGGGAGCTACAGCACCTGCACTTAACGGTATTGCAACCACTTTAACAACAACTGTATTGAGTGGGTTTAATGCGGTTATTGGATATGGACGAGATGGAAATATTAACGTAACAAATGGCGGAAGTAGCAATCATGGTTTAGAGGCTTCTGGTAGTAAATATATATTCGAGTATTTTAATTTCTCTACAGCAGCTGGTGGTGTTGAGAGTGCAACACAATATGCTAATTTTCAAATTGTACTTTGGGGAAATGCTAGTCCAACTCCTGGTAGAATCGAATTAATTTACGGAACAAGTGTAGGTACTCCTGCAACAACAGCTTGTTTGGGTTTGAGAGATGCTTCGGGTACTACTGCTTTCAAAAATGCTTTAACGGGTTCAAGTACGGTGGCATCAACTACTGCTGCTTTTCCAGTTGATCAAACTATGTATTCTTTCACAAGACAAACTTTCTCCTATTTATGGAGTCCGTCCACTTTTATTGCCGGACAGGAAGCCATTGCAAATCCATTGGCAACAGGAGTTACTGCAACAACAGCTTATACAGTGATTGCAACAGCATTAAATGGTTGCTCAGCCTCCGGTAATGTAACCATGACTGTTGAACCATTAGTTTGCAGCCCTGCTATCGCCGGTCCAATCAATTGTGCCAACACGAACTTTACAGTCACTGCCAATCATACCGGTGGTGGTGCTCCGTATAACTATTCCTGGGATGATGGTAACGGTGGTGTCTATCCGGATGCAGCCAGTATCACAGCAAATCTGCCTGCCGGTTCTTATACATTTACGTGTACTGTTTTAGACGCATGTGGTAGTAATTGCACATCCGTTGTGTCTGTAACCGTCAATGGATTGCCATCAGTTACGGTGACTCCAAATACCGGATTGATTTGTAATCCGTGGTACACCTGTTGCGTTAACGGCTTCCGGAGCACCCTCTTTTGCATGGTCTCCTGCAAGTGGTTTGTCATCAACAACGGGTGACAATGTGAACAGCTAACCCCGGTGGCACTACAACGTATACAGTAACAGGTACAGATGCCAATGGTTGTATCGCTACAGCTACGGCAGCAATAACTGTGAATCAAAAAGCTAATATCACTGCCTCTGCTTCACCCACTACGGTTTGTTCAGGAGCTCCGAGCACGCTGACGGCCATATCCGGTACCACAGGTTCAGTTACTGTTGGAACGGCAACAACGTCAATTGGCGGAGTTAATGGTAACCCCTATCGATCAGGTAACGGAACAGGTAATCAAATCCGGACGCAGTTGCTATATACTGTAGCTGAATTGACTGCAGCAGGGGTTCAACCCGGTCCTTTGTCCAGTATTGGTTTTACAACGCAGTCGTCTTCATCAGGCACAGTGATTAATTTATCCATCGCTTTGGGAAGCACCAACGTAACAGCGCTAACAAGTACTTTTGAAACCTCATCGGTGACGACTGTATTTACACAGGCAAGTTTTACACCTCTTTCTGCAGGATTAAACACCCATGTCTTTAATGCCGGTTCATTTATCTGGGATGGTGTTTCAAACATTTTAGTGAATGTTTGCCAAACGAATTCTATTACAGGAACTGCAACTGTTTCAGCATTTACCCCATCAACCAGCTCTAATAATCATAAAGCTGGATCTGTAACTTCATGTACTGACCTAACAGGTGGAATTGTAGCGAACAAGCCCATTGTTACTTTCGGATGGACATCAAACACAGGATTATTTACCTGGGAATGGCAGCCCGGAAGTTTATCCGGCAATTCTGTTTCGGTAAATCCTGTAACTACAACCAATTATACAGTAACGGCAACTTCAGCAGGTGGTTGTACTTCAACAAGTACAGTCGAGGTAACTGCACTACCTAACGTTACTTATTACCAGGATGCTGATAATGATACCTATGGTAACCCGGGTGTTAGCCAGGTATCCTGTACGGGTGCGCCTATCGGTTATGTAATAAGCAATACCGATTGTAACGATGGCAATGCCGCTGTTAATCCTGCTGCTACCGAAGTGTGTAATTTAATAGATGATGATTGCGACGGAAATACAGACGAAGGCTTTGATGTCGATAACGACGGTTACACATCTTGTAACGGAGATTGTGACGATAATAACAATGCCGTTAATCCTGGTGCATCTGAAATCTGCAATGGCATCGACGATAACTGTAACGGTCTTACCGATGATAACGTTCCCGCCTTACCGAATCCCGGTGCGGTGAGTGGTACTGCTGCTGCATGTTTACCCGGTATAGCTGGTTCAACTTCTTATAGTATCGCTCCTGTTGCAGGTGCAACAAGTTATGTATGGTCAGTACCTTCAGGATTTGTGATTTCAGGCGGACAGGGAACTACTTCTATTACCGTTACCTGGACTAACCTTGCGATCCAAACCGGTATCAGTGGTCAACTCTGTGTATATGCCGCAGATGCTTGCGTTTCTTCTAATACTAGTTGCCTCACGATCGATTATCAGGTAGCTGCCCCTGTAACACCGCCTTCTATCTCCGGTCCAGGCAAAGTTTGCCCCGGTGATGTTGTGGTCTACTCCATTGCAAATGTAGCCCGCGCTACGGCTTATACCTGGACAGTTCCCGGTACGATGTCGATTCAAAGCGGTCAGGGTACTAATGTGATTACAGTACAAGTGAATCCCGGATATACCGGCGGTACAATGAGCGTGATTGCTTCAAACGTGTGTGGTAACAGTGCCGCACGTACGAAAACGCTTACAGTGAATTTACCCGGAACTCCAACTGCAATACAAGGTCAGAAAGAAGGTTTGTGTAATACAACCGGAAATATTTTCTCGATTCCTCCTGTAGTGAATGCAACTAGTTATATCTGGAATGTTACCGGTGGAACAATCATGGGTGGTCAGGAACTACTTATTACTGTGGACGTTGCTACATTGATTGGAAGTGGATCTATTACTGTTCAGGCTGTGAATGGCTGCGGAACAAGTCTGATTCGTACGCTTACCATCAGCGGTGCTCCGGCTCGTGCCGGGGTTATTACAGGTGCTACCTCAGTATGTGACAATACCAACGAGGCCTATAGTGTCGCTACCGTTCCCGGTGCTGCATTGTATACATGGGCAGTAACTGCCAATGGTTCCGTTTCAACCGGTCAGGGTACCAAGAATATAACTATCGATTGGCTCGCACCTGCTGCCGGACAAAGTATGTCAGTAGTAACATCCAATGCTTGTGGTACCAGTCTTACACGTACGCTGAACGGAATTACAGTCAACAACTGCATACGTTTGGGTAGTATGGAAGCCAATGTGTTTAACATAAGCGCTTATCCGAATCCGGCTACTGATCGTGTGACCATTGAGTTTACAGCTGTGGAGAACAATGACTATCGCTTACGCATAGCCGATATAACCGGCAGAACGCTAATGATGGAAAACGGAACAGCAGCAACAGGTTTAAATACCAAAGTGCTTCCATTGAATGGAATCGCAACAGGTGTTTATATGATTAGTATCGAAATGAACAATGAACAACAACAGGTAAAACTGGTGGTTGAATAATAATCAAATTATTTAGTGAGAAGCCCCGGGGAGATATCTTCGGGGCTTTCTTTTGCCATTAATTTACCTGCCCTTGAACAGCCGAAACCCTTCATTCTTTTGCTATTACACCTTCTGATAATCGCTCTTTGCCAAGTATTTTTGTAAATAAAACCTGTTTTTCATATCTTTCCAATCCCTTATTGCCCTTTTTCATAAGAGATCCCCTGCTTTTCTTGATTAAATACTGAAACATATACTATTATGCATACTTCTATCTTATTGCGCTACCGGCTGATGGTTGGATTCCTTTTAGCTATCATTTTTTCGATTAGCATCCAATCAGCCACCGCACAACAACTGCCGGCTATCCAAAAATTCCTGAATGAAAATAAGGAGCAGTTCGGTTTAAGTGATAAAGACATCACCGGATGGTTCATCAGTAATCAATATACCGAGGAGAGAACCGGAATCACTTATAATTACCTGCAACAGCATTATAAAAACATCCCCGTTTTTAATGCCATAGCTCCCGTACTCATTCGTAACGGCAAGGCCTATGGGTTAAAACCTCCTTTCGTGGCGGATCTGGAAAATAAAATTAATGCGGATCAACCCACAATTACTCCTCAACAAGCCATACAATTTGCATTTCAGCATTTGGAATTGAATACGACTCCAACAGGTCCTTCCGTTAAAGTAGAAAAGAACGGACGAAAGTTTTTTTTCAATATGCCCGCGGTTGCTTCTTCTCCCGTCACTGTTGAGCTGATGTATGTCCCTACTTTGAAGGGTGTAAAACTCGCATGGAATGTCAACGTAGATCTTAAAAATGGTTCCCATTGGTGGAATGTTCGCGTTGATGCCCTCACAGGACAGTATCTCGAAAAGAATGATTGGGTGGTTTCCTGCGGATTTGAAGGACCTCATGATCATTCTTCACATGTTGCAGAACCTTCTCCGCAGCCTCAGCCCATGCCCGGTTCCGGTACCGCACAGTACAACGTGTTCCCGCTGCCGGTGGAAAGCCCGATTCATGGCCCGCGTCAATTACTGAATGATCCCTCTGAACCCGTTCCTTCGCCTTATGGCTGGCACGATACCAATGGTGCCAGTGGAGTTGAATTCAACATCACCAGAGGGAACAATGTGTATGCCTATGAAGATGCGAACAATGATAATTTACCCGGATATTCTCCCGATGGTGGAGCACTTCAGATTTTCAACTTTCCTTATCATCCGGATTCTTCAAATGCCTACCAGCGTGACGCATCAATTACAAACCTTTTTTACATGAATAATATGATCCATGATGTTTTATACCAACATGGTTTTAATGAGGTGGCCGGAAATTTTCAAAGTAACAATTATGGCAATGGCGGCCTTGGTAATGATTATGTAAATGCAGAGGGATTAGATGGCGGTGGTACCGATAATGCCAATTTTGCAACACCCGATGATGGTTCCAACCCTCGTATGCAAATGTATTTATGGTCCAATCCAAATTCGGGCTCTTGTACAAATTCATTGAATGTAAATGCTCCTGTTGCTATTGCCGGTTTAAAGTCAATTGCAATTGCAAGTTATAATCCGGCTTCCGCTTTCAATATTACGGCAGATGTAGTGCTTGCTCAGGATGGAGTAGGAACGAGCTCAGATGGTTGTACTGCTTTTACCAATGCTGCTGCAATAGCAGGCAAAATAGCACTTATTGACCGGGGTACTTGTAATTACTTTATCAAAACGCAATTTGCCCAGGATGCAGGTGCTATTGGTGTGATCATCGCTAATAATGTTGCAGGATCTACCCCTCCCGGTATGTCCGGTACACCAACACAAACCATTACCATTCCTACTGTTTCAGTTACTCAAACAGTAGGAACCTCTATGAAAACAGAATTAAATAACGCGGTAACCGTTAATGCTACATTAGTCATTTGCCCTGCTCCTAATCAACTGGATGGATCCTTTGATAATGGCATCGTAGCGCATGAATATGGTCATGGTGTTTCAAATCGATTAACAGGAGGGCCTGCCGCTTCCAGTTGTTTGCAAAATGCAGAGCAGGGCGGAGAGGGATGGAGCGATTGGCTGGGTTTAATATTAACCATTGAACCCGGTGATTTAGGTACGATGGGTCGTGGAATAGGCACTTATGCTTTGGGTCAGGCGACTACCGGACAGGGTATACGTCGTTATCGCTATTCGACGGATATGAATATTAATCCACAGACATATGCAAACCTTGCGACCAGTACTACGGTTCATCAACGTGGCGAAATTTGGTGTGATGCCATCTGGGATATGACCTGGTTCCTGATTCGTGATTTTGGTTTTAGCACCAATCTTCATTCAGGTTCATCAGGAAATAATATTGCGATGCGTCTTGTGCTGGAAGGAATGAAATTGCAACCCTGCAGTCCTGGTTATATCGATGGAAGAGATGCTATTCTTCTGGCGGATGATATTCTTTATAATAATGCCCATCGTTGTCAGATTTGGGAAGCTTTCGCCCGCAGAGGAATGGGTTATTTTGCATCACAAGGAAGTTCGGGTGCTGTTGGAGATGAAACCGTCGACTTTACTTATCCTTCCTTCTGTCTTAATATAACACTTCCACCAATCGCTGCATTTACGGCAGTACAAACAACGGCTTCATGTCCTGCAAGTATTAAATTCAACGATACCTCTCTGGATATTCCGCAAACATGGTCCTGGGATTTCGGGGATGGCGGTACTTCTTCTCAGCAAAATCCTACACATATCTATACTCAGCCCGGACAATATACGGTAAGGCTTATCGTTAGTAATACACTAGGTACAGATACCTCAACAGTTTTGAATTATATCACCATTACCTCGTTTTCTCTTCTGGCAACAGCAACACCCGACTCTATCTGTACAGGTGATACAGTTCAACTTTCTGCTCTTCCTTCCGGATCAAATGCCATCACGAATTATAATCTCACGGCTATAGCATATGCACCTTTGCGGTTCCGGAACTGCTGTTTCACTCACGGATGACGTAGTGACAACAGCATTGCCTATTGGATTTACATTTAATTTTTACGGAAATCTCTATACTGATTTCTATATCTCTTCAAATGGCTTCATTGGTTTTTCCTCAACATGGCGAATGGCTGTTGTGCGGGAGGTATTCTTCCTTCCACTTCCAGTCCCAGTAACTTAATTGCTTTCGCGTGGAATGATCTGAACCCAAGTGTGAATGCCAGTGTGGTGGATTATTTTACAACCGAGTGCCCCATCACGGAAATTGGTAGTAAGATATAATACCAACCACTTTAACGGTACTGCCTTTCCGATGAGAGGACAGATTGTGCTTTCAGAAGGAAGCAATGAAATTGAAATCCATAGCGAAGTAATATCTTCCGTGAGCGGCGCACCAACTACACAGGGCATTGAGAATGCTGCAGGCAATATGTTTGTAACACCTACAGGTCGAAACTCGGCTGTTTTCAGTGCTGCCAATGATGCCTGGAGATTTACTCCGTTCGCCAACTTTGGTTATAGTTGGTCACCCAATTCTACGATTAGCAATACAACTATTGCTGCTCCTGAAGCATGGCCCGCTACAACCACTGCTTACACGGTGCAGGTAACGGATCCTTCCGGTTGCATCGTTTCGCAAGCAGTACCTGTACATGTTTCACTCTGTTTGAATGTGGCAGCGCTCAATTTGCGCACCTTCATTGAAGGATATAAAAACGGAGCAGGAACGATGCGCGCTGTCTTGTTTGAAAATGGAATGAGTACAAATCCCGCGGCCTGCGATTCAATTACAGTTTCATTGCGTAGCACCACTAGTTCGTATGCAATTGCATATTCTGAAGAAGTGGAGCTTTCTACTAACGGGTATGTAACCGTAAATTTCCCACCTGCAGCACTTGGCAATAGCTACTATATTGTTGTAGAACTTAGAAATGGTCTTGAAACATGGTCTAAACTTCCGGTTACAATGGGAGCCAATACCTCCTTTGATTTTACAACACCTTGAAGAAATAATTTAGAAAGGGAAAAATTGTAAAAATGCGGACATGCGTTTTCCGGGTCTAATGAAGGTAGCTCGTGCTGATATTTTACTCCTGCAGAGCCGGTGATATTGTCGTTATTGCGTTGCTGCCGATGTTTCGCTCCACATCGGTTTCGTTTCAACAGTTTTGTTGTTATTTCCCCATTATTTTGCCCGTAGGGTTCAAATTCTAACCCCCCGGTTATCCGATCAATGGTAAATTTTCTCGTTTGTGATGGACCCGTAGTGTTCAAATTCTAACTCCCCGGTTATCCGATCAATGGTAAATTTTCTCGTTTGTGATGGACCTGTCGTGTTCAAATTCTAACTCCCCGGTTATCCGATCAATGGTAAATTTTCTCGTTTGTGATGGACCTGTCGTGTTCAAATTCTAACTCCCCGGTTATCCGATCAATGGTAAATTTTCTCGTTTGTTGGACCTGTAGGTTCAAATTCTAACTCCCGGTTATCCGATCAATGGTAAATTTTCTCGTTTGTTGGACCCGTAGTCCAAATTCTAACTCCCCGGTTATCCGATCAATGGTAAATTTTCTCGTTTGTTGGACCCGTAGGGTTCAAATTCTAACTCCCCGGTTATCCGATCAATGGTAAATTTTCTCGTTTGTGATGGACCTGTCGTGTTCAAATTCTAATGACACCGGTTATCCGATCAATGGTAAATCTTCTTGCTTGTGATGGACCCGTAGGGTTCAAATTATTGTAGCCCCGGGCCGTAGGCCCGGGGTGTAATGTTCCCACCGACCACCAGGGTGAGGACTTTGCGTAGCAAAGTCCTCACGTGTTAGGGAAATGAATCAACATTAATTAAAAATTGATAGTTTCTTATTTTGCCTGTTTTCATTTTAACTAATTGTCGTTAACAAAACCAAAATAATATGTTTTAGAAAAAAGGACCAAAGTTGTCACCTTAAAATCATACCGTGTATTCATGGAGGTCTTGTGCTATTAATTTTCTTTTCATCGTCTTTCAATTGCCATTTTTTCTATCCTTATATAAAACCGACTTGTTCTTTTAATAATTTTAAAACAATGGCTTAATCTCTTCTAAAAACTGATTATAGACTTTTGTGTCAATAAAATGGATTACACAAAATGAAAGAGAGTAAACAGAATATTTTTTGCATTAAATGTGGAAATGTAATGGACCGTATTAGTCGTAGTCCCTCTGATTTTCGGATTGGAAACATGATGTTGGGAGTGTATCGGGTGAAGCGTTACCTCTGTTATGCCTGCAGGCATGAAAACGGGTGTTTTTTAAAACAAAGCGATTAAGTTAAAATTGAATGATAAAGTTGGGTAGCTTTTCTGATTACTAAAAAAAACCCTGCTGATCATTATGAACGGCAGGGGTTTTTATATTGAATAATTTTTACCTGTTCAGGATAATACGTTTTACGCTTTGTCCGTTAGTAGCTTCCACTTTAATAAAGTAAATCCCATTTTGATATTCTGACAAGTCAACTTGTCCTTGTTTGTTGACGTTTTTCAGCGTGATGTTTTTTAATTCATTTCCAAGAATGTCTGAAACACGAATTTTAACTTCCCGGTTACTTGTTGCTTTATAATCGATCGTAACAACACCTCTTGATGGATTAGGATATACAGAAATAGCTAATGTAGATTTTGGTGTACTTAATCCCGTTACACAATTCGTACTTGTGCTCAAATTCGCGTATCCCGGAGTAATACAAACACGATTGAAGTCGGTGGAGTCATCATTGGTATCATTGCCGTCGGGAAAACGGGATATACCCAATAAACGTCCTGCAATGCTATCAGCTTGTAAGGTATCACTCTTGGAAAGGGGGAGACCATTGCCGGATACATAAGGTGCAATACAACTGCCTTCATAACTCACCACGTCAACGATATTCAGCGTTTGATTTTCACGCAATGCTACAGCATCAGGAGAACCATTTTGAATAATATTTGAAATAGCGGTTAAAGTCAAGTCGCAATTTGGAACTTTTCCACCGCCACCGCATATCACAAAGTAATCACCGGCATTTAACGTTTGAGCAGGCAAAGGGAAACTATCATAAATTACATTGCTGGTTGCGTTTCCATTGAAAAGCACAACTGTATAATCTCCCAAATTAATAGCTGTGCCGCTTGCATTGTATAATTCAATGAATTCAGCGCTGTCTACAGCAGGTTGATCGTAGTCAATTTCGTTGATAACAAGATTGGATTGAGCACGCGACTGAAGGGTGAAAGCCGCTATGATCAATACTAAAGTAAAGATTTTTTTCATTTTCGATGTATTAATGATTTGTTGGCAAAAGTAATGAAACTTTAGGCATTAATTAGGAGGAAATAGTAGGTTTACCTTTTAATAACCTACTATTTCAAATTTAGGAACATCTTGTTTTAGAAGATATTACAGTGGTATTTCGACAGATTTATCTCCCGAAAAGTGTATAAATAACAAAGCCCCGCAATTTGCAGGGCTTTGAATTGGATAAAGGGTTGACGTCAATACTCTGGAAATAATTCTTTAATTTCTATCAATTTGAGATATGGATCCATCACTTTGGTAGAGTAGGTGGCCGCTATCTTGTCGATTCTGTTCCGCTTTACGTGATACCATAGTTGAATATAGTACCCGTTCATGTAGTACAGATTAACTCTATACTGTTTATTTTGTCTGACCATCATAAAGGTGGCGTGATGCCAGACATGCCAGGCTTTTTCATCAAAACTCAAAGCATTGAATTGTTCTACGGAAGGGACGTGTTTTATCATTTGTTTCTGTGCTACGTATGCAAAATAGCCATTGAAATCTCCTTTTGAACCTATCCTTTTGGCGAATTAAGCGCATTAGCGGGTGAAAATCGTACTCATTAGCGGTGAAAGAGGAACGCGGTGAAGCGTGTCCGCAGCATGCGGAATCTGCTTCACCGCGTGGGAGAAAGTCTCGATAGATTCAAATCGTCAAAGACGAATTGAGTAATGACGAGACCCTAAAGCGGAATATTCCCATGCTTCTTCTTAGGAAGCTTGGCCACTTTATTTTCAAGCATACTAAAGGAAGTGATGAGTTTAAGTCGGGTTTGCTCCGGTAAAATAACTTCATCAATAAAGCCCCGCTCTGCCGCACGATACGGATTGGCAAAATGATTGATATACTCCTCTTCTTTTTCTTTCAACTTCGCAGCCGGATCTTTCGCTTTTGCAATTTCTCCTTTAAAAATAATCTCGGCAGCACCGCGCGCACCCATCACGGCAATCTCCGCTGTAGGCCATGCATAATTCATATCTGCACCAATATGCTTGGAGTTCATTACATCATAAGCTCCGCCGTAGGCCTTTCGGATGATGACCGTAATTCGCGGTACCGTCGCTTCACTGAAGGCGAAAAGTAATTTTGCTCCGTTGGTGATAATGCCATTCCATTCCTGATCGGTGCCGGGAAGGAAACCGGGGACATCTTCAAACACGAGTAAGGGGATGTTAAAACAATCACAAAAGCGTACAAATCGCGCTGCCTTCGTGGACGAATGAATGTCCAATACACCGGCGAGAAAGGCGGGCTGATTGGCAACAATTCCAATGGATTTTCCTGCTAAACGTGCGAAACCCACTACAATGTTTTCCGCAAAGTTTTTATGTACTTCAAAAAATCCTTCTCCATCATCATCGATGACAAGGTTGATGACATCGCGAATGTCGTAAGGTTGATTAGGATTTTCCGGGATGATAGCATTTAATGCAGGTCGTAACTCATTGCCTGTTTCATAAGGACGGCTCGGTGCGGTTTCTTCGCAATTGGAAGGAACATAACTCATGAGCCTTTTCAGATAACGTATGCATTCAATTTCATTTGCACAGGAAAAATGTGTTACTCCTGATTTAGTACTATGCGCTGATGCGCCACCCAGATCTTCACTGCTAACTTCTTCATGCGTTACCGTTTTTACCACATTGGGTCCGGTAACAAACATGTAACTGGTGTTTTCTACCATCAGAATAAAATCAGTAATTGCCGGTGAATACACCGCGCCTCCCGCACAAGGTCCCATGATGGCGCTGAACTGTGGAATGACACCCGATGCCCTGGTGTTGCGATAAAAGATATCCGCATAACCACCCAGTGAAACAACTCCTTCCTGTATTCTTGCTCCACCTGAATCATTTAAACCGATAACAGGGGCCCCGTTTTGCATGGCTAAATCCATGATCCTGCAAATCTTTCCGGCATGCGATTCAGATAATGAGCCACCAAAAACAGTGAAATCTTGCGCAAAGACATATACCAATCGTCCGTCTATTCTTCCATATCCGGTAACCACACCATCCCCGGGATAAATTTCTTTTTCTAATCCAAATTCAGTAGAGCGATGTGTGACAAACATTCCAATCTCTTCGAAACTGCCTTCGTCAAGTAAAAAATGAAGTCGTTCCCTCGCAGTAAGCTTCCCTTTTTTATGCTGTGCGGCTATTCGATGTTCTCCGCCACCTAACAGGGCCTGTTCTTTTTTGTCTCTAAGGATTCTATTTTTTTATTCATACGTATTGCCGGTTCAAGCCTCAAAAGTAAATGAAAAGAGCGGAACTTAAAGGGGATCTATTATAAACTCCTTTGAAAGTTATATTTGGAATGTAACCGGAGAATTGGTGAAAAGTATTTCCTGTAAAGTATGATCCGATAAAAATGAAGCAGCTCGGTTGCCGGAATATACTACCAGCCAAACAGGTTTATGCCTACCTGAAAAGGATGTAGTGTAGGTCCCCTGCCGTCTTTGAACAATCCATTGATGGCATAGGAAGCGTATAAGGTATAATGCTCATATCCGATCCGGAAAGTGGCGTCATACCGGAAGGGTTCGGTGTTGAATTCATCCCTGCGTTTGGATTTTTCTCTGTCTCCATCATCATTATATACTAACTTCAGGTGAGAGTTGAATTTGTACGATAGCAATAAGCCGGTTGCTATATGGAAAGATTTTTTGAATTGTTGTTTCGTGTTGAACTGAAGCAGTAAGGGCAATGTGATGTAATTTACAGATAATTTATTTTTTTCATAGTTGATTTGTTTGCCGTTTTTATCGGTGTCAAATCCTGCAACGACTCTATTGGTATCAGGTATTAACGTTTTATCGGAGGAGAATCGATAGTTGTTTAAAGTTAGGCCTATCCCGGTAGTGAAGAGTACAGTGCGCTTGTAAATTGGAAAATCATGCGCGAAGAAATTGAGGTTTACATTGATGGACTTTCCTGAGTTCAACTCGAGATAGTCGTAGCCCTCAGGTAAAGTAGTGCTGAATTTTTCCCGAACCAATAGTTGATTAAAGCCAATTTCAAAACCGGCCCAATGTGATCTCGCTCTCTCCGGTTTACGGAAGATACTGTCCGTCTCCCAATGAAAGGCATAGTTGTCATTATCGCTGCGATGATGTCCGATAACGGTAACTGAATTACTGTCGCCATCACTATTTGATTTTTGAGAAGAACTCTCATCACTAAAGATGCCATATTTTCCTATTCCACTGATATTGGTGTTCAGTTGTGCCGGCTTGTTTTTATAGTAGAATGAACCGGATCCGGATATTCTTAAGTCGAGTGATTCACTCACATCAGCAAAGCATTTCCCAACTCCACTGATATTGGCATTGCAGTTTTTTATGCAGCGCCTTCCAGCTTTCCACTTCCACTGATGTTAATATCCAATTGATCCGCCCGTCCTGATAGTTCAAGTTTGCCTATCCCGCTGATACCTACTTCAAGTTTGTTCACGTCGATGGGTAGGGCTACTTTTCCGTTTCCGGAGATAGAAATGCGAAGATGGTGGGCTGAAATCAAACTGTCACCGCTAACTTTCCCGATACCGGAAATACTTATTCCTTCAAGATCACTTAGTGTTATATAAATGGTGGATGTAGGTCCCTGGATGGTTAATGTGTTATCTTCCACATTCGTTTGAATACCATTCAATGGTGTCTTTGCTTCTACCCTTACTTCCTGCGGACTCCCGGTACGGAGTACAACATGCGTATTGTCTTTGATTTTAATGGAGGTGAAGGAGGGGAGTATTCTGATTTCTGAAGTCTGTGCGAATCCATAGTGACCGATAAAACAATAAGCGGCGATGAGGATGAATGAGAATGTTTTCATAATTTTTAATGCTGTCGTTTCTATGAATGAGATGTTTGGCGTTCTAAAAAAGTTACAGTGTTTGGAAATTATTTTTCATTCATGTACTTCTTTCCGGTGATTTCGCTTAGGGTGAGAATTTATTTTCGAATTAATTTAGAGGAGAATTTCCATTAGAAATGTCAAGGATAGTCAGTAATCAAAATTGTTTTTGTATAACTCTCTTTTCTGTTTCTACTTCGTACGCACTCAATTTACCGGTGATGGGATTGAAGGCCGTGCGAACTTTTACTTTGTCTTTGGATATCTTTCCAACCGCCTTTGCAAATTTTAACAAACGACTTCCAAAAGGCAGTTTGGCAGGGTAGAGCTGGTCCCGATTAATTCCTCTCCTGCGGCTTTGTTTACATTTTTGCAGCCAGATGAATCATTTCTCCGCCAATACGGGCCGGATTTAAAATCGCAGCCAATGAAGGAGGTTCATTCGGATTTTCATACGAAACAGTTGCCTTTGGCGTATAGCGTCTTTCAGTAAAAACAAATGGTTCTTCAACTTTTACAAGCGGATTGGGTTGGGCAGAAAGAAAAGTTATATTCTCTGCCATGCTGTTTTCGGCAGGTATTTCGTTTTCAATGCGTGTTTGTTCTGTTGTTGTCTGATGCTGAACAAGATTGTTTTTGTAGATGACCTTCTCATGGTTCAATCTGCCACCTTGTAGTGGTTTGTTGTTTTTATCTGCGAATGTTGGCTGATTTATTTCGGTTAAGTTATTTTTGTTTTTATCAATGAATGAAACACTATCCTTTTTATGCTGAAGCACCTCTTTTTTTTCTGCAAGGTTTTTCTCCGTCAGGACAGGTTGAATAGTATTTTCTTCAGGCAATGAATGGATCAGGGTATCTTCACTCTTTACAAACTGACGATCGTTTCCATGATTATTTTCAGTTAACCGGAAAATATATGCAGCGCCAATAAGCAATAAGAGGATCGCAGCAATTCGCAATGCTTTCGAAGAATTATAACCGAAGAAGGTACTCTTTTATACAAAAGTTTCTTTCCTGCAAAATGCTCATCGTTAGGCACTGGTAGCTTAGTGCCCCGATACAACTCTCTCTCCTGTTCATATTGCGGATGATTTTGTAAGAAGGCAAGCAGCAGACTCCTTTGCTGTAAATTGAGTTCGCCTTCCATTTCTGCGATGAGCCATTCCTGAATACTTGCTACTGAAAGATCTGAAGTTTTCTTAAGTGATTCTTTTCCTTCAAAAGTATCCGAAGGCTCTTCAATAAGTTTTGTGTTTCGGAAGAGTGCACGCTCGTTTAAGTAAGCCGGATGGGCGGCTAAATAGTTTTCGAGTAGTACAAGTTGTTCCGGAAGCAATTGTCCTTCTACCTCTGCAATGAACCATTCGTGAATATTTTCTTCAGAGGGTAGATCTGATTTTATCAAATCGCTTTTATCAGGATAAACAGCTGCTTCTTCAGAAAAGTCATTTAATCCAATATTTTCAAATGAATTGAACTCTTCATTTAATTCCGGATGCTGCTCCAGGAAAAGGAACAATTCAGCCACCTCTCCGGCACTGAGATTCCCATCGAAATAATCGATGAACCAGCTTTCGTAATTATGGGTGTTGATGTTCATTTTCTGTCAGATGACATTCTCCGGTTTGCCGATGTATTCTTTAATGCGAGTCGCGCTCTATAAATGTAAACTTTTACCTGTGATTCTTTTAACCCTGCTATCTCGCCAATTTCTTCGTATGTATATCCCTCGTAATCTCTAAGCATGACAACTGTACGCTGAATTTCCGGTAAACGATCTAATGCTTTTCTTAATACTTCTTTTAGTCCGCTGTAATTGCCCGAACTATGGCTGTATTGCTCTTCATTGACTTCATTCCAGTTGCCTTGCTTCTTTGACCGTCGCAACCGATCCAGCATGGTGTGGTAGGCCGTTGTAAATAGATAGGATTTGGCTTTTTCTCCGTTGATCTGTCCGACATTAATCCACATTTTTTCAAAAGCATCCTGAACAATATCTTGCGCAAATTCTTTATCACGGGTATTGTGCAGGATGAAGCGGTATACGCCATCCGAATGCTGATCTACACAAAAATTGTATTCCTGAGTGGTCACGTTTCTAAATTCGAAAGTTTAGTGATGGGACTTATTCACCTGCCGTAAAGTTACAACATCATTAAGTTTGTTTGTAAATAATTGATTGTCAGCAATTATATTTAGTATACCTGTTGGGCTAACAAATTGACTTAAAAGGCAAAAATCACTTTTCTTTTAGCTGAATCTTTTTTAGCGGTTTTCTTTTTTTAGGCTTAGGTTATCTCTTTTACCGGATGTCTTTAAAATAGCTCGAAGGGGTTTGTGGGCCTTGAGGGTAAAGGTCGGAAATTATGTATTTAATCAAAAGATAAAAATTGTTATACTTTACTATAATATATGCTTTAAATCCACATATTAGAGAGTGAAAATGATAAAATTATCAAGTATGACTCGTTTACGTCACATTATTTTGGAACATGGTGTGTCAAAGATTATTTTATGTATATATTTACACCCATGGATTCGTCACACCGTTACGCATTAATTGAATACATGAACAAGCTCAAAAGGCAAAGGGCTGAGATTGATTCTAGGCTAGATGCCGTTAATTTCCTTCTGTCTGAAGAAACTTTATTAAACGATATTCCTGACACTCAAAATAGATTGGGTGGAGTTGATTTTAAAAAACAAGAAAGACAGTGGTTGATTATGTATTGCTTTTACAGGATTAGGTTAAGCCAAACAAACGATAAGTTAGAAAGATATTAGAATACAACCTTCAATAGAAAGAAATGAAGATATTTAAGAAAGACTGTAAATGACGTGGAGGGAATTACGGAAGATCAAAGAATACACCCAAAGAAGGTAAACCTATTTCTTCGTGGATAAATAAGGGCAAGCCCTATTAGTTCTTACTCATAACTGCTCTCTTTTTCTGGACCGACAGTTATTGAGAGCTGTAATTAGAGAGGTGTCACAGTCCCAATAGGGTGATGCACACAACGAAGCGTATCTCATTACATAACCCCGTCCACACCTTCTTTAATTGCAAAAGTACTTTTAAAACCTAATCGCAAATTTATTTTAATCATGATCAAATCATTGTGCTTTAATCTTTACGTCACTTTTTACAACATCTGCGAACCGTTCATCTCGAATTGCTTACGGGTATTATAACGATAAGTAAACCATTGCAGTATCTATGAAGATGTGAGGTTACTTGGTGGTATATGCTATATACCACGTTTAAACAGGCCCCAGTACCCTTCAATGGTATAGAGTTGTTCCAACTACTGTTTGATTTATGGTTAATGGTGGTATGGTTATAGTCCTCTTTAATCTTGTAATAGATACTACTTTCATCTGTTATTACTCTACTTCCTTTCACTACGTGCTTATGAATATGCTTTGTTACTTCATTAGTTGTTGCACTTGGTATAGGATAACTAATAACTTTCCCTTGACGTTCTACAATACCTATAACAGCAGTTTTCTCATCTCTGAACCATCCTGATGCGCCGTTATGTTTACGCTTGCTTACGTGCTTATTCTTTCGCTTGCCTCCCACGAACGTTTCATCACATTCTACCATACTGTTAAATAATTGTGGATCATTATTAGCGAGCATTTCACGCTCTGTGAAGTATAACAGCTGTTTTTTGTGTTACGCCTTCTTTAACTGCAATGAACGCCTTCTTATGAGCAGATAACAGATAGATAGCTATGAACCACTTTTGCAACGATATTTTAGTATTCTCAAATATTGTCCCAACGGTAGCACTATATTTCTTCTTACAATCTCTGCAACGGTATCTATTCTCACTTGGGAATGAATAAGCATTAGTACTACCACAAACGACAAGGGAGTATCACCCCAACGCAAATGTTCTAAGTAAGCCCGACACGCTTTGTCATTAGGGAACTTCTTAACTAAGGCTAAAACTGATTTGAATGGTTTCATGTATTACAAGTATTACGTTAGGGTAAAAATATATTACTTAGGTATAAGTTTTTCTAATTGCAAACGGATATAGTCGCTAAGAGTGCGGTTATCTTTGTCGGCTAATGCTTTAAGACGCTTCTTTAAATCCTCATCAACCCTTATTGGAATCATCTCTGTTTATGGACACCAATACGATGTAATACAAGGAGGCATTGTCATTTGTCAAATATTCACAATAACTTGTTAGAAAAGTACATTTTTTACAATAAAAATGCTTATTAAAAGTTATATCTTTGCAGCATTGTAACGCCCCGCTTATTGTTGTACCGCCTCCTTTTTTAAGGAGGCTTTATTTTATAATTATGCCTAGAGTAACATTTTATTTCGATGGATTTAATTTTTACAATGGACTTAAAGAGTCTTCTATAAAAGATGCATCTTGGAAAGCATGTTATTGGATTAACCCAGTTATGTTTTGTAATGAATTTATTGGAGATAACACATTGGTAAATGTCAAGTATTTTACTGCTGATCCTATTAATGTTCAGCAAAGGATTCGACATAAACATTATTTTAAATTATTGAAAGAGATTAATCCTACTCTTTACAAATAATAAATGGAAGGTACAAGAGAAAACAAATTACCCATAAAAGCCTGAAGAGAAAAGGACAGATGTCAGTATTTCTGTGACAATGTTATCGATTGGATTAATGATTTAACAGACACATTGATTTTAATTAGTGCAGACACCGATTTAATCCCGCCATTGAAACTATAAGAAAGATTTAATAAAAATAAACTATATTTCCAACAGAACTAGAGTTGTTTAAATTAATGAAGCCACATGTGATATTTTTAGAAAAGAACAAGCCTAAATTATGAATGATAATGGATATGTCAATTAATGGATTGAACAACCTACAGAGTGGAGATAATATAATTCTAGATTAAAAGCAAAGTGCAATACAAGGAAATTTAATATTTTTATGGTATGGATAAAACACTTATAAGAGGTTTAGCAGGTCTGATATAAAACAAATATTAATTCGATTATGATAAAATATCTAGTTTAGGATTGTTTGGATTTTTTTTACTGTTCATCTGGTCCAAGTCTTACCGAAATTATGAATTCTTGGATTGGTCATTCTAAACAAGAATTAATTATGTCTTATGGTATCCGATCAAGAATTGAATCTGATGGTGCTGGAGGAGAAATAGTGGTTTTCGCTCAACAAGTTTATCGCCTTCTAATAATACTATCTATACGGAAGGAGGTTCAAGTACCGGACATAGTTCGGGGTATAATTTTTGGGCTTATAAAATGTTCTTTATAAATAAAGAACGTAAGGTATATCATTGGTTAACTCAAAATCAGCAAATTCCACCAACGCAAATTGATTTATCGATTTTTTACAAATAATTTTTTCTTCATGCCAAACTTTGTTAGTACAGCCTAAATTTCAACGAACATTTAACCACTCAAAAATATATAATTCAATTAAATATACTCTTGTTTGCCCAAGTTGTATGTAGTTACCTTATATTTAAAGATGAACTTGAGTTTTATTGTTCAATGGATCTTCATGTTCCATGATTAACTTGCTCAGGATTGGATAAACGGCATAGCATTTTAGCAAAATAAGAGTATACAATTATCCATTAACTTCGCAGTGAAATGATGAAAAATTATATAGTTATTTGCCTGATTCTTTGTTCGGCCTGGGTAAAAGGGCAGGAGCCACTACGGAAAAATATTCCCGGAACCAAGTGTACTATGGAAATCAAGGAAGGATTTGTTGCTGCAAAGCGTTTTAACGGTTTTGAGAACCTGAAGGGGGGTGCTGCAGTTATTGTTTCCGTTTTGCCGAGCCCAATCGAGAAAAATAAAACGGCTTTTTCGCAGGAGGAAATGAAGAGAAGAGGGATGACTTATGTAAGTAACTCGGAGCCTGATTTGGGCGGGTTGCAAACAAGTTTGTATGAAGTGACGCAAATGAATAAGGAGGTGAAATTTCGGAAGTATATTTTGATTTTCGGAGATACGGCGAAAACAATTATGATAAATTGTGGAGCACCGGATAGTAATTCCAAACTTTGCGGGGAAGTGAAAGCAATGGCGCTTTCAGTTAAATATGAACCCTTTACCCGGATTGGATTCTTTAGTGAGCTATCAGATAGACTCCGTTATGATTAGTGGTCTCAAAGGATATGAAATAACCGGTAAGGCCTTCAATAAAAAGAAGGTGGAACTGGTTGTGTACGAAGTAATGCTCTTCGTGGATGATGCCAACTATTATGATGGCAGGCCAGGCTACAGCGCGCTTCGACGAAAACCTGATGCAGTTCAGGAATATGGCGAAGAGTTTTAAGAGAAAGTAAGTCGGATATTTACATTAGGCTGATCAATTGTTTATTTGCTGAAATAATCTTTCACCTTAGCCTGCAATTGATTTTCACTCATCTGTTCTGAAGACTCCGTATGTATATTTTTATTGCTGAAATGAGTATCTTCCTTCATCAGATTGTACAACTCACTTCTTGCTTGCCCGGGTCCAAATATGTAAATATCATCATATTCGAGTAGCTTTTGCTGTATTTCTTTGTAGTATTTATGTAAAGCATCCTGCTCACGGTGCTGTTTATGATTTTCGTTGTTTGTGGAACGGTGTCCGCCTAAGCGAATACCATCTCCGCTTTCTCCTTTTTCCCTGACCTGTGATTCCAGCTCTGATGTTTCAGTTTCTGTTTCATTTATGGTTAAAGTAGGATGGATAAAATGGGCCTCAGCCTGATCAAGCCATAATCCTATTTGTTTAATGTCATTTCCTTTTTTCATGCCTTGGATAGTGTAGTTGTTATCTTGTAAATTTAAGGAGGTTTATCGGTTAAATGTTAAAAAGTTGTTGTTTTTAATTTATGACATTAATCATTATTGAAGAATATGTTTAATTTTACAAAACTTCCTACACTATAATTATCATTCTATGATGCAGGCACTGAAATCAGAAATTGTTGCTAAACCGAATTATTTTGATCGCTACATTGCTGCAGTTCCTGAAGATAATTTACACCTTGCATTGACGAATTCCCTGGAGAATTGGATCAGCATGGACTGGGATCGTTTGGCAAGAATTGGTGATAAAGTGTATGCGCCGGGAAAATGGACCATAAAGGAAGTAGTACAGCATATCAACGATACCGAACGAATCATGTCCTATCGTGCATTGCGTTTCGCACGTAATGATCGTACACTTCTGCCGGGTTATGATGAGAATTATTTTGTAGAACATTCTAATGCCAATGAGAGAAGTCTGGAAGCATTGCAGGAAGAATTCATTTTATTGCGAAAATCCGCCGTTAACATGTTTGAAAGTTTCACTAACGAAAGCTTACTTCACAGGGGAATTTGCTTTAATGTGGATCTTTCGGTCTTAGCATTGGGATTTATCCTGGCAGGACATCAAATTCATCATATGAATATCATCAGAGAAAGGTATTTCCTGCTTGCTGAGTGAAGACGGGATTGTAAAGTGACCGGATGTTTTAACTTTTATGCACCCGGGTTGTTCTGAAATTATTCACGCTCACCTTTGCCATTCAGGTTTTTCAGAAGTTATTTCCCTGACTGCTGAAAAGGAAATAAATGATGCATTCCGGCGCGGACTTGCTTATCTTTGCTTATATTTTAACGTTAGCAATTTGAATTTATGCAAAGGAAAATTATTATTATAGGAGGTGGTTTTGCCGGACTCGAGCTGGCGAAGAAACTAAGAAATACCCGGTTTGAGGTATTATTAATAGATCGGCAGAATCATCATCAGTTTCAACCCTTGTTTTATCAGGTAGCCACCGCCGCATTGGAACCCTCCAGCATTTCATTTCCTTTCAGAAAGATATTTCAAAAAGTAAAGAATTTTGATTTTTGTCTGTCAGAGGTTCTTTCCATAGCGCCTGATACAAAACAAGTGTTTACCGATGCCGGCACTTTTAATTATGATTTTTTGGTCATCGCTACCGGCTGTAAAACAAATTATTTTGGCAATGAATCCCTCAGTGCCAATACCTTTTCAATGAAAACAACCCAAGAAGCCATTGAAATCAGAAATAGTATTTTATTGTCTTTTGAAGAAGCTGCTGTCAATGGCATTGATAAACAAAATGGATTAAATAATATCGTTATCGTGGGTGCAGGTCCCACCGGAGTGGAATTGGCCGGTGCCTTTGCAGAGTGGAAGCGGCATGTTTTACCCCGTGATTATCCGAAGGTAAATTTCAAATTACTGAATATTATTTTACTGGAAGGAAGTAAGAATACACTCAATGCGTTAAGCGATCAGGCAAAAATCGCATCCCGAAAATACCTGGAAGAATCAGGCGTGGAGGTGCGTACTGAAGTGTATGTGACCTCATATAATGGATATGATGTTGTCTTAAATAATGGGGAAACAATTAAGAGCCAAAATGTGATTTGGGCAGCCGGTGTGACCGGGAATGTGATCAACGGTTTAAAGCCGAAGCAATGGTTCGAAATCGTTATGTGGTGAATCGTTACAACCTGGTCGCAGGATATGATACGATTTATGCATTGGGCGATATTGCTTATATGGTGACGCCATCTTACCCCAACGGACATCCTCAGGTAGCGAATGTAGCCATTGGTCAGGCCCGGAACCTGAGTAGAAATTTGTTGTATTTAGAAAAGAATAAACCTATGAAAGAATATATGAGATATGGGCTCGATGGCCACAGTGGGTAAGCATAAAGCCGTAGTGGATTTACCCTTTATCAAATTTCAGGGACGACTGGCCTGGTTTACCTGGATGTTCTTGCACCTGATGCTGATTTTGAATGTAAAGAACAAACTGATCATTTTTATCAATTGGGCCTGGAGCTATTTTACCAACGATTCTTCATTGCGATTGATTCTGAAACCCGGTGCAAAGAACGTAAAGGAAGCGTCCTGATAACCTTCTCTTTCAAAATAATATTCAATAAAAAAGGTCACCTTTTTCAAGATGACCTTTTATTCAGTGCGTGTTTTCGTACCTGATCTGTATGTTAGAATTTCAGATCAACGCCAATGGCAATTGCATCCAGACTATTGCTTGTTTTTACGTCTACATCCAAAGGTTGAACGAGAAGCGCTTTCGTCGTTTGATCATTGTAGAAAGTATGCATATAGCCCAATGTTAACGTGATGTTGGAAGTAGCCATGTAACTCATCCCTGTGTTGATATTAAAATTATCATCAGGAGCTGTTTCAAAGGCACCGGCTTTTGTGAAGTATCCGTTGCGGTCGCTGTATTGGAAGTCGGTGTATCCACCACCAACACTTACAAGGAATTTCCGGCTTTGAATGGTAGAAGCGATATTAATTCCAATGGCATCTCCTGCAAGATCTCCATAGTTCTTTTCTTCGGTCAATGGAGTGGATTTATCCCAGTTGGCCGATGTTTGAGCATAGTAGTTGAAGTCCCCATATAGCATAACGGTAGGGGTAGCTGCAAATGCGATACCTGCAGCAAATACGGAAGGAAGATCTCTGCGTGTAGTGCTGCCATCAGTAGTCATTCCGAAGTCATCGGTCTGCTGATCGGTTTCAAATTCCATTTTAACGGCTGTTTCATAGCGTGCAGTAAATCGTGTGCGCGGACTCGCCTGAATCATCATGCTGAATACTCCACCAAACCCTGAGGCTGTTTCATTGGTCTTTAAAACCATGGCCGCATCCGGAAGAGTAAGTGGGGATTGAGTAAGCGTCAAACCCGCTTCTGTTTTATTGGTAGCGTCGAGATAACGTCCGGCAATAGCGAACGAAATTTTATCATTGACAGCAAAAGATCCTCCGAGCGTTGTAGTCAGATAGAAAGAGGAAGCTTTTAAATGTTGTTTATCGTATGCACCATAAGCACCCTGCGCGGCAGTAAGCACTTGCAAACCGATCATTTCTGTAGTGATACTTCCTGTGGGATAATTCGCTGTAGCACCACCGCCGGCCATAAATATACCGGTGAACAATGCAAAGCGATCCTTCTTATACGTCATGTACAAATTAGGAAGGAAGAGATCATTTCCATCCTGCGTATAGGTCTGCTCACCTGCGCCCAAGCCCATATCGAAATATGACTCGGTTTTCTGAACAAACTTTGGTTCCCGACATTGATATGAAAACCATTGTTCAATCGTACCAATCCCGCAGGATTATAAACAACGATATCACTGGCATCTGTTGCCGCATTACGAGCCGGAGTACGGACCCATTCTGCACTTAAATTACTGAGGTTGTCATGTTGTGCAAAGGAGGTTCCTGCGAGTAAACATAAACCTGCAATGAATGATAGATTTTTCATGATTTTGAGTTTTGCCTTTATTTCTACGCCGGGAGGATGGCTTTTGTTGCAAATGACTTTAAAGCGTGGTAAAATGGTATGCTCATTCTAATAAATATTTCACATAAACTATTGAAAAAGACGTTTAAATAAACCTGGGTGTGCCTTCTCCAAAATTGATTTCCTTGAAGTTTTAAATTCTTCCGTCATTCAACATTCATCATCCGGCTTCGGGACATTGATACATCAATTCACTAATTCCAAGAAGGTCTTTAGATGAAATACTCCCCCGATTTAAACGCAACGATAGCAGCGTTTAAGCAGCGATCGCGACGAATTATCTTAATATATCATAATAATCATAACAAATCTGCGGCTCATCAGAATTTTGATGGGTTTGCGGTTTTTCAAAGTTTTTCCGTAATTTTATTGTGATGAAAAAATTCTTTTGCGCTTTGTTATTGATGACTGCGGTTGTTGGAGGTGGGAAGACATTTGCACAGTTTAAAGATAATTACTGGGTATTTGGTGATAGCGCTGCTATTGATTGAGCAATCCATTAATTCGGAATGCAGCAATATTACTTTTATCGTAATGGAAGTTGCTCAATTGGAGATACGAATGGGCTTATTCTATATGCTGGTTTATTAGATAATAATGCTCCTCTTAATTGCTATGTTTGGAATAAATTCGATAAACCAATTGTAAATTCCAATAGTATATACGGCGGGGCTTGGTATCACTCTAGTTTATTGGTCCCAAATCCGAGTAATGATTCGATGCTTTATTTATTTACTATAGGTGTAGCTGTTGGAGAACAATTAGGTTTATATTATTCAACAATAAATTACAAGATTAACAATGATTCTGGAATTGTTTTACAGAAAAATATACAACTTAGTAATTACCCTGAATTTGATGCTCTCATGGGATAAGCATGGTAATGGAAGAGATTGGTGGATTGTTACCCAAAGATGGTTTCCCCCTTCTGGAGTAACCACAACCAATACATTTAATTTTTACTTAATTTCTCCAAATGGTATTTCAATCCCGTTATTACAAAGTATTGGTTCAATTCATTCTACAAATCTTGGACATTTAGGTTTTTCAAATGATGGAGATTTATTTGCAAATATGTATTCGTGGATTAATCGAGCTTTACAGTTTTGATCGATGTACCGGTCTCATTAACTCAACAATTCCGATTGAGCAAGAACCGGCGAGCGCACCATATCTGCATTGGTATAGTAGTTGTGCATTTTCACCTGATGACTCCAAATTATATGTATTGGAATACTCACAAACCAGTTTACCTCATTATCTTTGGCAATTTGGATTTAACATATTAGTAATATCTAATGCTAAAACAGACCATTGATTCATTTCCCGGTACACCTTATGGAATTTACCAATTAAAACTAGCACCTAACGGTAAAATGTATTTATCTGCTTTTGATCAAAACTTTATTTGGCCTTATCCCGATACAAACATCGCATTTACCACTATCAATAATAACTTAAGTGTGATAAACTATCCGGATTCACTCGACGCAGCCTGTGATTTCCAGCCCTTCAGTTTTAATTTAGGGCCTGGTCGTTCTTATTTTGGTTTGCCTAATAATCCAAAGTATGAACTAGGTGCATGGGTGGGCTCTCCTTGTGATACGCTGAGTGTTGGGGTGGAGGATAATGTGCCGGAGCAGCAAGTATTTTTTCAAACCTGGTACAATAGTGAGTGGAATATGATTCACGTCAACGCCTCCAAACTCAAAGGAAGAACAGGGAGTTTAAGGTTGTTTGATATGGAAGGGAGGCTGGTGTACGAGAAAAAAATTGAGGTGATTGCGGGAGGGTATGTGACGGGTGAGATACCGATGAATGGGGTAGCGAATGGGGTTTATCTGGTCAATCTTATTACTGATTCGGAAAGTGTTTCGTCGAAAACTATCAAATTGTAGGTGTATAGAGATCGTCGTATCCGGAATTTCCTTTGTAACCACTAAGATTTCTTGGTTCCTTTTTCTTGTTTTCTGAATGTGGTGTATTGTCGGTGTTTCTTTTGTCCGCCGGTGCTCTTCGCTTTACGCTCTTTTTTTTTTCTCTTGTGGCAACGTTTCTGCTTTTTGTGCTCCCTGTAGTGCGTTTTCGGTTTTTTTTCTCTTGTTTTGCGGGAGGTGTTCATGGGTGCGCAGCAGCGGCTGTCTGCATTCTTCAAAATTATTTGTGGTCGCACAGATGTTGCGGTCCCTTCCGGGGCGGGCAGCTTCCCTTTTCTCTGGTTCTTTCCTTGCTATTCTTTCTATGGCCTTATTTTCTGTCTCCATTCGTGCATGTTTCATTCTCTTGTTTGGTGCCGTCCACTCTTCTGTTTTGTGCAGCATCATTTTAGTGCTTTAATTAATCCATTGCGGTGGGTCCGTATTGTATTGTCTTGGCCGCCGTATTCTCCTATTCTTTTTTGATTTAAATTGCTCCTTCTTTTTCCTCTTTGAGCGGAAGACAATGATTTTTATTGGCATTTCCAGCCATACAAAGCATTCGCTAAGTAACTTATACTGGCTCGTTTTCTGCAACTCAGCAATACTACATCTTCAGCTTGGTTAAAAGTTTTAGCCTTATGCTTTAATCTGCAATTCTCCGGTCTATCATACTCGCATTCTCTTTACTACCATGACTGTCTGTTTTTGTCATCATGCCACAAATCTTGTAAGTTCTTTCTACTATATTTGTTTTGGTTTCATTACCTTGCCGGGTTGTTTTGGCCCTTGTATTGGGCATCCTAATTTCTATTTGAACCAACCACAGATCACAAGGGACTAATCTGGTTAGGACTTCCTCAACTGCAATGGTCCCCTGCTGATTGGTTCTTTTGTGTAACAATTTATGAAATTTTCACTCGGCCCCCTGTTACACATCATCAAATTGTATTTTTCTAAGGTTACAAACCTAAAGGGCACTCAGGACACGAAGAATCATGGAGGACTTTTCTTGAGAAGAAAATTCTAAATTCTGCCCAAACATTCATCATCCCGAGGCTTCGGGACAACCACTCATTAATTCATCAATTCACTTCAATGCGCCCTACCAGTTCTTGCCGGTGCCGGCTTCTACGAGAACGGGGACTGTGAGGGGTAAGGCCTCTTCCATGTATTTTACGACTAAGGATTTACTTCGTCTTTTTTTCTTCCAAGGGGTACATCAAAACCAATTCATCGTGTACCTGGAGGATCATGCGTGATTTGAATTTTTTGTCCTGAATGACTTTGTGTAAATTGATCATGGCTACTTTAATCATATCCGCCGCCGATCCCTGAATGGGGGCGTTGATGGCATTGCGCTCCGCAAAACCGCGTACGGTATGATTCTGACTATTGATGTCACGCAGGTATCTTTTCCTCCCTAATATGGTTTCTACATACCCCTGCTTCCTTGCTTTCTCGATCGCACTGTCCATGTAATCCTTGATCAGTGGATATTGGATAAAATAATTTTCAATGATGGTGGCTGCTTCTTTACGGGGAATGTTCAACCGCTCCGATAAGCCAAATGCACTGATGCCATAGATGATGCCGAAGTTGACCATCTTGGCCTTTCTCCTCATCTCTCCTGATACCTCTTCCAAGGCTACACCAAAAACCTTGGAGGCCGTAGCCGTGTGAATGTCGAGGTTGTTTTGAAAAGCTTCCAGCAATCCCGGATCCTGGCAGAGATGTGCCATGATCCGTAACTCAATTTGTGAATAATCGGCCGATAGTAAAATATGCTTTTCATCGCGCGGTACAAACGCCTTCCTGACTTCCCTTCCTCTCGATGTACGAATAGGAATGTTCTGCAGATTCGGATTGTCGCTGCTGAGTCGACCGGTGACAGCTACCACCTGATTAAATGTGGTATGAATTCTTCCGGTTCTGGCATTTACCATTAACGGTAAGGCATCAACGTAAGTGCTTTTTAGTTTTACGATTTCACGGTAGTCGAGAATTTTATCTACTATCGGATGCTTACCGCTGAGTTTACTTAGGATGTCTTCACCGGTGGCATATTGTCCGGTTTTAGTTTTCTTGGGTTTCTCTGCAATCTTTAACACCTCAAACAATATATCTCCTACCTGCTTCGGTGAAGAGATGTTAAATGGTGTCCCGGCCAGCGTTTGTATTTCTTTGTCAATATTCAGAATATCTCCTTCCAGTAATTTGCTAAACTCTTTTAACGTTTGTATATCTAAACAAATTCCTTCCCGTTCCATAGCCGAGAGTACCGGAATGAGCGGGAGCTCGACTTCATTCAGCAGTTGGGTGGTCGCTGTTTCTTCCAGCATCGGAATAAATTTTTCCTTGAGCTGCAAGGTGACATCGGCATCTTCAGCAGCGTACTCGGTGATTTCTTCCAGCGCCACATCCCGCATGCTTCCCTGATCTTTCCCCTTCTTGCCAATCAATGTTTCAATTGATACCGGTGAATAGCCCAGATAAGTTTCCGCCAACACGTTCATATTATGTCGCATCTCCGGCTGAATGAGATAATGCGCCACCATGGTGTCAAAGAGTTTCCCCTTTACTTCAATACCATATAAGGCCAGCACGTTCATATCATACTTGAAATTCTGTCCGATTTTTACAATATTTTCATTTTCATAAACAGGTTGGAACTCATTCAGAATTTTTAAAGCCTCTTCCCGTTGTTCCGGAATAGGTATGTACCAACCTTCATGTGTTTTTATACTGAACGATATTCCCACCAACTCCGTATTTTGCGAATCGATACCTGTTGTTTCCGTATCAAAACTTATTTCTTTTTGTGCCGATAATAATTGGATGAGTTCCGCTCTGCCCGCTGCATCCGTTACCGCCTGATAATGATGTGGTACATTTCCTATATTATTAAATACAGCAGATTGTTCATCGCCTTCTTCGGTAATTGCAAATTTCAGCAGGAGCAACAGCAGTTGCGGTGCCAAACATATCCATTTGTCCGTTGGCAGCAACAGCCTTGACAGGAACTTGAATCTCTTCGCCCAATACCTGTTGTAGTAATCCTGCGAAATTCCAGCTCCGTGAACAATTCAATCAAAGCCTCTTTATCTGGATCCTTTAGTTTTAATTCTTCTTCAATTAAATCCACAGGGACTTCACAGTGAATGGTAGCGAGTTGTTTCGAGAGAATGGCCTTGTCTTTATTGGCTTCTATTTTTTCTTTCAGCTTCCCTTTTAACTGATCGGTATTCGCCAGTAAATTTTCCACCGAACCAAATTGCTGGACCAGGAGTGTCGCCGTTTTTTCACCAACACCGGGCACGCCGGGAATATTATCTACCGCATCCCCCATCAATCCCAAAATATCAATGACCTGCTCCGGTCTTTCAATTCCGTATTTTTCACAAATCTCTTTCACGCCGAGAATTTCTGCTCCATTTCCTAGTCGTGCAGGTTTGTAAATATGCACATGTTGCGTCACCAACTGTCCATAATCTTTATCCGGTGTCATCATAAAGGTTTCAAATCCCGCCTTATCCGCCTTGCAGCTTAACGTACCGATGATATCATCCGCCTCAAATCCATCCAGTTCAATTACAGGAATATTAAAGCATTGAACTATTTTCTTTATATACGGAATGGCAATGGCAATGTCTTCCGGAATTTCTTCGCGATGTGCCTTGTAGTCTTCGAAGGCTTCATGCCGATGGGTAGGAGCAGCAGTATCAAAAACAACAGCAATATGCGACGGCTTTTCCTTTTTAAGGATTTCAAGTAAGGTATTTGTAAAACCAAACATCGCAGAGGTATTCAGCCCCTTTGAATTCACGCGGTGGTTATTGCTGAATGCAAAATAGGCCCTGAAAACCAATGCCAATGCGTCCAACAGAAATAATTTTTTCGGTTCCGTATTCATTCGACTAAATTACTTCAAAAATCCCATAATTTGAAGATTTGAAGATGGGTTGATTTGAAAATTTGCTCTCGAAGCCCAGATTGGACTAATCACACTTGCGGTGGGCAGGTTTAAAAAAGTGTTTTAGTTAGATTTTACAGGATGATTGGATGAATGTCCATAGTGGGAGGCAGGTTTGAAGACGTAGATATTCCAATCCGCGACCATCCGTTAGATCCGATTAATCTGCGTTCCTTTCCACCAAAATCCTATTCCAATAGAAATCCATTCTGTAAAATTCCCATTCATCATCCCCCCCCATCATTTCCTCCATACATCACCATCTTCAAATCAGCCCATTTTCAAATTTTCAAATTTGTATATTTGTTCCATGCGCATCGACGAATTACGCGAATATTGTCTTTCTAAATCTTTCACAGAGGAAACAATGCCCTTTGGCGATGATGTATTGGTTTTTAAAGTGGCCGGAAAAATGTTTGCCCTCATCAGTTTATCCTCTCCGGATACAGTGAACCTGAAATGTGATGCCGTCTATGCTTCGGAACTGCGTGAACGTTATACGGAAGTGCAACCCGGATTTCATATGAATAAAAAGCTCTGGAATACCGTTTCGCTGCAAGGAAGTCTGGATGAAAAGATGATCCAATCATTAATCGAACACTCTTACGAAGAGGTTTTTAAAGGGCTACCGAAGAAAGTGCAGAAGGAGTTGTTGGGAAATGAATAATAATTTTATTACCACTACTACTAGACAATAATTTTATCATTTCACCCAAATTTTCCGGGATAATTTATTTTTTGCATCAGCAACAACAATCAGATAAACGCCGGGAGTAGCGGAGAATATTTCTTTACAGAGTTGATGGGCATCTATGCGAATGTTTTTCTGAAGACAAATTTTTCCCTGAAGATCATATACAGTGAGCTGAAGCAATTGAAAAGAAATTGCGCTTTGAAGATGTATTTGTTGACCCACCGGATCATACCAAACTTTGAAATCATCAGCATTGATGTCCGCCAATCCTACCGCCGTACAGGTATCACAATACTCCCAAAAATCATTGGCCGACCAGGTAAAGAAAAATCCCATGCCAATATATCCGCGATTGCCGATGGAAAAACCGGTGGCATACGCTCTTCCTGCTCCACCAAAATTAAGTTTCTGAATCCAGGTATCGTTGGTGGGATCATAGGCCCAAAGGTCATTAGTATTGACACCGTTATTTCCTGTTCCAATGTACCCCACACCATTTAAGCTAAAACCTGCTGCACTAAAACGAAGTCCGCCTCCAAAAGCAGCTCTTTGTGTCCAGGTATCCGTAGGCTGATCCCATTCCCAAAAATCATCTAACCAAACCGATCCGCCCGGTGCTGACCCTGTACCAATATAGCCTTTGGAATTAATTACAAATCCCACAGCTCCAATCCTCACTGGCCCTGGGAAACTACTTTTTGCACCCAGGTATTGTAATTCGGTGAAGCCGTATCTCCCTCCCATTCCCAGTAGTCCGCAACCGCTCCCGAGGAATTTCCGTTGATAGTTCCCAGCCCAATATATCCTTTTGTCCCAATAGAAAATCCAGTTGCAAGACAACGCGGAGCTCCCCCAAAATCTGTTTTTTGCGTCCATGTGTTAACGGCAGGATCATACTCCCATAAATCTTTTCGCAGGGTTGGAGAGGCGCCTGTGCCAATGTAGCCTTTAATACCGATGGAAAAACCGACAGCACCATATCTAAGCCCTCCTCCAAAGTCAGCTTTCTGCGTCCATACATCCGTTACCGGGTCCCATTCCCAGAAATCCTGATATTCATACCATAATCCATGATGATATCCTGTACCCACATAGCCTTTGTTTCCAATACTAAATCCGACTGTCAGATCACGTACACCTCCGGGAATAACAGCTTTCTGTGTCCAGGTTTCGCCGAACATTAAATCTGGCGAAAGTATCATCCATGTACAGACGACACTTCGCAGTAAAATAAAATTAAAATTGGCTTTGTCCATATTTTCTGAGCCAGGATTTGGGTGGTGAGGGAGGATTGGATGGTGAAGCCGGCCGCTGATAATATTGTCCGGTAGAGCAGGGAATAACATTGAAAGTTCCTGTCATGTTTGGATGAGGAGTCACTCCTTTTTCAGCTAATTAATAAAAATTTTAGTTGCCACTTTAAATTTCCCTTTGGCAAGCACAACCAAATATACCCCATTACCAGATGGCTTAAACTCCGTTTGATTCAGCCCCGCATTAATATTTATTTCTTTTTGCATACTTAAACTTCCCGTGAGGTTATAAACGGACATCAGCAAGGAGGGTACAGTTTGACTGCTTTCAATTTTCAATTGATGGTGATCATTATCATACCAAACTTTCATTTGCTTCAGCATTGTTTCTTCAACTCCTACCGCCGTACAGGTATCACAATACTCCCAAAAATCATTGGCCGACCAGGTAAAGAAAAATCCCATGCCAATATATCCGCGATTGCCGATGGAAAAACCGGTGGCATTACTTCGCTGAAAGCCGCCAAGATCCTGCCGCTGTGTCCAAGTATTGGTAGCAGGATCCCATGTCCACAGGTCTTTTTTATTAACTCCATTATGCCTGGTGTCGATATAACCTAAACCATTTAAGGCAAAACCGGCTGCTCCGAATCGGGCTCCACCCCCAAACGCTGCTTTTTGTGTCCAGGTATCCGTAGGCTGATCCCATTCCCAAAAATCACCTAAAGGAATATCGCCCGGTGCAGCGCCTGTCCCTACATAACTCTTAGTACCGATAGCCAACCCAACAGCGCCGTATCTTATAGTGCCTGGGAAGGATGATTTTTGCAACCAGGTATTATAATTAGGAGAAGTAGTATCACTCTCCCACTCCCAAAAATCCGCTACACAACCATTCGCTCCCCCGGTAATACTCCCCGTTCCGATATACCCTTTGCTACCAATGGAAAAACCAAATGCGAACGCGCGTGCCGTTCCCCCAAAATCTGTCTTTTGTGTCCATGAGTTTAAAGTGGGATCATACTCCCAGAAATCCTTCTTTAGTGTAGGTGAGGTGCCAGTACCCAGATACCCTTTGTTTCCGATAGAAAAACCAACTGCCCCGGCAATTAACCCACCTGCATAATCAGCCTTCTGTGTCCACACATTGGTACCAGGATCCCATTCCCAGAAATCCTGGTACCAATAAAATAAACCGGAGTGATATCCTGTACCCACATATCCTTTGTTTCCAATGCTGAATCCTACGGCACCATCTCGTACACCTCCGGGGATAACAGCTTTCTGTGTCCAGGTTTCGCTGAACATTAAAACCGGAGAAAGTATCATCCATGTACAGACGAAGCTTCGTAGTAGAAAAAAATTAAAATTGGCTTTGTTCATATTTTCTGAGCCAGGATTTGGGAGGTGAGAGAGGATTGGCTGGTGAAGCAGGTCGCTGGAAGTACTGCCCGTTAAAACAGGGATATACATCAAAGGTGCCGGTCATGGTAGCATCTATGGATACGCCTTCATTTAAGAGTACGTAATTGTTGCCTAACCCGGATATGTTTCCGGAGCTGAAAGCGGCGGTACAGCCACTTCCGCCTATGCTCAATGATTGATACAGCCTGCTTTCAAAGCCGGCAACATTTACATTGCAATACGTTTTATTCGTGTCGCATTCCTGACTGAGCTGGTACACCCGTACATAATCCATTTCAAAAGTATATGGAAATTGGGTGAAAGCACTGTCAAAATTCACGCAATAATTGGTGGTGGGCGAGTTAATGTCTATAAGAATAGGCATTTCAATCAGGCTGTCCACAGGAAACAGTGAGTCGCTGTAAAAGCTCAGAATTTCTATACTGTCAAAATATATTTTAATAAACTCCGGCGTCCACCAGGCAGCAGCGGTATGCCAAACATTATTGGTGATGTTTCCGATATCGTTTGTATAATTTGGATGTGCCAGCGTATCCTTATTTGAATAATGGATGGTTGAAGTCAGTCTACTAGTATCTCTCCATTGAGTTGATTGAAGCCGTTGATTTCAAAAATATCGATTTCGCTCCAGTAATTATTCCGGTTCACCGGGTCGGCCGCAAAGAAATTGGGCCCAAGCCCTGGTAGGTTTTTGGGGATGCGGGTAATGTAGGTAACCTGAATTTCATTTCAAAAAAGCCGTATTTAAATTTAGGTTTGGAATAGAGCATTCCGGTAGTATATTTAAAAGCAATGTATCTCCACAAAGCAATGGTAAATAGTATCCCCCGTTGCCAAAACACACACCGTCACAGGGCTCACCATTAACAGAAAGCCGGTCAATGAATCCGCAGGTTGGCCAGTTCCAGACTTCGCCTGGAAAGTTTTGGTTTCGCTTTGTTATTAGTTTACACACTCCATTCTCTACCTTGGTACAAGTGGTATCCATCACATCCATCATAATGTAGGCCCTGTCCCACATAACGGTATCAAGTGAGGGAAAACAGGAATAGGAGCTGCCTGCCCAAGTTGCGGGTTTGGTTGGGAGGATTGGTTCCAGTCCGGTATTCTGCTCCATTTAGAGGTATCTACCATTGTGGTAAATACCGAGTCGAATTCATCGTAAAATTTCAATTCATATTCAGGTAGCTGCGGAGGCAATTGTGCCTCTGAATACCGGCAGAAAGCCAGGAAGCAAATAATCAACAGGCAGGTTCTTTTCATCTTAAAATTATATATTAAAAAAGAATGGTTATTTGGTAAGAATCATTCTGTACGTATTAATTTCGTTGCCATCCACGAGCAAAGAATAAAGGTACATTCCGGGAGGAAATTCTCCTCCATTGATGATCAAAGAGGATTCTCCTTTTGTAGTTAATTCAAAGCTGCGTTTTAAGATACCCTGCATATCGAAAACTATTAAACGGGCATCCGATGTGGTTTCAGGTAAATAATAGCTGATTTTGGTTTGTAAATGAAATGGATTCGGTGTATTTTGGTCGAGGCGAGCTGTATTTATTGAGCTATTTTCCGGGGGAATCGTGCCCTGAATTATTCTGTTCCCTGAGCCTCCGGGCAAAACAGACTTGTTACAACAATCCTGCAATTGAATTTTTAAACTGTCAATGGCTAACTGCTGTTCTTTTATAGCTTCTATTAGTACCGGAACGATCGCTGTGTAATTAATTCCCATTATACCTTTATCGTTCGTGGCCACAACTTGAGGTAAAACATTGGCAGTTTCCTCCGCAATCAATCCCAATTGCAATGGTGGAGGAGTAGAGCTGATCACCGTGGTAGAATCCTGAGGGTTCGCCAGCACCTCTGCTTTAAAATTGTATTGAACGCCACGCAATAACAATATTTTTGACAAGGCACTTGATAAAGGAACAATGTTCTCCTTAAGTACTGAATCGCTGTAATAATAATTGCTGTAGGACCACACATTTCCGTTTCCATACACAAAAAATCGCTCACTGTCATTGTACACTACCACCCAATTTTTTGTCCGCTCCCTGTTCACATAGGACGCATGCGCATAACCGTTGTCAAAGCTAAAAGTGGTAGCAGTAGAGAGTGCGCTTAAATCTTCGTCAGAAGTGATGGCCGTGCGATAACCTCCATCGTAAAACCCTCCGATTAACAGATTGCCCAAATTAGTCAGCCGCATCCGTTCTGTTGCGCCGGTTGAGAAACCGATGATATCACGGTCCGGGTGAAAGAAACCTGTTTGATCATTCCCCCACCAGGTATAATCAGGAGTATCTGCCGCAGAGTTTGCATTGTGGCCCCGAATAAAAGCTGCTGAATTGCCGGTAAAAACCGAGTCAGTAAACACACTGTTACCACGTACATGTAGTTTAAAACTTGATGCCGGCGTGTTCAGACTGCCAATACTCGTGGAGCCACCAGGGAAGATTTTTACTTGAGCAACTCCCGGACATACGATCAGTATTGCGAAGATTTGTAAAAGTATTTTTTTCATGCTTTGGTAGTTAAATGTGATATTTGTCAGACTAAGAATTGCCTATCAAATGTAGAAAAATATTTTTAAATACCCCGTGCATTTTTTAATGAAAGGATAATTCCTTCAACTGCCTGCAAGAAGAAGAACAATGTATTGGTGGTTGGTTGGCGGGGCTTAGGCAATGCCAAAATTGTTAAAGCAGCCTGTCTATACGAATCACCAGCAATTTATCCATTATAAATGGGTAGTGAGAAGTACGATGGGTCCACGAGCAGCAGTTTGAGTAAAGAACAAATATCTCGGTTCACCGGATTTAATGCCCAGTGATTTTGTTACTTCATGTGCATCCACCGGAAAATTATAAAACACCAGTTGTGCAGGATTGCCTTTTAACGCAGCGAGTATAGTCTCTTTTTTATACGGCATGACCTCATGGATGATGAATACGCGTCCCGGAAAATTTTCCAATGGCATCGACCCCGTGAACAAATGTGAATTGGGATGCAGCATGCTCACACCAAACTTTTCGCAGATGCTGCGCCAGGGTCCTCCTTTACGAATGGAGGCATTCGGTTCGAAGAGGTATTTTTCAGGTTCACCGATAGTTAAGGATAATGAAGATTCTTCATTTGGTGAGAAACGAAATACGTGCTCTGGGTGTCCGGCATTGATGCAAAAAATTTCTACAGTGTTTTTTGTTTTGGAAAGATGAAACAACAACTCCCGACATTCTCCCCTCCACGCAATTATATCCACCCGGTACGTCTCCGGTAATTGCTTCAATCCTTCACTGATATCCAACATAGGAGCCAGCTTAATCATGACCTCTTTCGATTGCGCTAACAGGGCTTCTTTCAAGGAAAGTACATCCGGCCGAAGGTCCTTCAACCGAAAGACTTTATTTCCTCCTTCACTTCTGCGGGAAGGATCTAAATAAATGAGATCAATTCCTTCCAATGACTTATGCTGAAGCATGCTTTCGGCATCATTGCAAACAACTTCTATATTCCTGAGACCAAGTATTGCAAAATTTTTTCGTGCCGCTTCGCAACGTAAGGGGTCCGGTTCACAAAAGATTACAGACACTGCTTCGTGCGCGAAGGCCCAGCTATCTACACCAAGTCCGCCGGTGAGGTCCGCTACTTTTTTCCCTTTTACGAAAGTTGCCTTTAATAGGGCAGTGGCTTCCGAAGAGCATTGTTCAATGATGGTGGAATCCGGATAAAAAATAGTGGGAAATTGATACCACGATGGGAGTTTCTGCTTTGCTATACGCCGTCCTTTTTATCTGGTGGAGAAGGGCTTTCAAGGGTAGATTTTTCTTGCCCGCGTAACGCAAAGCGAGTGTCGATGTATCCTCGTTTTCATGTTCCAGTACCCATGAAACCCATTCTTCAGGGTTAAAATCCGTTTCGGCCTTCATTCCTGCAAAGAAAGCGGGATTCAGTGAGGAAGAGCCATCACTTTTACGGATATTTGCACCATCAATTCCGCAAGCCCAAAGGGTTCAATCATGAAAAAACTGGCCAATTATTTCTTCCAGGGATTACTGTTCGTAGTTCCTGCCGTAGTGACATTTTATGTGGTCTATATGTCCATTTTGTGGATGGATAATCTCCTGCCGATTAAGGTTCCCTTAGCTGTGCCGGGTGCCGACGATATTGAGTTGCCGGGATTGGGAATCCTTATCATATTGGCAGTCATTACTTTTCTGGGATACCTGGGGACGCGTTTTGTGAAGAATCCTTTCTTCCTGATGTTCGAGAGCCTGATGGAAAAAACTCCCCTGTTGAAGATAATTTATTCTTCAGTGAAGGATCTTATTGAGGCTTTCGTGGGAGAAAAGAAGCGGTTTAATGAACCTGTGCTCGTTACGGTAAACTCGAATCCTTCTGTTCAGCGCTTCGGATTTATTACCGAAAATGACCTTTCCCGCTTGGGCTTGGCGAAGGAAAAATTGGCGGTTTACCTTCCTTTCTCCTATGGATTTAACGGGCAGTTGGTGGTAGTGGATGCCACTCAGGTGCAAAAACTGGATGCTTCCGGTACGGAAATGATGAAGTTTGTAATTTCGGGGGGCGTCACTGAGATCTGAAATATTTATTTAAATTTATACAGTATGAAAAAGCAGTATTTGATAATTATCGGTTTGTTGATTTCCTCACTCACCTTTGCTCAAAAAGTCAGCATCGAGCAGTCCCTGGATCAATTGGGTGAAGGGTATAATCCCACTTTCAGAATTAAAATTCCGCATGCTACTGAAAAGGTAATGGAGAAAAGGTGGACGGGTTTTTTAAAAGATAATAATGCCAAAGTGAGGACATCCAAAGGTCAGATCAAAGGAGAAAACGCTATTATCAAGGGACTCGGTCCGGAGACCTTGCAGATTTTTTCGCGGCTGATAGAGGATGAAGATGGTGTACTTTTGAAAGTGGCTGTTATTAAAGGTGCTGCCTTTGTCTCGCCAACTGCCGATCCTGATTACAGCAAGAGACTGGAGTCACTCCTGTATGATTTTGCAATGAATCAGTCGAAAGACGGATTGAATAAAAAATAGAAATTGCAGCCGAATTGCTGGAAGATTCACAAGACGATCAGAAAGATTTAATCAAAACCAATGAACGATTGGCGCAGGAAAACGAAAGTATGAAGAAGAGAATTGCTGAAAATGAAAAAACAATTGAAGAGAATATAAAAAAATCAGAAGATCTTAAAGTGAAAATTCAAGGGCAGGATAAGAGCCTGGAAATTCTAAGAGGGAAGTTCACAGAATTGAAGTAATGGATATGTCAAAAGGAGATACGATATTAGTGCTCGGTGCTGCCGGGCAAAATGGAACCGACCTTGTTACCACATTGCGGGAGACACATGGCGGGAGTAGAGTGATTGCAACGGATGTAAAAGAGCAGGCAGGTTACCTCTCAGAGAGTGGTCCTTTCTATACGCTGGATGTCCTCGATGCACAAGCGATTGCTGATATTATTCGAAGTAATAAAGTCAAGGAAGTGTACCTGCTTGCCGCCTTGTTAAATGCTACAGCAGAGCAGAAAATGAAAGCTGCCTGGCGCCTGAATATGGAAGGATTATTTATCCTGCTGGATCTGGCGAAGGAACTCGGTGGATTAAAGATTTTCTGGCCGTCCAGTATCGCTGTCTTTGGTCCGACAACACCGCGCAATCAAACGCCGCAGTATACCGTGATGGAACCTTCCACTGTTTACGGCATCAGCAAGCAGGCCGGTGAACGTTGGTGCGAATATTATTTCAATAAGTTTGGTGTAGATGTGAGAAGCATCCGCTATCCCGGACTCATCAGCTATAAAGCACTCCCGGGAGGAGGAACTACCGATTATGCCGTTGATATTTATCATCAGGCCCTCGACAATGGTCACTACAATTGTTTTCTGAAAGAAGATACCGCATTGCCGATGATGTATATGCCGGATGCCATTCGTGCCACGCTGGAATTGATGGCTGCTCCTGCTGAAAAAGTAAAAATCCGCAGCAGTTATAACCTCGGTGGTATCAGCTTCACTCCGAAAGAAATCGCTGCAGAAATCGCGAAGCATGTCCCCGGTTTCACCATCGACTATACCCCCGACTTCCGTCAGCAAATCGCCGACTCCTGGCCCAACAGTATCGACGATAGCCGCGCCCAACAAGACTGGGGCTGGCAATGTAAATACGACCTCTCCTCCATGACCATCGACATGCTCAGCCATCTGAAAAATGCAAGAGAAATTACAGAATAGTTCTAATTTCGCCTGGCTAATACTATTTTAAAGAAAATCTTTTTTAAATCAAATATAAAATGAAATCAAAATCAACAGTTAAACCCAATTCTAACTCTGCGCCTCCCCTCTGCGTCTCCGCGCCTCTGCGTGAAACCCTTGAAGATAATGATCGGAAGAAAAAGCATAATCATTCTATCTCTGCGCCTCCCCTCTGCGTCTCCGCGCCTCTGCGTGAAACCCTTGAAGATAATGATCGGAAGAAAAAGCATAATCATTCTATCTCTGCGCCTCCCCTCTGCGTCTTCGCTCCTCTGCGTGAAACCCCTGAGGATTTATATCAAAAGAAAAAACCCTGCCATTCCATAGATAATCTCTTTCCGGAATCAATGTCTTTTTCAGAACCAGAGTCGAATTATAACACATACTCCGCCGAATCTCACAATGCTTTGTCTGGAATATTAGTAAATATCTTCTTTAAAGTACATTTAAACTTAGGTCCGGGATTATTAGAATCTGTTTATGAAAAGGTGATATGTTACGAATTAGAAAAATTAAACATCCCCTTTAAGTATCAATGTGGAATTCCTGTAATTTACGAAGGTCAAAAGATGGAGTTGGGATTTCGTGCAGATATTATAGTGGATGATAAAATTATCGTTGAAATCAAATCAATAGAAGCAATTGCTCAGGTCCACCATAAACAATTGTTAACGTATTTGAAATTGGCCAATAAGCGGTTAGGACTGCTGGTCAATTTCAACACAGCACTTATTAAAGATGGAATTACACGAATTGTAAATAAATTATAGTACACATAACGATTTTCTGGTTTCACGCAGAGGCGCTGAGACGCAGAGTGTAAAGAGACGCAGTAAACATAAAAAATAGAATTGAGCAAATGAAATTCATTACCATACTTATCAAAGATGGAATTACACGAATTGTAAATAAACTTTAGTACACATAGCGTTTCTCGGGTTTCACGCAGAGGCGCTGAGACGCAGAGTGTAAAGAGACGCAGTAAACATAAAAAAATAGAATTGAGCAAATGAAATTCATTACCATACTTATCAAAGATGGAATTACACGAATTGTAAATAAATTATAGTATACATAACGATTTTCTGGTTTCACGCAGAGACGGGGAGACGCAGAGTTAGACTTCTTTGCTAAAGCTTCGAAGTCCGAAGGAGCCGCAGTAGAATGAAAATATTAGAAAATTATGCAACATCCAATATATATTACGAATTCTCTTTCCCGACAGAAAGAACAGTTTATCCCCTTGAACCCGCCTTTTGTGGGACTTTATGTTTGCGGACCAACGGTGTATGGTGAAGCCCATTTAGGTCATGCACGCCCGTACATTACGTTTGATGTAATGAAGCGCTATATGCAACACCTGGGCTATAAAGTGCGTTATGTCAGGAATATTACGGATGTCGGCCATCTCGAAAATGATGCCGATGAAGGAGAAGATAAAATCGCCAAAAAAGCGCGCCTCGAACAACTCGAACCCATGGAGATCGTTGAACTTTATACCAATAGTTTTCATGATTCCATGCGTGCCCTTAACAATACTCCTCCCGGTATTGAACCGCGTGCTTCCGGACATATCATCGAACAGATCGAGATGATCCGGAAAATAATGGATAACGGTTATGCCTATGAGTCGAATGGCTCGGTGTATTTTGACGTGATATCTTACAGTAAAACGAATGATTACGGAAAGCTGAGCGGTCGCGTGATTGAGGAATTGATCTCGGGTGCGGGCAATGAACGCCGTGTGCTGGAAGGGCAGGACGAAAAACGCAATCCCGCCGATTTTGCCCTCTGGAAAAAAGCATCTCCCGAACATATCATGCGCTGGCCTTCGCCCTGGAGTGATGGTTTCCCCGGCTGGCATATCGAATGTTCAGCGATGAGTAAAAAGTATCTCGGCGAAACGTTCGACATTCACGGTGGCGGAATGGATCTCCTCTTTCCTCATCATGAAAGTGAAATCGCTCAGTCGAAAGGAAGCTGTGGTCAGGCTCCAGTGCGTTATTGGATGCACAACAATATGATTACCATCAACGGACAAAAGATGGGAAAATCATTGGGAAATTTTATTACCCTTCGTCAATTGTTTACAGGCGAGCATCCGCTGTTGCAGCAATCGTATAGCCCAATGTCAATTCGCTTTTTCATTCTTCAGGCGCATTACAGAAGTACACTTGATTTCAGTAATGAAGGACTGCAGGCAGCAGAAAAGGGCATGAATAAAATGATGGCGGCGGTGGAGGTGTTGGAAAAACTGAAGCCATCCTCTGCATCTACCAGTGATGTCAAAGCAATACGTGAAAATTGCTATGCAGCCATGAATGATGATCTCAATACGGCTATTGCAATTTCGCACCTGTTCGAAGCCGTTAGAGTGATCAATTCCGTTCATGCGGGAACAGAGCAATTGACTGCGGAGGATATTGCACATCTCAAAGAGACCATGAGGATATTCGTTTTCGATGTGCTCGGATTAAAAGCAGAGGAGAAAGTGAGTGGCGATGAACTGGATGGCGTGATGAAACTCCTGCTCGCTTTACGTGCAGATGCCAAAGTGAAAAAGGACTTTGCTACTTCTGATCGTATCCGTGATGAACTGATCAAATTAAATTTCGTGATTAAAGATGAAAAAGATGGTACCAGCTGGAATAAAGCATAGTGCATATTTAGTGCCCTCAGCAATTTGGTTATTCCTGTTGGTGGTGATCAGTTCTTGTAACAATGCATCTGAAAAAGAAGAGGGGAGTCAACAAACGAATACGACACCTGTTGTCACTGTGAAAGCACCTTCCTTTCATGCGGACTCTGCCTTTTCGTTTGTGAAGCAACAAGTGGATTTTGGTCCGCGTGTACCGAATACCGTTGGACATGTGAATTGCGGTTCGTGGTTGATCAGTAAGATGAAAGCGTACGCGGATACAGTCATCGAGCAATCTTTTAAAGTAAGGGCCTTCGATGGAAAGATATTGAACAGCAGAAACATCATTGCTTCTTTTCATCCGACCTTGGAAATCGGATATTGCTCTGTGCGCATTGGGATACACGTCCTTTTGCTGATCAGGATGATGAACGAAAAAATGAAGCGATCGATGGTGCGAATGATGGCGCCAGTGGAGTAGGAGTGTTGATAGAGGTGGCGCGTCAACTGGCCGCTGCTAACCCTGCACTTGGGGTCGATATCATCTTCTTTGATGCAGAGGATTATGGTCAGCCGGATGATAGTGATTTACCACGGATGGAAGATTCCTATTGTTTGGGTTCTCAATATTGGGCAAAGAATTTACATAACCGCAACTATCAGGCAAGATACGGCATCCTGCTCGATATGGTAGGAGCACAGAATGCAAAGTTTACGCAAGAGGGAACTTCTATGCAATATGCTCCGGAGATTGTGGAGAAAGTTTGGAAAATAGCCGCTGCCTCCGGATTCAGTGACTACTTTATCAATGAACGAACCAAAGGAATTATTGATGATCATTTTTACATTAATCGGTTGGCAGGTATTAAATGTGTGGATGTGATCCATTATGAGTTTAGTAGTCCATCAAATTTTTGGACGCACTGGCATACGCATGATGATACCATCGATAAAATCGATAAGAATAGTCTGAAAGCAGTAGGTCAAACCCTGCTGGAAGTGCTCTTCCGTGAAGTACCGGCCTCTTGATTTTTTCGAATAGTGTAGTTATTGTTCGAATAATTCGCTGTTACTCTTTGGATGCTGTCTTCTATCATGTAAATAAGAGTTTGATAATTAGGACGTTAATATTCGAATAAGCCATTTTTCAAACTAAATGATCTTCAAGTGAAATATACTTATAGTTTGTAAAGGTGACCTGTCAACCCCGTAAATTTGCAAACTCATTCAAATCCCTTCCTTATGCGCCCATTGTTATTCCTGTTATTTTTCTTTTTAAGTGTTCTGCAGGTTGCTGCTCAGCCACCGGGTGGTCAGGGTCGCGATTCGTCGCGGTTTAAAGGAAGTATGAAAGATTCTTCATTTATGAAGAACATGGCACCTGTTGGAAAGGTAATTGGGATTTTGAGAGATTCATCGAACAAAGAAGCGATGGAATTTGCTTCCGTGGTGTTAATGAAAGTGCGTGACAGTTCTGTAGCCGGGGGTGCTTTGACCGATGAGCGAGGGCATTTTCGTATCGAGGAGGTGATGCCGGGAAGATATTTTATTCGGATCACATCTATTGGTTACCGTCAGCTTGACTCAAAGCCGTTTATGCTGAATCCGCAAGATCCTTTGAAAGATTTTGGGAATGTATGGATGCCACCTTCTCAGCGAATTTTGAAGGAAGCCGAGGTGGTAGGGGAGAAAGTGGAGTATGTAAATTCGCTGGATAAAAAAGTCTATAACGTCGATAAAACCTTGATCAATGCAGGAGGTTCCGTCTCGGAAGTGCTGCAAAATATTCCCTCTGTGAATGTGGATATTGATGGTAAGGTTAGTCTGCGCGGAAGTGAACAAGTGACGATATTAATTGATGGCAAACCTTCCGGACTGACCGGTGATAACAGAGGCGCGATTCTGCAACAACTGCCGGCATCGAGTATTGATCAAATAGAAGTGGTCACGAATCCTTCTTCTAAATACGATGCCGAAGGGATGTCCGGAATTATTAATATTAAAACCAAGAAGGATAAAAATCCCGGATTGAACGGTACCGTTTCTGTTGGTGCAGGAACAAATGATAAATACAATGCTGCGCTTAATCTGAACCGCAGAACTAAAACACATAATTCTTTTTTGAATTATTCTTTCCGCGATGATAGAAGGGATTTTGAAAGTAGGAGTGACCGTACGAACAGTTATAATGATACGACCACTTTTTTTCAATCGGAAGGTAACGGCCATAATGATAATGTTTCTCATAACATAAGAGGTGGCATCGACTTCTATCTGAACGATTACAATACACTCGGATTTTCCGGTGGCTACAATATGAGGGATGAGAAGCGCAGAGATTTATCGCTGACACGGCTTCTGGATGAAGAAAGAACTTCCATCAGCGGATTTGATCGCCTTTCAAAAACGATAGAAGACAATAGCAGTGGAGACGGAAGTATAGATTACCGCCGCACTTTTCCAAACAGTAAACGCGAACTCACTGCCAACGTTAACCTGAATGTTTTTGACCGGAATGCAGAGAATACATTATCCACATTTATCCCGGCTCCGGGATTTGATCTGAATCAACGCATCAATACGGAAAGTGTTTCCTACAATGGAACCGGACAAGTCGATTATATTTTGCCCTACGAGAGTTTTAGAATTGAATCCGGATTGAAAACTTCATATCGTACCAATGATAGCCGCCAGACTTCCGATCGTTTTGATTTCGATAGTAATGTCTGGAATCAGGATACTTCCTTCACCGACCGGTTTATTTTTTCAGAGTGGGTATATGCCGCCTATCTGCAATGGAGCGGTCGATGGAAAGTGTTTGAGTTGAGTGCAGGACTTCGGGCAGAGCAAACGTTTATCGAGGGAGATTCTAAAAGTGCGGATACCATTTTTACACGGGACTTCCTTAATCTTTTCCCCTCCGCAGCTATTAAATATAGTTTTAAGGAGGGCAGGGATGTTCAGTTGAGTTATAGCCGAAGAATAAACCGTCCGCGGGAACAGCAATTGAATCCGTTCCGGAATGTATCCGATTCATTGAATATTTTTATCGGGAACCCCGCTATCCTGCCGGAGTTGACGCATTCACTCGAGTTCGGCTATATAGGCCGTTATGGCGAACAGAACATTTCCGCCAATGTCTTCTACCGGTATACCGATGATAATTCACAACGATTCAGAACCGTGGATACAGTGACGAATGTATCTACGCAATCATTCATTAACTATAACGCTACTGAAAATTTAGGCTTCGAATTGATCTTCCGGAATTCCTTCCTGAAATTATTTACCACTTCCGCCAGCTTCACTGTGTTTTACAATACCGTGGATGGTACCAATGTGGAAGACGATCTGGTAAGCGATGTATGGAGCGGAGATTTCCGCGGATCGATATCCGTAAAATTATCAAAGCAATTGTCAGCACAATTCACAGGCAATTACATGGCACCACGTGAACAACCACAAGGAACATTTAAAGGAATGAGTGGTGTTGATTTTGGTTTTAAGTACGATTTCAAAGGTGGGAAATGGTCATTGAATGGTTCCCTGACCGATATTTTTGATACCCGTAATATGGTGATCGATAACAGAGCCGATGGGGTGCGCCTGGAATTCACCAGAAAACGGGAATCCAGAGTCGCCAGTTTTACACTTAGCTATCGTTTCGGAAAAGCAGAGCAGGGTAAAGACAGAAGAAAAGGTAACAGACAAAATAATGACCAGATGGCAGCAGAATGACATGATGGACTTTTGAGAGCGGAAACCGCCTGCCGGCAGGCAGGTACGAAAATGCACGAAAGGACGAAATACGAAAGGATACGAAAATGTTTGGACATGCGAAGTCTAATCAGCGAAAATCCTAAAAAATCAGCGTAATCTGCGTTCTAAAAAGTCATTAATGTATTGAAGAATATTATGCATCGTCGGAAGTTTATAAAGAAGAGAGCGAAATGCGAAAAGGGCGAAAGGGCGAAATACGAAAGGATACGAATAATGTTTGGACATGCGAAGTCTAATCTGTGAAAATCCTAAAAAATCAGCGTCATCTGCGTTCCCTAAAAAATATTAATGTATTGAAAAGTATTATATGCATCGTCGGAAGTTTATAACGGAGAGTGCAGTTATGGCAGCAGGTATATTATCGTTGAATGAGTTTTCATCGTTGGCAGCGGGCTTGAAAGGCGAGCAGCAACGTATGCCCGTGATGTTTGCCGGACATGGAAGCCCCATGAACGCGATTGAAGACAATGAATTCAGCCGTACCTGGAAGCAACTGGGCACCACCCTTCCCCGACCCAAAGCCATACTTTGCATCTCCGCACATTGGATGACTTCCGGAAGCACGTTTGTAACGGCGATGGATAAACCCCAAACCATTCATGACTTCGGTGGTTTTCCGCAAGAGTTATTTGCAGCACAATATCCGCACCCGGAGCAGCTACATTGGCACAAGAAACCATAGCGCTGGTAGAAAAACAACCCTCCAACCTAACCACGACTGGGGACTGGATCACGGTTGCTGGTCGGTGTTATTGCCCATGTTCCCAAAGGCAGATATTCCCGTTTTCCAACTGAGCCTCGATCTCAATAAATCCCCTCAATGGCATTATGATCTGGCGCTGCAATTAAAATCACTGCGTGAAAAAGGAGTATTGATTATCGGCAGCGGAAACATTGTCCACAACCTTGGCATCATGAAATGGGGTGATACCGCCTACGACTGGGCATTAGAATTTGATCATTGGTCAAAGGACTGCATCTCTTCCGGCAACCATCAGGCATTGATTGATTATTCTAAAAAAGGAAAAGTCGCTCAACTCGCCATCCCCACCAACGAACATTACCTCCCCTTACTCTACACCCTCGCGCTACAGGATAAAAAAGACCAACTCAGCTTCTTCAATGAAAAGACCGTGATGGGATCAGTTTCCATGCGGTCGGTGTTGTTGAGTGAATAACTTAGTTTTTGACAAATTTCGTAGTGAAACTTTCAAATTCAGAGGAAAGCTCAATGAAATAAAGACCGTTTTCAAGTAACTCTACATCCAATTCAATACGGGAAGAGTTTTTCACTGACGTCCTGAGAACACTTCTGCCATCGGCTGAATAGATATTTACCCGATTAAATTTATTTCCCGAAATGTGTTCACCATGTTCAATGTAGAGTAAAAGTATGTGCCGGGTTAGGATAAGCACGGAGGGGTGAATTCTTAGGGGAAGAAGAAATTCCGGTCAATGTGTTTTTCATCTCCAGTCCACCAACATAAAAACCTACGCCGCATCCCAGACTGTACTGATACGCATAAGCGATCACGCCGCTATCTGCTTCCAGTTTATGTTGAACACTTGTAACGGGTATCTGTGCATACGACCATATCGAATCACCCGGGTAGGGAATAAAATAAGAAGAAAGAGAATTTCCATCTAATTTCACAGTTGCCACACCGTTAGATGGTGCGATCAGATTAAGATAGCTTTGTTCACCCGGTGTAGAGTCGGGCACTATTTCGGTGGTATACCATGTGCTTTTAAGCAATGCGCTATCCGGATGAACAGAATATGCAAAAAGGGAGCTGTATAGAACACTATCTTCTTGCTGGTGGCGGGATATCTGCACCAGACTGAAAGGATGATTTGCCTGCCAAACCCCCGGTGTATCCAGCAGCACCCGAAAAACATCACCACGGTTTATAACATTGCTTATCCCATTTAAATTAATGACCGTGCTGTCATGAAACGCGATGGCCAATAATGAATCACCTTCTCTTGTAAGATGAGGTATCGTATGATAATTTTTACCCAGAAATTCATAGGCGAGAGGGTAGAATCTAAAGCCTTGTGAAAGACTCCAGGGTAAAGAAGCTATTCCTGTTCCATAGCCTTGCATTCCGGTTTGTGTAATGAATTTTCCTGAAGATATGGTAGATGAGTCTTGAGTAACTAAACATTGTGGGTAGTAAAATGGAAAATTAGGTGAAAGATTTGTATTCCAAAAGTATTCAAAATATCCTCTTTTGTTTTGAAGAGGTATAGAGTAATAGAAATTTCCATTTAACAAAGGATGAGGCCATTTTGGAAATATATTTATTGTTGAAGAGTCATTAATTCCCAGTAATATTAAACTGTTGCCATATTCTATGTAATTTGTATTATTTAGTGAGGAATAATAAGACATTGCATAGCTTAAATTAATGTTCGCTGTTCCAGCTAAGCTTGGAGGTGGAATTAGTCTACAGAATCGATGGCTAGGATAAGCATTGTTTTTTTGGTTGAAAATTTGTCCTTCATAAACTACAATGTTTTTATCTGACTTTATTTGAGTGTAAAAAGAATCATTTAAAATTGTTTGATGTAAACAAAAGTTTGCAATTATTGAATCAATTTCTATTGTATCACAGCCAGCAGAAGATTTAAAAAAGGAAGACGTTATTGTACCGTTATAATTTTCAAATTGCATATTTGTTGGAAGGTCAGAACAAATAATATAGTGGGTTGCATTTCCACTTGACGAGCATCCAGTTGCACGATAAAATGATATACCTGAATAATTAATATTTTGAGCATAAGCACAGTGTAAATTAAGTGCTAACATACAAACGAGTTGAAAAAATATTCTCATAACAGACAAGAATTGGAGTTATTTACAGATTAGAAAAGTACTCACAGTTAACTTTTCGTGTAACCGTAAATAAAAACATCCGGAATTAAGTTTATCCCAGTATTTACCGGCGACCGAATTGTTTTCAAAATCAATAATGATTCTTCCCGAGAAGTCAACAATTTGCCCGGAACTAAAGTTGTGACGATTCAACAAATCGTTTAAATCCGGGGCTTCCGGAAGAAAGTATCCAAGAGTCTTTGGAGTATTTTTTACAGATGATGGTTTATTCGGCCCATTCATTCTTTCGATCACAGCATTGTTGCCGGTTTCCTGTATTTTTAAAACATAGGTGTTGTCACATTGAGAAGTGGAGGACCATGTATCTCCCTGTAAAAAATCGAGAGTTCCATTCAGGTATCCTAATCCATAAATCACTCCATTGTTGCCGCATACAATATCCTTTTGCCAGGTACCGATAAAAGTGCTTATACCTTGTTTTAACCATTGATCAATTCCGGTGATACTATTTATTTTGGTAATGAAGAGCCCGCGTGAATTGAGGTTGGGTATCCATCCTGAAGAAAAGTTAGTATTAACAGGAACATTAATATTAGAAGTATTCACAATCCCTGTAGCAATAAAATCACCATTGGGATCAGCAACAATCTTTGTTGTTCTGGAGTCTCCGTTTCCACCGATGTATCTGCCACTACCGGTAATAACAGATGAAGTCGCGGGATTGAACAAAAATGTAAAAGCATTAGACCATAATCCGGCAACTCCCTGAGGCACATTCGGCACGATGATATTCGCATTATAGGTGACATCACAATCAGCATAAAAGCCACCCACGCATAAAATGCCGGCATTGTTTTGATCAATAGTAGTAAATTTCAATACTTCTGTTTGATTACCATTCGCAGGTTGAAAGGTATTTGTGTTCAATGGAATTCCTGTTGCAATATTATAATCCAGTATTGAGCTATTTACATTTGAGTTAGAAAGTAAGAATACTCTATTAACATTTCCGGTGATTAAACTATTTATACTAAAGTCATTTAAATTCTGAATTCCGGGTATCAAATTTGGGCCAAAAACAGTATTAAAAGTGATATTATAGCGAATAAAATAATAAAACCCAGTTCCGTTTTCCTGATATAAGATATACCAGTTTAAACCTCCAGCATCTGTTTTTGAGGTTATAATTTCATCCCCAGTATTGCTTCCGGGAACAGGCACTGACGTCAGTAAGGTTCCTGAGGAGGGGTCATAGGTTTCAATAGTAATGCCGGTAGTGGTTTGTCCAGCAACAAGCAAGCGAGTGGGATTGGCAATATTATCAAAAGAAACAGCCCTATAAATAACAGTAGGTGTATTGGAGTTATTCGCCCAACGCACATTACCACAAGGATCATAAGAGGCTATAAATCCCGAGCCTGTATTGGGAGTTCCCTGTACTGTTCCGTCTGGATAAGTGATTTCATGATCTGCATATCCTACAAAATAGACATTGTCAACTAAGTCGGTAGTAATTTCACAGGGACGTTGAGATCCTAAACCGGACATCCATCTGGGGTATGCTGAGGTATTTGGGTACAATTCAAAATCATCCACAAAAAAATAATAAATTGAATTCCCGTTTTGTGCCCCCTCTACTTTCACAACTAAGTGTGAGAATAAATTGGCATTGGCAGGTGCGACAAATGAAAATCTGTATAAATTCCAGTTGCAACCATTATTTATTGTAATTGTATTTAATGGAATTCCACTACCTGCATTTGGGGTATCCCATAGTTCAAATTTAAGTGGAGTGGGATTGACTGGAAAAGGAAACTGATTGTTGCTTACACATAGACTTCTGAATTGTAAAGTATAGGTAGTATGAGGGACTAATGGTGAAATTAGTTCGGTTCGTATTCCATCTACATTTCCCTGTGAATAAGCCAACACACTATAATGGTCGTTAACAATCGTTGGATTATTCCATGTGTCAATACCTCCAACACAGAAAGGGGTGAAATTTTGTGTAATGAAATTATTGGGAATACCATAATTTATATTAAAAGGATTTCTTGCATAGTAGGAAGGAGTCCCGGCTACCATACACCAATTCACAACTTCATTAGATGAACCCTGAGGAGTACAGCCATCAAATGCAAAATTAGGAAAGGACCCGGCCGGACTATTTTCCTGTTCAAAATCACCGTTGCAAATTAAATTTGTATTCGAACAATATGGAAAAGTAGATGGGGTATTGCAATTCGGATCACTGGCAGGCTCGATAGCGATTAAATCACATTCTTCCATTTGACATATTGAAGGACCAAAACGTGGTCCGTAGTTGACCGGATTTCCATGTTGAGGAATGATGAGTCCATGATGCAAAAAGGGACTCGAATCGAGAATAACATTTCCCGGGGTTTGCTCGAACGACCAGGTAGTAACCAGGCCTGTTACAGAGCTTAGGCATCGATGCATATCAATCAATATATCTGCATTTTTTCTGGCTAAATTCCAAACTCTGATATACTCTATTTTTCCTTGTAAGGCAGATGCAGTTGATAAATTATTATCTGTTCCAACTCTTAAAAAGTAATTGGTAGATAAAGATGGATTTCCATTGATGACACTGGAAGAAATGAAATTACCGTCTAAGAAAAACGATAAATCATTCAAAGATCTTTTTACAGCGATATGATGACAACGTCCGTCGAAAATAGTATTCACAGATAAGCCGGGACCTATAACAATAGTAGAAAAGTAAGATGTACCATTTATAGCCATTGCAATTCTTCCGACAGAATCAACACTCAATAAATACCCCCCCCATTTAAATCATTGTTAGTCAATACGGTATGAAAGCCAGCGTTTTTTTGATTTAATGCAACGATAGCTTCGATTGTAAAATCGCTGGTACCTAAGTCTAAATCTTGATAAGGGTTAATGACGAACCAGTCGTCCAAGCCATCAAAAGTGAGTGTTTGATTTTGAGAATTAGCAATTTGGAAACTAATGTTAAGAGTGCAATGGATAAGTAAACAAGAGCTTTTTCATAGGATAGAGGTTTAGTTGGGTAATCAAATGTAGTAAGAAATTTTCAATTTACAACTAATGGCAAATAAAATATAGGTTAGAGCCTGTATGATCTGAAAGTAAATACTAATAACTCGCCATCCCCACCAACGAGCATTACTCCCTTACTCTATACCCTCGCGCTACAGGATAAAAAAGATCAACTCAGCTTCTTCAATGAAAAGACCTTGATGGGATCAGTTTCCATGCGGTCGGTGTTGTTGACCAGTTAATACTTTTAAGCCCGCTTTTTCGTTTTTGATTTTTCCGACCTCAATAAACTATAAGTCCCCATCCCCTATAACATTCAACCCCACATCCCTTCCAACCACTTCTCACGCTTTATACTCGTCTATCCATCTTCCCCTTGTAGCCCAGCTACAATTCGTCTAATTCGTACTTTCGTATGATTCGCGGATTAGTCGATTCGTATTTCGTAATTTCGTACCGATTCGTATTTCGTAACCCCCTCATGCCAAAACCAACACCAGCTTTCCGGAAATATATAAAATACGTTTGGATCCTCCTCTTTGCTCCGGTCCTCTTTGTCTTCCTGATGGTTGGACTTACCGCCTGGGGTGTTTTTGGTGAGCTGCCTACTTTCGAAGAACTCGAAAATCCAAAAAGTAGTCTGGCCAGTGAAGTCTATTCAGCCGACATGAAAACGCTGGGTAAATATTATTTTCAAAATCGGGTAAATATTCATTTTCAGGATCTTTCTCCCAATCTCGTCAATGCCCTGAAAGCGACCGAGGATGTCCGCTTTGAAGAGCATTCCGGAGTAGATATCAAGGGCCTCATGCGGGTATTTGTAAAAACGATAATTCTTCAACAGGATGCCGGAGGAGGTAGTACCATCACACAGCAGTTGGCAAAAAATCTCTTCCCCCGCGAAAACATGAGTAAGCTGCAACTCATTATTCGTAAATTGAAGGAATGGATCATCGCCGTTAAACTGGAACGTAACTATACCAAGCAGGAGATTCTGGCGATGTATTTGAATACCGTTGAATTTGGAAACAATGCTTTCGGAATTAAATCTGCCGCTACCACTTATTTCGGAAAGCAACCGCTGGAAGTGAAAATAGAAGAAGCTGCCTTGCTGATCGGGTTATTGCAGGCACCTTCCCGCTACAATCCTGTACGTAATCCGGAAAGTGCCACCTTTAGAAGAAATACTGTAATTGGTCAGCTGGCGAAGTATAAATTTATCACTGTTGAGCAAAAAGATTCCTTACTAAAATTACCAATTAAACTTAATTTCCGTCAGGAAGGTCATACAGAGGGGCTAGCCCAATATTTCCGGGAGACCTTACGTCAGGATTTATTGAGATGGTGCAAAGAGCATAAGAAAGCAGACGGTAAACCTTACAACCTCTACCGCGACGGACTCCGTATCTACACCACGATAGATACCCGCATGCAGCGGTATGCCGAAGAAGCCGTGAAAGAGCATATGACAGATTTGCAGAAATCTTTTCGGGAGCATTGGAAGGGTAGGGTAGCCTGGGAAGATCAGCCGCAGATTATCGACGATGCCATGAAGCAAAGTGAGCGTTACCGTACCATGAAAGATACCGGCGCAACAGAAGCGGATATTAAGAAAGCCTTCAATAAAAAGATAGAGATGAAAGTTTTTTCATGGAAAGGAGAAGTAGATACATTACTCTCCCCACTCGATTCTATTAAGTATTATAAAATGTTTTACCAAACGGGTTTTATGTCGATGGAACCGCAGACAGGATATGTACGAGCCTGGGTTGGAGGGAATGATTACAAGTATTTCCAATATGATCACGTTAAAGATGGAAAGCGTCAGGTAGGATCTACCTTTAAGCCCTTCCTCTATACACTCGCCATGCAGGAAGGCTATTCACCTTGTTATGAAGTGCCCAATGTACCGGTGACGATTGTTGATGAAGCGGGCGTGCCCTGGACACCTTCCAACTCTGATGGTAAATATGGAGGCATGTTATCCTTGAAAGAAGCCCTCGCGGAATCTGTCAACTGTATCTCCGCTTACCTGATGAAACAATTCGGTGCGGAAGCGGTGGTACAGGTGGCCAGAAAGATGGGCATCACCTCACCCATCGATCCTTTTCCTTCCATCGCTCTCGGAACTGCGGATGTTTCGGTCTTTGAGATGGTCGCGGCCTATTGTACGTTTGCCAATAAGGGAGTGTATACTGAACCGCAATATATTCTCCGTATAGAAGATAAAAACGGAGTCGTACTTCAGGATTTTGTTCCACGTAAAATTGAAGCGATCAGTGAAGAAACGGCCTACCTGATGCTCGACCTGATGAAAGGTGTGACCCTCGGAGGAACCGGAGCCCGACTACGCGGATCAAAATATGGATTTACCAACCCCATCGCCGGTAAAACGGGTACAACACAAAATAACAGTGATGGCTGGTTCATGGGCATCACACCGGATTTAGTCAGTGGGGCATGGGCCGGATGCGAAGATCGCGCCGTTCATTTTCGTACCACACAACTCGGCCAGGGAGCGAATACCGCATTGCCTACCTGGGGATTATTCATGAAAAAAGTATATGCTGATCCTACCCTCAATTATTCAAAGGGAGATTTTGAAAGGCCGGAAAAACCGATAGGAGTAGAGCTCGATTGCAAGAAGTACAAGAACCCCGCTCAACAGCAAAATGGGGGCGATGATTTCGGGATTTAGTTGGAGGATCCTCCCAGCGAAGCGTTCATTTTTTACTACTTTTACGAAATATTATTACGTATGAACAAAGTTGTAAAAGGTGCAGCCGATGCCATTCAGGATATCAAAGATGGAGAAGTAATTATGCTCGGAGGGTTTGGTCTCTGCGGTATTCCCGAAAATTGCATTGCTGCATTGGTAAAAAAAGGCGTAAAAGATTTAACCTGTATCTCCAATAACGCGGGAGTCGATGATTTTGGAATCGGCCTGATGCTCAAAACGCGACAGGTAAAGAAAATGATTTCCTCTTATGTGGGAGAAAACGCCGAATTTGAAAGACAGCTTTTGAGTGGTGAATTGGAAGTGGATTTAATCCCTCAGGGAACATTAGCTACACGTTGCATGGCGGCAGCTTATGGTATGCCTGCTGTATGGGTGAGAGCGGGAGTAGGTACCGAGGTGGCGGAAGGAAAAGAAGTACGAAATTTCAATGGGATTGATTACCTCCTAGAATATGCTTTCGATGCCGCATTCGCCATTGTGAAAGCATGGAAAGGCGATACCCATGGAAATCTCATCTTCCGTAAAACAACACGCAACTTCAATATGCCGATGGCCATGGCTGGGAAAATTACCATAGCAGAAGTGGAGGAGTTAGTCCCCGCAGGCGAACTTGATCCGGATGGTATTCATGTTCCGGGAATTTATGTTCACAGAATATTTCAGGGAAGTAATTACGAAAAACGAATTGAACAGCGGACAGTACGTACCAAATCATAGTTAATCAGGAACGCGGATGAAGCAGATCATACCGATTTTCACGGATCGGCGGAAATCAGCAAAATCCGCATCATCCGCGTTCAAAATAGAAAGTTATGTTGGATAAAATGGTATCGCGAAACGGATCGCGAAAGAAGTGAAAGACGGATATTACGTTAACCTGGGAATCGGTATTCCAACCCTGGTAGCAAACTATATTCCTCCGGGTATGGACGTCACCCTGCAATCTGAAAACGGGATGCTTGGTATGGGGCCGTTTCCATTTGAAGGAGAAGAAGATCCGGATCTGATAAATGCCGGTAAGCAAACAATTACCGAAGTTCCCGGTACAGCCTATTTTGATTCCGCATTAAGTTTCGGCATGATCCGCGCAGGTAAAGTGGACCTCACCATTTTGGGTGCGATGGAAGTGAGCGAAGATGGAGATATCGCCAACTGGAAAATTCCGGGTAAGATGGTGAAAGGAATGGGCGGAGCAATGGATCTGGTTGCAGCAGCGAAAAATATCATTGTAGCCATGCAACATGTAAATAAAGCCGGTGAAAGTAAGTTGTTACCTTCCTGTTCATTGCCGCTCACCGGAGTAAAATGCGTGAAGAAAATTGTAACAGAACTGGCCGTACTGGATGTGGTGCCCGGTAAAGGTTTTGTATTGCTCGAACGCGCACCCGGTGTAACGGTGGAGGAGATACGAAAAGCCACGGCGGGCAAGTTAATCGTGGAAGGTGAGATACCGGAGATGAGACTGGATTAACTTCTAAAGTAAAATGTTATGCCTTCAGAAAGGTGGTTCACCGGGATATTAGTTTGTGCAATTGTTTTACTTCATCTTTGGAATGGGCAGCATACTATTGTTCAGTTAAGGCCACAGTCAGTACATCAATGGGCACAATGTGACAGAGCTGCAGTCGCGCTGAATTATTATCAGTATGGCTTCAATTTTTTTAAACCCCAAGTTCACAATCTGGATAATGGAACCGGAATAACCGGGATGGAATTTCCAATAATTAATTATACCGTTGCTATCCTTTATAAGATTTTCGGCTATCATGAATTTATTTATCGCCTCTTAGAACTTCTTATTTTTAGTATGGGATTACTTTGTGCATTTACAATTTCCTTTTATTATACTATGAATAAATGGATGTCAATGGCCATCATGCTTATTTTTGGGGCCATTCCTCTTCTTTCATTTTACGCAGCGAATTTTCTGCCCGATATCGTTAGTCTTTCCTTATTGCTGATGGCCTGGACATTACTTATTAAAGCGATTCAAAAACCTGCCAGAAAGTATTTTATCTTAGCATTTACAGGACTTTGGTTGGCATGCCTGATCAAAATTACCTCATTGATTTATCTTCCGGCATTTATGTATTTTATTTTATTGAATTTCCGGAAGCAGGATAGAAAAACAGTAGCAATCAGATTAATTGTAATTACCGGAATATTGGTGTCACTTACTTTGCCATGGTATTACTATGCTTCATGGTTGAGCAGTAAGACATATTCAGAAGTTTTTCTATTACAGTTTATGCCACTCATCTCAGTTTCTGAATTTATGGACGTCTATAAAGAAGTGAGTGAAGTTTGGCTCGATAGATTGTTTTTAATTCCCATAACACTCTTTTTGTTTTTTTTCCCAGTAGTTTTCGCAATGATTCCCGGATTAAACAAAGAAATGAAATGGATGGGCTTAATACTGTTAAGCTCAGTAATGATCTTTATGCTGTTGATGTGGCAGCAATTCAGACATCACGATTACTACATGATCATGATTTGTCCGTTGTTTCTCATCAGTATTATTCAGTTGACTATGGTGACTCAGTATTTCAAATTGCATAAAGGAATTATAATTGCATTATTGTTTGTTCTATCTGTATTTAATTCATTAAGGGCAAGTAATTATCTGAATCTTGTTTATGATCGTAGCCAGTGGTATTACGGCAGTTTGCATTTTGACAATTATTTTGATTTTGAAAATAGTCTTAGGGAAATGAATGTCTCTTCTGAAGTTCCGGTTATAAGCGTGTTCGACCATTCGCCTGATATTTCTCTTTATTTGATGAATCAAAAAGGGGTTACCGTTTCATATCGAAAAACAGAATTGACCCTGCAAAATATATCGACTCCGGAGCCTTTCAATATCTTATATACGATCCCTCGAGTAATTTCGAAAAATTGCTTTTGATGATTCAAAATATCCGGTCACACTGGAAAAGGAAATATATGGAATAAAAGTGTTCCGTGTGAATAATTTCAGAGAGGGGATGCCGGTTCCGGCTTTTAAACTTTCACCTTGGAATTAAATTTTTTTTAAAAAGGGCAGGGGATGGTTGGATTCATCATTCAAGTGTTAAATGGAAATCATCCCAGTAGACCCTTCGTCCACCATCATTTAAGCCATAGAGTTTAATGGTAATATCGTCACTTATTTTTTCTTTAAGGTCTATCTTTAAGCTTACATCCACCCACTTATTGACTTCTCGCATGTTACGCTGAGTTTCAATACCCTCCCAAAATACGTTCTTACCATCCTTTTCAAGGGACAGGACAAATTTGGCTTTTGCATCCCGGTGATTACTCATCACCCAAACTTTAGCTTTTATTGATTTAAATTCTTTATTCTTTATGTCCTTTCCACTTAAAATAAGAGTTTGAGAGTAGGGGTGAGTCGTGTCTGTATAGGTACAAAAGTAACCGCTGTGCGCCGCCTCACGCACCACCCCGCGATCCTCCGTCCAGTAGCCAATAGTTTCAAAATCATTGTCGTAAATATTAGTTTTTAGATCTCCGTTGCTCTGGCCACAACCATTTACAAGTAAAAATGCAAAAGCTATCCCAATTTTATAATAGGTTTTCATGATGTTTTATTTATGGGATAAAATTAATTTAATTTATTTTATTATTTCTGTTAATAGTATTGAAATTCTTGAAAGCATATAAATTAAACCCGGGTTAATTTAGCATAGAAATTTGAATATATTTGACGATTGTATGGATGATGTCAAAACATAGCTATTCAAAGCGAGCTGAAAGTTGGGAGTGGTCGAAATTATTTATAGTTTTAGTTACGATATTTACTTTTGATTAGGAAGGTCTTACTTTGACTTCTTACATTCATCAAAATTAATATCTGGAAAAGAGAAATTTAAAAAATGAAGAAAAATTACCAGGTTAAGTCACTTTTAGCAATTGTTCTCGTTGTTTTGGTGGCCTTACTTATCGACCTTGATTTCAAAAACTGGAGAAAGACAGAGCGGGTAATTGAGCACGATATCCATTCTTATTATGGTTATCTTCCTGCTTTGTTTATTTATGATGATTTGAAAGTAGAAAAAAGTGACTATAAATACGACGATAATGGGTATTGGTTTTGGATGAAGCACCATGAAAATGGGACCAATGATCTCGGTAAAACCTATGGACTCGCGTTATTTTATTCTCCTTTTTTCTTTGCCGCAAATTTATGTGCAAAATCTTTCGATTACCCCTTAACAGGTTTTTCCGAACCATATAAGTTTTTTCTATTGTTGAGTTCATTATTTTATCTTTTTGTAGGCTTAGTATTTGTAAAGAAAACACTTCAAAAACTTGGTTTTAGTGAGTCTGCGGTTTTTATTGTTATTTTAACTTTGGGATTAGGTACAAATCTTTTAGGTTATTCATCACAATCTGCACCAATGCCACATACATATAATTTTTCCCTTTTTTCAATTTTTTATGTACGCTACATTAATGTGGCACAATACTAAACTGGTGAAATATTTTATTTTGGTTTGCTTTTCCTTTGCATTTATAAGTTTAATTTATTTGCCAAATAGTATTGTTGCAATATTTTTTATTTTGTTTGGTATAAATTCAATTAAGGAGTTGCCACAGAAAAGTATTAAATGGTATTTGATACCATTATTTCTAATAGTATTTCTAATAGTATGGTACCCTCAGTTTAAATATTGGAATATAACAACAGGCAGTTATTTAGGTGCCCCGGAGTTATATGAAAAATTTTATTTTAGTAGCCCCAAAATTGTTGATGGACTTTTTAGTTTTAGAAAAGGTTGGTTAATTTATACTCCTATTATGGTTTTTTCGATTATTGGAATGTTTTTTTTGAGAAATGAATTTTCAAAACTTCGTTTATCTATTATTGTTTTTACGGTACTTAATCTTTATGTTGTTTTTTCTTGGTGGAATTGGTGGTATTCTGGCTCTTATGGTCAGCGTGTATTGATAGATAGTTATCCTTTATTAGCAATACCATTCGCGGCATTCTTTGATCAGTTTATTTGTAGAAATAGATACTTCAGGTACACATTTTTTGCAATATTAATTTTTTGTGTGTGGTTAAATATATTTCAAACATATCAATATGAAAGACAATCTTTACATTACTCCGGCATGACAAAATCTTTGTATTTTAAACAATTTGGGAAACTGGATCGGATTGAGGGGTACGAAAGTTATCTCTCCATACCGGATGAGGAGCAAGCCAAAAGAGGGAACAGGTAAATAGGTATATTTATCTTTAATAGCCACTGGATGATCAATCTAAAAAAAGAAGTCAGTATTGTAAGCGTCTTGCCAGTTACAATGCTGTTTGTAGGACTTTATTTTTTCCCGTTTAGTATGCTGGAACGAGATTTCTCAAAAATGCCCGGCGATATGGGCGATAGTCGTTTTATTAATTATATACTTGAACATGGTCATAAATGTTTGATTGGAGAAGTTGAGAATTATTGGGATATGCCATTTCTTTTCCTTATAAAAATGCTACAGCTCTTTCAGAAAATTTGCTTGGCGTAGTTCCTTTTTATTCACTGTTCAGATGGTTAGGATATGATAGAGAAACCTCTTTTCAATGGTGGTTCATTAGCTTGTTCGTATTGAATTTTTATGGTGCATATTTCGCTTTAAAAAGATGGTCAAAAAGTACAGTTTTGTCATCTACAGGAGCTTATATATATACCTTTTCAATTTTTATTTTATGCCATATAAATCATCTTCAGGTTTTCCCTAGATTTATTTTGCCTTTGGTAATATATCATTTCTGGAAGTATCTAACCGAGAAAACTATTCGAAGTTTATTCTGGGCAACTATCGGTATGGTATATCAGTTTTACTGTGGAATCTATCTGGGATTTTTCCTTTTGTATTTAATGTTATTTATGTTGGTCTCTTATTTGCTGGTATACAGAGATACGGCATTATTTTCTCAATTTAAAGTGAAACGGATAATACTTTTACATTTCTTGGTAATCAGTACTTCCGTTACATTTTTATATATTTTAATGAAACCATATTTGGTGGCATCTGAAGAGCATGGCTATCGTGATTTTGCAGAAGTGCTTTGTATATTCCAATTTGGCAATCCTATTTTTCTGCAACTCCTGAATCAGCAATTTGGCGCTTTTTATCATGGCATATTCGCCCTGAAATGAATCAGTGGTGGGAGCAGTTTCTTTTTCCCGGAGCAATACCATATTTAGGACTTTTATTACTGCCACTATTGTTTTACAATAAGTCTATTTCTGTCGTTGCCAAAAAGTTTATTCTGTTTTTAACGTTGACTTTATTTTTGAGTATACTGTTTTCACTTAATATTAAAGGGTTTACCTTATATAAATGGTTATATGAAGTTCCCGGTTTTGGTTCATTGAGAGGGATGAACAGATTGATAAATGCGGAAATCATTTTTTTTATTTTGCTTTTTGTTTTCGTATTTAAGTTTTTGATGCAGCGGTATAAATCAATATATTATTTTGTTTCTTTATTGCCTCTTCTTGTAATTGTTGACAATAGTACTACATACTGGGAAAGAAGATATAATAAGGTAGATGCACAGTGGTATGTAAATAATATTAAAGGAATTATTCAAACTAAGTATGATTCAAGTAGAGTTGCTATAGCTTTTCAATCAATGAATTTTTTAAATAGAGTGACAGAAAGTCACCTGGATGTTATGCTGGCAACTCAGGAATTAGGCATTCCTTGTGTGAATGCATATACAGGCTTGTTCCCTGATGGTTTCCAGGGTTTTTTTGATGCCGAAGGAAAAGATTCATTATTTAGGTGGTTGAGCATTAAAAATATCGATACAACAAAAGTGGATGTAATTAATGAATATGATCTGCCTTTTATTAATCGTAGTTTTTATCGTCTTCAAGCTGGAAATGGATTGATGATTAGCGCCGATCTGTCTTCTGATTTTCAATTAAAAGCCATATCATCAGATATATCTCATGCAGAAAAATTTGAAATTTTGAGATTGGATGAAGGGAAGGATCTTTTGAGGATTTCCAACGGCAATTTTGTCTGCGCCGATTTAGCTCAAAAGGGAGTACGTTGTGCGAATAGACCCGGGCCAGGTGATTGGGAAAGGTTTACTATTAATTTCATCTCTAATGATAAAATTACTTTGAAAGCTTTAAATGGAAATTATATAGGTGTTAATATACATGATTCAACATTGAATGTTCATAGTCCGGAAATAAATCAAATGCAGATATTTGAATTGGTAAAATAATCTTATCTACTTTTTTAACTTCAATTTTTTCAACCTGAATTCTCCTAAGTTAATTGTAGGTATACCACCCACTATTTGTGCAGTGTCAGGTTTGATATCTGCCCTTATCATTTCATAAAGGTTGGAGGAAACCATAAAGTGATAGAACTTGTAATCACTGTATAGCTCAAATGATCCATCAGCCTTTGTTGTGGAGAAATAGTGATTCACCCACCATTCATCCCATGCAAGAATTCCCCCTCCTTCTAATGGTCGGCCGTCTTCATCCAGAAGTTTCCCACTTAATCTGAATTGATTATTAGAGCTGAAATTGTAATAGTTCGGGGGACATTCGCAGGGCCCTTTTTTTTGTGTGGGATCAAAATCTTTAATCGCGCTGTTTACCGGTTTGGGAGTGCCATGTACACTTTGTCCTTTGCTGTTAAATGTTGTTCCTGTGTTATTAACTACCCCCAAATAATTTTGATGATATCCACCCCATTCCACATCTTTATATTGCCACCAGGAGTATCCCATTCCTCCACAGTTAAAAGTTTGAAGTAAGGTTTTTTTAGCAAATGCTACCTGATTTTCATAAGGGATAGAATCATTGTTAGAGGGGATGCCTGTCTCGCCAATGATCCAGGGTTTATTCACAAATTTATAATACCAGTACAGCTCATTTCTTACCTGGTCAGGCTCGTATTCATAAGGATGAAAGGAAATGAAATCTACATTTACAATATTTGGATCCCATTCAAATAGTTCGCGTTGACACGCCAATCCAATCGTAGACATTTGATTGGGTGCATTTGTTTTTTGAATGGCATGCCATTTTTTGGTGATGTAGTACACGTCCTCTTTCTTTCTTTCTAACGAATCAAAGTACAAAGGTTCATTGAAGAAATCGTACGCCATTATAGTGGTATTAGTGGAGAAGTGTTTTGTCAGCTTTGCAAAATGTTCTTCCGTTTCAGGAGCTTCATGAAATAGTTTTGTTGTGAAGATGGCCTTCAATCCCGCTTCCTCCACAGCATTCAAAAGTAACTCGACGGCGTTAAAGTACTTGTTATATTTTTCTTCTGAATTAAGATAGAGTGGATAATTATAGTTCGTGCCATAGTTTGCTTTAAAGTTTATGCGTCCGGTATATTTATCGCGTATCTCAGGTTCACCAATTGTAGTTAGTCGAACGGTGTTGTAACCAATATCTTTTATTAATTGTAGGGTGGCTTTTAATTCATGTATGCAGGAGTCCATATTCGTACTATGAAAATCCTGCTGAGGCACATAACTTATATATACAGAAGGCCACATGATCGTATCGTTCAATCTTAAAGAAACAATGAAATTGATTGCTTTCGGAAAGAAAGGCTTTCCATCTGATATAAATTGATTGTCCTTAATAAATACGAATTCATTATCCTGCACATGATCTGAATCCGGAACATATGCTCTCTTTTTCGAGTCTATGTAAAAATAGGCTACTCCAAAAGCGATGATAAGAATAAATGCAATGACAATACTTCTCATGAATTGAAAGGTAAATTATTTAGTAAATAATCGTTTGTTGTTTTCCAGGTGCCATGCATGAATGTCTTTTCTCATGAACAAGCAATTATTTTGCGAAAGTAGTTGATCTGCCCGGAGATTTCCTACTCCCATCAAAATAGTCATAGCTCCTTCGCCGACACGATGGTAAGATCATGGAAAATCGAGGTGATTCGCTTTGTTTTTGCACAAGTAGTTGAAAAATAGTAAGTTATTATCAATTTCCCTTCCTTCCATTTCCAAATTGATTCAAGTTGTTAAGATGCCTACATTTGCAATCCTTTAAAATGATGACAGTAGAGAGTTTCTTTGAATTGTTCCTGGAGGAATTAAAATCTAATAAGGATTTATGGTCTTATTATAAATTCCATACTGATCTGAATAGTTTTGAATTTAGGAAGGCATATTTTTGCCAGCGCCTTGAGTATATCGCAAATCATATTAAGAAGCCGGGATCACATACCTGGGATTTAGGTGCGGCTATGGTACTTCAGCTTTGTTTTTAGCATTGAATGGATATAAAGTTCATGGTACAACATTGGAATTTTATTTTAAGGAAATTCCTGCAAGAATGAAATACTGGTCGCAGTATGGAGATGTTTCAGGTTTCACATACGATTATGAAGATTTATTTGATGAAACGATTCGTAGAGATCAGTTTGACTACATTATCGTTCAAGATACTTTGCATCATCTTGAACCTTTGCAAGCGGCATTGAAAATTCTTCATGATCATTTAAAACCGAACGGTGAAATGGTAGTCATTGAAGAAAATGGAAATAATATTGTTCAATCACTCAAGTTGTACCGCCAGAGAGGGAATAAGCGTATCATTGAGTTTTATGATGAGCGGCTCCGGAAAACTATTTTATTAGGAAATGAAAATATTCGCTCCCTGAAACAATGGGCCAACGAAATGGAAAAGCAAAGCCTGAGAATTGATCCTTCTAGTCTTCATTATGTAAGAGTCTATCCTCCTTCTCTATTCAATAAGTTTGGATATTCAAAGGCTATTCAAAAGGAACAACAGCTTTGGAAAGCGAACTCTTTGATAAAGGAATATTTCTTCTTTGGAATTAATTTCATTGCTAAACATCAACCTTCCATCTCACAACAGGAAAAGTCATTATCATAAAAAGTATCATCTCATATTTGAATTCCACATACCAATGGCGAGGGTCTTATCAATAGTTATTCCGGCGTATAATGAATCCCGAACCATTCATCTTATACTGGATAAAATAAGAAATGTAGTGCTGGTAGAAGCCATCCAAATGGAGATCATTATAGTGAATGATTGTTCCACAGATAATACGCTAGATGTTCTTGATAAGTATCGGACACAACATCCTTCTTTTGCTATGAATGTTTATTCTCAGCCCGTAAATAGCGGTAAGGGTGCAGCGTTGCATAAGGGAATTCAATTGGCGAAAGGTGATTATGTAATTATTCAGGATGCGGATCTTGAATACGATCCCACAGAATATAACCGCCTTCTTCAACCGATTCTGGATGGTTTTGCAGATGTGGTGTATGGCTCGAGGTTTATAGGAGGTCGGCCCCATCGCATTTTGTTTTTCTGGCATACCATCGGTAATCGTTTCCTGACCTTTCTTTCTAATATGTTTACGAATATGAATTTGACGGATATGGAGACCTGTTATAAGCTTTTTAAGAGGGAGATTATACAGTCACTGCAGTTGAAGGAAAATCGATTTGGTTTTGAGCCGGAAGTTACCGCAAAGATTTCCCGAATACCTCATCTTAGGATTTATGAAGTAGGGATTTCTTATTACGGGCGAACCTATTTAGAAGGGAAAAAAATCAATTGGAAGGATGGTTTCCGTGCGATTTATTGCATCTTAAGATATAATTTAATCAGGTAGAACCATGAAAAATTTTGATTATAAAGAAAATGATGAAGAAGGCCTTCAAACGCTCGAGGCGATCAGTCGTGCAGGTAATTTTAATAAATGGATGTTTGAACAGGTCAACCCCTGTATGAGTGGTCATGTATTAGAGATCGGAAGTGGCATTGGTAATATTTCAGTTTTCTTTATAAAGCAGGGATCAGATATTGTCCTGAGTGATATTCGTGATGCGTATTGTGATTCTTTAAAAGAGAAGTTTGCTTCTGATGGTCCGGTCAGCGTGCGTAATATCGATCTTGTTCATCCTCAGTTTGAGCAGGTGTATGCAGATATCCTTAATAGTTTCGATGGCGCTTTTGCGTTAAATGTCATTGAGCATATCGAAGATGATCGGTTGGCGATGAAAAATCTGATTTCACTCTTGAAGCCTAAGGGGAAAGTGCTCATATTAGTGCCTGCGTGGCCATGGCTTTATAACAATATTGATAAAAGTCTTTACCATTTTCGCCGGTATACCTGGAAAACGCTCCGTCAACTCTTTCTGGACTCCAATCTCCTCATCGAAAAACAATGGATGTTTAATGCTTTAGGTATCCCTGCCTGGTTCACCGGAGGAAAAATCATGAAGAAAAAGGAAATTGAAGGGGGTCAAATGAATACCTATGATAAATTAGTACCCCTCGCCCGCATTTTGGATAAGTTGACTTTTAACAGAATTGGACTTTCCGTGATTGCCGTTGGGACGAGAGAGATCATGGATTATGGGGGGAACACTCGCTACGCTCGTTGGGGGGAACACTCGCTACGCTCGTTGGGGGGAGGGGAGGATCTTGAACTGCACTCATTGGGCGGATTTGGATTAAATCAATCTGTTTGATATTTATTGAGCAGTCCATTCAATTGAATAGTGATCATTTCTGTTTTTTCCAGAATTTCTATAAGAGAATCCTCGGCAATAAATTCAAGGTCGCAGGAAATGATGAAAAGTGTTTCCAGTTCAAAAGCGGATCCATGTGCTATGGTTAGAAATCTGGAGGTGTCCTTTTTTGTTTTTCGACCCATTCCCTCACTTATATTCGCCGGTATAGAAACAGAAGCCCTTTTAATTTGCTGCGTCAAACTAAATATTTCCTCTTTCGGAAAGGACTTTGTAATTACATAAACCTCTTTCACCAGCTTTCTTGCATTTTGCCAAACCACCAATTTATGATGTACGCTCATCTTCATTGTTTGATGCAATACTAATCATGTAAACCCCCATAGCCGTTTTATAAACATTTATATCCGTTTAAGGGTCTTATATAATTGATAATTAATGATTAGCACGTATTTTTCTTTATCCAAAAAAAGTCTTTATTTGTGAAGACTACACCCCCCTCCCCCCAGCGAAGCGATCCCCCCCTCCTCCCAGCGAAGCGTCCCCCCCTCCTCCCAGCGAAGCGATCCCCCCTAGTCCCCCTCTCCCAGCGAAGCGTCCTCCCCAGCGAAGCGATCCCTTTTCCAATAATAAGAAAATTCCCATTTCGAGAATTAACAATTTATTGTTCATGACGCTTTTAATCAGCTACATAACAGTTAATTAAAAATTGTTAATAGTGTTTGTTATTCTAATAAATTGTTCTAATTTTGCCCTCCCATTGAAAAACACAATACTAATTTATATACCGTGGATACGTTAAGTTACAAAACCGTATCGGCTAATGCCAAGACCGTTACCAAGGAGTGGGTCGTTCTGGACGCTAAGGACCAGGTGCTGGGCCGATTTGCATCTCAGGCTGCCATGATGCTTCGTGGTAAGCATAAAGCCAATTACACCCCGCACGTAGATTGCGGCGATAATGTGATCATTATTAATGCTGATAAGGTGCGTCTCACCGGCCGTAAATGGACCGAGCGTGAGTACGTTTCTCATACCGGTTACCCCGGTGGTCAGCGTTTTGTGTCACCTGCCAAATTGATCCTTCAGAAACCTACTATGGTAGTGGAGAAAGCAATTTATGGTATGTTGCCAAAATCCCGTTTGGGTAATGCCATCAAAGGCAATCTCTTTATTTATGCCGGTGGTGAGCATCCTCATGCGGCTCAACAACCTAAAGCGGTAACCCTTAAGTACTGATTAGACAAACATGGAAATTACACATACCATAGGTCGCCGTAAGACCGCCGTTGCCCGCGTTTATGTTCAACCCGGAAATGGTTCTATTAAAGTAAATAATAAGGATTATAAGGAGTATTTCCCTACGCTTCCTTTACAGAATCTCTTAGTACAGGCTTTTGATTTATCAAAAACCAGAGATCAGTACGACGTGAATGTAAATGTTTTCGGAGGTGGATTTAACGGTCAGGCGGAAGCAATCCGTATGGCCGTTGCCCGTGCTCTTGTAAAAATCAATGCCGAATATCGCCCGGTGTTAAAGGCGAATGGTTTGCTTACCCGTGATCCACGTATGGTTGAACGTAAGAAGTTCGGTCAGAAGAAAGCTCGTCGTCGCTTCCAGTTCAGTAAACGTTAATCCATCCGGTGTGAAGCCGCCGCCGCCTGCGGGGGGGGCCATACCACCACCTTAATAATATACAATCAGCGTAATGATCAACGTAACGCAAGAAGAACTCCTCAATGCAGGTGTCCATTTCGGTCACTTAAAGCGCAAGTGGAATCCGAAGATGGCTCCGTACATCTTCATGGAGCGCAATGGCATTCATATTATCGATCTGAATAAAACCCATGCGAAACTGGAGGAAGCTGCAGCTGCTGTAAAGCAAATCGCAAAATCCGGTAAAAAAATTCTTTTCGTTGCTACAAAGAAGCAAGCAAAGGAAATTGTTGCAGGTGCCGCAAAATCAGTGAACATGCCTTATATCACTGAGCGCTGGCCCGGTGGTATGCTGACCAACTTCGCTACACAGCGTAAGTCCGTGAAGAAAATGACGTCGCTGGATAAAATGCTGAGTGATGGTACAGTGGAAAATCTCTCGAAGAAAGAGCGTCTCATGATGGGTCGCCAGAAATCGAAGATGGAGAAATTGTTAGGTTCTATTGCCGACTTGAATCGTCTTCCTGCTGCATTATTTATAGTGGATACAGTGAAAGAACATATCGCAGTAGATGAAGCCATTAAATTGGGAATCCCTACTATCGCTATCAATGATACCAATAGTGATCCTTCTGTGATCGATTTCCCAATCCCTGCAAATGATGATGCCAGTAAGTCAATTGAGTTGATCATGCATATTATGGTGAAGTCAATCGAAGAAGGTTTGGCTGAGCGTAAAGTGGATAAAGAACAAGAGCGTGAACGCGAAGCGGCTACAGAAGAAGAAACAGAAGAGCGTAAGATGATCGCCGTTACCGATGAAGAGGGTGGTGAATCAACAGGCCGTGCCCCTCAAAAACCCGGTGGTGCCGGAGGTAGTAATCGTCCCCGCAAAGGCGGTGGAGGCGGAGCACCAAGAAGATAAAAATTAATTAAGCAGGCGGGTTCTTCAAAACATCCCGCCTTCTTTAAAAAAATATTTCTTGCTCTGAAACGTTTAGTTCGTTAGAAGTTCGTGGAGGAGGTTAAATTAAAATTTCAGAATTAAACTAATAAAAAATAAAAGATAAAATGTCAACTGCTGCACCCGTTACAGCTGCCGATGTAAATAAGCTCCGTCAAATGACCGGTGCCGGCATGATGGATTGTAAAAAAGCACTCGCTGAAGCGGGTGGAGATTTTGAACAGGCTGTCGATTACCTTCGTAAGAAAGGTCAGAAAGTAGCCGCAAACCGTGCCGATCGTGAAGCGAAAGAAGGGTATATCCTCGCTAAAACAAATACCGCCGGAACGGAAGGCTTCCTGATTTCGCTGAGCTGTGAAACGGATTTCGTTGCTAAGAATTCTGATTTCACCAATTTCGCAGAGTCGATTCTTGATGCGGCGATGAAGAATAATCCTTCAGATGTCGAAGCATTGAAAGCCCTTCCTTTGGATGGCACTACGATCAACGATAAGTTGTTCGATATGATCGGTAAGATTGGTGAGAAAATCGAATTGAGTGCATTTGAAAAAATTACTGCACCTAAAGTGATCGTTTATAATCACCCCGGTAACCGTCTTGCTTCAATGGTAGGACTCTCTTCAGCAACTGCTGATGCCACTGCAGGTAAAGATGTAGCGATGCAAATTGCTGCAATGAATCCTGTTGCAATTGATAAGGATGATGTGGATAGCAGCGTTGTAGAACGTGAGCTGGAAATCGCTAAGGATATGATTCGTCAGGAAGGTAAACCTGAAGAAATGGTGGAGAAGATAGCCGCCGGTAAACTGAATAAGTTCTACCAGGAAAATACCCTGCTCAACCAGGCGTTCGTGAAGGAAGATAAAAAGACCGTGAAACAATACCTCGATGGTGTTGAGAAAGGTCTTACTGTTACCATCTTCCGGAGAGTTCAAATAGGATAATTACAAAACCCCTAATATGAAAAGCCGATCCGGAATACCTGGATCGGCTTTTTTACATTAAACGTGAAACGTTTAAAGTTTAAAGTTTAAGGTCTAAGGTTTAAAGTTCAAGGTTTAATGTTTAGAGTATATTATGAAGCCTATAGATTTTCGAAATTCTGACAGAACCCTGAAGGGGTTCAACCTGAGTAACTCCGGGTGCAACCCGGAGTTACGGATCGCCGGACGCCCCAACCCCGAAGGGGTTGAATATTGAAATATCATGCATAGAAAAAAATAAATAGAATTGAGAATCGATTCACCGGAAGATCTATGGAAGGATCCGACCTGAAGGCCACAGTTAACTTTCATCTTCGGAAAGCGGTGGAAGGTTGGTTCCCGCGAAAGATGCAATGAGAATCTGACGAGATCTCTGGAAGGACGTTACGATTCCTGGATGCTGCTACGCTCTCTGGAAAACCTTAAACCTTAAACTTTGAACTTTAAACCTTAAACCTTAAACTTTCATTTCTCATGTCAATTTCAAATGCTATCGCTCGTCTGCAAGCATTACCTGTGCAGCAAATTGTTGAACAATACGGAACGCCGTTGTATTTATATGATGGTGATAAAATTATTGATCAGTATAAACGGTTGAACGATTCTTTCTCCGGTGTGAAACTGAAGGTGAAGTATGCTTTGAAAGCATGTAATAATATTAATGTGCTGCGCTTGTTGTTGAAGCAGGGTTCGGGACTCGATGCCGTTTCTATTCAGGAGGTGCAGTTGGGATTGATGGCCGGATTCGAACCTTCCGAAATATTGTTTACACCGAATAGCGTGGCCTTTGAAGAATTGGTGGCTGCAGTGGAGTTGGGCGTGCAGGTGAATATTGATAACATCTCGCTGCTCGAACAGTTCGGACATAAGTACGGAAATACGATCCCCTGCTGTATCCGTATTAATCCGCATATCGTCGCCGGTGGAACTTCTCATATTCAAACCGGTCATATCGACTCGAAGTTTGGAATTTCTATCCATCAATTACGACATGTGTTGCGCATTGTCGAAAAAGAAAAAATTGTGGTGAATGGTTTGCATATGCATACCGGCAGTGATATCCTCGACTCCGGTGTATTCGTGCGCGCTGCAGATCTCCTCTTCGAAGCTGCTGTTAATTTTAGTGACCTTGAATTTCTCGATTTTGGCAGCGGTTTTAAAGTGGCTTACAAGGAAGATGATGTGACGACCGATGTGGAGGAATTAGGGAAAGTGATTACAGAACGATTTCGTTCATTTTGTAAAGAGTATGGCAAGGAACTGGAATTATGGTTTGAACCCGGGAAATTTTTAGTCAGCGAATCCGGTGCATTGCTGGTCAGCGTGAATGTCATCAAGCAAACCACAGCTACCGTTTTTGCAGGCGTAAATTCCGGACAAAATCATTTGATCCGTCCGATGTTTTATGATGCCTATCATCATATCATCAACCTGAGTAATCCTAACGGTACACCGCGTATTTATTCGGTGGTAGGGTATATCTGCGAAACAGATACTTTCGCCGTCGACAGAAAATTAAATGAAGTAAGAGAAGGCGATACCCTCGCTATCCTCAACGCCGGAGCCTATGGATTTACAATGAGTAATAATTATAACTCACGGCCACGCCCAGCCGAAGTTTTAATGATGGATGGAAAATTTCATCTCATTCGTAAAAGAGAAACACTCGATGATATTACACGGAATATGATTGAAATTTGAAAATGGGGTGATTTGAAGATTTGAAAATGATGATTTTATAATGGTGATGATCTCTCTGGCGGGAGACAGGTTTGTCGTGAACCTTAGGTCGTGATCGCGAGAGACGCTTCGATATAAATTTGATTGCGATGCCTTGCGATGAGGTTGATTTGAAAAATTTGAAAATTAAGATGATTATAAAAGTGGGATGATTTGATTTTTGCTACAAATCGCAGCTACTCATCTCGACTTTTAAACACGGGACTCGGATGGTGTAATAATCATCAAATTTTACAAACAATGACTGAAGATGGTCCTTTCAAGTCTCTATCTTACCATTCAATCTTTCAAATAAAAAGGTTTATTTTGCACTTGCTATGAAATACAACCGCATTCTCCTTAAACTCTCCGGCGAAGCCCTGATGGGTGATAAACAGTTTGGCATTGATAATAAGCGACTTGCGCAATATGCTGCGGATATTAAGTCCATTGCCGATCTGGGTGTGCAGGTAGCCGTTGTTATTGGTGGAGGTAATATTTTTAGAGGATTACAGGCTGCTGAAGGGGGGATGGACCGGGTGCAGGGAGATTATATGGGTATGCTGGCCACAGTAATCAATTCGATGGCTTTACAGGCGGCTTTGGAGGGGCAGGGAGTCTTAACCCGCCTGCAATCTGCAATTAAGATGGAAGCGATTTGTGAGCCATTTATCCGTCGCCGGGCAGTGCGTCATCTGGAAAAGGGCCGCGTGGTGATTTTTGGTGCAGGTACCGGTAACCCGTATTTTACAACCGACACCGCCGCTTCCCTCAGAGCCATTGAAATTGAAGCCGATGTTATTCTGAAAGGTACCCGTGTTGATGGCATCTATACCGCTGATCCTGAAAAAGATAAAACAGCAACGCGCTATGCTACAATTACATTTGCAGAAGCCTATTCAAAGAATCTTCAGGTAATGGATATGACCGCTTTCACCCTCTGTCAGGAGAACAATCTGCCCATCATCGTCTTCGATATGAATAAACACGGCAACCTCATGAAAGTCGTCAAAGGCGAAGAAGTCGGTACCCTCGTTACCGTTTAATCTATATAAATTGTCTTAGTCAAACGATTTTTCAAGGGAGTTGAATTACGAAACACGAAATTTTACGAAAATGCGAAATACGAAAAAGCAAGCGAAATACTATATCTCATCTTAAATCTTTCGTATTCGTAGTCTATCCCTAATCTACTTATAGTCTACCCATATTTCGCATTTTCGTAAAATTTCGCATTTCGCATTTTCGTAAAATTTCGTATTTCGCATTTCGCATTTTCGTAAAATTTCGTATTTCGTATTTCGTATTTCGTATTTTCGTATTTCGTATTTTCGTACTCTATTCGTATTTCGTAACCCCCTTAAAATCTCTATGAACGACATAAAGTCCATTATTGACCACATGCAGGATCACATGCAAAAGGCGATCACTCACCTGGAATCAGAACTTGTAAAAATCCGCGCCGGTAAAGCTTCTCCGAATATGTTGGATGGCGTTATGGTGGATTATTATGGTGCCATGACTCCCTTAAGCCAGGTGGCCAATGTCAACACTCCGGAAGCGCGGACCATCGTGATCCAGCCCTGGGAGAAGAGTCTGATAAAAGCGATTGAGAAAGCCATCATCGATTCTAACCTCGGAATGACACCTGCCAACGATGGTATCATGATTCGCATCAATGTTCCCCCGCTGAGTGAAGAACGTCGCCGTGATCTCGTGAAACGTGCGAAAGCAGAGGGAGAACATGCCAAGGTGGGAATCCGCAACTTGCGCAGAGAGGCAAATGATAATATTAAGAAAGCGCAAAAAAGTGGTTTGCCCGAAGATCTTGCAAAAGACGGTGAAGCGAAAACGCAGAAAATAACAGACGATTATATTACGAAAGTGGACAAGCACCTTGAAGCGAAGGAAAAAGAAATTATGACAGTCTAGTCTATGATATTAATCAGTTAATCTCACCTGCTTAATGACGTGCAAATGAATTTAAACATTCCTTTGCCCGTTTTCTTTTTTATCTCGTTTTCTGCACGAAATTTTTTATAATTTTACTTTGTCATACCAGACAGCTTTGAAAGAGTATTTCATTTTTCATGAAATCAATTCTTAAAAATTTAGAGTACAGATGAAGAATAAGGATAAAATATTTAATGATGAATTGCAGAAAATAAGCGATTTTAAATTCGGCAGTCAGGTGGTGCAGGTTTTTGATGATATGGTATCCAGATCAGTGCCGTATTACAATGAAATGCAACGAATGCTTGCCGAGCTTGCCGCGGATTTTGCTGTAGATGGAACAAATATCTACGATTTAGGATGTTCAACAGGTACAACATTGCTGGGCTTTGATAAAGTATTATCCGATGGAGTGAAATTTGTTGGTGTAGATGATTCACCGGAAATGGCGAAACAATGTGAAGAGAACTTTCAGAAAGCAGGAATTACCAGACCCTATAAAGTGATCAATGCAGATATTAATAATGGGCTGATCCTTGATAATCCTTCGGTAGTCGTTATGTGTCTCGTTTTGCAATTTATACGTCCGCTATACAGGGAAAAACTCATCCATGAAATATATCGTCAGCTGAATCCACAAGGCTGTTTTCTGCTCGTCGAAAAAGTACTGGGAGAAGGATCGATGCTGAATAGAATGTTTATCGATTATTACTACAATTATAAGCGTAGAAATAATTACAGCGATATGGAGATATCAAAGAAACGAGAAGCCTTGGAGAATGTTTTAATCCCTTATCGTTTGTCTGAGAATCTGGATTTGTTAAAAGCAGCAGGCTTTAGTCAGACGGAGATATTTTTCAAGTGGTATAATTTTGTAGGAATAATCGCTGTGAAGTAATGGTTAAAATCGGTAATCTAATATTTCATTACAGGAATATGCTCTTCCCTGTTTTTTATGCGCTGTTGTTTATTCCGGCGGCTCTTCTAGTGGATAACGGATCATGGTTATTATTAGCCGGATTTATCGTTGGTCTTGCAGGTCAGCTGACAAGGATGATGACCATCGGCCTCGTGTATATTATTCGTGGAGGAAAGAACCGGCAGGTGTATGCGGAAGAACTGGTAACAACAGGCATTTTCGCTCATTGCAGAAATCCACTGTATGTGGGTAATATTCTTATGATAGTTGGATTGGGAATGATGTCGAATTCAAAAATGTTTATTTTTATTTTTATTCCATTATTTCTTTTTTTCTATCAGGCCATTGTGCGTGCTGAAGAGAATTTTCTCGAAAACAAGTTCGGGCAATCGTACCGGGAGTATATGAAGAATGTAAACCGGTGGATTCCCCGAATGCGCGGTGTAGGCAGAACGATGGATTCGATGGTTTTTCAATGGAAACGTGTCTGGATAAAGGAATACGGAACTACCTTTATCTGGTCAACAGCTGCGCTTTGGCTGGTGGCAAAGTATTATTATAACAAGGCAGGTTGGGAAGCTGTAGTGCAAATGCTTCCTGCATTCATAGCGGTACAGGTTCTGCTTATAACAATGTACCTCTTCGTTCGTTATAAGAAGAAGTCGAAAATCTGGAAGGCAGATTGAAATTCATAGATGAAGAATACGATCATAGCAGATAAAATACTGGTTGCAGGACCCTGTAGTGCCGAAAGCCGCGAACAGGTGCTGAGCACCGCCCGGGAAATTGCGAACAGACTTCCGACAGCAATTTTTAGAGCTGGTGTTTGGAAACCGCGTACACGCCCAGGTTCGTTTGAAGGGGTGGGAGAAAAGGCTCTCGAGTGGTTGTTAGAAGTGCGACAGGAGACCGGCTTGAAAGTGATGACGGAAGCCGCTAATTCCAAACAGGCAGAACTATGTCTTAAAGCAGGACTCGATGCCCTTTGGATTGGTGCACGTACCACTGTAAATCCTTTTCAGGTTCAGGACGTCGCTGATGCACTCATGGGTACATCCATCACCGTTATGGTGAAGAATCCGATTCACCCTGATGTGGAATTGTGGAGAGGGGCTATTGAAAGAGTTCGGGCTGCTGTTACCGGAGAAGTGATGGCAATTCATCGCGGGTTTCATTCCTTTGAAACAACAGAGTTTCGAAACCACCCCCGATGGCAAATTCCTTTTGAATTAAAATCATTCATGCCGGACTTAAAAATTATCTGTGACATCAGTCATATCGCAGGAACAAGACCTTTGCTACTTAGTGTAGCACAAGAAGCCCTGGATTTGGGTTTCGATGGGTGGATGATAGAAACACATATTAACCCTGATAGTGCACTTACAGATAAGTTGCAACAAGTAACACCTACAAGACTTTTTGAAATTCTCAATCATCTGTAACCCCGCTTTTCAAAGGTGACCGATGAACTCAGCGTAGCTAAATTGCAGGCCTGGAGATCGGATATTGACCGTTTGGACGATGAGATTTTAAAGTTGCTGAATGATCGTTTTCGCTATTCCGAATTAATAGGGGAATTGAAAAAGGAACAGCAGATTTCTATTTTTCAACCGGAACGATGGAAGTCTATCCTCGAGGAAATGATGAAAAAGGGTTTATCAATGAATTTGAATCCCGGCTTTATCCGAAACCTCTTCATTCAGATTCACGATGAATCCGTACGTATTCAGGCAGAGATAGTAAATAAGGAAGAGAAGAAGGTTTCCTGAGTGTGGTATCGGTAAACTAATTGTTGGCTTCGAACCTTCATGGTGGCTTCGAACCATCATGGTGGCTTCGAGAGCCTCAGCCACCATGATGGTTCTCGAAGACATTTGCGGGACAATACCTTATTTTAAACCTCTATTGGGTGGCTAAGAACCTCCATGATGGCACATTCATATTTTGTTGGAGGAAGCTTTCGAAGGCAACGTATTTGAGTCTCTATGGGCAATCGCTAACTCAGGTAATAATTCAGGTGTTCCATTTATCAGCGCCTCTTTCTTTTTCCTGTTCCATCCCTGAACTTGTTTCTCTCTGTAAAAAGCATCTTGTACACGTTCATATTCTTCATAGTATACCAGTTTCACCGGCAATCGTTTTTTAGTATGGTTAGCTCCTTCGCCAATCTGATGCTGTCTTAATCTTAAATCCAAATTATTAGTACTACCTGTGTAATAGCTTCCATCGCAGCATTCCAAAATATACATATATCCTTTCATATTTCTGACAGCAAGATTTCGGGAACCTTCATGGTGGCTTCGAGAGCCTCAGCCACCATGAAGGTTCCCGAAGACATTTGCTGGACAATACCTATTTTAACCTCTCTTGGGTGGCTGAGGCCTGAAGCCACCCAAGAGAGGCACTTTTCTTTCATCGAACCTTCATGGTGGCTTGAGAGCCTCAGCCACCATGATGGTTCCGAAGACATTAGCGGACAATACCTTATTTTATACCTCTCTTGGGTGGCTGAGGCTCTCGAAGCCACCCAAGAGAGGCACTCGAAGCCACCCAAGAGCGGCACTCTTTCTTTGCATCGAACCATCATGGTGGCTTCGAGAGCCTCAGCCACCATGAAGGTTCCCGAAGACATTAGCGGGACAATACCTTATTTTATTACTCTCTTGGGTGGCTGAGGCACTCGAAGCCACCCAAGAGAGGCACTCTTTCTTTGCATCGAACCATCATGGTGGCTTCGAGAGCCTCAGCCACCATGAAGGTTCCCGAAGACATTAGCGGGACAATACCTTGTTTTAAACCTCTCTTGGGTGGCTGAGGCACTCGAAGCCACCCAAGAGAGGCACTCGAAGCCACCCAAGAGCGGCACTCGAAGCCACCCAAGAGCGGCACTGAAGCCACCTCCTAATTAAAAACTCTTCGCTACAGCGTCCCAATTGACCACATTCCACCAGGCCGCTAAATAATCCGGACGACGGTTCTGGTAGTTGAGGTAATAGGCATGCTCCCAGACATCACATCCGAGGAGTGGTGTACCTTTTACTTCAGCTATATCCATAAGGGGATTGTCCTGGTTGGGAGTAGAACAGATCTCGAGTTTACCCGCACTGTTTTTAATGAGCCATGCCCATCCGGAACCGAATCGTCCGACACCGGCAGCGTTAAATTTGGTTTTGAATTCGTCGAAACTACCGAAAGCGGCATTGATCGCATCACCTAATACTCCTTTCGGTACTCCGCCGGCGTTAGGTGCCATGATGCTCCAAAAGAAAGTATGATTGCAGTGGACGCGGCCGTTGTTGCGCACGGGAGCAGGGAATTTGGAAATGTTTTTACAGATATCTTCAATGCTCATGTTTTCGGCATCAGTACCGGCAATGGCATTGTTCAGATTGGTAACGTAGGCCTGATGGTGTTTGCCATGGTGAATTTCCATGGTGCGTGCGTCGATGTGTGGTTCGAGCGCGTTGAAATCGTAGGGGAGAGGGGCAAGTGTGAAAGCCATTTTATTATGTTTTTAAGTAGTGAAGGGGCAAATTTACGGAGAAAGAATGAATGAGTCCTTTTATTTTATCGGGTTAGAGAGCGTTAATCGAATGAAATTAAGTCGATTTGCCTTTGTTAACCGTTTGTATTCGACTGTAAACCTTTATTTTTCTATGAAATCACTGCATTTTATTGTTCTTTGTTTTTCCATATTGGGAAAAAGAACTAATTTCAAACTGTAAATAAATCGTAAAAATCATGAAAAAAAATCTATGCTATCTTATGTTGTTGCTCTTTCTGGGCGTTGTCTCCTGTTCAAAGCAGGATGAACAGTCAAGTGATCAGGAAGGCCCTGCGCTGAAAGTGAAGTCGAATCTAACTGCGGTACCTTCAGGTGCAGCCTATGATAAAGCAAAACTTGATCAGATTGTTATCTCTACTTTGGAAGGCAGGAATGATTTTCAATGGGAGATGGTCGATTTAAAAACACTCTGGAGTGCACTTCAATATGGTGATCAAAGCCTTGCCATCGGCTATAAGCCGGCTTCAGAAGGGGATATAAGTGGTAAAATTCATACCCTGAATGTGAAGAGTGGAGCCTATAAACAAGTACACGATGCGCTGATTGAACTGATACTTTCTGAATTAAATGCCGGTCGTACTACTAAAGTGACGCTGGCGGATATTCTCGTAGAAGATGATCCTGTTTTACCAATTCTGACGATTAAGCTTACGAATAAGGAAGTACTAACAACGTTGTACAATTTAGAGAATGTGCGTTACCTGGAGCCGCTGGATTATTGGCCCAATGATCCTAACCGTTCTTCCTCCGGGCTGCAGTGCTAGTACTCAGGCTCTGAACTCTGCCGACTGGTCCACCATCACTCCCGGTGCACTTGTGCCATGGAATTTCAATAATCAGAATATTCCAAATGCCTGGAGTATCAGTGAAGGTCAGGGGATAACTGTTGGCGTTATTGATGCGGGCTTAAGTTCATCACAAGCATTGCTGAATGCACAGTTTAACAGCGGAGCTTCTAATGTGGGTAGAACAGTGAGCACAGATTATACGCTGGGTTCTTCTGCCTTCAACTCCTGTACGCATGGAACGAGTATGAGTGGTCAGGCTGTTGGTCCCCGGAATAATCAGAATGCAACAACAGGGGTAGCCTATAAGAGTAATTTGCATTTTATTCGTGCTGCGAATGATGTCGTTTTGGATGCTTCTTCTGAAAAAACAGCTACCAAGAACGCCTTTATCAGAATGGGTAACAGAACAGATGTACGTATCATTAGTCTGAGTATGGGTTCACCGTTTGGTAGTGGAGTTTTGAAGGACGGAGTAGACTATGCTTATGGTTTAGGTAAAACAATTTTTGCAGCTGCCGGAACTTCATTCAGTTGGACCAGCTGGTTTGGGGTGATCTATCCTGCTGCTTATAGCTCTTGCATTGCTGTTACCGGGCGTTAAAGAAAACGGTAGCCGTTGTGCTTCCTGCCATGACGGGAGCAAGGTTTTATATACTATTACCATGGAACGAAGTGCAAATAGTAATCGCAACTCGCTTTCCCTTCCCGCAAGTGGCGCAACTCCAACATATGTTGGTGGAAGCTCATGCGCAACAGCTACCGCCGCGGGTATCGCTTCATTGGCATTGAGTGCAAAACCTGCTATGACGCGTGCTCAACTGATGACATGCCTTACCAATACTGCACAATTCTATTCTACCAAGAACAGCACGAAAGGTTATGGGAATCTGAATGCAGCAGCAGCAGTGAATTATGCAATTGCCAATTATTGATTACGAAGAGTAGAAATAGAAAGCCTGTTATTCGCAAATCAAAATGCGGGTAACAGGCTTTCTGTTTCGGGTAATATGGAAGAGTTTTTAACGCACTACTTTTTTAAACAAATCCTCATATTCTCCTGCCACTTTCTTCCAGTTGTATTGTTGCTTAATTTTTTCACGTTGAACATCTCCAAAGAGTTTTCTCTTTTCCTCAAGCTTTGGAATGTCAGCTAAAAGTGTTGCAATGTCTTCCGGCGTTTTATAATACCAGGCATGCTCTCCAAGTACATTATGACTGAATAAATTATCATGAGAGAAAATATAAGAACCCGATGCCATCGCTTCGAGTAAAGAGGGGTTGGTGCCTCCAACAGAATGTCCGTGAAAATAATAGCGCCCAAACCACCTAATGTTATTGAGATGCGGCAGGTTGTAAATCCCCCCCATGAAACGAATGTTCTTATACGCTTTGTATTTATTCTTTAAGTATTGACCATAGGCCGTATGGTGTTTCCCTATCACCAAAAACGGAGTTCCGGCTCCGGATAATACAATCCCGTCCAGCGTGATTTCAATATTATTTTCCTTTTCAAGTCGGGCTACCAATAAATCATAGTTGCCTTTTTCCAGATCATATTCTTTCAGAATTTGCTCGTCCGGTTGGTCAAATACATCTGCTCCATAAGGAATGAAAGTAGAATCTTTGTTATACTCTTTCAATAAGTAGTTCTTTATTTCGATGTTATCACTCACCAGATGATCACTGTATTTTGCTCCCAAAGACTCAAACCATTTGGCCAGCTTTTTTACTACTGCATTCCATTTATCACGCTTCCATTCCAAACCATCCATGTTGGTAACAAGGATGCTTTTCCGCTTGTGAAGCACCGGGAAAAAAAAGGAAGCCGTGGTATAGCCCAATACGAGAAGTATATCACACTTTTCTTTTAAAGCATGTTGCATACATAAATAATCGTATATAAAATTAGCCGGAGTTCCTATTGTTTTTTCCGGATTCCATTTGGTAACAATACGTACACCATGAAAATTATCTTGTTTGTATTCGTGGTAATGGGGATTGTATACCGTAACTTCATGTCCGGATTTCACCAATAATACGGCTAAGTTTTCGGCACATTGCTCATATCCACCATAATTATTAGGAATACCTCTTGATCCTGTAATTGCAATTCGCATAATTATTCAGTCTGTTTTTATTTTTTAGATCAGGCGCGAAATGCATCCCAGCCCTGCGCTTTCAGTTCATGCACATTTTGTTGCTTGTCAATAAATCGATAGCCAAATGAAGCATCTGTCATATGTCCGATGATACTGATCTCAGCACGATCCTTTATCTTTTCAAATTCACTGAGCGGCAAAGTAAAAAGCAGTTCATAATCCTCTCCCCCATTTAAAGCGGCAACTGTGGGATCAAGCCCCAATTCTATGCCCAACTCACGGGTCAGATGATCGATCGGTAATTTCTCTTCGTAAATCTGACATCCTGTGTTCGAACCTTTACATAAATGCATTAAGTCTGAAGCGAGGCCATCCGAAATATCAATCATCGCCGTAGGCTTCACATACCAGGTCTTGAAGCGTTGGATGATATCAAGTCGGGCTTCCGGTTTCAATTGTCTTTCTAAAGGATAATCGAAGCCTTGTAAGTCGGGTTGAACAGATGGATTTTCCAGAAATATTTTTTTCTCCCGGTTTAAGAGCTGTAGTCCCATATAGGCCGCACCTAAATCTCCCGTAACACAAATGAGATCATTAACTGCAGACTGATCTCTGTACACCAAATCTTCTTCCATGGCATGCCCAATAGCAGTGATGCTGATCGCCAAACCTCCCGGCGTTGAACAGGTATCGCCTCCAACAAGGTCAACTCCATAGCGCTCACAAGCCAGATTGATTCCTTCCATCAATTCTTCAACGGCCTCCAATGAGAATCTGTTGGACATGGCCAGGCCACATACAATTTGCTTGGGCAGGGCATTCATCGCGCAAATGTCGCTGATGTTGACCACTACTGCTTTGTATCCCAGATGTTTTAGTGGAGTAAAAGAAAGGTCAAAGTGCACCCCTTCTATCAACATATCAGTGGTGACCACCGTTCTGCCCGGACCGTTATCGATTACGGCAGCATCATCACCAATTCCTTTTAAAGATCCCGGTTGAGTCAGTTTCACACTTTGTTTTATATGATGTATGAGGCCAAATTCGCCTAAACTGCTCAATTCCGTTCTGTTTTGCTTATTCTCAAACATGGCGTCAAAGATACTCGGATAGAGTTTATCACTGACTTCTTCATGGGGATTATCACTCCCCCTTCAACAAGATTCAGGGATGTGGAAAAATCTTATTCCTGTGAATTAATATTTACATAACAATTCCTTTACATTCGCAGTCTTAACCCATCGCTATGTCTTCATTCGGTTTCTTAAAGTATTTCGTACCCCAGGATCGTAAATTCTTTCCATTGTTTGATAAGGCTGTAACCAACCTGCATGAGGGTGGAAAAGCTGTTTATCAACTTGTTACTTGCGAAGTAGAGGAGCGCCCAAGATGGTTCAGGAAGATTGAACAGCTGGAGCATGCCGGTGATGAGATCACACATGAAATATTCCCGGAACTCGGAAAAATTTCATCACCCCATTCGACCGGGAAGACATTCATCGTTTAGTGACTTCTTTTGATGATGTCATTGACTATATCCATGGCACCTCGAAAAGGATCGAATTGTATAAAATTCAGCATTTCGATAAGGATTTGATAAAACTTTGTGAACTGATTCAACTCAGTACTCAGGAGTTACGGTCGGCAGTTTTGGAATTAAAGAACATGCGAAAAATGCGTGATATCACGGCATCATTGGTTCGTATTAATAGTATAGAGAATCATGCCGATGATATTTTTGATCATGCAATGGCCGATCTTTTTGCCAATGAGAAAGATGCTGTAAAAATTATCATGTACAAGGAAATTATGCATGGATTGGAAACGGCAACCGATAAATGCGAGGATGCAGCCAATGTTATTGAATCGATCATCATTAAGATGGCATAATCCTGTACTATGTCAGACTTACTCCTTCTCGTAATTGTCCTTGCGCTGATTTTTGATTTTATTAATGGATTTCATGATGCAGCGAATTCTATTGCCACCGTCGTTTCCACACAGGTACTGAGTCCACTCTCCGCTGTTGTTTGGGCCGCCATGTTTAACTTCATTGCGTATTGGATTTTTGAATTGAAGGTGGCCGATACGGTCGCTAAAACTGTACGACCGGAGAACATTACATTGACGGTGGTGATGGCCGGTATTCTTGCCGCTATTGTTTGGAATCTGCTAACCTGGTGGTGGGGAATTCCTTCCAGCTCTTCCCATACCCTGATTGGGGGTTTTGCAGGAGCAGGTGTAGCTCATGCCGGTGGTTTTGATGCGATTCAGTTTGACAAGGTGATGCCCACAGTATATTTTATCGTCTTGGCACCTGTTCTGGGTATGCTATTGTCTTATATTATCTCTGTAATTACTTTACACATTTGCAAAAGAGCGAATCCCTCCAAAGTGGATCGGATTTTTCGACGCTTACAATTGGTGTCTTCGGCAGCGTATTCGCTTGGGCATGGTGGAAATGATGCTCAAAAAGTGATGGGAATTATTGCAGCGGCAATGCTTAGTCAGGGGATTATTCGGGATATGAGTGAATTGCCGGCATGGGTTCCTCTGGCTTGTTATGTTTCTATCGCGTTAGGAACTATGATTGGAGGATGGAAAATTGTTAAAACCATGGGACAGAAAGTGACGAAGCTGACTCCCTTTGAAGGCTTCAGCGCCGAAACAGCAGGCGCTTTAACACTTTTCGCAACACAACATTTTAAAATTCCTGTAAGTACAACACATACCATTACCGGTTCTATTGTGGGTGTGGGAATAACTAAACGGATATCAGCAGTTCGCTGGGGAGTCACCTTACAACTCATCTGGGCTTGGGTACTAACGATACCTGTATCCGCAGCTCTTGCCGGATTTTTTCTTTACGTTTTAGAAGCAGTTTTATAAGCTGTTAACTATATCAGCATTCAACAGCTTTCTTTTTTTCGAAGCAGTGTGCCTTAAAGAAACTGCATCAAACGTATCCTTCCTTTTTATTATTGTGGGGAAGTAAACAGGAATAGAATTTCATCATTTTATCACAATAAGTACCGATGGTTTGGTGTTTTCTGCTTAAACCGGCCAAATGAACTTATCCAACACTTCCCCATTCGCACATGCTGTTCTGGTAATTGTATTCGGTCATTTTGCATTGCAATCCTTTGGGCAAAGTTTTACTTTACACCCCGACTCTCTAAAAAGGACCATAAGCATTTCTTATCCTTTAGCCGGAGTTAAACCGGATTCGTTGGAGAGAGAAGAAATACGTAAAAAGAATAATGAATTATTCAGTGCTGTTCACATTGATTTGATTTCATTAAGTGGGGAACATTTATCTGCGAGGGAAGCAACATGTTTGACGGAGCGGATGAAGGAGGTAGAAGGCATTTTACTGGAGGAAGGTGTTCCGAAAAAGAGGATCAGCAGGAAATGGATCAATTCTCCTCAGGAACGACAATTGTTGAAGTTGACTTCATCTTTACTGTTGATACAATATGAACTTCCACCCGATTATTTTACGTTAAATTACCGGAGAAGAAATGTGAATCCTCTTTGTTTGAAGGATACAATTATCCAATCGGCCAACGGCATCCTGCTGAAGTATGACTTGTGTACTTATCTTGCCAAACAAAATTTGCCGGTTATCCATGTATTTGATCTCAGTTCATCAACAAATGACACCAATGAACCGAATTTACTGATGGAAAATCGCAAAGGTTATAGGTTGGTAACTCTCTTTGAATACCGGAATAACAATGAGGAGTTGTTGCCGGATAAAAATTTTGATTCCGTTAACTTCAAATGAAAAAATGCAACTTTTCTCATGGAATATTTCAATGATTCCCTTCGGATGTGGTTACAAATAAAGTCCGATGTCAGCCGATTTATTAAGGTGAATGGGAAAGAATATTATCCGGTTTCTTTGCAGCACGACGGATTTTTCAGGTTGTCGGCTCTTTCTCCTTCTCAAATGCATTTGCTTTATGTGAGCGCACCTCCGCAACTTTCATTTTATAGGGCGGTGCTGGTCATGGGCGTATATCAAAGTTGGCCGGCAGAAATCATCAACGGAGGTGCCGCTGCACTCTTCATTTTACCGGTAGAATATACCGGACTCCATGGACAATTTAGCATGCTCACTTTAGAGAAACAAATTCGTTATGCTACTGAAGCGCCAATCGGGCAGCAGTTGGGAAAACGCTATCGGATTCCGGAGTCTATGCAAGGAAATGTAATGGTAGATGGCCGGAATTATAAAATACCTGAATATGGATTCCGGCTCAATGATGATTTTGATGCTGTGAAGTCAGTCGCCATTGATCATATAAAATAATACGGCATGGAAAAAAGGATCGTATTGCTCATCACGGGAATCTTGTACCTGAATTTCCTTTCCGCGCAGTTGCCGGAAGGCGATGTCGCCGATATCAGGCAATTGAAGGTGGAAGATTTAACTTCGGCATACCCTACCGTTACGAAGGAGGGGAAAGTACTCTGCGCATTGTCGGTGAGCGAGGTGAAGGTGCATTCGAAACGTTGCCTTCCGGAACCCGTGAAGATGTATTTCCATGCTTCATCTGATAAACCCTTTAAAAATATCGGTTGGTACAAATGGAATACGGCTGATAAATACTGGCAACTGTTGGACAAGCCAAAATATGTGAAAGCGAATACAACTACAGAAGGTCATTATATAGAAGAAGTTTCCTGTCCGGGTGTGTATGGTTTCTTTGTAAAACCTGTATCCCGGCCTAAAGGAGTATTTGTGCGTGTCCCGTTTAATTGCAAGATTCAATCTGTACGGATTGTCCAGAATTTTCCTTCTGCTATCGTATATCACTGGAAAGCGAAAAGTAAAGTTCGCAAAGTCAGACTACCAATAGGCGACTTGCGTTTTGATGGAGAGATAAGTATGCAAGTGGTAGATCAGAATGGGAAGGAATTGACCCTTGAGCCTGTTCTCCTCGGGAAATTCCTTGATTTTTCGAAGCCACTTGATAAGGGGGATTACCGGAAGATGGTGGTCCGCAGTAGGGATATGATTGTGAAGACAGAAACAGGTTCACTATAAAAATCATTGCAACATGAAAACACTTCTTGCAGGGCTGATGCTGGTATGCATCTCAACTGCCACTGATGCACGGACACTCACCTTTGGAGAAGCCGTTCTTAATCATCTGATAGAATTTCAGGTGAAGGCCGAAACGAATAACGACAGGCGAATGCAAATGACGATGAATAATATCAGTAACGATGATCTTGAAGTAGAAGTTGAAACCGGACGTGTTTTCTATGCTTCCGAAGAAGGATATCAGCCCTTTGTGATTACAAGAACGGCGGTCATTGCACTGGAAAAAGGAAGCAGGAAAATTACCTGGCACCATGCCCGCTGTGGCAATAGTGGCGCGAAAGCTCCCTCCGGGAAAGTGAGTTTTACCCGTACCGCTATGGGACCGAAAGATATGGTGATAACGTTGAACAAAATGAACGGTATGCAGATTGTTTCAAGCTGTTTGTATCAAGCCGTAGTTTGGCATTATACCAACAATCATAGCATGAGTGATATCACGGCTTCTGATGTGAGTGAATCTGTACTTCTTGCGCTTACTTCGGATATATGTAACCGTGAGCATAAATCTCCATCCTGGTATTCTAAAGAATATGCCCCGCCGGTTAGTGGTAACGACCTTGAATTTTCCGGTGTTGCCAGTCGTATAAGCGCCAAACTAAATCTTTTGCTGCCTCGTGAAAGTGATTTGGAAGTGCAGTTGCGTGCAGAAAACGGAAAGGTAATTCGTATCGTAAAAGTATGTCTGCATCAACCACCCGGAACGCTGGTGCTCCCCATTGATCTTAATGTGCACGGCATGACCAATGGGAAGTACAGTATTTGCGTCGTTAATCAGGATAAGCGAATGGTTTTGGAACGCGAATTTTATATTTAATAAATAACTTTTTTAAAGTTTAAGGTATATCATGAAGCGTATCGCTTTTCGCGATTCTGCTTCATGGTTCAAAGTTTGTCCTTGCCTGAAATAGGTTGCTTAAACAATAGCCACAGCCTGGTGTCATGCTTATTGCAACGCGAATTCCACTTTCCAAAGCTCCGTCGGAGCGACATTATTCTACAAAAGCGAATTCCACTTTCCAAAGCTCCGTAGGAGCGACATTATTCTACAAAAGCGAATTCCACTTTCCAAAGCTCTGTAGTAGCGACATTATTCTACAAAAGCGAATTCCACCTTCCAAAGCTCCGTAGGAGCGACATTATTCTAGAAAAGCGAATTCCATTTTCCAAAGCTCCGTAGGAGCGACATTATTATAGCATCGTAGATGCGAAATATGGGTAGCTCCGTAGGAGCGACATTATTATGGCAACAACGTGGCGACAGGATTATTCGCATCGAGGATTATTATTATCCAAGGCTTCACAGGCAAAGTGAATCAGTATGATTCGATAAAATATTGTATTGTTGTACTAGCTTCAGTTATGCAAAAACATGATCGTTTCTATTTTAATCGATCATACACGACAGATTATATTTATACCTGGTGTTCCTCGGTTCAACCCCTTCAGGGTTGGAGGGTGGGATGGTGTCGCTAACCCCGGATTGCATCCGGAGTTAGCGATGTTGAACCCCTTCAGGGTTCCGGAGAAAGAACCTACGGATGAATGATCACTTCCCCCATTGATCAAGTCAGATTCATTACATCTAGTAAGAAGTGAGCTTGATGAGACATTCCCACAATCTCGTCACTTGACGAGAGTTCCCACAAGCGGAGCGTCCTCTTGGCGAAGCAATCCTCCCCTCCTCCCAGTCTCGTTAAAATCAACTCTTCGAAGAAGAGGTGAGAATGACGAGACGATCCTCCCTTCCCCCAATCTCGTCAGTTGACGAGAGATCCCCTCCTCCGAACGAAGCGATCCTACCCATATTTGTTTAATACATTGTAATACAGTACTATACAAAAAATATTTTCCCGGCTACGCTTCAAACTTTTCTTCCTTAGAATTGTTCTAAATAAGCGATTTCACCGTACCTTTGCACCAGAAAATAAAGCCATGATTACAGTCACAGAAAAAGCAAGAGATAAAGCGATAGAGTTGATTAAATCGGAAAATCATCCGGAAGATGCCTTTATCCGAGTCGGGGTGGAAGGAGGAGGATGTTCCGGATTGAGTTATAGCCTCACTTTCGATCATACCCTTACACCTGACGATAAGGTGTTTGAAGATAAAGGAATCAAAATAGTATGCAATAAAAAAAGTTTCCTCTACCTCGTAGGTACACAGCTTGATTTCAGCGATGGCCTCAACGGAAAAGGCTTCCAGTTTAATAATCCCAATGCCAGTCGTACTTGCGGCTGTGGCGAGTCCTTCGCCGTCTGATCTGCGCTAACCCGATCGATTCGTGTTCCCATTAATGAAACATTATGTCTGAAGACTTAAAAATACTAGACGAAGTTACCAACTCTGATTATAAATGGGGTTTCGTCAGCAATATCGAAAGCGATAACGCACCGAAAGGGCTCAATGAGGATATCGTGCGTTTTATCTCTCTGAAAAAAAGCGAGCCGGAATGGTTGCTGCAATGGAGATTGAAAGCCTTTCGTCATTGGCTGACTATGACAGAACCGAAGTGGCCCAACGTTTCCTACCCTGAAATTGATTTTCAGGATATCATTTATTATTCAGCACCGAAGAAGAAACCGACGCTGAATAGTCTCGATGAACTGGACCCGGAGATCAAAGCAACATTTGATAAACTCGGAATTTCACTGATCGAACAACAACGCTTAGCCGGTGTCGCTGTAGATGCTGTCATAGATAGTGTTTCTGTAAAAACTACCTTTCGTGAAACACTGGCGGAACTGGGAATTATATTTTGTTCCTTCAGTGAAGCCGTGCATGATCATCCTGAATTGATTAAAAAATATTTAGGTTCTGTCGTGCCTTATACTGATAATTTTTACGCGGCACTCAACAGTGCGGTGTTCAGTGATGGTTCGTTTTGCTATATCCCGAAAGGTGTTCGCTGCCCTATGGAGTTGAGTACGTATTTCCGTATCAACAGCGCCGGTACAGGTCAGTTTGAACGTACCTTGATTGTTGCGGAAGAGGGTGCGCAGGTGAGTTATCTCGAAGGTTGCACAGCGCCGATGCGCGATGAAAATCAATTGCACGCAGCGGTGGTTGAAATTGTATCGCATACGGATGCGAATGTGAAGTACAGCACGGTGCAGAACTGGTACCCCGGTGATAAAAATGGAAAAGGGGGCATCTATAATTTTGTTACGAAGCGAGGTATTTGTCTCGGTGATCGTGCCAAGATTTCCTGGACACAAGTAGAGACCGGTTCCGCGATTACCTGGAAGTATCCGAGTGTGATTCTGAAGGGAGATTATTCCATCGGTGAATTTTATTCTGTCGCTGTGACGAATAATATGCAGCAGGCCGATACCGGGACGAAGATGATCCATCTCGGAAAAAATACGCGCAGTGTGATTGTTTCAAAAGGCATTTCCTGTGGTCGTAGTCAGAATTCTTACCGTGGTCTTGTGAAGATTGGTAAGAATGCTTCTTATGCACGTAACTTTTCCCAATGTGATTCCTTGCTGATTGGTGATAAATGTGGTGCACATACGTTCCCTTATCTCGAAGTAGCCAATAAAACAGCGAAGGTGGAGCATGAAGCCACAACGAGTAAGGTCGGTGAAGATCAAATCTTCTATTGCAATCAGCGCGGTATCTCTACCGAAGATGCAGTGAACCTGATCGTCAACGGCTATTGTAAGGAAGTATTCAATCAACTTCCGATGGAGTTCGCTGTTGAAGCGCAAAAATTGCTGAGCATCTCTCTCGAAGGTTCCGTTGGATAAAAATAAAACAGAGGACTGTTGTATTCACTGCAGTTGTCATTGAAAAATAAAATGATTTATCTATAGTAGTCAATAATTATGTTATCAATAAAAAATTTACAGGCGGCAGTAGAGGGTAAGCAAATCCTCAATGGACTTAATTTCGAAGTGAAGCCGGGCGAAGTACACGCGATCATGGGGCCGAACGGTTCCGGTAAAAGTACGCTTGCTTCGGTACTGGCCGGCCGTGAGGAGTATGAAGTGTCCGGCGGTTCCGTTTCGTTCCTGGGTACTGATCTTTTGGAGATGTCTCCTGAAGATCGTGCGCGTGCAGGTTTGTTTCTTGCCTTTCAGTATCCGGTGGAAATACCGGGTGTGAGTAATGCGAATTTTCTGAAGACAGCCGTTAACGAAATCCGCAAAGCACGTGGAGAAGAAATTCTCGATTCGAAAGCATTTCTCAAGCTGATGAATGAGAAGATGAAGTTGGTGGAAATGGATAAAGCTATGACCCAGCGTTCGGTGAATGAAGGATTCAGTGGCGGAGAGAAAAAACGTAACGAGATTTTTCAAATGGCGATGCTTGAACCTAAGCTTTCCATCCTCGATGAAACAGATTCCGGTCTCGATATCGATGCCTTGCGTATTGTTTCGAACGGTGTGAATGCCCTGCGGACTCCCGACCGTTCTTTCATTGTGATTACACACTATCAGCGATTGCTGGATTATATCGTGCCTGATTTTGTGCATGTCCTTTACAAAGGGCGCATCGTAAAATCCGGAACCAAGGATCTCGCGCTGGAACTGGAGGAAAAGGGATACGATTGGATCAAAGAAGAAATTGCAGTCGGAGCCTGATAACCTATGACGACGATAACTACATCTGCCCCTTCTCCTTCCGCATTCTTGCAGGAAGCAGAGATGTTCGCGGAATTATATGGAAAACAACAACCGGCTTTTTTAAACCTGCGCCGCGAGGCAATAGCTGCTTTCACAAAGTTGGGAATTCCTACCGGGAAGCATGAGGAATGGAAATACCTGAACCTATCAGGGATCACAACTGCGGGCTATCGTACCGTTAGTCCGACAGATACACACGCATTGACCGCTAAAGAAGCAGAACAATACCGGTTGGCAGGAAAGAAGAGTGTGCTGGTTGTTGTGGAGAATGGACGATTAAATTCCGCCGCTTCTTCCATGAACGATTTGCCCTCCGGGATTAAAATAGGATCGCTCTCTGATTTTTTAGGACAGGACTCCGTACAATCTCACCTGTTTCAGCATGCTGATTTTGTGAACGAAGCATTGGTAGCAATGAATACTATGCTTTGTTACGAACCGGTTATAATTCTTGTAGAGAAGAACGCAAAGATTGAACTTCCTGTGCAGCTTTCATTTGTTGCAGTGCCCGGAGCAGAATCTTTATCCATTCCCGCGCGTGTACTTGTGGTGATGGGCGATCAGTCGGAATGTACGGTCATTGAGAGTTACCATACTCACGGTGATGGAGCCCCGACATTTACCAATGCCGTCAGCGAAATAGTGGTAGGAAAAGGAGCACGGTACTTTGGTACTAAGGTCCAGGCGGAGGCAGATACTTCAAAGAATATAAGTTACCATAAAGTGAATATGGCGCGCGATAGTTATCAGCACCTGACCACAGTCACTTTAGGCGGACTCCTGGTACGTAATAATCTCCATATTCGCCTGGATGATGTGAATATTAATTCCTATCTCAATGGACTCTATGTTTTAAATGGCGATCAGGTGGTGGATAACCATACACTGGTTGATCATGCAATGCCGAATTGTTACAGCAATGAATTGTATAAGGGTATAATTGATGGTCATGCCACGGGAGTGTTTAATGGTAAGATTTGGGTACGACAAGATGCGCAGAAAACGAACGCTTATCAGTCCAATAAAAATCTCCTGCTCAGCAATGAGGCTTCCATGAATACGAAGCCGCAGCTTGAAATTTATGCGGATGATGTGAAATGCAGTCATGGCGCGACTACCGGACAACTCGACGATGAAGCGCTCTTCTATCTGCGTGCACGCGGCATCGGTGAAGAAACGGCCCGTGCATTGCTCAACCATGCATTTGCCGCGGATGTCATTGAACAAGTAGAGAATGAAGAACTGCGCGCAAGTCTATTGCAGTTGCTGGAAAAAAAACTAAAATAACAGGTAAGGAATTAATCCGCGCAAATCAATTTTTCCGCGTAATCCGCGTTCATATTAAAATATAATTGTAGAAAAAAATGGCTACTTTTAATGTTAACGATATCCGCAACGACTTCCCGATTCTTTCGGAGAAAGCGTATGGAAAGCCATTGGTGTATTTCGACAACGCTGCTACTTCTCAGAAGCCTAAAGTGGTAATTGATGCTTTGGTGAATTATTACATGCACGATAATGCAAATATTCACCGTGGTGTCCATTTTTTATCTCAAAGAGCATCGGAAGCATTTGATAATGTCAGGGAGAAAGTAAGAGCATTTATTAACGCATCATCAGAGAAGGAAATCATTTTTGTTAAAGGCACCACAGAGGCCATCAACCTGGTGGCTGCTACTTATGGAAGAAAGAATATTGGGAAGGGAGATGAAATTCTAATTTCTGCCATGGAGCATCATAGCAATATTGTGCCCTGGCAACTATTGTGTGAGGAGAAAGGAGCTGTGTTGAAAGTGATTCCGATGAATGATAAAGGTGAGCTGCTACTGGATAAACTGAATACGCTTCTTACGGAAAGAACGAAATTGGTTTCATTAGTACATGTTTCCAATTCGCTGGGTACGATTAATCCGGTGAAACATATTATTTCTTTGGCACATCAAAAAGGTATTCCTGTGTTGATTGATGGAGCACAAAGTACCGCTCATGCACCTATTGATGTTCAGGATCTCGATGCCGACTTCTTCGCATTCAGCGGACATAAAATTTTGGGTCCTACCGGTGTTGGATGCCTGTATGGTAAATTGCCGTTGCTGGAGGAGATGCCACCGTATCAGGGTGGAGGAGAGATGATTTCTTCCGTGACTTTTGAGAAGACGACTTACAATGAAGTGCCCTATAAGTTTGAAGCCGGAACGCCGAATATCGCGGATGTGATTGCGCTCGGGACAGCAATTGATTACTGGAACAATCTCGATCGCCCGGGAGCAGTGGCATGGGAAGAAGAGTTGCTCGAATATGCTACTTCAAAAATTTCGGCTATACCCGGTGTTAGAATCATTGGAACCGCGGAGAAAAAGGCGGGCGTCTTGTCGTTTGTTATCGAGGGAGTAAATGCCATGGATGCCGGAATGTATCTGGATACAAAAGGGGTTGCTGTACGCACGGGGCAGCATTGTACTGAGCCGGTCATGTTGCGGTTTGGCGTTCCCGGAACCCTCCGTGCTTCCTTTATGTTTTATAATACGAAGGAAGAAATTGATTGTCTGATGGAGAATTTAGGTAAAGCGATTCAATTATTACAACCGCAAACGGCACTATGAACACGATGCAGGAAATAGAAGATGAAATCGTGGAGGACTTTAACCTCTTTGATGGCTGGGAAGAAAAATACCAATACATCATTGAGCTCGGTCAAAAGCTGCCTGCATTGGATGTAAAATATAAAGTCGACGAGTATAAAATTAAAGGATGTCAGAGTTCTGTCTGGTTGCATGGTGAAGAACGGGAAGGTAAATTATTTTTTATGGCAGATAGCGATTCCACATTCGTGAAAGGTGAGATTGCATTGTTGATCAATGTCCTTTCAGGTCAGCCGGCGGATGAAATTCTGAATGCTAAACTGGAGTTTATTGATAAGATCGGATTGCGTCAACACATTGCCGTTACCAGAGCGAATGGACTCTCCTCCATGATCAAACAAATGAAAACTTATGCCTTCGCTGCTTCAAACCATTCAAAACAAATTTAAGGCGAATCCGGCTCAGGAACCCACCATGTCAGCAACTGAAAACATACCTGAAGTAAAGCCCTTGCGCGAACGCGTCATCGATATGATCAAAACCTGTTACGATCCGGAAATTCCGGTGGATATCTGGGAATTGGGTCTTATTTATGAGATCAATATCAATGAAGGAAATGATGTGCATATCAAAATGACATTGACTTCTCCCGCTTGTCCGGTTGCAGAAACATTACCCCCCGATGTAGAACAGAAAATAAGAGATATTCCGGATGTGAATTCCGCTAAGGTTGAAATTACATTTGATCCTCCCTGGGAGAAGGATATGATGAGTGAAGAGGCGAGATTGGAACTCGGCATGTGGTAAAGAGCGAAATACGAAAGAATACGGAAGGGCGAAATACGAAAGGACTGAACCTGCCTACCGTCAGGCAGGTACAAAAGGATACGAAAGTTTTTAAGCTACCGAAATCAAATCAGTGCAAATCCTAAAAAATCAGCGTCATCTGCGCTCCCTAAAAAATATTAATGTATTGATAAGTTGTATATGTATAAAAGATAATGGGAGATTTCAGTTTGTGATGTTGGATGAATTATTAAAGAAGGATGTCAGAAATAGTAAACAGAGTTGCGCAGAGTGGTATTGTGACCATTGACCTGGAGGAGTTATTTCCGGCGGGGGAGAGGGTGCTTTTTGATATCAGTACGCAATTGGTGGAGGGATTGCTGTTGAGGGAAAAGGATTTCAGGGATTTTATTGCGAATCATGCGTGGAAGGAGTATTCCTGTAAACATGTGGCTTTGTTTTGTTCAACAGACGCTATTGTGCCTCGCTGGGCCTGGATGTTATTGTCTTCTGCTTTACAGCCATTTGCTGCTACTGTTGTTGTCGGTAACGCGGAAACGTTAGAAACGGAGTTGTTCCGTCGCATATTGGATCAGTTAAATCCGGAGGACTACCGTGATCAACGCGTAGTGATAAAAGGATGCAGCCATCGTCCGGTTCCCTTGCAGGCTTACGTGGCACTAACAGCAAAATTGCAACCGGTTGTGAAAAGTATTTTGTATGGTGAACCTTGTAGTACGGTACCGGTATATAAGAGGGTAAAGTCCTGATATTCCGCGTACTTTTTATCAGAGGGAAAAAATGTATCTTCGTACTCTAAATTACCTGCTTATGTACCGGTTATGTCTTCTTCTTATCTTGATTCTTCCCTTGCAATCCTTTTCTCAACGATTGCCCGAAAAGGATCCAAAGAATGAAAAAGTTTTTATCAGCGTTGAAAAAATGCCGGAGTTCCCCGGAGGGAAGGAAGCCATGAATGATTTTATCGTGAAAGAATTGAACTATCCTGTAGGAGCCAAGGAAAGTGGTATTGAAGGTAAAGTGTATTTGTCTTTTATTGTGAATTCGAAGGGAAAAGTTGGGGAGGTGGAAGTCCTGCGTGGTGTGCACCCTGAACTGGATAAGGAGGCGATACGTATTGTGAAAGCTATGCCCGACTGGATGCCCGGTAGCCAGGACGATGTTCCTGTGGATGTGCGTTTGACGCTTCCGTTTTATTTTAAGTTAAACTAAACGGATGTCTTTAAACCTGGATCAAATCAAGCAGCCTATCCGGAAGGAGATGGATGAGTTTGAATTGAAGTTCAGAAAGGCGATGCAGAGCCATGTACCGCTGCTCGATCGTATCATGCACTATATCGTGAAGCGGAAGGGAAAGCAAATGCGTCCGATGTTTGTTTTTCTGGCTGCAGGATCATCCGGAGGAATCACGGAAAGTACCTATCGTGCCGCATCTCTGATTGAACTGCTGCATACCGCCACCCTGGTGCATGATGATGTAGTGGATGACAGTAATCTGCGCAGAGGTTTTTTTCGATCAATGCCCTCTGGAAAAATAAAATTGCAGTGCTGGTTGGTGATTATCTTTTATCCCGTGGATTGCTGCTCGCCGTGGATCATGGAGATTTTGAATTGCTGAAAATCGTTTCGACGGCCGTGCGTAAGATGAGTGAAGGAGAATTATTGCAAATAGAAAAAGCGCGTAAGCTCGATATCACGGAGGAAGTTTATTACGAAATCATCACCGTAAAAACCGCTTCCTTGATTGCCTCTTGTTGTGCTACCGGAGCCTCTTCCACCGGAGCAACTGCAGGAGCAGGTGAAACGCTTTCATGATTTTGGTGAAGCCGTAGGCATCGCCTTTCAAATAAAAGATGATTTGTTCGATTATGAGCAAGCTGAACAAACCGGAAAACCCAGAGGGATCGATATCAAGGAGCATAAGATGACCTTGCCGCTGATCTATACCTTGAATCAATCGGGTTCTTCAGATAAAAGATTTATCATCAATACCGTGAAAAGTTATAGCGATGATAAAAAGCGGGTAGAGCAGGTGATTAAAATGGTGATGGAGGCGGGTGGATTAGTCTATGCCAGAGATAAAATGCAGCACTTTCAAAATCAGGCTTTTAGTTTGATTGAAGAGTTGAAGGCATCAACGTATAAAACTTCTCTGATTCAACTGGTGCGGTTTACCACAGAGCGGAATCATTAATCGCGGTTTTATGCGTTGGTTTTTATCCGGTATCGTATCTTTACTTTCTGATGATAAATAATTCTACCAAGGAGTTAATTCTTGAAACAGCCCGGATTGAAGAGGTGGTGGGTGATTTTGTGGCCTTGAAGAAGCGGGGTGCCAATCTTTTAGGTCTTTGTCCTTTTCACAATGAACGTACTCCTTCTTTCACGGTATCTCCTTCCAAAGGATTTTTTAAATGCTTCGGATGCGGAAAGGCAGGTGATTCGCTTACGTTTATCATGGAGCACGAGCACCAGACTTTTCCGGAGGCTTTACGTTATCTGGCAAAGAAGTACAATATCACCATTGAGGAGGAAGCGCCCACACCCGAATATCTGGAGCAGCAATCGCACCGCGAGAATTTATTTACGGTGATTGCTTTCGCACAACAATTTTATCAGGATTATTTATGGAATGCAGAAGAAGGTAAGGCGATTGGTCTCTCCTATTTTCATGAAAGAGGTTTTACGGATGATATCATTCGCCGGTTCAATCTGGGATTTTCTCACGATAAATGGGATGGCCTCACAGCAGCAGCTATTCAGGAAGGATATAAAGTGGAGTTTCTGGAGAAAACCGGTCTGACGATTCTGAATGAAAATAAGCAATACGATCGTTTCAGAGGACGCGTGATGTTTCCGATTCATAACCTCACGGGACGTGTCATTGCTTTGGTGCGCGTATTTTAAAGACAGATCCAAAGAGTCCGAAGTATCTCAATTCTCCGGAGACAGAAATCTATTTTAAGAGCAAAAATCTCTATGGCATCTCACAGGCGCGAAAGGCAATTGTGGCTCAGGATGGCTGCTATTTAGTAGAGGGTTATACGGATGTTATTTCCATGCATCAGGCCGGCATTGAAAATGTGGTAGCCTCCAGCGGAACTGCACTCACGGTGGAGCAGATACGCTTAATTGATCGTTATACCAGAAATATCACTGTGCTCTATGATGGCGATCCGGCCGGAATAAAAGCATCGCTACGCGGTATTGATCTGATCCTCGAAGAAGGTATGAATGTGCGGGTCGTCCTGTTTCCGGATGGGGAAGATCCGGACTCCTACTCATCGAAAGTTTCAACGGAGGAATTGAAAGTTTTCTTAAAGGAGCAGGCGGTCGATTTTATCACTTTTAAAACAAAATTATTGCTTGCTGATTCAGCCGGAGATCCGATTAAAAAGGCCGCCTTGATTCGTGATATCGTTGAAACCATCGCGAAAATACCCGATGCGATTACACGTGCTGCTTATCTGAAGCATACTTCGGTGTTGATGGAGATGGGAGAATCGGTTTTATTGAATGAACTGAATAAGATCCTTCGCAAACAAGTGCGTAAAGCAGGGGAGGAGTCTTTCCAACAGGAGGGTTCCGGTCCAGTTCAACCCGTACCACAGGATCCATTAACAGCAGCGCTTGCAGACGAACAGGAAGAGGTTTCGGATGAGTTTAATACGTTTACACAGGAGGAAGAAATCATCCGGATTATGTTGCTCTATGCCGATCATAATTTCACCATCCCATTTGGAGCGGATCAAACACCTACCCGCGTGAAAGATTTTATCATTTCTCACCTTCGTGATGACGGTATTCATTTTTCGAATGAAGTCTATGCCGGTATTCTTGCTGAGTTCTCTGTACAGTTGGATGAGGGTTTACCCTATAATGAACAGGATTTTTTACAACAGTTAGCACCTGAAATCAAAAACACCGCCATCAGTCTGATGACGCCTTCCTATGAATTGGCGAAATGGAGTGAGCATCATATTGAAGTCCGACGGGAGTCAGATCAATTGCATAAGACCGTGATTGATCCGGTCATGTACATTAAGAAGAAGCAATTGACTAAAATCAGAGAGGAGCTTCGCGCAGAGCTAAAAGCCCGTGAAATGGCGCAAATATCAATTGATGATATCATGTTAGAGATAAAAAAAGTAGAAGAACTGCAGGTGTTTTTAAATAGTTTTACCAATACTGTAATTCAGAAATAAGTTCAAAGAAACTTGTCCCGGAGATAGTATTTCGATTTACAACTTTTTAAAAAGGATGGAGCAGATAATGTAATTGAACTTATTGCTTCAGAAACTTCCTTGTGACGCTATTCCCATCTTCATAAATAAATCTGATCTGATAAAGGCCGGTGCTCAGCGCATGCACTTCTATTTGGTTAGAAGTTCCACTTTCTGAAAGTAAAAGTCGTCCGCTCAGATCTGTGATTTCACAACTAACAGTTGGGAATGGACTGTTGTAAAAAAGTACTTCATTGGCCGGATTAGGATAGACGCTAACGTTAGTGAATGAACCTGTACTGGAAATACCGGTAAGCAGCGAAGGGTCAAGAACAAACAATCCACCGGTTTGCGTTCCGATCCATACTTTACCGCTATCGTCAATATTCACACATTGAATTACTACATCTGTTAGAGGGGAATTTGCAGTGTCGTATACAATAAAATTACTTCCGTTTTTGTAGAGAACCCCTTTGTCAGCAGTGCCAATCCAGGGTTGGTCTATATCGTCAAGTTTCAAGCAGGTGAGACTGGCGGTAGGGATATTAGAGGAGGCGAGGTTATAGGTAACCCATCCAAATCCACTCAGTTTAACAAGGAGTCCATTTGCAGGAGAGGCCATAAATACATTTCCGCTTACATCCATATCCAAACCCAGTAAAGTATTATCTGAAATACCGGAATTGCCGGTGTAAAATTCCGTGAAATTGGTATCCTTATCAATCAGGATTAATCCTCCGTTAACTGTTCCTACCCATTTATTATTGGTCAGTGGATCAACATACATGGAAGCTATGTTACTGGAGTTCATAATACTGTTGAACTGATCGTAAATGGTAAACGTGACCAATGAATCTATTCTCACCAATCCTCCGGTTGTACCTACCCAGATAACATTGTTAGTGTCGATGGCAAGACTTCTGATAAAGTCATCCGGCAGTGGAGAGTTAAAGGTATTGATGTTCGTCCAGACGGTATCATTATAGGAACAAAGTCCATTGGTGAAAGTTCCAATCCATTTCACTCCGAATTTATCTATCGCCATACTACGAATGCTGTTGCTGGCTAATCCGGAATTCGATGTGTTGTAGTTGGTCCACTGTCCGTTTACCAGCTTCGCCAAACCAAAGTCCGTCCCGATCCAAACGGTGCTATCATTTTCGTAAGTAATGCATCGTATAGAATTATCAGGGAATGACGAATTAATAGTGTTGTATTCTGTCCATGCTATAGATTGCCCTTGGGAAGGATTGGCTAATGAAGTCAGAATAATAAAGCAGAGTAATAATTGTATAAACGCGTTTTTCATGGATTCAGATTCTTTGCAAAAGTACAAAGCCGTTCCTTATAAAAAGAACGGCTTTGATTGAGTTTTATCAGTTACTTTTATTCAACTACCAGGCGCTGAGCAAAAGATTTACCATCCTGAAGGATACTTACAATATAAACTCCCGGGTTCATTTTGCGAACGTCAACCATGTAGTTGTTAATTCCATTAGATGGATGAATGGATTGCGTATACACTTCCTGACCAAGTACATTTGTTACTCTTAATGTAGAGGGCTGATCGAATTGCTGTTAAACTGAACTTCAACATAAGTGGTGGCCGGATTTGGTAATAAAGATAAACCGGTTAATGCTGAAGTAGTGAAGTCAGAAACTTTAATGCAACTGTTCAATACGATACTCTTCGTTTTATTTGAAGAGGTACTGCAAGCATTAGATGCGTTCACTTTTATCTTACTGCTTACAGAATTCATAGCATAATTTACACTTGCGTTAAGGGTGCCTTGCCCAGCCGCGATGGTTGCATTTGTTGGGGCAGTCCAGGTATAAGAAGTAGCGCCATATACTGTTGCAGCAGTATAATTCACTCCTTGTTGACCCTGACATACGCTGGCAGGTCCTGTGATAGAAGCAGGGATAGCCGGTGCAGCTTTAACACTCTTCACACGCGCCGTACTTGTTCCGCATGCATTTTGGGCATTTACAGAGACATTACCATTGGTAAATCCTGCTCCAAATTGTACCTGAATGCTGTTAGTACCTTGTCCATTTATGATGGTCGCACCAGATGGAACACTCCAATTATAGGTCATTCCAACTACGGGCATAACGCTATATGTTTGTTGTGAATTACACAAGCCTGTAGTATGTCCGGAGATAACACTGGTTGTTGCCGGAATATTTAAAGAGAGTGCTTTCACACGCGATAAACTATTGCCACAACCATTTACAGCCTGAACACTCAGAGTTCCACCGGCATAGCCTGCATTAAATTGCAAACTGATTGCATGTGTACCCTGACCGCTAAGTATTGAAGTGCCTGCCGGATTTGACCATAAATAAGAATTGGTGTTGGCAACATTGGCAATACTATAAGCTATTACATCTCCGGCACATGCTTTTCCGGTACCTGAAACAGTACCCGGTCTAACTGGAAAACTGCTATTAGCAGTTACAGCCACACATCTCGGTGCACTGCTGCCACAACTATTATTTGAAATTACACATAGATCACCTGAAGAGGCGCCGGTAGCATTCACCGTTACATTACTTGTACCTTGTCCGGAAAGACTCATGCCTGCTGGTGCTGACCATGTATAAGAAGTTGCATTTCCAATAGGGTTGATTGCGAAAGAAGCCGACATAGGTAAACAGTGGTTAACAGCCCCTACGATAGATGTTGGCGCAATGGGGAGATCAATGACATCAACTGTTACTGTTGCTGAAGCAGTACAACCATTGTTGTCTGATCCAATAACGGTATATGTAGTATTAACAGCAGGTGATGCATTAACGCTTGCGCCTGTGGTTTGATTTAATCCTGCAGACGGACTCCAGTTATAAGAGGAAGCCCCTGATGCATTTAAGGTTGTTGATTGACCTGCACATACACTGGTATTAGCACTTGCAGTAACAACTGGTAACGCATTTACAGATACAGTAACCGTTGCCGAATTGGAACAGCCATTGTCAGAACCTGTAACGGTGTAGGTGGTTGTTTGATCGGGAGAAGCTACTACGCTGTTTCCTGAAGTTGTATTTAATCCTGTAGCCGGACTCCAGCTTAGATTGGGAGCTCCTGTTGCCTGTAAGGTAACGGAACTGCCCGCACATATACTTGAACCGGATGAGGTGTTGATAACAGGCAATGGATTTACCACCACCGTTACAAATGCTGTGTCTGAACATCCATTCGTTGTTCCAATAACGGTGTAAGTGGTAGTTTGAGATGGAGACGCAGTAACAGCATTACCTGTTGTTCCGCTTAAACCTGTAGCAGGACTCCATACATAACTATTGGCACCATTTACAGAAAGGTTGGCAGTTTGTCCTGCGCAGATAGGAGCAGGAGTATTGGCAGTAACATTAATTCCATTTCCTACAACAACATTCACCGTTTGCGTTCCCTGACATCCTGTTCCGCTTTCAGTAGCTGTCACGGTATAGGTAGTGCTTTGTGTAGGATTAGCTGTTGTGGTTTGATCACCGGAGGTAAATCCTGCAGGTAAAGAAGTCCAGTTATAACTGATGGTGGTCGGAACTACGTCGTTTAATTTTAAAGTCCAGTAGTTCAGTGTTCCAATGTCTGTACCGGCTAAATCCATTATTTTGAGTGTCCAGGTACCGTTTGAATTTCCAGTTAGTGATGTAAACGGACCATCAGGTCTGTAGCTTCCGTTGAAAGGAGCGGAACCTTGAGATATTGAAAGTGCAGCGCTTCCGATAAAGATTGAATTTGTAAAATTATTTCCACTTCCACCTCTGCGGTTACTTAAGTTAATTGCATTTCCGGAAGGAGCAATCAACTGGATTTGAAGATCACCATCATAAGTGTGAGTAATGTCAAGTTGAACAGAAACAACTGTATTGGAATTGATAGTAACAGGATCAATATTATTTACTGTTATATAACTTGAGATACCGGTTGCATTGTTATCAGGAATATTGTAAATAGTATTATTCGTATAAGTCACTACCTGGTTGGAAGTACCACCACCGGTAGCTGATGCACCTAATTGAACAGCTTCTCCTGCACAAATATTAGCAGGAGTAGCAGTAGCCGTAACCGGAATTTGTGAAACAGTTACTGTTGTTGGAGCAGAAGTGGATACACAAGAAGTTCCGGTATTCACAGTAACGCTATAGCTGCCGGATTGACTTACAGTGATCGATTGAGTTGTAGCTCCATTGGACCAAAGGTAATTGGTAGCTGAACTTGCGGTAAGCGATACACTTCCACCCTGACAGAAGGTTGTAGAACCACTGGCGGTTACAACAGGTAATGTTCCACCTTGTTGCGTTAAAGTTACCTGAACCGCAAGTACGTTATTTGTTTCATCACTCTCTAAAAAGTAGTTGTAAGGATCTAACTGAATCACCATCCAGTAAGTTCCATTGCAAAGTCCGGGAGGAAGATTGATCCACATTCCATCCAATGACTGATAATAAATATCAGTGTAACCGGATGAAATTCCTTGTACAACACTAGAGCAACCGTAGTTACCTCCCCCTAATCCAAAGTTTGGGAAATTACCATTTAACATAGTATTGTTTGCACTGTCAACACAATGTCCATTGTAATAAGAACATGTTCCATAATCCATTAAACAAAAGGCAAGTTTTGAACCTGTACCTACTACAGGCCAGTTTAAAGGATTTGGATCTGCAGTGGCAGTACGTAAAGTGTAGATACCCCAGTCATCAACGTGCATATGTCCGTGTGAAGGATGATAAGTCATACTTCCTGCAAAGCGGTCGATGTACGACATTGTATTACCATTTTTTTGATACACCCGTTGGTTCAAAATCTGGCGCAATGGCTGCCCGTTCGGACAAGTAAAGTTGCTGGGTACATTGTAAAATGTATCGGTACCACAAATAGCCGTAGGAGTAGTACGTACTTCCAGAGGACCAAACCCAATGTTAGGAGTAGAAACGGAAACACGCAAGCGCCCGTCATTACCACTACAAGGAGGATTACAGGTTTGTGGGTATTCTAAATATCCACTGGATCCATTCACCAGTAGTGGCGGACGTGCTACTTTAATATCAGGAAGCAGTTGGCAATTCGTAGTACCATCTTTACATGCGCAAGAAGTCGCGTTTGTAGTCGTACATTGTGAATAACTGAAGAAGGGCGACAGTAGTAATGCAACCCAAAGTAGTAATTGTTTTTTCATGTGTGTATTATGGAGTATTTGTTTATTTTTTTTAGATGCAAGACTGCTATTCAGTTGGACATATTATCTGATAAAGAGCTGCAAATTCCTTGTGTTGCTTTTTGCTTTTTTTTTCCCGGATTCTACAAATATCGGGAGGAACTTAGTAGTATTTTAGTGTTCTTGGGCAAACGGCGATAACTTAAGGGTAAATAACCTTCTTTTGTTTGTTAAGCTCCTTATTCTGAAAACACCTTTTGTGGAAGAATTATTTATGAAAAGGATAACACTGACTCTATTTAATGGTTAAATATTTGAAATACAGCACTTTAACTAGCGCAGAAGACGGTCGAGTGTTCGATTGAACTCCTTTTGTATTTCAGCCAGAATTCGCCTGTAGCGGGTCCTGAAAATCCACTGGAAACTTTTACTACATCCCCTTTTCGGTCTATAAAAAGAGTAGTAGGATAGGAGAAAAAGTTTGAAATGGCAGGAATTACTTTCTGTACCTCATCTTTTTGAGCAACACCGGCAATCACTACAGGATAAGTTAAATTCAGACGTTTCTTTACTTTACGGACATTGCTGGCAGCAATGCTGAATTCAGCAGTTCTTTCAAAGGACAGACCGATTACTTCAAGTCCTTCTTCCCCTCTATCCCTGTAAACACTATCCAAAAAAACAGATTCATCCATACAATTCGGACACCAGGTGCCCATAATTTGAACGATGATAACCCGGTTACGATAGATGCTCTGGTCCAATGAAACAAGCTGGCTATCCGGATCCGGTAAATGGAAATTTATTTTACCTGTAGCTTGAGTAATTCTTGAAGGATCTCTCAGACGAACACTATCGTTAATGCATGCACGAAAAGGGGCTTTGTGATGATTTCCGGAATAGAACATTCCTTCCATTTTTCCATCTTTGATCTTAGCAAGATATAACCAGGCATGTGATCCATCGAAAACACTAAGCTTTAATGAATCTCCGTCTTTTATCCCTTCTAAAAAACGATGATCTCCGGATTCAGTGAGGAAAGTGCCGGTAACAATTCCCTCCTTTTCTTCGAATACTCCAATCGCCAGAGAGGAGTCCCCGGAGTTCACATTGAACCAGGTTTCCCAACGGCCCGCTAACTTCTGCTCATCACTTTTTGTTTGCCGAGGTAAAAATCTATGGTGCAGATTTTTTTCTGCGGTAAATGGAATAACAGCCGGTACTTTTCTTCCCTTGTTTATCCATACTCCATTCATCGTTTCTCTCCCGGCTTTTAAACGAAACTCTGAATCGTAAAGGGGTAAACGAATAAAAATAGAATCACCGGATAAAGTAATTTCGTCACATACTATTCTTTCTTCAGCATTTTTAATGATCATGACCGGTTGACCATCGTGTTGAGTAAATTCAAACTGAAAGGGCAGGTTAGCATCCGGCAATTGCAAGATGCCCAGCCATACTCCAAGAAAGAAAGTGAATGCCATATTTTGTTTTTATAAAGGTTTAGAAGGGTGCTTTTTCTCTTCGAATTTAGCGGAAATAGTGTAGATGGCGGGTGCAGAAAGTGTCATTTTTTGTTCACTATGGATGGTAAAGCCTTGCTCACTTTGATAGGTCAGTTGCTGATTGAGGCAAAACCAGGCATTGGATTTTTCAAACAAAATAAAAATGGTGTTGACCTTATCTTTTAAATACGTAACACGCAGAAGTTTTACCGGAGCTTTTTTGTTGTTACTGGTATAACTGATGATCATTTCTGAATCAATTAGAGTGGTATCGCATTGGTAAGAGTTCTTCCACGCCGGCCGGTCAATAGCGGATTCGAAAAATGGTTTTAATTCATTTTCCCAATCAGGAGTATACACGGATCGGGTTTCTGTTTTATTTTTTTGTTGAATCGTTTTAACTAAAATAGCTTCCTTCTCTTTCAATGTTGCGATCTCCTTATTCAAGAAAGTACTGATCGAAAAATAATTTATTTCCGGTTGTTTTTTGACTTCAGTACATCCGGTGATCAGAAGCACACAGGAACAGAGTATCAAATTTCTCATAAAGTAGCACCCATACTTCGGGCTTTTTCAAAGTAAATTTTGGCGTTGACCGTATCTCCCAAATTTTGCAATGTAACTCCCAGATTAATCACGGCTTTTACATTTCCGGGATCGGATTGAATGGCTCTTTCAAAATAACTCACAGCGCTATCCGGCCTTTGTAACATGATATAACAATTTCCGCTGTTGTTTAAGGCATCGGTATAGTTGCTTTTTATAGAGAGGGCTTTGGCATAATCTTTCAATGCTTCCCTGTAATTTCCCGCTTTAGCATAAGTATTACCGCGGTTATAAAAAGCCTTATCAAAATCACTTTTGAGTGCAATGGATTTGTTTAAGGCATCAAGGGAAGCTTGCATATTTCCTCCTTCATTCAGGTATAAACCATAATTATTCCATGCATCTGAATTTTGCGGATCAAGTTTTACGGCGGCTTCGAGATCAGCAATTGCTTTGTCGTATTGTTTGTTCAATCCATAGGCAATTCCTGAACTGGTAAAATGATTTGCATCGTTAAATGGCTTATAGGACCGTGCCTGCTCGAAAGCCAATACTGCATTTTTCGCATCTCCCAGCTCTTTGTAGGCTATGCCTAAATGATACCAGGCATCGTTGTAATTGGGTAATATGGATACACCTTTTTGTAATTCAAGGATGGAGCGTTCGAGGTAATTTTTTCGGGCCGCTGATCCTTCCGGTTCTTCGAGGGCTTTTTCAACCAAGAGTGTGCTCCCGAGGGCGTAACGGATACGGGCACTTTCCGGTGATGATTTCACATCTTTCTGCAATAGGGTCAGGTTGTCTTTCCAGTCGTTACTGCGAACAATAGTTCTTCCTCCAAAAATAATGAGAACAAGTAAACCGGGAATGAATAATTTGTTATTTCGTATATGCGAAACCGTTACAGGTCCTTCAAATGTTTTGTTTCCTATCAGCCACTTATTGGCAAAATAACCGGCCAGCAAACATAATCCCAGGGAAGGCGTGTAAATGAACCTTTCCGCCATGGTGGCTTCAATGAGAAAGAAGACATTTGAAACTAATAATATAGTACCCAGAAAGAATAGAATGGAGAAAGAGATCATGCTACGCTTCGGAAGATATTTAAAAGCATAGAGCAATCCAACGACAATTAATCCGAATGAGAGAAAGGCGAGGGGATGAGCAAAACTGACAGCAGGTATAGTGTTGTAAGAGTAATCAAAAACCAATGTTGCCGGAAGGAGGAATAGCCCAAAATATCTGCCCATAATATAAAAGGCACCTGCCAATTGTGAGGTATAATTTTTTGCGCCGATTAACGAATTGTTGATGAGCATGAGCTCATACCCTCCGCCAATCTCCCCTAAAACAGAAATCCGAACCAGAAAGTAGATGCCAATCACCCCAATAAACACCGAAGAAAGTAACATTGTCTTTTTTAAATCCACTTTCGTAAAGCACCATATCGCCAGCGGAAATACTCCTGCCCAGGCTACTGAATTTTCCTTGGACAAAAGTGCCAGAAAAAAGGCAAGACCTGCAAGTAAAATATATTTTAGTTTATGGGTGTCCACATAACGAAATAGTCCTGATAGAGCACTAATGCCAAACAGAAAACTCAATAATTCATCTCTGCTTTTTATGTTAGCCACCACTTCAGTATGCACCGGATGGAATACCCAGAGTAGGGTGATGAAGATGGGTATAAGAGGATGCATCTTTTGTAATAAACGCCTTAAAACGGAAAGTAAGATAACGCACTTAGCGCATAGATCAGTATATTGATCAAATGTCCAAGAAATGGTTGTTTGGGCGCAATACCCCATTCTATTGCAAACATGGCTACAGAGATGGGCTGGTATAACCCTTCCTTCCTCTCCCAGAAACCGGCACGATAGGAAGTGGTAAAATCTCTTTTAATCCTCCAAAGCCTTTGACAGTGAACTTGTTGTTTTCAATAACAGTAGAGTCATCCACAGTGTAATTATGCCCAAGGGTATTGGCATACAATAGAAAAGTGAGGAAAGCAATGAAGAAATAAATGCCTTTATAGTTTATTTGCTTGCCGTTTGCTGATGTAATAGCCGGCTTTATAACAGGAGTGGGAGTGGAGGTTTTCTTTTTCTGCACACTTCAAAGATATTATATAGAAAGCAGATGCTTGCTTTAGAAGTGTTGCATTAAGCATTGCCATAATTCATCATTGTTTTCAAAGCTTAAAAAAATGAGGTCAGAAGTGATGTTTTTTGAACGATTTATAGTGAAAACCGGCAAATGGATTTATAATTGATTGAAAAACAATACTATGTAATAATTATAATTTTTATCATTACCCATAAAATTTGGTTTGTGTTGAATAAAAGGTATATTTGTCGCATAGAAAAGACCCATAATATGAAAAAAATTGCACTCCCAGTTTTAGTATGTTGCGCATTGGCATTGACTTCTTGCCAGCAGCGTCTATTAGACTTTACCGTAATCAGTTCTAAAAATGTGACTATGCGTCTCCCAAATGAGGCAAAAGGTCCACGTACTGAAGGTAAAGAAGTTAAAATGTGTACTGCTCCACAATTAAAAGCAGCAGTTGATAAAGCAATCGAGAAGGCTGGTCCTGGTTACGATGCACTTATCGATGGTGTTGTTTATTCAAGATATGAAGTTTTCCGTCAAGGTTGGGCAGTACAAGGTACTCCTATCAAAACTTCCAAATTGAAAGCTAGCGAATAATATTCCGGCAGATATTCAAAATGAAAGGGATCCCATCGGATCCCCATTTTTTTTGACACCTGACAGATTGAAAATTCCGCCTTACTCTTTAACTATATTTTAATTTTTTTGCGTACTCTTTAATAAGAAGAAAGGGAATTTTCTAAAGTTCAATTATTCCTTTGCGCAACCACCGAAAGTGATCCCGGAATCACTTTGATATTTCCAACTTCTTTTCCATTACGATCAACGATAATTTCTCCTCTGATGGATCGTACTTTATTAGCTAACCCTTTATCCCATTTTACTAAAATCGGAATGTGTAGTTCACAGCTATATCATCTCTGAATACTTCACCATAAAATATATCGGTAGTAGAATTGTCAGAGCGTCCGGTGCAGCGTTCAAGAATTTTTGCGCCGGCATTTTGAGCAACAGCTTCGATATAGGCTTCAGTGGCTTTATCATTCACATCAAAGGTTCCTTTGAAAATTGGAGGAAGATCGCCGCCATTCCCCGAGCCATTGGCCTGTCCTTGTTCAGTGGCAGCAGGAGCGCTATTAAAAGACTCCTCCGATCCATTGGCATATTTGATTTTAGAAATAGTATTCAAAGGAACCGTATAGGTTGGACCTTCCTGATTGTCAAATTTCTTATACTTTACAGCGTCAGGACTTAATTCAAGAATCTTGGTTTGAACAGTTCTGCCGTCGGTCAAGGTAATGACATCTTGCGCATAAGTAGCTGAAGTTAACAGCATTAAGGCTAAAGCAATTGTTTTTTTCATATTTTTAATGATAGGGATTACAAATTTACTATTTCCTTTGATCAATTAAGTTTAATGTCCCGCAATATCGATATTCCAGATTAAGATTGAATGATCAGCCAGGGCCGCGGCAATGGTTTTCCCGTCAGGTGAGTAAGCAAGATTTAATATGGCACTGCCTTTCTCCCGGATTATCCGAAATCTTTTCATCGTTGAGATTCCATAAAATATACTTCCATCCACCGACCCGGATACCGCCGAGGAATTGTCCGGTGATAAAGTCATATAGGAAATACCATCTTTATGTCCGTTGAAGGTGGCAATCAGCTTGCCTGTGTTAAAATCCCATTTTCTTAAGGTTTTATCAAAACTACCGGTGATGAGGTATTTCATATCACTGCTTAGTCGGATAGCATATACCCAATCGTCATGTCCGGCAAAGGTTCTGGTGATATTACCCGTGTTCACATCCCATACTTTACAAACATTATCGTGATTGCAGGAGAGAAGGAATTTCCCATCGGGGGAGAAGAAGGCTTCATCGGTCCATATACTTTCTGAGAGCTGGATTGATTTTTTCAAATCAGGATAGTTCCAAATGGTCAGCGCATCTTCCTTCCAGCTGGATGTAACAATCAACTTATCATCGGGAGAAAAATTTGCTGATTTTACAAAACTCGAATGTGCATTTTCTTTTTTGGAAACTAACTTGTAGGTAGTGAAATCAAATATGAAAAGTTTCTCCAGTGTACCCACAGCAAATTGATCGCCCTTATGACTGAATGAAATTGCAGTAATAGGATCATCACCGATTTCAATTTCTTTGATGAGTTTATAATTTTCCGTTACATTCCAAACCTTAATGATTCCATCTTTACTCCGCTAACAATGTTTTACCATCATTAGAGAATTTGCAAATGTTCACACCTTCTTTATGACCTAATAAAATGAGTGTGGGTTCTGTATTGCCTTTCGATTGATAGCTGGTAGGAATAAAAGGAAAATAATAATGTTTGTTTTCATGGTTTTATTGTTTCTGTTGTAAGAGCTGAAGACTTACACGGCTTAGTTCTGATCGCACCTGTTGATTGTACTCGGTTTTCTTTTTATGATTTTTCACAGGCACCAGCCAACTGGATTGATTGGCACCTCCGAAATAAAAGTAAAGGAAGATATATACTCCTGCTGTAGCTGCGGTAATATAGGTGGTGTTAAATATATTCCATCCGACCCATGCACCACTGCCTGAAACGAGCAGGAGGCTTACAAAACCCTTGCCGAAATTTCCATTGTATGCTTGCCCTAAACCGGGGAAGAGCAGAGAGAGTGTTTTCGCCTTTTTTATGCTTCTGAGTTTAGGAATGTTTTCTTTGTCATAAACCATATTGACCTGTTCTGTCAATTCAGTTTTTAATGCAGCGTCTGTTCGCGGATTACTTTGAATGAAATTGGTCAGAAACAATTTCGCCTCCATCCATTTTCCGGATTCGCCCAATGCCATTGCATAGAGAAGAGCTCCGGTAACTTCTATTTCCTCCTCTACTTCCTGCAAATTGAATAAAGGCAGGATGCTCTTTTCTGCCAGTTCGAATTTATCCGACATATAGTAGCCAAGTGCTTTTTGAAAATAAATCCGGCTTTTCAAAGAATCACTCCCCGAAAAACCATCGAGTCGGGAAAGCAAGACCGGCACTTCAGCATGTTTACCGGTAGCTTTGAGACAGTCCGTTTTTTTTAAAAGGCATTCTGCCATCAACGCGGGGTTTCCGGGTTGCTGATAGATGATGTATTCACATTCCAGCGAAGCGTCCTCATATTGATGCAGGTCCATCAGACTATCCACTTTGGAGAAGTCTGCAGACTGAGCATTAACGAAAGAGGTTGTCGACAGGAATGCGAAGACCAACAACAATATTGTGATGGATCTCGTCAATTTTTTCTTGGTATACAATATTTGCACTTAATGTACTTCCCCATATATTTCCCACATAAAAGAGAGCGAATAGACTTCCAAAGATATACAACTGCGGGTTGTTAAATCCGTTTACTCTGTAGTTTTCAATGGTAATAGCTGCTAGCGGAACAGTTTTCAGAAATGCTGCCAGACCTTGACCGGGTTTTCCCGTATATACTTTTCCCAGCCCGGGAATCACCGCCGATAATGCTCCTGCCAGAAAGGCTGATTTCTTTTTAGTGGTTTGTAGAAGTACGTTGTATTGCTTGTAGTATTCAAACTCAGCCTGCAGCAAGGAGTCCTGTGGATGATAAACCGCTTGTATAGAATCGAAAGAAGAATGATCATGAAGAAGGAGATAGGTGCCGGATAATTCAAAATGTTTTAAATCGGTAAAAAAATTATTGTCATCGTAAAGTACTTCTTCAAGTTTCTTTCTCGCTGCTTTAAAATTTTTATTCTCTGCTTCGAGCAATGCAGAAGTATAAGCAGAAGGATAATAGAATACAGAATTATCACTTACTTGATCATAGTAACCGATTGCTTTCAACGGTTTTTTAAATTTATTAAAAGCCCCCGCACAAATAAAGCTGATGGTATCTCTGAAATCAGGGGAATAATTTAAAGAATCATTGAACAACTTCTTACTAAAAAATTCTACATCATCCAGTTGTTTTTGCTCGGTGAGATAGAGCAGAAAATCAATTTCTTTCCGCAGACCGATAGAATCTTGTTGTGCCTTCGCACCGGTTAAACTACCCAACAAAAGCAAGATGCTAAAAAAATATTTTATCATCAATGTTTATGTTTATTGCAATAGTAGGCAGGCGTGTCGATCAGCATACCCTCCTTACTGATGCGCAATGGGTGGAGATCTTTCGCCGCTAGTTTGGTGCAACGGGTGAGTCGATCAGCACTGAGAGAAAGTCCTTTTATTAATCCGTATTCTAAAATAGATTGCTTACTGAAATTGGAACAACTGATTTCATAGGGACAATCCGCAGAAATTTGCGATGATATCACGGATTGATATAAAAATAATAATCCACCGAAAGTCAGATTTACCGGATTGTATTGTATCCATTTTTTCTTACCCACCAATAAGAAGGAAGGTTTCTTTTTTATCGGGTAGGGATTGGATGGAATATGAGCACTTAGCAGTTGGAAGTCAGGAGATATTTGCGATGCAGATACATTACGCTCTTGCGAAACTTTCGTTTTATTTTCTGATAAAAGCGTATCTCCTCCTGTCTCCGGTAGCGGGCCGAAGGAGAGCATAGAAAAGAAGAGGATCGTTGAAATCATGGAGTACAATAACGCATTTCTCGCTCACAAAAGTAAGAATTATCGAGGCGAAAGAAATGATATTTACAATATAAATTTTAGAAATGGGAACACGGATCTAAACCGATTTTGCTGATTTACACGGATCTGATCTGCGTAAATCAGCAAAATCCGCGTTATCTGTGATCCTCCATTAAAGTGCTATTTAAACTGAAATTTATTTACATAAAAAAAGCCCATGCTCAATGCACAGGCTCTTTCAAAAGTTATCTTATATTTTAATGAGCGCAACCGCCGTGTTCTCCTTTGCAGTCTTTTCCGGATTCTTTACAGGCTGTCATACAAGCGTCATCGCAACCTTTGCTGCAATCATGTTTGTGCAGATCCTTTATGCATCGGACAAGGTTTTCCATCTCCACATTCGATGCCTTTCTCCTTGCACATCTTCATACATTCTTCTCCACAACCGGCACCGTTCATCATCATCTGACAGGAAGAAGCTTTGATGTGACATTTACCATTCTCCATCTTCACGCAATCGCTGCTGTCGCATTTTCCTGCAGCCATCCATTCTGCACACATGGCAGAGTCGATGATACAATTGCCTTCTGCATCCATCTCACAACCCATACCACTCATCTCTGATTGACATTCCATTTTCGCTTTCCCTCTACAGCAATCATCGCCTGCAGCACCCGCTCCATGACCATCATTCAATGCAATGAGTGGAGCTATGGTTAATCCCACCAATGAGGTGAGCTTAATAAGAATATTCATAGAAGGACCGGAAGTATCTTTAAACGGATCGCCCACGGTATCTCCAACAACAGCCGCTTTGTGTGGCTCAGATTTTTTATAGTACATCTGTCCATCGATCTCGACGCCTTTTTCAAATGATTTCTTTGCATTGTCCCAGGCCCCTCCGGCATTGTTCTGGAATATCGCCCAAAGCACACCACTTACTGTTACTCCGGCCATATATGCACCTAACGCTTCAGGACCCATTACAATTCCGATGATGATAGGCGAAACGATGGTAATTACACCGGGTAACATCATTTCACGAAGCGCGGCTTTGGTAGAAATTTCAACACAACGACCGTATTCAGGCTTACCTGTGCCTTCCATAATACCCGGAATTTCTCTGAACTGGCGACGCACTTCATTCACCATATCCATCGCTGCTTTACCAACTGAATTCATGGCAAGGGCGGAGAAGACCACCGGCACCATGCCTCCAATAAAGAGTGCCGCAAGGACTTTTGCATCAAAAATATTGATACCGTTGATGCCGGTAAAGGTCACGTAGGCTGCGAAAAGTGCAAGTGCTGTTAAAGCAGCAGAAGCAATGGCAAATCCTTTTCCGATTGCCGCTGTCGTGTTTCCAACTGAATCAAGAATATCTGTTTTCTCACGTACATCAGCAGGTAATTCACTCATCTCCGCAATACCCCCTGCGTTATCTGCAATAGGTCCAAAAGCGTCGATGGCCAACCAGAGCAGCCGTAGTCGCCATCATCGCGGAAGCAGCAATACCGACCCGTAAAATCCGGCAAGTGAATAAGCTCCCCAAATGGCTCCGGCGAATAGAATAACAGGCATGGCAGTAGATAACATTCCGGTACCCAATCCGGCAATGATATTGGTAGCAGCTCCTGTTCCTGATTTTTGTACAATATCTCTGACCGGTTTTTTATCAAGTCCGGTGTAGTATTCCGTAATATAAGAAATAGCAGCTCCCACAAACATTCCAATCACAACTGCCCAGAATACATTCATGGAACTGGTGTTAAGTTCATTGAAGTTTCCATCGTTAAAAGCTCTCATGGTCATCTGTGCAGGAAGCATCAGATCAATCAGGAAGTATGAAGCAGCCAATGCAATGAGGATAGAGACCCAGTTACCACGATTTAACGCGGACTGAACGGTGTCTGTATTTGCGAGTGCTCCTTCTTTAATAGATACCAGCCATGAACCAACGATAGAAGCGATGATACCTACACCGGCAATACTCAAGGGAAGCAAAATAGGACCAATACCACCGAAGGCATCCTGAATACCGCCCATATCACGGATCACATAATTTCCAAGTACCATAGAGGCTAAAACAGTCGCTACATAGGATCCAAAAAGATCTGCTCCCATCCCGGCTACATCCCCTACATTATCTCCAACGTTATCTGCTATAGTGGCAGGATTTCGAGGGTCATCTTCAGGAATTCCTGCTTCCACTTTTCCTACTAAATCAGCACCTACATCAGCCGCTTTGGTATAAATACCACCTCCTACACGAGCAAAAAGTGCAATTGATTCAGCACCCAATGAGAATCCCGCCAAAACTTCCAGCACCTGCGTCATCTGTTCATTCCCTGTCATTACTCCACCCATGAAAAACTGGTAGAAACAGATAAAGAGAAGACTCAATCCCAGCACAGCCATACCGGCTACCCCAAGACCCATTACCAATCCGCCGGTGAAGGATACATTTAATGCTTTTGCCAGGGAAGTACGTGCAGCCTGAGTGGTTCGAACGTTGGCTTTTGTAGCAATGCGCATCCCGCTGTATCCGGCCACTGCACTGAATATACAGCCAATAATGAAAGCGGCAACGATCAGAATATGAGAACTTTCAACCATCTGGCTGAGAATTCCCAGTCCGATGCTGGCGAGTACCATATAAATGGCCAGAATTTTATACTCTGATTTGAGGAAGGACATAGCACCTTCAGCAATTGCGGATGAGATTTCTTCCATTTTGGAGTCACCTGCATCTTGTTTCTTTACCCAGCTGGCTTTGATGAACATATAAATAAGTCCAATGATTCCAAGTACCGGTACGATATATACGAAATTTTCCATAGTCACTATTTAAGGGGTGCGAAGGTAGGTCTTTTAAAGAAAGCAGGCAAATCTTTTGTAAATATTTAATTATTAGTATGTTATATATTTACCAGCTGGCCGTAGGTCGGCTGCCGGCGATGAAAGGAAAGGGGAGTTTGTCGGTTACAGAGATGCCGCCCCTACAGGGCTTATATGGAAGTTTTTGTCTTCTATGATCAAATCCATATCTTTGATGAGATGCGGAAAATTGTTTTCTTGCTTTTAATACTCCTCTCCGGCTTGGTGACTTATCACGAAGCAAAGGGAGCTACCCGTATTTATATTCCCGTGCAATTTGTGGTCGTCAATGGAGATTTTTCTGAATCCATGATTTATTTACGCAGAGAGGGAGAGACCGTCGCCTCTTTTCGAGGACAAAAAAATCTCCGCTTGCGATTGGATTTTAATACCGAGTATACCATTGATTTTACAAAACCGGGTTATATCACCAAAACCATTCGTGTAAACACTAAAGTGGATGAAGACAGAAAGAAATATGGTTTTGATCCCTATAAAATTGGTGTGAGATTGTTCAAACAATATGAAGGTGTAAACACGGTGATCTATAATCAACCGGTGGCGTCTATCCGCTATCTTGCAGAGATGGATGATTTTGGATATGACACGGATTACACCAAATCTATTTTATCAGCATTAAGCAGGACAGAAGAAATTCTGGAGAAGAGGGCGAAGGACGAAATCGAAGAGATGGAGGCGCGAGCTGCGAGAGAGAAAGAGGAGATGAAAGCCAGAAAAGCACTCACTGAAGCTCCGGTTAAAAATCCGGAGAAGAAGCAGGCAGAGGAAAAAGTAACGGAATCTATATCGATTGAAAAATCTACGAATTCTTTGCAGGAGCCAAAACAGGATCAGGCACCTCCCGGTCAGGCCGGTGATGATAAAGCGTTGGTCAAGCCATTTCCTGTCGCAAAAGGGGAAGATCACTTAGGTGGATTTGATAAAGCAGGTGCGGAAGAATTGCCGGCAACAGGTGGAGGCGATGATGGAAAGGAAGTGCAGAATATTCATTTAACAGAGACTATCGGCGCAGAAAAAGCTCCTGAAAAAATAGCACCCGAGGTAGAATCACGAAGGGAAATCCAAAAGATCATTGAGCCCAACAGAACGATCACCATTTTTCGAATAAAGAATGGAACTCATATTGAGGAGTTCAGAAATGTGAATTACAACTGGGGTGGCATGTTTTATTTTATGAATGATGCAACTCCCATTTCCGAACACCTCTTTCATTATATGACACAGAAACCGGTCTCAAGGTAATAGTACTTTGCCTTTCCCTTTTTTGAACTTCCTTACGGTATAGGAGATAAACGGACTTATTATCAGAGTAGGCAATAGCCAGGTAATAAATGCAGGACTTAAACTAACGTTTTGTACCAGAAAGGCTGTTATCGTGGCTATATATCCACCCATCATTCCAATGATATGTTTTATCAGCCAGTGATTTTTTTCTTTGGGTGGAACAGTAAACCTTTTATAATCTCCTATGACACCTGAAGTAAGTACTATACCAAATGCTAAAGGTACTAAACCGAAAGTGTTGCCCTTCGATAAAAGTAACCAACCTGCCATCAACAAGAGGCCTGCGCCGGCAATCGCAGAAAAAACAAGTATAATCCAATCAAAGGTGGCCGCTTTTTGTCCCTTGTGCAGCATTTTCAGCGATAAAGCCCTGTATCCCGTTAGGACCAAATAACAACTAAAGATGCCTACCATAAACAGGAACCAGTTTTCCCGTAAGACAGAGAGTACGATCGACGTCACGAAGATGACCAGCATCGACCAGAAATATATTTTCCCGCTTTGTCGGTGAAGGCGTCCGCCATCCTGATTGAGCATGGCAACAGGTCCCGAGAGTAATGCCAAACTGCCGGCGATGATGTGCATCCAGCGCAAAGAATCAATAATAATCGTATCCATGGGTATTTTTATTTGCTGCAAATGAACAATGAATTTGATTTGACGTCAACTCCAAAGGGATGATTACACAACTTTTGGGAGGAGTAGTTGAATTTGGGATGAAAAGCAAGGTGAAAATCAAAGCAGGGATGAATGGCAAGCTAAAAAAAGTACTGCTTTAATCAGATTTGTCCTTACATTGAAAGTCGTGTACTAATTTCTTCATTTAAATTCCTGGATACCGGAACGATGGTTTCGGTCCCGTTCAATACCAAACGGTAACCTTGTGAATTTCCGGTAACGGAGATAATGCGGTCCAGATTGACGATCCATGCCCTGTGACACCGGTAAAATGCAGTATAGGATCGCAGATCATTTTTTGTGTTTCTCAGGGTTCCTCTCAGCAGCTTTTTCTGTTCAATACCATTTTGCAAATAATGTACTTCGATATAGTTGTCCGCTGAAGTAATAAATAATAAATCCCGTGCAGGTATTTTTAATTCTTCTTTTTGATTGTCAGACCTAAGGGTGATGATGGCGCCCGGATCCGAATCCAGTCGCTTCTTGAAATTCATGTGGTCAGAAATATTTTCTGCTTCTTTCAGATTACGGCGTGTGAGCACCAATTGCATGATCATTACGTTGATGATTACCGGCAGAACGGCGACCATTAACGTGTACAATTGAAAGTACAATAGATAACGCAGGTTGAAGAAATCATTAAAAATGACCATGGAATAAAGCGCATTGCCGAGGCCGATGGTGAAAATGATCCAGAGCAGAAAGCTGATCTCCCGTCCTATTGTCCATTTACTTTCATTGAAAAATTTTGGCAAAAGTGTCGTGACCCAGAACGTGTTGATCAAGACCATGATCAAAGTGACTGCTCCATATCCCAATGTTAATTTTAATGCGACGATGTTATCGAAGCGATGCAGCATGAACGGACGAAAGGCAAAAAGAAAGACGAAAACAAAAAAACCTGTAAATAAAGCAGCCCTCATTTTTCCGGAGGGACTATCACTAAGGGGATAAGGTTTCGATAGTAAGGATAAAATCATCGTATATCCGTTAGCGTTATGAGTAAGGCTTATTGCAGATATTTTTGCTGAAAAAATTCCGTGTAGGCTTTCATGTCTTTCGTTCGCGTTAATTCAGAAAGATTTGTTTGAGAAATGATGAAGTACTGCACCAATTGCGGGTCGAATTGATCGAGTAAATTCTGCTCTGAAATGATCGTTTGATAATACGTCATCGCGTCATCCTTTGATTCAAACGACATCACGGCGATGTACTGCAGATTAAGATCAATGTTGCCGTTATTCACAGTGAGTTGCTGATCGGTAAAATCTATATTGTTAAACGCATTTATTTTGGCAATGAGTTCTGCAGGAGCCAGCGCGTTCTTGGGGAAAATGATCACAAAAAACTGCATGCTGTTGGCATCGAAGAGGTACTTGGCAGACTTCGCAAATGGATCCGTCAGATTATTGGTGTCCACCGGAATGGTGTCAATGGCTGTAGCTTTTACATTGTTGCCTTTAATGAAGTCCAGAATTTCCTGCGCTTTCATGCTTACAGAATCTTTGGGAAAACTACGGATGACATCTTCCAACTCAAATTGAAAATCGTTGATGGATCTTGTTTTCCCTACAGCCATCGCTTTTAAGAAGGCGAATTTGGGAGATAGCTTATTGTTAGCAGGGAAGGACTGATCCGCATATGCTTTCCGTTCGATGACCTGATCATACTGTCGGTTTAAATAAGCACGGTAGGTGTTTTCATAAAACACTTCCAGTACTTCTGATTTTCTTTTCATCTCCCGGAAGAAATCCGGATTTTGAATAAGCCGTGCATAGTCTGATTCCGGTGCGTTGGTAAGAATATAGTTCTTGTAGAAGTCCGCTTTCTCTGTATTACCCAGTAAAGTATGTGTACGGTAGAGATTATAATAAGCCGGCAGTTTATATTTATTATCTGGGAATCTCTTGTCGAGCGTTTCAAAACTATTAATGCTTTCGTTGAGATTATTCAATTGTTCTTTATAGATAACTCCGCAATTGTAATAAGCCTCTGTAATTTTTTTATTGGATTCGGCAATTTGTTCCGGAGAATTTGGAATTTGTGCGAGATAGGCTTCCTTCCTTGCTTTTGAATCCAATTTGGCAATGGAGTCATTCAGACTTTGCTGATTGAATGCAGAACTGTCAACAGTAGTGGTGTCCGTTACCTCTCCACCAATTGTCATCTCTTTTTCACTGCGCCTCCAGTTGTCTTCCTGCTTTCGACTGCCCCATCTTTTCACGAATTCACTATATCCAAAACTGATCGCCGACTGATTGTAAAAATACCATGCACCTTGTGCAGCAGTTGCCGGTGCATTGAGGGCACGGGGTTGACTCTTCAGATCTTTTTCTTCCTTTATTTCCAGTTCTTCGAGTCGCTGTTGATCTTCCTGTTCTTTCTTCACGCGTTCCTTCTCTGCATCTTCAGCTTCTACCAAACTGCCAATCATCGCTTCGCGCTCCGACGGAGACATCGCCATCAATCGTTGTAAGCTATCTTCCTTCATGATGACCTTCAGATTACTCACCAGTCGCTCTAAACTATTGCGCTTAGCTTGTATCGAAGTAATCCGGATGATCATTGGTAAGATTGGTCAGGCAACTATCGTAGTAAGCAGCAGCAGGTAAATACTCGGGACGCTTGAGGTAAATATTCCCAAGCTCTAAGTAACTCAACGCTTTTTGGTAGTATTCAAGTAGAAGCTCTCAATGATTGATTGAGTAAATCAACAGCAAGAGGTTCATTCTTTCCTGAGAAGCAACACCGGCAAGCGCATAATAAATCTGATCTCTGTATTCCTTGTTTTTCTCGTCCTTCAACATTTTTGCAATTCCCTTTTTACGATGGACGCATTGCCACTACCGGTATCATAACAACGTGCTCTGTTGATTCGGGCATTAAACGCCATTTCATAGGGAGGATTCAGTTTGAGCACTTTTTCATAGGATGCAAAAGCTTTGTTCAAGGAGTCAGAACGCTGGTATAATTGTCCGAGGATGAAATAATAACGCGAACGATCATCTTTCTTCTTACTGGTGGAGGCGGCCATCTGCAAGGCATCCATAGCACGGGGAATATCATTACGGATGAGATGGTATTGTGCCAATACGGCATTGTAAAATCCTTTTAACTTAAGAGGGAATTTTTTATCGGCTTTGAGGAAGTCAAGAAGATATTCCGCATCCGTTGTTTTCCCCAGCTCGAGATAGGAACGTGTCAGCCAGAGGAGGGCTTCCGAACGTATTTCATCATCCTTATATTCTGAACTGATGTATTGAAAAGTCTCAATGGAAGACCAGAAATCATGTTTATAAAACTAACTTTGCCCCACCACCATATAGCACTCCGGAATCCAGGGGTTGCGCTCCGCAAGTTTTATTGTCCTTCTTCCCTTTTACAATCATCGTGTGACGGGTGATCGCAATAGAAACTTTTTTTATCGCCTCATCAAAATCAGGAAAGACGGCCTTCGCCTTGTTCAGATCAGCAATCTTGAAGATAGACAGTACCCGATCGTATTTATCTTCATGTGCATCTGCAAGTGTAGCCGCACCTTGTTTCATACGCTCACGACCATTAAAATAAAAATTATAATGGGTGGTAGTACCGTGATAGGTGCGACTTACTATATTATTTTTTCGCACGCTGCATGACCAAAAAATGATCGCGGTAAGTACAAACAACAGACTAAATCGAAGTTTATTCACAGATAGATAGCGTCGGGATATTCAGTATTAACTGAAAATTTCAGGTTTTAGTATAGACAGGCAAATATAGGAAATGACCCTATGCAGAGCTGATTTTCTGCGCGTTTTCATTCGCCAGTGGGGAGCTCACCGGATGTTTTTTACCATCAAACCCCCTGGCAGGTTACAGGGAGCAGCTCAAACGTGTTAGTTTTACGATATTTGCCGGTATGTCGAGTCCTAAAACGAGAAGGAGAAAGATCGTCAGGAGTTTACAGAACAAATTCAGGCTGGTGGTCATGAACGACCAAACGCTGGAAGAAAAGTTCTCTATTCGCCTGACACCCATGAACATTATCGTGTTCGGCGGGACCTTTGCCCTGAGTTTGATTACCCTGACTTTGTACCTGATTGCATTTACGCCCTTGCGGGAATATATCCCCGGCTATACAGATGTAACCATTCGAAGGAACCTCGTGGCCGTTGCTTTGAAGACAGATTCCGTTGAAAATCAGCTTAATGCTCAGGAGGCATATTTGACAAACCTCCTGAATGTGTTGAATGATAATGTGGATACCACCAAGCCGGTAAAGAATTTTTCGGAATCTGCCCTGAATGATACCTTACGAAAACTGGATAAATCAGTGGAGGATTCGTTGATGCGCCTCCAAATGGAAGGAACTGATCGTTTCGAACTCAATGAATCGAATGAAAGATCCTTTTCAACCGGAATTGGAAGTATTGCATTTTTACTCCGCTCAAAGGAAGTATCACCACTAAATTTAATCCGGTACAAAAGCATTTTGGCATCGACATCGTTGCCGGTCCCAATGAAGTGATTAAGTCAAGCCTTGATGGAACTGTGGTCATATCGAGCTTCACCTCTGAAACAGGTTATGTCATAGGAGTGCAGCATACCAATAATATTTTCACCCTCTATAAACATAATTCCGCCTTGCTGAAATCTGTTGGTGATTATGTGAAGGCAGGAGAAGTCATTGCCATCATAGGAAATACCGGAGAGTTCAGTACCGGTCCTCATTTACATTTTGAACTTTGGTACAATGGCAGTCCTGTGAATCCACTGGAGTATATTAGTTTTTAAATTGTGAATTTCATTGTTGATGAACAATAAAGTACCTTATATTTCTTTATGGTACTTAGCCCTTACTTTTGCAACGTGAATCGCCCGAAGAAAATTCTGCTTATCGTTTTAGCATCCATTGCAGGGTTTTTATTACTTATTTCTGTTCTTGCCTGGCTGCTCGGTCCGAAAATGAAGGAGCTTGCAGTAAAGCAAATCAACAACTACCTGACGGTCCCCGTAAGTGTAAACACCATTGACTTCTCCCTGCTCCGGAAATTTCCCTATGCAACGGTTGATTTATCGGACGTGAGCACTAAAGGTTCGAAAATCACCGGGTATGCGGATCCGCTATTGGAAGCAAAGCACATTTACTTTCAGTTCAGCTGGTTTGATGTGTTCAAGGAGAATATCCGGTTGAAGCGTATCAGTATTGAAGAAGCCGTTTGTGTGTTGATCGTGGATAAATATGGTAAGAACAATTACAGCATCTTCAAAGAACAGAAAGGCGATAATCGTGCATTCAACCTCGAGCTGGAAGAAATTGTATTGAAAAATACCGGCATCCGTTACCTGAATCAACCCGGAGCTAAAGATTACTCCTTCCGGGCGGAGGACATGAATTTGAAAGGATTATTCAGCAATGACAATTACACGCTTTCCGGTGAAGGTGCATTGTTCGTAGAACGTTTTTTGCTGGATGAGGTCAATTACATCAACAATAAGCTCACCACATTGAAAGTGCTGGTGGAGGTAAATGCCGCTTCCGGAATGTATACGATTCGTGAAAGTTCCATTCGTGTAGCCGCACTGGATCTCGGTGTTGATGGATTTATTAGAGATGATAAAGAAGGAGCAACACTCGATCTTAAAGTTAAAAGTAAGGATGCCGGTCTTGAGGAATTATTGTCTCTCATTCCGGGCGTTTATACGGAGAAGCTGAAGAACTATGACTACGAGGGCAAGGTGAATTTCGACCTTCATATTTCAGGAGCGACAGGTGGAAAAAATAAGGCATTGATCGTGGCTGCATTCAGTACCAATCAGGCATCACTATCTCCTGTAGGTACGTCCTACACTTTGAAAAATATTCGCTTCAAGGGAAGTTATACCAACCGCATTTCCAAAGGTCGACCGGTAGAACGATTGTCTTTAAATAATCTGGATGCGGTGCTGGAGGGTCAACCGCTAAGTCTTTCTTTTTTACTGGAAGATTTTTCTAATCCCTATATGAATCTCATTGCAAAAAGTAAGGTCAACCTCGAAGTATTGAGTCGCTTTTATATGCCGGATACTCTGGCTTCCATGAGTGGCGAGCTGATGGTGAATGCGAAAGTGAAGGGCCGCACGAAGGATTCAGGGAGCTGGATTTCTGAAGGTACTATTCAAGCAGCTAATGTGAGCTTTAAACTGAAGCAACGGGAAATTCTTTTCACGGATTTCAACGGCGGTTTGGTACTACAAGGCAACCGACTCCAGCTGACCAATCTCACGGGAAAGGCGGCCGGGAGTGATTTAAAACTCAACGGGTACTTTGATAACGTATATGCCTTCCTGTTATCCTCCGGAGAAATGCTGAGAGGCGAGGCGACGCTGCTTTCAAATAATCTTGACCTCAATGAATTGCTGGAGGACAAGAAGCAACTTGCTGCGGAAGACACCTCCTACCGTCTTGATTTCAGTGACCGCATCAGCGTCAATCTGGGAGTGAGTGTAGGCGTGCTGAGCTTCCGGAAGTTCCAGGCCTGGCAGTTGAAAGGAAGAATTGATATCCGGAATAAAATTCTTTCTACCGATGATCTTTCTTTTAAAGCATTTGAGGGTCATTTGAAATTAAAAGGACGCATAGATGCATCACGGCATGACAGTATATTAATAGCCTGCGACGCGGATGTAAAGAAATTAGATGCCACCGAACTCTTTACCCAGTTGGGAAATTTCGGACAAGAGGTGATAAGGGATGTGAATGTAAAAGGAAAGATCTCTGCCACCGTTCAGTTTGCATCCATCTGGAGCAAGGACCTCCATTGCAATCTCAATAAAATTTATGCAAAAAGTAAATTGGTTATCGAAAAAGGGGAGTTGATCAATTTTCAGCCGATGTTACTCTTATCAAAATACCTGAAGAGCGCCGACCTGAAACAAATTAAATTCGAGACTCTGGAGAATGAGATTGAGATCAGCAACAAAACCATTTTTATTCCCTCTATGGAAATCAAGTCCAGCGTGATGGATTTGACCGCCTCCGGAACACATTCTTTCGATAATAATGTTGATTATAAACTCCAGCTCTATCTCTCCCAGCTCTTCGGAAAAAAGGTAAGGAACAATACCACGGAATTTGGAACCATCGAAGACGACGGTTTAGGCCGCATGCGCATCTTCCTTACCATGAAAGGGCCGCTGGCCAATCCAACGATTGTGTATGACCGCAAGGGCATTGAGCAGAAAGTTACCCAAGACATCAAACAGGAAAAGCAGGATTTGAAGAAGATCCTCAATAAGGAGTTTGGATGGTTTAAGAAAGATACCGCCATCGTAAAGAAGCCTGACAACCAGCATAAAAAGCAGGATGAACTGGAATTAGAGTTGGAAACCGAGTGAAGAAGCCCTTAAAACAGCTAATTTTGCCTAACAAATTTTATAAGTGAACATATACACCCGTAAACAACGTTGGAAGTTTGTCCTCTTGATGATCGCCCTGCTCATTGGCATTGGGTCGTTGTTTTATACCAACCAACTGGTGAAAAAGCTTTCCATTGAAGAGAAAAAGAAGGTGGAGCTCTGGGCAGAGGCTACGCGTCAAATCTCCGATATCAATGCAGAACCCGGCGACATTAGTTTTGCCTTATCGGTATTGACCGATAATAATACTGTTCCGGTGATTTTAACAGATGAGAAGAGACAGGTCATCTCCACCAGAAATCTCGATTCACTGAAATTGGATGACAAAGGCTATGTGGCTGCGGAGCTGTTGGAGATGATCGAACAACATGAGCCCATTGAAATTTCCTTCGCAGCGGATCGGAAAAACTATATTTTTTATAAAGATTCCTACCTGCTCACACAATTGCGGTATTATCCTTATTTCCAGTTGGCCGTCATCGCTTTGTTTCTGGCGGTATCCTATATTGCCTTTTCGAGTTCGAGAAAAGCAGAGCAAAATCAGGTATGGGTAGGGATGGCGAAAGAAACGGCACATCAGTTGGGCACCCCGCTCTCTTCCTTAATGGCCTGGCTGGAATACCTGAAGTCGAAACCACAACCTGAAGAACATCTTCCGGAAATTGAGAAAGATATTGTCCGACTCAACACCATCACCGAACGATTCTCAAAGATAGGTTCCGCACCGGCATTGAAGAAGGAGAACATGACGCTGGTGATGCAGAATGCCATCGACTATATCCGTTCCCGCGCTTCATCACGAGTGAATTTTAAACTGGAAAATGGGCAGGCCTATGATGTGGAAGCCCCGATGAATGTCCCGCTCTTTGAATGGGTGCTCGAGAATTTATTTAAGAATGCGATCGATGCCATGAGTGGAGAAGGCAGTATAACGGTACGCATTACCGATCAAAATCAATTCGTGTATCTGGATATTTCTGATACGGGTAAGGGAATTGCCAAATCGAAATATAAAACTGTTTTTAAACCCGGATATACGAGCAAAAGTCGTGGCTGGGGTCTTGGTTTGTCCTTATCAAAAAGAATTGTAGAGGAGTACCACGGCGGACAAATTTTTGTGAAAAGTTCAGAGTTGAATAAAGGCACTACTTTTCGGATTGTGCTTAATAAATCGTGAGTTTTGCTACAGCCTTTGGGCTTCCGGCTGCTCAGCTCTGGCTACATGCCTTTTGAGGGATAAATAATTATTCATTAGAATATTTTTTCCCGCCTTCTTCGAACTTTCGAACTTTGGCGAAGTGGAGCATTATTTTCTGCGCCTTTGCGTTACTCTGCGCGACACCTTTAAGTTGCTTTCCGTTTGAAAATCGCCGAAATGGCTTCGTAATTTTGATCAGATTGTCGTAAAATATTTAATCGAAAAAACTTTAGGTGGATATGGATTTAGAGACCTTTGTTTTAAAGAAAGTATCATTTTACCCCACCTGCGCTCAAAGCTGGTCGGCAGGCACGGAGCCAGAGGTTTTAGGTTTCACGGAGGAGCACCGGAGAGGGAGTTTCTTAGATTAGGAATTATATATTCTCCAAACCTCAAGTAAATGCTCAAGATCAAATGAAACAATCCTTCTTCTTTAAAGATCCTAGGGAAGAAAGTTTAACCGGAATGTGTTGGCACAATTTCCACTGCTTTACTTTCGTACACTTTTACAGGGGTCATGGCCAGAATTTGTGCATATCCCTTTTGTAAGCAGGCCTGTCATTATTGTGATTTTCATTTTACGACTTCTCAGAGGGGAAGAGAGGATATGTTTACGGCGATGGTGGAGGAAGTAAAGACGCGAGCTGCGGAATTATCAGAGGAGGAAGTGGGTACCATTTACTTTGGTGGTGGAACACCGTCTCTGCTCAGCTATGAGGAGCTGATGTCTTTTTTTGATGCGATTTATACCTTGTATAAAGTGAATCCTTCTGCTGAAGTTACCATTGAAGCGAATCCTGATGATCTTACACCGGCATTTCTGAAGCAGCTGAAACAAACACCTGTGAACAGGTTGAGTATCGGAATTCAGTCTTTTCGCGATGAGGATTTGCAACGCATGAACAGGGCGCATGATGCCGGTATGGCGTTGCGATGTGTGCCGGATGCAGCTGATGCCGGATTTGACAATATCAGTATAGATTTAATTTTTGGCTTACCGTATCTGGAGATGGAACATTGGCAGGAGAATGTGAATACCGCGCTTTCCCTTCCCATAACTCATCTCTCCTGTTATGGATTAACCATTGAAGCGAAAACGGCGCTCGCCTGGCAAATTACACAGGGAAAAGTTCCGGCTCCGGATGATGATAAGGCGGCCGCTCAATACGAGTGGCTGTTGAAGGAAGCGGAAGAGAAGGGATTTCCCTGGTATGAAATATCTAATTTAAGCAAGCCCGGTTTTGAGTCGAGGCATAATACATCGTATTGGAAGGGACTTCCCTATCTCGGGATTGGTCCATCAGCGCATTCCTATGATGGGAAACAACGCAGCTGGAATGTAAGCAGTAACGCACTTTATGTGAAGGAAATGAAGGAAGGGAAAAGTGCAGCAGAATCGGAGGTACTTGGGCATACGGTGAAGTTCCATGAACTGATTTTGACTTCTCTACGGATGAGGGAGGGTCTAACGTTAGCGGATGTACGCAAACAATATGGGAATGCCATTGCCGGTCAATTGATAGAAGGAGCCGGTAAATTTGTGGACAAAGGCTGGATAGCCCCCATCGACAAGCATATTCGTTTGACGGGGAGCGGACTCCTGTTTGCAGATAAAATCACATCGGAATTATTTATTATTTAGCAAGTCATGATTGTACAATTGAATTACAAAGGCACCGACTATACTACCGACTTAACTAAGGGACTGGATATTTCAATTCCCTTTGAAGCGGGAGAAGGTCATGTCCTCGCCTGGTATCTGGGTCCGATGAAAATAGAACCGGTACGAATGGGAGATTGGGTAGGTGAAGTGAAAAGCGGTGCTGCCGTGAATTTCAAAAACATCATGTTCAATCCGCATGCACACGGTACACATACCGAATCCCCCGGACATATTTCTCCCGAATTAATATCCATCAATAAAGAGCTCAACGAATTTTTCTGCTTTGCTCATCTGATCAGTATCACTCCTGAAGTAGTGGATGGTGATCAGATCATCACATTAAAGTCATTGCAGTCAGGGTTAAATGAACTTTCCGATGCCATTATCATCAGAACAATCCCCAATCTCCCGGGAAAATTATCTACCAATTATTCCAATACCAATCCACCCTACCTTGAAGCAGCTGCAGCCGCCTGGTTGCGTGATAACGGTGTGAAACATTTGCTCATTGATCTTCCATCCGTCGATAAAGAAGAAGACGGAGGAATGTTATTGGCGCACCATGCTTTCTGGAACTATCCCGATCAACCCCGGTTAAATGCCACCATTTCAGAGTTCATCTTTGTTCCGGACACCATCCCCGATGGATTCTACTTCGAAAATGATGCTGCTCCTTCGCGTCCGTTGCTCTTTGAATTAAAAATGGTTTAAAACAGGAATAAATTAATCATCCTTTAGTTTAGAGATTTTATATGCATCGATATAAAATCCGCGACTATCCGTAAAATCCGTTTAATCCGTGTTCCCTTTCAGATACAATTACTCCTGAAATATTTTCCCATGTATATCAAATGGCTACCATCAATTTAGTTCTTTCAAAACCGTTGTTCAAAACAAGATATTCCGATATTTGTTCGCTTTAGAAAATAATCATGAAGAAGATCTATCATCTCGCCACCTGTAGCACCAACCAGCGGATTCTTAAAGAAATTAAACCGGGGAAGTCGGTGGTGCTTCAGGACATAAAGACGGAACCCATCACCGCGGCTCAATTGGACGAAATGAAGAAGCTGGCGGGCACCTACCTTGCGCTATTCAGCAAAGTGGCACTGAAATACAGGAGCATGGGACTCCATGAGATGGAACTAACGGAGAAGGATTACCGTAAGTTAATACTGGACGAGTACACCTTTCTGAAACGACCGGTCATTATTGTTGACGATCAGATCTTTGTCGGAAATAGCAAGAAGGTAGTGGAGGAAGCCCGCAAAGCCATTAAATGAACAAGAAAGTAACTGCACACCTTTCTGTATTGTTCGCCAATATCATTTACGGGGCGAATTACTCTATTGCCAAAGAAGTCATGCCGTCGCTGATTAAGCCTTTTGGTTTTATCGTGATTCGTGTATGTACGGCTGCGATTTTGTTTCTGCTTACGTATTTGCTTTTATTCAGAGAGAAAATTGAAAGACGCGATTGGCCCCGACTCTTTGCCTGTGCGGTTTTGGTGTAGCGGTAAATCAGTTGTTGTTCTTTAAGGGATTGTCACTTACCAGTCCCATCAACTCCGGACTCATGATGGTGACGAATCCGATTTTGTTCTGGTACTTTCCTTTATCCTGCTGAGTGAGCCCATTAATTCTCGACGTGTTTTGGGTATTGCCTGTGGAATCAGCGGCGCTACGTTGTTGATCATTTTTGGAGGAAATATTTCATCCGGCATAAGCAATCCAATTGGTGATTTATGTATTCTGATCAACTCCTTGTCCTATGCACTTTATCTGGTGATGGTGTTGCCCTTGATGAAGAAGTATCATCCCGTTACCATCATGCAAGCAGTATTTCTTATGGGATCAGTCATGGTGCTGCCATTTGGCTGGGGTGAATTCACCGAAATACAGTGGCATACTTTTCAAACCGGTGACTGGATGGCAACTGTATTTGTTGTAGTCGGGACAACTTTTTTAGCTTATCTGTTTAATACACTCGCCTTGCGGGAACTCAGTGCAGGAGTAGTGAGTGTATATATTTATTTTGCAACCCTTGCTCGCTGCAGGATTTGCTATACTATTGAGGCAAGGATCAGCCCAATGTGTTACATCTGATGGCTGCTGCACTTATCTTTTCCGGTGTTTGGCTGACGACAAAAAGTGCAAGAGTGAAAGCAAGTCAATAGAAATCTGCTAAGGTATTGTAGTTCCAGGGGCTGAGTATCCTGCTTTCTCGATTGAACAGAATGCATTACTTTTGCTCCTTAAAATTTCACAATGGTACGATCAATGACCGGTTACGGTAATGTGAAGGGGATGATTGGCGGGCAGAACGTCACGGTAGAAATCCGCTCTCTGAACAGCAAATTTTTAGAATTAAATCTGCGTATGCCACTCCAATTTCGTGACAGGGAGTTGGAATTGCGTGCTGAGCTGAGTAAACAACTGGAGCGGGGAAAGGCGGATTTAAACATTTCCTTTGACAATAACGATCTGGCGAAAAGGAGTTCGGTGAACAAGGAAATTTTCAATGCCTATTTTGAAGAGTTATCTGCATTGGGGAAGGAATATCATTTGAGTGATGTCAATCTTTTTGATTTGATCCTGCGCATGCCCGCCGTGATGAATACGGAACGTTCAGAAGTGGACGAGACACAATGGAAGGAGATGAAACTACTGCTCGCGCAAGCCATAGAGCGCTTCAACGGCTTTCGTGACAATGAAGGGGTGGCGCTGAGTAAGGATATTACGGAACGTGTGCATACCATCCTTAATAACATTCCCCGGCTCGAAGCTTTTGAGCAGGTTAGAGTAGATAACATCCGTGCTCGTCTGGATAAGGCCATCAGCGAAATGCGCGATCAGGCCAATATTGACCGTAACCGTTTCGAACAGGAGTTGATATTTTACATTGAAAAGTTGGATATTTCAGAGGAGAAAGTTCGGTTGAAGAGTCATTGCGATTATTTTGTGCAGACACTGGGCGGGCCGGAAGCCAACGGAAAAAAACTTGGTTTCATCACACAGGAGATTGGACGTGAAATTAATACCATCGGTGCGAAGGCTAATGATGCGGCTATGCAGCGGATTGTAGTGGAGATGAAGGATGAATTGGAGAAATTAAAAGAACAATTGGCCAACGTGTTGTGAAAATTAATCCCTCTTTCAGACATAAACTGGTGCTCTTCTGCGGACCCAGCGGGAGTGGAAAAACGACGATCGTTCACCATCTCATGTCGGTGTTTCCACAAATGCGGTTTAGTATTTCTGCCACTACACGGGAACAGCGGATAAACGAGGTGGATGGAAAAGATTATCATTTTCTAACCCCGGAAATATTTAAAGAGAAGCTAAAGAATGAAGAGTTTCTGGAGTGGGAGGAGGTCTATGAAGACCGGTTCTACGGAACGTTGAAATCAGAAGTAGAACGGATTCTTCAAGACGGAAATATTGCTTTGTTTGATGTGGATGTAGAGGGAGGCTTGCAGATCAGAAAGTATTTCGGACGACAGTTGCTGGATGTGTTTGTTATGCCCCCATCGATAGACGAATTGCACAAGCGCCTGGTAGGTCGTGCTACAGAATCAGAAGAATCTTTATTTAAGCGATTGAGCAAAGCGGAGAAGGAAATGAAGTACGCCTATCATTTCAATAATGTAATTGTAAATGTTGTCCTTGAAGATGCGAAGCGGGAAGCGGAATTAATGGTACGACATTTTCTCGAAGACGAAGTTCCCGATCCCTCTGAGGAATTGTAAGAATAAATCACAACAAGTAATAATTTATCTTTTAACTTTAGTACTTATTAATGAAAATCGGTCTCTTCTTTGGATCTTTTAATCCTGTTCATAACGGACATCTCGTTATTGCAGGATATATGGCGGAGTATAGCGATCTCAACCAAATCTGGATGATCGTTTCTCCTCACAATCCGTTGAAACCCATCGGGACTTTACTTCAGGATTATCATCGCTATCATCTGGTAGAACTGGGAATTGGATCCTACAAAAAACTCAAGGCATCAAAAATCGAATTCGAATTACCGAAGCCCTCCTATACTGTAATTACGTTAGCTTATTTACAGGAAAAGTATCCTAAAAATCAATTTTCATTAATCATGGGAGCGGATAACCTGGAAAATTTTCACAAGTGGAAGGATTATCAAATGATTCTGGAAAATCATGATATATACGTATATCCACGACCGTTACATGATGGGGGAGAGTTCAAAAATCACCCCCGCGTAAAATGGATTGATGCACCGGTTATGGAAATTTCTTCCAGCTTCATCCGGAAAGCGATTAAGGAAGGAAAAGATGTCCGCTTTATGATGCCGGAAAGTGTATCGGATTATATTGATGAAATGAATTTTTACAGAAAATAGTTTTTAAATGTGTCAAATTTGATTGAAGGCTTCTGGCTTCTGGCCACGAGCTTCCGGCTACCGGCTTCCATCTACCAGCCACCGGCTGCGAGCCATTGACAGAATAGAGGATATTGACTCGAAAAATTTAATGTGAGGAAATTGAATCGTAAATGGCGGATACGAATTAAAAAAAAACGTCATTTACTATTTTTTTTAAACCGCAATTTTAAGTGCTTTTTAAATAAATACCCCAATGAAGGGAAATACGAATTAGAATGTGGTCAGTAAAATTTATTCTGAATCATAAGTCTATCATCTTTCTCGTCAAGCCATCTCACAGGAATATTGAAGGAGGACTATTTTAAATTAAATCTGTAAACCAGACCTATTGTGCCATCTACTCCATTTAAATTCAGTTTGGCATCAAAACTATCGAGGTCAATTTCATTTCCATTCTGCTCAAACTTTTTTAATTTCAATGCATGGGAGTCGAATCCAAGGTTAAAATTAAGACCAAAGTCGCCAATTATATAAATCAGCACACCGGTATTAAATCTGATGCCGACACCGGAATAGGTCCATTCTTCTTTTTTAACAAAGGAGTTAGGCTGATTCGTCTCCTCTAATTTGAGGTTAGCAAAATTAATACCCCCTCCGAAATACCAACGGAAATCCTCTTCGTTTTTTAGATTGTATTCGGCACCCAATCCCACGACCACATAACCGTTACTTTTTCCATCGGCACTATCCGGGTCATAGAGGTAAGAACCCACTTTCAAGTCAAGTCCCATATTGAAGCGGCGGGTAATTTCATAACGGAAATCTACCGGCAAATAGAGGGTAACGGCACCACCTGTTTCCTCAATTTTATTATTATCTGTCCCATATTCTGACTTGGTACCATAAAGTCCAAATCCTACACCTGCCCGTACTTGCAATTCTTTGGACCGTTGTGCCTGAGCCGATTGAAAAGTGATGGTGATGAGTAAAACAAGGATAAATTGTTTCATAATGGGGTGGAATGATTTGGTTCAGTCAAAAGTAATTCATTTTGATGCATTGGCACATGATTAAAATTAGAAAATACCTCGTATTTTTGCTGATATAAAGCATAAAGAAAATGAAATTCGGTGTAGTAATATTTCCCGGCTCCAATTGTGACAGAGACCTTCTTCACGTGATCAGAAATGTTATGAAAAAGGAGGCTGTGGAGCTATGGCACAAGGATCATAACCTTCAAGGTTGTGATTTTATTTTATTGCCGGGAGGATTTTCATATGGAGATTATCTCCGATCGGGAGCAATCGCCCGTTTTTCCCCTATCATGCAGGAAGTAATTGAATTTGCAGATAAGGGCGGATTTGTATTCGGTATTTGCAATGGATTTCAAATTTTGACAGAATCGCATCTTCTGCCAGGAGCATTACTCAGCAACGATAACCATCAGTTCATTTGTAAAAATGTAAACCTGCGCTGCGAAACGGATGAATCCATTATATCTTCCAAGTTCACCATTGGAAAAACCATCCGGATTCCCATTGCTCACGGCGAAGGACGTTTTTACTGTGATGATGCTACTCTTGAACAAATAAATAAAAATAATCAGGTCATTTTTCGCTATTGCGATGAGGAAGGAAATGTCAGCAAATCAAGTAATCCAAACGGTGCGCTTGAGAATATTGCCGGGATCTGCAACAAGGGCCGGAATGTTTACGGTATGATGCCGCATCCGGAACGTGCCAGTGATCCTTTGCTGGGAAATACAGATGGTAGAATGATTTTTGATTCTATTTTGAATACCGTTTTGGCTTAAATCATTTCGGCTACCGGCTACCGGCTTCCAGCTGAGTTACAGGCTACCAGTTTCCGGCTGTGGACTTCTTGCTTCAGGCTAAGGGAAAGCTTAGAAGGAAGCGATGCCATGATCGCTTTAACTTAGCTTCTCATTTGACTACTCATTCTCCAGCTGATAATGAAATCGTCTCGACTATCAGCAAGGAGCTCTCTAAAATTTGTCATCTGAAATAAAAATCGATAAAGAAAAAAAGCAGCTCCTGGCCGGTAGCCGGCATCCGGTAGCCCCTAGAATACCTGAGAAGCCACGCGTTTGCAGGTATCGGAATTCCCCATGGTATAAAAGTGAATACAGGGTACGCCGGCTGCTTTCAGCTCTTTGCATTGTTGAATGGTCCACTCGATTCCGGCTTCTTTCACCATAGCGTTTGTAGTGGCTGCTTCGACGGCATCTTCCAGGTCATCCGGAATATCGATATGAAAAATACTTGGTAGAACCGTCAGTTGTTTTTTTGTAGTGAGCACTTTAATTCCGGGAATAATGGGAATATTGATACCCATTTCCCGACAGGTATCGACAAACTCAAAGTACTTGCTATTGTTAAAAAACATCTGTGTAACGATATATTCAGCTCCTGCGTCCACTTTCGCTTTCAGGTATTTCAGATCGGTACGCATATTCGGAGCTTCGAAATGCTTCTCCGGATAACCGGCAACACCGATACAAAATTTAGTAGGGGCTACACCCTGAAGTTCATCTTCAAGATAATGCCCTTTATTCATTCGAACTACTTGTTCAAGCAGATCGATAGCATACGCATTGCCATTGGGTTCCGGAACGAAGGTCCCTTCTGTTTTTATAGAGTCACCTCTGAGCACAAGAACATTATCGATGCCGAGAAAAGACAAATCGATGAGTGCATTTTCAGTTTCATCTTTGGAGAAGCCTCCACAAATGATATGTGGAACAGCATCAATTCCGTATTTATTCATGATGGCGGCACAAATGCCTACTGTACCCGGCCGCTTACGAACAGATTTTTTTTCAGATAGCCGTCTGGACGCTTCTTATAAACGTATTCTTCCCGATGATAGGTGACATCAATAAAGCTGGGATTGAACTCGAGTAAGGGATCGATAGCTTCATAGATTTCAGTCATACTTCGACCCTTTAAGGGAGGAAGTATTTCGATAGAAAAAAGTGTTTTACCTTTTGCATCGCGAAGGTGTTCGGTAACTTTCATATGGATAGTATCATTCTATTGACCTTTTAAACAGTAAAAAGGGGTAAATGTTCCGATTATACTTTGCAAAAGTGCATAAGATCATCATACAAAGATAAAATAGATATGATTTTTTGAAAACAACATAGGTGAACATTAGCCAACTCTTAGCGACAGCACCCTAATGATTTGGGCTACTTTAATAAAAAAACCCGCCTGAAATTCAGACGGGTTTTAAAACTGGTTTTTATTTGGTTATCGGTTAATTGTCACCGTTCCGGCTTTAGGTTCAGTAGTACCATCTCCTAAGTCAACGATGTAGAAATATACACCATCAGGAAGGTCTTTACCATCAAATTTCTTGGTAGTGTTATTGTATCCACTGGTACTAAACACTTCCTTACCCCAACGATTGAAGATTTGAACCGTGTTATTCGGATATTGTTCGATGTTCTCCAATTCAAAGAATTCATTGGTGTTGTCTCCATTAGGAGTGAAGATATTTGGAATAGTAACTTCACAAGCAACAGGTTCTGACTGAGCACCAATCTTACATAATCCGCTGCCGATAGCACGAACTAAGAAGTTAGGGATATTTGTGTTCACACCATGGGATTCAGGTCCGGTTGGAACATTAGCTACAATCCAGGTTGCACCACCATCTTCACTGACTTCGTAACTGGCTGCACTACCAACGGCAGCCCAAACATAAACGAACTTGAAAGGACCGGTACCGGGATTACAGGCTACAATTGGAGCAACAGGATAGGTAAATACATTTACAACAGCCGTATCGGTAGAGGCACAATTATTTACGGTAACAGTTACAACATAATTTCCGGCCACATTTGTATTGATTGTTTGACTGTTGCCACCGTTTGACCAAAGATAAGTTCCGCCGGCTACACCTGCATCCAGGGTAGCTTGTTGATCTGTACAGATATCCTGATCCACTACTGCAAGTACAGGAGGGTCGATACGGTTGATGATCACATCAAAGTTTCCAATACATAGCGCATTTCCGTTATCAACAGAAACCGAGTAAGTATAACTACCTGCGGGTTGAGAAGCAGGAGTGTAAGTTTGAGAAGTAGCACCAGGAATAATAACTCCATTATCATACCATTGGTAAGTTGCCCCAGGATTTCCGGCATCCAATGTTGGCATAGGATCGTATGAACATAAAGTTGGGTCATTACCCAGATTGTCAACAGCGGCAGGAATGATAGTAATAGCAACGGTATCAGTTCCTGAACATCCGGCACCACTGTTAACCACTACATAATAGGAACCACCTGTTGTTGGAGTATATGTTTGAGCATTGGCACCTGAAATTGCGCCTGACTGATCATACCATTGATAAGTAAGATTGGAAAGTTGACAGTCAAGAGTTGGAATTGGATCGAAGCTACATATGGTTGCATCTGCTCCAAGGCTTACAGGAATAACATTGTCAAGATAAAGAATCGCAAGTGTATCAGCACTTGTGAGGAATCGCCCACAATTATTCGCGATGGTATTTCCATCTGAACCGTTTGTATTGGTAATTACAAGATAAAAAGGACCGGTTGCACTGGTTGTTGTTGCCATTTCAACCAGGAGTTGATTTGTCTTCAATCCACCTGGATTGCAATAGCCGTACGCATTTGCAATAGGGTAATTGTTTCCGGCACCATCTACGAGTTGAATATCTGTTCCATCAAGCGCAACTGAGAAGCAATAGATACTATCAGAGAGCGTAACTGTAAAGTCGTTGAAAACACAACTGATCGAATCAGTAACCGGAGTCCAAATGCTGTTATCAGTAACAAGAATTCTAACGGTATCCTGGAATTCCGGAATCTCGGAACCACATTCTGACAGGAGGGTATTGCCATCAAATCCACGTTTAATCCAGACAAAAGTTTCACCCACACTCAATGGATTAAGGAAGGTTACAAGAAGTGAATCGGTTTCACCATTCGAGCAGTTGATGGACTGAACCGATACAGCAGGGTTAGGAATACCAAAAGGACCTAAGATACGAAAATCAGTAGGAACAGCGGAGGCACATTGGAATGTGGTATCAAAAGGAATTATAACCTGATAATCGTTACAGCTGGCAATTATCTGACCACCACCGGCAGTAAGAACAGAGTTAACAAAAGAAGGGAAAATCTGGTTACATTGTGCAAGGATATTGATTTGAATATCACGTTTCACCTGACCGATAAGAACACCGTTTCGGTATTCGCGTACCAATACACAAATTACGGCCACCTGTTGTAAAGCAGGGATAAAATTAACTACACCGGTTGCAGGATCTATAGTAATTGGAATAGATGAAGCAAGAGGATTGGTTGGTGAATAAGGAGCAATATAGGTATTCGGGAAAGGATTGTTTGGACATCCAAAACCACCATCTTCAGCAGTTACCAGAGAGAATACCAATGAATCGCCATCGATATCAGAGGCGCCCTGATCATAGAAGAACTGGTTGCCTACGCAGAAACGGGTATAAGCAAGATTCAGGAATGAAGGGGATGAATTCGTTGGGGCAATAATATTATCCAGCGTGCAACTGATATACATCCCATTTGGTTGTAGGGTAGTAATAGCTCCGTTTCGGCAGCAATCTGCCCAGGAAAATGTCCAGTCTGCAGCCTGGCCCGGTAACAATATGATTGCTTCGTATACATACTCTTCAATATCACCTACCCCACCCGGGCAGGTAGGAGCGGTTGTTACACAAGCAGTGTTAGGCACAGGAGTGGAAGATACGTTAGGAGCGATTACTGATCCGTTTTGACCAGTAGATAAAGAAGAGTAACAGATAGTTACCTGGGTAGGAGCACTAATTCCTACACAGTCACGGTAAAACTTTAGACGAACGAGGTATTCATTAGGGTTCCCTGTCCATTCATAAGTGATATCCACGCCTGCCATATGGGAGGCTTTTGCATGATCAGGTGCAAATAAAATGGCGAAGAAGGCCATTGCAAACAGGGTAAACAGTTTTTTCATAACCGTGTTATTTTTAAGAATTAGTTTTATGTTTTTCATCGGAATAGGTGTATAGTTCCTTTTTGTTTGTACGAGCCACCTCCGTCCGGGGTAGCAAATATATCATATAAATAAGTACCTGCCTCTGCATTTTGTCCTTCCGGAGTCTTGCCGTCCCAAGCTATCGAACGACCTTTACCGCTGAACATCAATTTACCGGTACGATTAAATATTCTGATTTCAATAGAAATGTCTTCTATGTCATTGATTTTGAACTCATCATTAATACCATCTTCATTCGGACTAAAAGCGGAAGGAATCTGACCAATCACATGAATTTTTTGTTCAAGCATCACCCCATTAATCAAACAATTGATGATATATGTCCCGGGCTCGGTATAAATATGATTAGCACTGGATGTTTTAAGAGGGGTACTTCCATCCCCGAAGTCATAAGTAGCAGCAATTCCGTCCTGGTTCGTTAACGCCGTAACTTTTAAGGGGGCAAAACCACCTTTACTTGACACTAAGAGCACCGGTTTAGTCACAAGTCCTGCCTCATTATCCACTGATGGAGTAACAGCAGTACTATTTGTAGGAATCGACGTTTTTGTTGAGTTTCCGGACTGAATAACTTCCTTTTGGGAAGAGGGGGAACCATTAACAGGTGATGGTTCCCCTTTATCCTCAATTAAATCTCCGGTCGACGCGGTTTCAGGGAGATTTTCAGATTTATTTTTATTCGATTCTTGAGTTGGATCAGGTCCGATCACGGGCTCTTTCGCTTTTTTATCAGCTTCTGATTTATGACCGGTAACCGGAATGGTACTTTCTAAAGCCTCCCCTTCGTCATTCGAAGGAATATTAATAGTAGATGACTCTGTTTCATTTGCATTTTCAACTATAGGTAAATGAGCCCCGTCATTTTTATCTGTCAGATAAACTATGCTTAAAACCGTAATGGCTGAAGCTGCTAAAATTGCAGCTATGCCTTTGATACCCAACTTAGCGATAATACTTTTTCCGGCAGAAGAAGCACCGGGATGAACCTGTGGGGTAGAGGGAAGCTGCTGGCTGATATTTTGCCAGAGCTTCGGATCCACTTCAGGTTCGAAGTGTTCGAAGGTATTTTTAAACTGCTCTTCGAAGCGACTCATTTTATTTGGTAGTGTAACTGTTTTCTTTGTTTAACTCTTGTACTAACATCATCAGCTGATTTCGGGCTCTTGAATATTGGGATTTACTGGTTCCTTCGCTGATTCCCAACAACACTCCAATTTCTTTATGCGAATACCCTTCTATGGCGTGGAGGTTGAAGACGGTTTTGTAGCCTATAGGCAATTTTTGTAATTCTGCCATCAATTCCGAGGCTCCAATTTCATGACCTATTACAGGCTCATTTCCTGCTTCGACAACATCTTCTAAGTCAGTCCACTGCATTTTTTGCTGACGTAGGTAATCTAATGCCGTATTCACCATCACTCTTCTAATCCATCCCTCCAGGGAACCTTCCGCTTTGTAAGAACTAATTTTTTGAAAGATCTTAATAAATCCCTCTTGTAACAGATCCTCTGCTTCTTCTCTTTGCTTGGTGTAGCGTAAACAAACACCAAACATTTTCCTCGCAAACTTATCGTAGAGCAACCGCTGAGCGGAAGCATCTTCGCGAAGTAAGGCTTCAAGTATTTGCTCATCGGTCATTTCTAAAGGACGCTGTACTACCATAGATGCAATTTACGAGTTTGGAGTTGCATGGAAGGTTGCCCATTCCTTTAAATAGTTAAGAATCAACATAAAAAAGTTGGATTTCTGATGAATTTCTATGTGTTCATTTCTCTTTGCCAAGGAGGGAAGACAATGCGCAAAGGTCGATTTTTATTCTACATATTAAGATTTTTGGAACAAAGATGGGAGCCTCCTTTAAAAGGAATTTCTGCAAATTGATTGTCTTTTTTTTGTTGCGTGGCTGGTTTCATCTTTCGCTACAGTACTTCATTAATAATGACAAATAAAAATGAGGCTGCAGCATGTGCTTCAGCCTCAAATAAAGCAGGAAACAACTTTTTTATCGGTTAATGGTAACAGTTCCTGATTTTGTTTTCATTCCATTGCCAAGATCCACGAAGTAGAAGTAAATCCCTTCGGGTAAATCTCTGCCATCAAACTTTTTGATGCTGTTGTCATATCCTCCCTGATCATACACTTTTTTCCCCCACCGATTTATTATTTGAACTGTATTTCCCGGATATTGGTCGATATTTTTTATCTCGAAGAAGTCATTTTTTCCATCTCCATTGGGTGTGAAAATATTTCCTATTGTCACTTCACAACCCAAAGGCTCTGATGGAAATCCAATCGAACAAATTCCATTTCCAATAGCACGAACCTGGAAATTTAAAATCGACAAATTTACTCCGTGTGATTCAACACCTGAAGGTACGTTGGCCGGGATCCAGGTGGCACCACCATCTTCACTCACTTCATAAGTATTCGCTCCAGGCACGGTTGTCCAAACAAATACATATTGAAAAGGCCCTGTCCCATTGGTGCATGCCACAACAGGAGCTTGCAGCGTATTGAACACATTCACTGTAGCGGTATCTGAAGTACTGCAATTGTTTAATTCCACAAAGACAACATAGGTGCCTGCAACATTTGTTGAAATAGTTTGTGTGTTGGCTCCATTCGACCATGAATAATTTGCACCGGAAACCCCTGCATCTAAAATAGCCCATTGACCGGAACATATATCCTGATCGGATAGGGTAAGTAGTGGAGTTGGGTGAATGGTTAATGTCATCGTGTCTGAGCCAATACATCCGGGTGGAATAGTTACTTCAACGCTATAGATTCCCGAACTCATGGGACAGAAGGTAGTTGAAGTTGCTCCTGAAATTGCGATTCCATTATTCAACCATTGAACGAGGCCATTTACAGCAGAACTAGCAGATAAGGTGGGAATAGAATCGTAATCACAAATGGAAATGTCCGATAAATTTACAATAGGACTTTGTATAACAGTTAAAGTCATTGCCGTATCACCCGCACATCCGCCACTCGTAACATGAACACCGTACAATCCAGCTTGTGTAGTTTGGAAAGTAGCATTGGTAGCACCGGGTATTGCAATAGAATTAAAATACCATTGATACGTTATGATTCCCGTTGTATCTAAATATAATATTGGGAAATTTCCATTATCACAAATGCTTTGATCTGAACCTATGTCAATTTTTATCTTTAATGAATTATAAAGAATTGCTAAGGTATCAGTACTTGTTAAGAATCGGCCACAATTGTTCGCTAAAGTATTTCCATCTGAACCACCGCTATTATTTATCAGTAAATACAATGTACCATTTGCAGTTGAATTTCCTGCCATATTTACCAGTAATTGATTTGTTTTAGTAGTAGTTGAATTACAATATCCATAAACATTAGCTATAGGATAATTATTGCCATTATTATCAACCAATTGCAAATCGGTACCATCATTGGCCAATGAGAAACAATAAATACTATCGGATAAGGTAACAGAGAATTGATTGAAAATACAGCCAATAGAATCCATGACTGGCGCCCATACACTATTATCGGCAACTAAAATCCGAACGGTATCTGCGAATTCAGCAATTTCAGCACCGCACTCTGAGAGTATAGTGTTACCATCAAAGCCACGCTTCACCCATACATACGTTTCACCTACGGTAAGTGGATTTAAAAAGTTAACCAACAAAGAATCGGAATGACCTGAGTTACAATGTAGTGGTGTAACGCTTACAATCGGATTTGGAATTCCAAATGGGTTTAAGACACGAAAGTCAGACGGAACAACACTTCCACATTGATAGTTGGTGTCAAATGGAATGATGACAGAATAGTCGTTGCAGTTGGCAAAAATTTGTCCGCTACTTGATGTTAACACATTATTTTCAAAAGAAGGAGCAATCGGGTTGCAGGAAGGTGTAATGTAAATAATAATTTCTCGCTTCACTTCTCCAATTAAATTTCCATTCCTAAATTCACTAACCTTAATGCAAATTACAGGTACTTGGACAATACTTGGAATAGAATTGATTACACCTGTTGATGAATTGATAGTGATGGGAATAGAAGATGCCAATGGATTTGTTGGAGAATAAGGGGGTACATAAGTTATTTGAATGGGTTGAGATGGACAGGTTCCTAAATCATATTCAGGTGCAATTAATGAATATACTAACGAATCTCCATCTGCATCCAATGCACCATTGTCAAAATAGAAATGGTTGCCTACGCAAAAACGATACTGCAATAAATTTATAAATGTTGGAGATGAATTGGTTGGAGCAGCACTATTATCTAGCGTACAACTGTTAAACCTATTCGTAAATGAATTGTTCGACACCGTAGAAGGAAAATTATTTCCACAACATTCCATAAAAAAAAACACCCAATCAGTAGATGCTTGAGGTAAGGTAATAGTTGATTCATATAAATATACTTGTAAATCACCAATTCCACCTATGCAAGTGGGTTGAGTGGTAACACAGGGGGAGTTAGGAACAACAACAAAGGATATTATGGGAGCGATCGTAGTTCCACTTAACCCTAATGAGTCGGAATACCAACAAATATTTAATTGAGTTGATGCATTTACTCCGTTACAATCTCGATAAAGTTTTATTCGGACTAAATAGGTGTTAGGGATTCCTGAATACACATACTCCATTTCAGATCCGGCAATATGAGATGCATATCCAGTATATGGAGTAACTAGAAACGTAAAAATGCTGAACACGAAATAAATAAATAATTTTTTCATTTCTAATTTTTTTTTAAAAAGGTTGATTTCATTGTTGTGAAATTGACATAGTTATTCCATGCGAGCACAAATCTGCACTCGAAAGAATTTAATTTTAATAAACTACTTTTTAGTTTTTTTCGCTAAGTCCGATTTAAATTTCGCATCATGTTTCTCGAATTAGGAACTAATAAATTTTTATAAACATTTTTGAAGAGTAAACGAATGATGAATTCTTGTTCGCGAAAGAATTCAATCCTGTTTTGAAATCTACTTTTCAATTAAGCGCTATAAATAAGAAGATGCTATTTCTAAGTTTAAGGTTGCATGGGTCGGTTGGTTATTTGTTAAAGATTTGAAAGTCATTCCCGTGAATTTTTTTCTTGATGCGATACGGTTTGAAGTTTTTTGTCTTTTCCTTGAGATGGATGTATTACCAAAAATGGAAGGTGAACGCTGGTTTTGAAAATTTTTCTTCGGTTTGCTTGAAATGAACCCATCTTCCCCAAAAATGAATCGAAATGGCAAGCTTCTGTTTCGTACCTTCGCTCACCTATGGAGCATCTTCGGAATTTCTGCATCATCGCGCATATTGATCATGGTAAGTCTACCTTGGCCGATCGGCTTTTGGAATACACTAATACAGTGTCTAAGAGAGACTTACAAGCTCAGGTGTTGGATAATATGGATCTGGAACGGGAGCGCGGCATTACGATAAAGAGCCATGCCATTCAAATGGATTATACTTTGGATGGGAAGCAATATTCACTGAATTTGATTGATACTCCCGGACATGTGGATTTCAGCTATGAAGTATCTCGCTCTATCGCGGCATGTGAAGGCGCTCTTTTAATTGTGGATGCTGCGCAGGGCATTCAAGCACAAACCATTTCTAATTTATATTTGGCCTTAGGCAATAATTTAACCATTATCCCGATTTTAAATAAAATTGATCTGCCTAGTGCGGAACCTGAATTGGTGAAGGATCAAATTGTTGATCTGCTAAGATGTGATCGGGATGAGATTTTATCGGCTTCCGGAAAAACAGGCCTTGGCGTATTGGAAATCCTGGAAGCAATTGTGAAGCGTATTCCTCCACCAAGGGTGATCCAACAGCACCATTGAAAGCACTTATTTTCGATTCTGTTTTTAATTCATTCCGTGGAATTATTGCTTATTATAAAGTCATGGACGGAGAAATCAGAACCGGAGATCACGTGAAATTCGTTTCAACAGATTCTGCATATCATGCGGATGAAATTGGAATTCTTAGATTAGAAAAATCTCCACGAGACGTGGTTAAAACCGGCGACGTGGGTTATATCATTTTCGGAATTAAGAATGCGAAAGGAAGTGAAGGTAGGAGATACGATTACACATATCGCCCGACCTACTATCACCGCCGTTGAGGGATTTGAAGATGTGAAGCCGATGGTATTCGCTGGAATTTATCCGGTAGATACAGATGAATACGAAGAGCTCCGTGCATCTTTGGAAAAGTTACAACTTAACGATGCGTCTCTCACCTTCGAGCCGGAATCTTCGGCAGCATTAGGATTCGGTTTCCGTTGCGGATTCCTGGGAATGTTGCACATGGAAATTATCCAAGAGCGTCTTGAAAGAGAATTTGATATGACGGTAATCACTACCGTACCCAACGTATCTTATTTTGCCTATCTACTAAACGGAACACAGTTCATTGTAAATAATCCTAGCGATTTTCCTGATCCCAGTAGACTCGATAGAATTGAAGAGCCCTATATTAAAGCTACGATTATTACTAAATCGGATTTTGTAGGTCCTGTGATGGGCTTGTGTATTGGGAAAAGAGGTGAAATTATAAATCAAAGTTATCTCACCACAGATCGGGTAGAATTGATTTTTAATATGCCTTTGGCAGAAATAGTATTTGACTTTTATGATAAATTGAAATCGATTTCTAAAGGGTATGCTTCTTTCGACTATCACCAAATCGGATATCAGACAAGTGATTTAGTTCGACTGGATATTCGTTTAAATGGCGAGCCGGTAGATGCCTTATCTGCGTTAATTCATAGAGATCATGCTTTTACATTTGGAAAGAAAATTTGTGAAAAGCTGAAGGAGTTAATTACACGCCAGCAATTCGAGATTGTTATTCAGGCCGCAATAGGAGCAAAAATTATTGCCAGAGAAACAGTGAAAGCGTTACGGAAAGATGTAACAGCAAAATGCTATGGGGGAGATATTTCCCGGAAACGTAAATTGTTGGAAAAACAGAAAGAAGGTAAAAAACGGATGCGGCAGGTAGGTTCTGTTGAAATTCCTCAGCAGGCATTTTTAGCTGTTTTGAAACTTGATTAAAACCTCTTTTAAGGTAAGGGTTTGAAATCTCTAAGATTTTCTGTCGAAAAGTTGGAAAACTCGTGATATTAGCTCCGCGAGGTATTAGACCGCGTGTATTGACCTCGCGGGTGTTAGACCCGCGTGTTAGATCTCGCGGGTGTTAGACCTCGCGGGTGCATATTAAGGCATTGTTTGTCAGGCAATTATTTTATAAACAACGACTTTTTCTTCATCTTGGCCATTTTTTCTCTCCATTTATCAAATCAATACCGAAATTCTCAAGCTCCAATCCTTGAAACTATTTGATCTGTAATATGAATTTTCCCGGTATTATTTTTAGACAGGGAGCTCTTCATCATCTCCTTTTTAATCTTTTAAAAATGAACCTCTTGCCAGAGATAGAAATTCTTAAAGTATCCAAGTGAAGTAGCAAATTGATTACTAAAAATCATTTTTTTACTACAAGGGTCCTCAACTGTTTTTCTGCAATTTCTAATTCAATAATTATTACTCCGGATGAATAATCATCAAGGTTTACCTGTAGTTTCCCCTCTTTAATATTGACTTCTCTTGTCTCAATTATTTGTCCTAAGGTGTTTCGTACTCTGATAATAGCATTTCCGGAATAATCATCAGGAAGCAAAATCCAAGTCTCATCATGTGCAGGATTCGGATAGGCTTTAACGTTAGTGATAGAAATCGTCTGATCTAAACCACTGAGCGAGCAGTTTCCGGGTAAGTTTATATCCAACCAATTGGATCTTCCCGTGATCCAGTCTTTGAGTTCTTGCTTGACACCGGTATAGTCAGGTGGAACAGGACTGGGGTTGGGCCAGACATATACACCCAATATGGGCCACATCGTGAAATTCCGGCTTTGACTTTCGTCCAGGACTTGTCCAACACTATCAATCCATGCATGAAGCACCGGAGTAGAAAGTATACTGTCTCTTAAATTTTCCCACCTGCATCGAAGCGCATTGACAAAAACGGGTCCTGCATCATGCGGTTATACCAAAAGGGCTTCTGCTCCCCTGCCCCGGGATCGTTGATTTGATAAACATAACCGGAAGTTACATCACCTCCATAATAGTCAGCATTCCCCATGCAATATCATAATCCCAAACCGGACCCATCCTTAATAATCCTCCGTCACTGTCTTTTGCTTTATGAAAAAATGTGCTGATCCGGTAGCCGTCTACATTTTTCGAGAGCTCTGTTAGAATAAAGAAATCTATCCAGGATTGAAGATCCGTGTAGCGCCGGTATCCTGTTAGTGGATGAGTAAAGTTTAGCCCTTGTAATGCGAACTCGAAACTGTCGCAGTACTGTTCGATATATTGACTCTGGACAGGTAGTATTTCGTTAACATCAGGATATTCAAATTGAATAAGTGGAATGGGCCCGCCACTCACCGGCGGGAAATTGGAATTCCATCCTCCACCAGCTCCCCCGGTGGTCTTATCTACTTTTAGTAAATAACCTCCTGTCAGATCATCCCCACTCGTATCAGCAGGCGTCATCTTAGCAATATCAACACGACCCGGATCTCGTTTTATTTTTTCCGTGAAAACATAGATGCCCTGATATTGCCCATTTAAAATTAACTCGCAGTATTGTGTTCTTGATGCATAATGTCCCATCCTCCTGGATAAATCATAGGTCATCACATTGCGCATAAAAGTCTTGTCTGTATAGTTTGCACCTAAAATCCAATCACTCTCGGATGGCATACCAAAAAGGGAAGTGTCAATTTCGTTGCCGGCACTGTCAAGTGTCTCGAAACCGAAAGATTTTTTGGGAAACATTTGGGAACTCGAACCCCTTATTTCTATTCCAATTTGCCCATTATAAACGTTGGGTGTATCGGACAAATAATTACGTATACCCATACCGTTATCGATAATTTGCATTTGAACCGTAATCTTGGGATCATCCGGAATCACTTGTCCCAGCGTATTGATTTTAACAATGGGAAGATTAGAGGATTGTAGTACCAGTCCTTTTGGCGGATTGTTTCCAAAGGTGATGGTCCAGTTGAGTAATATTCCGGCATCGGCAAAGGGATAGGTGTCTTCAATGAGTAATTGCCATGCGGAATTAGGATTTTGTCCGTTGTTAACATTGTATATGGGACTTTCCGGTCTGTATTCGCCGGTATATGGGGCAGCTCCGCTGGTAATATAAACGGGGACAGTATCAATGAAACAGGTGTTCCAATAGTTGTCTCCACTGCCGCCGTTTCCGCTGCTTAATTCAATATACGTGCTGTCGGGTGCAACCAGCCATATAGAAAGGTCTGAAACATAGGGATGTACAATGTTTAAGCATGCGCTTATCACTCCAAAGGTGGAATCAATGGATGCCGGTAAACCGCTCACCAAGACAGGAAATCGAATACTGGTCCCGTCATCAGGAATGTTTCCTCCCACACCACTAAAGGATTGTGCATTGGCCTGTGTGAAGACAAAAAGAATGGAAATAGTAAATAATATTTTTTTCATATGCGGAGAATAAAAGTACGAAAAACAATTATATGAAAATAGCAATGATGTTTCCTATAATATCCCTAATAATTGTTATTAAAAAAGGTCGAGATCCATTACCAGACTTTGGACAACGAACCATTTTCCTAGATGATTTGTTTTGAAGAATTGATTTGGTCTTTGAAGTAAGATTAAATGATTATCATGGGTGAATCTGATGTTTTTCAAATAAAGTAACTTGTCCAACTAAGCGAACTATAATGTATCTTTAAATACCTTTTTCGACTTTTATCTTGTTAGAAGTCATTCTCTCAAGTGAAATTGTCAAAGTATAAACATGAGGATAGATTATTTTCAAAAATTTGAAGCAGGTATCTGGTGTTTTAATACTTTTATGTTTTAATTCTATCGTATGAAAACAATCGCAACTCTTCTATTCTTTTTATTTTTTTCATTGAAACTGACCGCGCAGCAAGAGCCGTTGCTGATTTCAGGTCCAATGCTTGGCTTCAGTGAGCATAGGTCGGTGTTGATTTGGTTCGAAGTAGGTCAAAATGTAAAGACCGCGGTATTGCGTTATTGGGAGAAGAATGATGTCGACTTTTTTTATGAGATGGACTATAAAGGAAATCTTGGTAATCCGTACAACCCGATTCACTTCGAATTGGTAAAACTGAAACTAAACACGACCTATTTATACGAATTAGTGTTGAATGGGAAAGTAATGCCAACAGTAAAGCAGCATAGTTTTACAACGAAGCCGCACCAGGCGAATCCGGAAGCCGAACCTCTGAATTTTTCATTTCTGGCAGGCTCTTGTTCTTATTTAAACGATCCGGTGCTGGACGTAGCCGGTACCCCTTATGGTCAGGATCCCTATATTTTCCGAACTATGGCCAGCATGCAAACCGATTTTATGCTTTGGCTGGGAGATAATTTATATTTACGCCCCTCAGATTATGGCTCTGCTGCGGGTATCCAATACCGCTATTCTCTCCAGCGAAAAGCTCCAGAACTTTCAGAACTTTTCGCCTCACGACCTAATTATGCAATCTGGGATGATCATGATTTTGGTCCGGACAACTCCGACCGCTCTTTTGAACTGAAAAAATCTTCACAGGATATTTTTCGCGCTTATTGGGGAAATAAAACCTATGGATCAGAATATGATCATGGTATTTATAGCTCTTTTTCCTGGAGTGACTGCGACTTTTTCCTGATGGATGATCGCTCAAACCGTGCACCTAATGCCATGATTGACTCAGTAGCCGGGAAGCCGAATTGTGAGAAGTCGTTTTTTGGCGAAATTCAATTGTCATGGCTAAAGGATAAATTACTGAATTCATCCGCTACTTTTAAGTTTGTTGCCGTGGGGAATCAGGTGTTGAATCCAATTGCCGAAAAGGAACATTTTAAAGATTACCCCTGCGAATTTTATGACCTTATGGCATTTATCATTTCCTATAAAATTAATGGTGTCGTCTTTCTAAGCGGCGACCGTCACTTCTCAGAGGTAATCGCCCGGCAGCCAAAAGGAGGATATAAAATGTATGATTTTACCTGTTCCCCCCTTACCTCCAGGTCACATCCTGTGGGGCCTAAAGAATTGAAGAATCCCAATAGGATTCCGGAAACATTGGTGAACACAAACAATTTCTCACGCTTTGATATCACCGGCCCACGGGAGGATCGATCCCTGAAGATGGTTTCCATAGATAAAAGTGGAGTCGTCGTCTCTAGTTTTATGTTATCCGCCAAAGATTTGCAAATGCCGAAGTGATCTGGTCGCCTGACAGGTAAATCATCGTATTAAAAACGTTTAGTAAGGCTGTTTCGAATTTATTTAGGAATTCGCTTTTTCTGCTGTTTCTTGTTTATTTTTGAGTCCTCACCCCTCTCAATTATGACAAAAAAATCCATTGCAGGACTTCTGCTACTATGTTTAATCTCATTTCATTCATTGATGGCGCAACCCCTTAAGTATCCTCTTACACAAAAAGGAACCGATCAGGATAATTACCATGGTACAACTGTAAAGGATCCGTTCCGCTGGCTGGAAGTGGATACAGCAGAAAATGTGAAGCAATGGGTCGAAAGTCAGAATAAAGTGACTTTTGATTATCTCTCTAAAATACCCTACAGGGAGGGTTTTAAAAATCGTCTGTCGGAAATTATGAACTATGAGCGGTATTCAGCTCCCAGCCGCGCCGGTGAGTATTATTTTTTTAGTAAGAATGATGGACTGCAAAATCAATCCGTTATCTATTACCAAAAAGGTCTTAATGGAACACCAATGGTTTTTCTGGATCCCAATACATTGACAAAAGATGGAACAGCCGCAGTGAGTATGCTCGGTTTTTCAAGAGATAAAAAGTATGTAGCGTATGCGATTAATCAAAGCGGCTCTGATTGGCAAACCATTAAGGTTAAACAGGTGGATGGCGCGAAGGATATGTCGGATGAATTGAATTGGGTGAAGTTCAGTGGCGCCTCCTGGTATAAGGATGGGTTTTATTATTCACGTTATCCCAGCCCCGATAAAGGAACAGAATTGAGTGGCAAGAATGAATTTCATCAGGTATGGTATCATAAACTGGGTACTTCTCAGGACACGGATAAATTGATCTATGAAGATAAGTCAAATGCACTTCGTTATTATGGTGCTCAGGTGACAGAAGATGAGAAGTATCTTTTTGTCTATGTGTCGATGGGTACCTACGGAACTGAAATCATGTATAAAGATTTATCTAAGCCCGATAGTAAGCTGGCAACATTGTTTAAAGGCTTCAACTATGAATACGGTGTCATAGATAATGTCGGTAGCAAAATTTTTGTAAGTACGAATCACGGTGCTGCGAATAATCATGTGGTCGCTTTGGACTTGAACACATTTGATCCCGCCGGTGATTATACAAAGTCATGGAAGGTGCTTGTCCCTGAGACAAAATCATTGCTCGATAATGTTTCCTCTGCAGGTGGAAAACTGTTTCTGAATTACCTGCAGGATGTTTCTTCGCATGTGTATGTGTATTCTTACGAGGGTGTGAGGGAAAATGAAATTCAGTTGCCCTCTATCGGAACAGCAGGTGGTTTTGGCGGAAACCTTGATGATAAGGAAGTGTTTTTTACATTTACTTCTTTTACATATCCTCCTACGATTTATCGTTATGTGATCGCCGAGAGAAAAGTATCGGAGTTCAGGGCTTCATCAGTAAAGTATAGCCCTGCCGACTATACAACAGAACAGGTTTTTTATTCAAGTAAGGATGGTACGAAAGTGCCGATGTTTATTGTGCATAAGAAAGGACTAAAGAAAGATGGAAAGAATCCAACATTGCTTTATGGCTACGGTGGCTTTAATGTCAATCTGACTCCCGGTTTTAGTGCAGCACGTCTGGCGATGCTGGAGCAAGGTGCCATTTTTGTGATGGCGAATATCCGTGGAGGTGGTGAATATGGGGATGCATGGCATAAGGCAGGAATGTTGTTGAAGAAACAATCGGTGTTTGATGATTTCATTGCTGCTGCTGAGTATCTCATTAAAGAAAATTATACTTCTCCTGCTTACCTCGCGGTGCAAGGCGGGTCGAATGGCGGATTGCTGATAGGTGCTGTGGTGAATCAGCGTCCGGAGTTGTTTAAGGTGGCTTTCCCTCAGGTGGGCGTGATGGATATGCTGCGTTTCCATAAGTTTACTGTTGGCTGGGGATGGGTGGTGGAGTATGGATCCAGTGATAGCATTCAGGATTTCAGAAATCTTCTGAACTATTCTCCATTGCATAATATCCGACCAGCTAATTATCCAGCAGTGATGGTCACAACTGCTGATCATGATGATCGTGTAGTTCCTGCTCATTCGTTTAAATATATCGCTGCGTTGCAGGAAAATCAGAAAGGTTCAAATCCTGTCCTCATTCGCATCGATGTAAAGGCCGGACATGGTGCCGGTAAACCGCTCAGCAAAACCATCGAAGAAATTGCGGATACGTATTCGTTTATGTTCTATAATATGGGTGTCACACCCAAGTGGTAAAAAGTTTTAGTATAAAAATCCGCGTTTATCCATTCCAACTGTTTTACCTGTCTCGGGACGAAGTAACGAGATCAGCGTTCTTAATAAAGTGTAATGTTAGAAAAATTAAATATCCTTCTCCTCGGTTCCGGTGGTCGTGAACATGCCTTCGCCCGTAGCCTGGCTATGAGCCCTCGATGCAGCCAACTCTTCATTGCCCCGGGTAATGCAGGAACCGCGCAGCACGGGACTAACGTTGATGTATCACCGAATGATTTTCCCGCGTTGAAAATTTTTGTTCTGGAAAATGAAATCGATATGGTGGTGGTTGGCCCGGAAGATCCGCTGGTGAATGGTGTGGTGGATTTTTTTGCGGAGGATCCTCAACTGAAGCATATCCCCGTCATTGGTCCTTCTAAAGCCGGTGCTCAACTGGAAGGAAGCAAGGACTTTTCAAAAGCGTTCATGAAACGTCATCACATTCCAACTGCAGGCTATGATACGTTTACTTTTTCTAAACTGGAAGAAGGATATAAATTTCTCGGGACATTAACTGCACCTTATGTGCTGAAAGCCGATGGACTTGCTGCCGGTAAAGGTGTTTTAATTCTGGATAATTTAGAAGAGGCGAAGCAGGAGTTGAAGGCCATGTTGGGCGACAGTAAATTCGGGAAAGCAGGCGAGAAGGTGGTGATAGAAGAATTTCTGTCCGGCATTGAAGTTTCAGTTTTTGTTTTGACGGATGGTGTGAATTATAAAATTCTTCCGGAAGCAAAGGATTATAAACGCATCGGTGATGGTGACAAAGGTCTGAATACCGGTGGCATGGGCGCTGTGAGTCCTGTGCCCTTTGCAGATGAAAGGTTCATGCGTAAAGTGGAGGAACGGATCGTGAAACCAACCATCGCCGGATTAGCTGCAGAGAAAATCGATTACATCGGATTTATATTTATTGGATTGATGAATGTCGCGGGCGAACCCTTAGTCATCGAATACAATTGTCGTATGGGTGATCCGGAAACGGAAGCAGTATTGCCGCGTATTCAGACAGATTTCGTGGAGTTGATGGAGGCAGTTGCAGAACGAAAATTAGACGAAGTACAATTGCAAATTGATTCTCGTATAGCCGCCACCGTTGTCATGGTATCCGGTGGTTATCCGGGAAATTATGAGAAAGGATTTTCCATCACTAACCTGGATAAAGTTGGAGATACACTGGTGTTCCACGCAGGGACAGCACAACAAGGAAAGAATGTTATAACTAATGGCGGACGTGTATTGGCACTGACCTCTCTCGCCGAAACTCTCGAGGCTGCCCTGGAAAAATCCTACGCCGCTGCAAAAACCATCAATTTCGATTATGCCTATTACCGTAAAGATATCGGACAGGATTTATTACTAATGATTTAAACAGAAGAAAATTGTACGTAATTTTATATCTTAGATTCCGGATATTGTCATGAAAAGAGAGAGAATACTGCAAACAGTGAATGAGTTCCCCAAGGAGGTGGATTTGAATAAGCTATTTGAACGATTGCTTATTGTTGAGAAAATTGAAAAGGGACTTATTGAGGATGCGGAAGGAAGTACGGTAGCCCATGAGAAGGTGAAATCCTATTTCAAAAAGAAATGGCAAGAGTAATCTGGACAAAGCTTGCTTTAAATGATATAGATAGGATTCACGATTTTATTGCGAAGGACTCACCCTTGTATGCAAGGAAAACAGTTGAACAAATATTTCGAAGAGTAGACATTCTTGAAAATTTTCCGATGAGTGGTCGTGAAATTCCGGAATATCTCCGTAAGGATATTAGGGAGTTGTTGGAAGGTAATTACAGGATTTTTTATAGAGTGAAGAAGTCAGGGATTACCGTTTTAAGGATACATCACTCCGCACAAAAGATCCCTAAATAGATTTTAAGAGAATTAAATGTATGTTACTAAAAACCCGTGCTGTTGTCCTCGATATCACTCCTTATGCCGAGGCGAGTATCATCGTCAAAGCGTATACGGAGTCACATGGATTGCAGAGTTTTTTGGTCAATGGTGTCAGGAAACAAAAGGCACGCTATGCGAATAATCTTTTTCAACCCCTCACTATTATTGAGGTGGTGGCTTATTTCAAGAAGCAAGGCGGACTCCATCGGGTGTCAGAGGTTTCCGCATCTCCGCCCTTGGTACATATTCCTTATGATACGGTAAAAACTACTGTCGCACTTTTTCTTGCTGAAATCCTCTACAGGAGCATAAAGGAAGAAGAACCGAATTCAGGCTTATTCGGCTTTGTAGATCATGCTGTGCAGATACTGGACTTGCATCCGGAAACGACCACCTGTTTCCACCTCGTTTTTTGTCTGCAGTTAAGCCGCTATCTGGGCTTCTATCCCGGAGGACATTATTCCAGCCTAAGCCAGTATTTTGATCTGAAGGAAGGTGTCTTCAGAGAAAGTCGTCCGATGCATCCTTATTTTATCGAACACAGCCTCACAAAACTCTTCCATGAATTGCTCACGCTTTCACTGGAAGATATGCATGACATTAAAATGAATGGTGGGGAACGAAAGAAATTACTTCAAGCTATCATCACCTATTTCGAGTTACACCATACTCAGGGATTCAGTATTCGCTCACATGAAGTGTTGGCGGAGTTGATGGGGTAGGGGGATTACTCAACCTGCCTGCCGGCAGGCAGGTGCGAACGTAGACGAAAATGCGAAATACGAGTATTAAAATTATGTAATTTAGGAATGGGTTATGCGTCTGTGAGTTGTAAAAGAGAATAATTAAAAATGGATAGTTCAATTCAGAGCGTTATTTTATTTTTAACAATGCTTGCCATCTACACCTTGTGACTTCGGGGGAGTATTTTTTTGTGAAAAAGTTTCTTTAAATTCGTAAAAATTTCACAGAATGAAGAAAGCTGTTAAAGTGAAACCACTCAATTTTTCTACCTCATGGAGTTACGCCCCGGCGCCGGAAGGTACTGAACATGTCCAACTGAAAGATCGCTATGAGTTGTTCATCAATGGAAAGTTTGTTGCTCCTGCCGGTGGAAAGTATTTTGATACCATCAATCCTGCAACGGAGAAGAAAATAGCGTCGGTGGCTGAAGCAGGTGCGACTGATGTCGACAAAGCCGTGAAGGCTGCCCGACAAGCTTATGATAAAACATGGTCGAAGATGCCGGCTGCGGAGCGTGGAAAGTATCTCTACCGCATTGCCCGTATCCTGCAGGAGAAAGCCCGTGAACTGGCTGTGATTGAAAGTATGGATGGCGGTAAACCTATCCGTGAAAGCCGTGATATCGATGTCCCCCTCGCTGCTGCCCACTTTTTCTATTATGCCGGATGGGCCGATAAACTCGACTATGCCTTCCCCGGGAAACGTTCGCAGCCTCTGGGTGTCGCCGGTCAAATCATCCCCTGGAATTTCCCACTGCTGATGGCTGCCTGGAAGATTGCTCCCGCACTGGCTTGCGGAAATACCATCGTGTTGAAACCCGCTGAAACAACGCCACTCACTGCACTCAAGCTTGCAGAGATTTTGCAGGAAGCGGATTTGCCTCCGGGAGTGGTGAATATCATCACAGGTGCCGGTGCTACCGGTGCCGCCTTGGTGAATCATCCCGGTATCGACAAAGTGGCTTTTACAGGCTCTACCGACGTCGGAAAATTGATTCAGAAAGCACTCGCGGGCACAGATAAAAAATACACGCTCGAACTCGGTGGAAAAGCAGCCAATATTATTTTTGAAGATGCAGCCATCGATCAGGCCGTGGAGGGAATCATCAACGGAATCTTTTTCAATCAGGGGCATGTCTGTTGTGCAGGTTCAAGATTATTTGTGCAGGAAGGGGTGGCGAAGGAAGTGATTCGTAAACTGAAAGATCGTATATCCACACTGATAGTGGGTGATCCGCTGGATAAAAATACCGATGTGGGTGCGATTAATTCAAAAGCGCAATTGTCAAAAATAAAAACATTGGTGAATGCCGGTATCAAAGAAGGTGGCGAGTGCTGGCAACCGGATTGTAACGTTCCTGCAAAGGGATATTGGTTTCGCCCAACCTTGTTCATGAATGTGGCGCAATCTCACCGCATTGTACAGGAAGAAATCTTCGGACCGGTGCTGGCCATACAAACCTTCCGCACGCTCGAAGAGGTAGTGGAGAAAGCGAACAATACTCCCTATGGACTTAGCGGTGGCGTCTGGACAGATAAAGGCGCGAAAATATTTAATGTAACCGGGAAAATTAAGGCCGGGGTGCTTTGGGCCAATACCTACAATAAATTTGATCCTACCAGTCCCTTCGGAGGATACAAGGAAAGTGGGATGGGCAGGGAAGGAGGTCTTCATGGATTGATGCCTTACGTTAAACTCTCCTGATATTTTCTAAAACCAGAAAACATGGCAACGAAAACAATTCTTAAAGTAAAGAATATTAAAGTAAACGTCTCCTCTAACGGTCATGAAGTACCGAAAAGCCGGTTGGACGTCCGTAAAACATATAAACTCTATATTGACGGTAAATTTCCACGCACGGAATCGGGACGCGTAGTTGCCCTGAAAGATGCTTCCGGAAAATTGATCGCCAATGTTTGTCGTGGTTCTCGAAAGGATTTGCGTGATAGCATTGTCTCGAATAGAAAAGCGCAGGAAGGCTGGGCGAAGAAATCGGCCTACAACAAAGCGCAGATCCTCTATCGTATCGCCGAAACACTGGAAGGACGCAGGGCGCAGTTCATCGACACCTTGGTGCAACAGGGAGATTCCTCCGTCAATGCGAAGAAAGAAGTGGACGCAGCCATTGATTTACTCGTTTACTATGCAGGATGGAGTGATAAATATATCCAGGTGTTCAGTTCGGTAAATCCGGTAGAGAGTTCGCATTTTAATTTCTCCTATCATGAGCCGATGGGAGTGGTGAGTGTTGTAGCTCCCTTGCAGCAGGGATTGATGGGCATGGTGAGTTTGTTAGCACCGATGATCATTGGTGGGAATGTATGTACCCTTCTGGCTTCCGAGAAGTACCCGCTTACCGCTGTTGATTTTGGAGAAGTGCTGAATGCTTCCGATGTGCCGGGCGGTGTAGTAAACATTCTGACAGGTTACAGGAAAGAATTTCTCAGTCATGCCTCCTCTCACATGGACATTAACGCCATCCTCTTTGCTGACCTCGATACGGAACAGAAAAAACTCGTGCAAATTAACGCGGCATTAAATGTAAAACGTGTCCTCGATTTCTCAAAAGAGGATATTCAATCACCCTATCGTATCCTGGCAGCACAAGAAACAAAAACGACCTGGCATCCTATAGGTTCTTGAAATGAATGAATGGTTAATTGGAAACTACAGATAGCGTACACAGAAATCATTCATCAATTCCTGAAGTGTTCCTGTTGAGAAAAATTTTTCTGTTTTTAACGCAGCGGTTAGCAGCGTCCAGCAACGATCGCAGCGAATTATCATAACCAAACTTAATAATCTGCGGCCATAAAAGTATTATGGAGAAAAAATCATCATCCCGGCTTCGAGACAACAACTCATCCATTCAGCAATTCATCCATTCAACAACTCATCAATTCAACAACTCATCCATTCAGCAATTCATCCATTCAACAACTCATCAATTCAACAACTCATCAATTCAAAATTGCTTTGGTGAATAAAAATTTTAGTACGCCCGCTCATTCAACCCGGAGACATAATTTATAAACGCCCTGCAGGAAACGCGGTTCCCTCCCGGAGTAGGATAGTCGCCGCTGAAGTACCAGTCGCCGGTATGGTTCGGGCAGGCGGTGTGAAGGTCGCTGATCTTTTGGAAAATTACAGTTACTTCTGCTTTACAATCAGGAGGAGTAACCAGCTTCGCCACTCTTGCTGATATTTCTTCGTCGGTGAAGGGTTCAAAAATTTTCTTCACTACATTCTGTGCTGCCAATCCTTTCTTCAACTCTTCCTTACACTCTTCAAAAACCTGGTCGATGAGGTATTCCATGTTTCGCTCTTCCAGCAGACTGATTGCCGCTTTGAAAGCGATAAGATCTCCCACCTTGGCCATGTCAATGCCGTAGCAATCGGGATAACGGATCTGGGGTGCCGAAGATACAATGACAATCTTTTTCGGATTCAAACGATCGAGCATGCGAATGATGCTGTTTCGTAATGTCGTTCCGCGCACTATAGAATCATCTATAACCACGAGGTTATCGACTCCCGGCTCTACCGTTCCATAGGTGATATCATAAATATGGGCAACCATATCACTTCGGTCAATGTCGTTGGTGATGAACGTACGCAACTTGGCATCCTTAATGGCGATCTTTTCTGCACGTGTGCGAATGGCGAGTATATCTGAAAGTTTAGACTCCTCAATAGTATTACCCATTGCAAGGATCTTCTGCTTCTTCACATCGCTCAGGTAATCATCCATACCTTTGATCAGTCCGAAGAAAGCGACTTCAGCAGTGTTGGGAATGTAAGAGAAGACGGTGTGTCGGAGGTCTTTGTCGACTGCATCGAGTATAGCCGGACATAAAAGTCTTCCAAGTTGTTGTCGTTCACGATAGATGTCTCTGTCGCTGCCACGTGAGAAATAAATACGTTCAAAGGAACAGGATTTACGCTCGAGGGGCTCTTTCACTAATTCCTCGCTGATTTTTCCGTTTTCTTGATGATGAGTGCATGACCCGGCTTCACTTCCCGAATGGCTTCGAAAGGAACATTGAACGCGGTTTGTATCTGTGGTCGCTCAGATGTTACCACTACCACTTCATCATCGGCATAATACCAGGCCGGACGTATTCCCGACGGATCGCGCAATACAAATGCATCACCATGTCCGATCAAACCGGCCATCACATAACCACCGTCCCAATACTTGGATGAACGGCGAAGGATATTGGCTACATCGAGCTTTTCAGCAATGATAGGACTAATTTCCTTTTTCGTATAGCCCTCTTGTTTATACTGGTAGTAAAGCAAATCATTCTCTTCATCCAACCAGTGACCGATGTTTTCCATAACGGTAACCGTATCCGCTTTTTCACGGGGATGTTGTCCGATATCCACCAGATTTGTAAATAACTCTTCTACATTGGTCAGATTGAAATTTCCCGCGACCACCAGATTTCGGGTCATCCAATTGTTCTGTCGCAAAAAGGGATGGCAACTTTCAAAATTATTTCCACCAAAAGTGCCGTAGCGCAGATGGCCAAGTAAAAGCTCGCCCATGAATTCAGCATTTTTCTTCAACCAGGGAATATCCTGCAGTTTTTCCGGATTTTGTTTTTGAATTTCACGGAAAGGGCCATTGATCACACTGAAAATATCAGCAATGGCATTTTTTTCAACGGAACGGTAACGGCTGATGTACTTTTCACCGGGAGAGACATCCAGTTTTATACAGGCCACACCGGCCCCATCCTGTCCACGGTTATGCTGCTTTTCCATCAAAAGTGACAGCTTATTCACCCCATAGAGGGCTGTGCCGTACTTTTCCAGGTAAAATTCAAGGGGTTTTAATAACCGAACAAGGGCAATCCCGCATTCGTGATAAAGAGCGTCGCTCATTTTTCTCTTCTAAGATGCAAAATTAGGGAAAGGAATGCGATTCTGCTAATTTTTTTCGAATCGAATGGTATCAGGTTTTAGTCGTAGATGATGATCCTTGCACTCCGAAGCCTTAGCTTAGGATGGATTGATATAATTTCTGATTGAATATGACTTTAATCTTATATAATGATCTCATATATTTTTAAATTTGCCGCAAAGCACGAAAATGATAAAATATTGGATTATTGCAGGACTTGTTTTACTACTGGCAGGCACTTCCGGCTGTTCCACAGAGCCCAACCTCGATACTGTGCCGGAAATTAAGTTCAGCACAGAGGTGCAGGGTATTTTATCGGCACATTGTAATTTTGAAGGTTGTCATGGCGGAAGTGGTGGCGGAGAAGCCGGTTCACTCGTCACTTATGCCGATGTAATGGGATACATTAAAGCCGGAAATGCTCATGGTAGTACCTTATACCAAACCATTACTAAACGTGGGTTTGTGGAACGCATGCCTCCCAGCGGGTATTCGGATGTAAGTGCTGAAAATGTGAAGCTGATTTATTGGTGGATTGAACAAGGCGCAAAAATAACTAAGAGCAGACTCGATATATGAAAATTAACCCTTTATTTGGCTGGCTGATCCTGCTAACAGGACTTTCTGCTTTTAGTTCCTGCTATTATGATAGTATGGAAGAGCTTGATCCGAGTTTCGGACTCGTGGGCAATTGTGATACTTCGGGTATTATCTCTTTCAATCAAAAAGTGCAGCCCATTCTTACCACTTTTTGCGGAACTACAGGTGGAGCCGCTTCCGGTTGTCATGGTACAACATCTACAAGTAATATTCCACTGGTAACGCATACAGATGTTTCGGCCTCTGCTTCCGATAATTTGATGGATGCTATTCGTCATGAGAACGGCGCCTCTCCCATGCCGGAAGGTGGCGGGAAACTTGACAATTGCCGCATTGCTACCATTCAAAAATGGATCGACGAAGGAAAACTTAATAACTAACGTTTATGAATTACCTAAAGTACACCCTTACCCTTTTATTGAGTAGTTATATTGTTGCTGTAAATGCTCAGGATGATTTTTCAAAGTTGATGGAAGATTCAGCTTCGTCAGGTAAAAATTATACGTTGGCGACATTTAAGACGACAAGAGTTATCAATTTTCATACAGTCGAAACCGTCGGTGAACGCACCCTCGACTTTCGTATCTCGCATCGCTTTGGTGAAGTCAATGGTGGAGTGGATAATTTCTGGGGGATAGATGGTGGTGCCAGTATTCGCCTCGGCCTCGAGTATAGTTATGACGGAAGATTGATGGCTGGCTTTGGCAGAACCAGCTATCAGAAAATGCTGGATGGTTTTCTGAAATATAAACTATTGAGACAAACTGTGGAAAGAGGAATGCCCGTCACAGCCACTTTATTTGCTTCCATGTATTGTACCACAGGTAAGGATCCGCTGAAGCAACTCACAGGATTTGACAGATATGAAAACTTCTATAGCCGCCTCTCTTATAATTATCAGTTGATCGTTGGTCGTAAATTTAACCAGAATTTTTCTGCACAAATTGCACCCTGGTTCGTACACTATAACCAGGTAGATGGTATTCTCGACGGGAATGATATCTATGGAGTTTCCGCCGCACTTCGCTATAAATTTACGAAGAGAATGGCATTAACCGCAGAGTATGCGTATCGTATCAACGACTATACCAATAAAGATTATTACGATAGCTTCGGTGTGGGTTTCGAAATTGAAACCGGAGGACACGTTTTTCAAATGCATGTGACTAATTCCTTCGGCCTTGCAGAAAATCAGTTCCTGCCCTATACCAATACGAAATGGGGCGATGGTGGTATTCGCATTGGATTTAATATCTCGAGAGTGTTTACGTTATAATTCAGAATTCAGAATGTAGAATTCAGAATTACATGCAGGAGTGTTGCAGGCAATAGTTGTATTTAAAAGGTTTTCAAAATGATATTACGTTGTATGAAATTTGAAGAGGGCAACGGGAACCAGCATAGCGGCAGGTAAAATTGATTGTTGCCGGGAAGTCCCTGATATTGCTGATTTGAACGGATAGATGACTTACTTAAAGATTTTTTTCTCGAGACCGAGCCATTCCAATGCTGTACCGTTGAGCAGGCGTTCTTTGGTAGCATCATCGTAGGGCATGGATGCAATTAATTTTCCCGGTTCGAGTTCTCCGAGAGGAAATGGATAGTCCGTTCCCAATGCGAGTTGTGTTGGTCCCATTAGTTTCATCAGGAAATCAAGCATCATAGGATCATGTACAAGTGTGTCCAGATAAAATTTATCGAGATAATTTCTTGGGTTAACTTTATTATCCACCGCAACCAAATCGGGACGAACGTTGAAACCATGTTCAATGCGTCCGATAGACGAAGGAAAAGCTCCGCCACCATGTGCAAAGGCCACTTTAAGTTTGGGAAGTCGCTCAAAAATTCCTCCGAAGATCATCGAACAAATCGCGAGTGATGTCTCTGCCGGCATTCCTACCAGCCAGGGGAGCCAGTACTTGGGCATCTTTTCCTTTGCCATCATATCCCAGGGGTGAACGAAGATGCTAGCTCCAAGGGCTTGTGCGGCTTCAAAAACAGGAAACAACTCCGGTGCATCCAGATTCCAGTCGTTGACATGTGATCCGATCTGTACGCCGCGCAATCCGATTTGCATACAGCGCTCCAGTTCCTTGATGGCCAATTCCGGTGATTGCAATGGAATTGTTCCGAGGCCAATAAATATTTTCGGATAGGCATGAACGATAGTGGCGATATGATCATTTAAAAACATACTCACTTCTAACGCATCCTGAGGCTTTGCCCAGTAGCTGAACATTACCGGAATGGTGCTCAACACCTGTACATCAATATGGTGATGATCGCATTCCTTTATGCGTGTCTCTGCCGACCAGCAATTATCCTGTATCTCTCTAAAAAATCGGTCATCAATCATCATCTTCGCACAACACGGCTTGTGATGATCCAACGAAATAAAACCGCCGTAACCAAACTTCTCCTTAAACTTCGGTAAATGCTCCGGAATAATATGAGTATGAATATCTATTTTTAACATAAAGATTTATATAGGAACGCGGATTACACAGATTTTTAGGATTTTCTCGGATTTCCGGCATCCATATTTTTGTATACTTTATAAAAGCAATTATACTCTTTCTGTCAGTTTTTCATACGGTAATTCCATCCGCGCAAATCATATAAATCCGTTTTATCTGCGTTCAGAATTCTGCGGTACGCAAAGATGGATTTGAAGGATAATTTATACGTCAGTTAAACGAATACAATTGCTTAGATATCGAATTTGATGCCTTGCGCGAGTGGAAGATCTTTAGAGTAATTGATGGTATTTGTCTGACGACGCATATATATCTTCCACGCATCACTACCGGATTCACGACCACCACCGGTGTCTTTCTCACCACCAAATGCGCCACCAATCTCAGCACCCGAAGTCCCGATATTAACATTTGCGATACCACAATCAGAACCTTCATGTGATAAAAATGCTTCCGCTTCCATCATATCACGTGTGAAAATAGAGGAGGAGAGCCCTTGCGGCACATCGTTTTGCTGTGCAATAGCATCTTCCATCGTGGCATATTTCATGAGATAAAGAATCGGTGCAAAGGTCTCTTCCTGTACGATATGATAGCTATTCTTAGCTTCAATAATGCAGGGTGTAACAAAGTTGCCGCTTTCGTATCCTTCTCCGCTCAGGACTTCCCCGCCGTATAGTACTTTTCCTCCTTCGCTGCGGGCAGCTTCAATAGCTTTGGTAAAATCCGTTACTGCCCCATTATCGATGAGCGGACCAACCAATGTTTTGCTATCTAACGGATGGCCTATACGAATATGTTCATAAGCCGATTTAAGTTTTTGTGTGAACTGATCATAGATGCTTTCGTGAATGATCAATCGACGTGTGCTGGTACAACGCTGCCCTGCGGTACCTACGGCTCCGAAAACGACAGCGCGCAATGCAATATCCAGATCAGCCTTTTCACTGATGATGATGGCATTGTTACCACCCAATTCGAGCAGAGAGCGCCCGAGGCGTTCTCCAACAATCTTTCCTGCACGTCGGCCGACACGGGTAGAGCCGGTCACTGAAATTAACGGAACGCGTTTGTCTGCAAGGAAATTATCACCTACATGTTTTGAAGAAGCAATCACCAGATTTAAAACGCCTTCAGGAACATCATTTGCAGCAAGTACCTTTTGAATAATTTTATGTGTTGCTACTGCACAAAGCGGAACTTTGCTGGAGGGTTTCCATACCACCACATCGCCACACACCATGGCCAGCATTGCATTCCAGCTCCAGACAGCTACAGGGAAGTTAAATGCCGAAATAACTCCAACTACACCAAGCGGATGATATTGTTCGTACATGCGATGCCGTGAGCGTTCACTGTGCATGGTTAATCCGTAAAGCTGTCGTGATAAACCCACAGCGAAGTCGCAGATATCAATCATCTCCTGCACTTCTCCCAGACCTTCCTGATAAATCTTCCCCATCTCCAGCGAAACCAATCGTCCAAGAGGTTCCTTGTATTCACGCAAGGCATCTCCCATCTGACGAACAATCTCTCCGCGTTTCGGGGCAGGGATCATGCGCCAAACATTAAAAGCCGATTGTGCCGTTTCAATAATCCGCTCGTAATCATCAGCTGTTGCCTGTTGTACGGATGCTATTAATTGTCCGTCGGCGGGAGAGAAGGAGTCCAAAACATCCCCTTAGTTTTCATCCAGTGTACCGGTTGATGCACGGGGTTCAGGGTGTCGATTCCTAATGCTTTCAGCATTTCGCTGATCTGATAATCGGTGGAAGCTATTGTTTCGTTTTTCATGTATTTGCTCAAATGGAGGGTGCAAAGTTAAGAAGAAATGCGGGTGTTTTGCAGAAGAAATTCAATACAAGAAGAAATAGTTAAAGTACAGATATGCAATAGATTGAATTCTATTTGATTTGGAGTACTTCCAGATGGAGTGAAGCGATAGTTCGTAACCGTTTCCCCGGTTATTATTTTAAATGGTTTTGTAACGATTTTACATTTCGGCTCAGCCGGCGAAATTCCTCTTTTAAAAATATTATAGTTCTAATTTGGTTTTTTTAATTTTTGTACATACCTTAAAGTGATTTTTAATAACTGAAATTATGAAAGGAGCAAGAAAAGAGGTTCTGGGAATTATTTTACAGTTGGTATTGGCAGATGTTTCCAAGGCGCAGTTAAGCTCATGTGTCAATGCAGATTTTGAGCAGAATAGTTTTGTTAATTGGGTGGGAACTACTGGCACATGTTGTCCGGTTAATTCCATTACGCCGGGAATTGTTACCGGCCGGCATGAAATCATGTCTGGCCCGGGCACAGATCCCAATACAAATGGTGCGATAACGGTGGTTGCTCCGGGTGGATTGTATTCGGCACGTTTGGGGAATGATAATGCAGGTGCACAGGCAGAGCAACTCCGCTATCAGGTAAGTGTAGATTCTACCAATGCACTTTTTATTTACCGGTATGCCGTTGTATTGGAAGACCCCAGTCATTCTCCTCTTGCTCAACCACGTTTTGAGATTCGGGTGTATGATCAAAATGGTACATCTATTGGCTGTGGTACCTATAATGTTGTTGCCTCTGCAGGTATACCGGGCTTTGTCACAATTACAAATTCATTTGGAAGAACCATTCAATATAAGGACTGGACGACGGTTGGCATTGATCTTTTACCCTATTTCGGACAAAATATTACCATTGAGTTTTCTACAGGTGATTGTGCATATGGCGCCCATTTCGGCTATGCTTATGTGGATTGCTATTGCAGTCCATTGCAAATTCTTTCCGACTTCTGTTCAGGTTCCGGTGTGACTACATTAGCTGCACCGGTTGGTTTTGAATCCTACCTTTGGAGTACCGGAGATACAACACCCTCCATTACTATCAACAATCCAATCGTTGGCACGCAGTATCAATGTACGATGACTTCGGTTACCGGTTGTACCATTACATTAACAGCTATACTTTCTTCTACAGTGATTGCATCCGGTGTCGGGCTATCCGGATTTTGTCAGAGTGACATCCAGTTTTATGATTCTTCAATTGTCGTAACCGGTTCTCCCATTGTACAATGGAATTGGAACTTTGGCGATGGGAATTCCTCTTCTTCGCAAAATCCCATTCACTATTATGCAGCTCCCGGAACGTATTCGGTGTTGTTAACAGTTACCAATGGCGTAGGATGCACGGATTCTATTTTACAGAATATTACTATTCATGCTCTACCGGTTTCTTCTTTTTCTTCAGCTACTGTTTGTGCAGGATTCTCTGGTCAGTTTACAGATGGTAGTCTTAGTTCAAATGGTTCGGTTGTTTCCTGGTGGTGGAATTTCGGAGATGGAACACCCGTAGACACATTATCAGATCCGCAACATGCCTTTGCATTACCGGGTACTTATCCTGTAACACTAATTATCGAAGATAGTGTAGGATGCAGAGATACCATCGTGCAGCAAATAGCTACACTTCCCGGACCGATAGCCGGATTTGGTTATATTTCCACATGCGTGAGCAATCAAGTTGCATTTAATGATACTTCTGGTTTTCCAGGCTCCTCTGTTACTTCTGTAGAATGGGATTTCGGCGACGGAAGTCCTGTAGTATCAGGAATCGGAAATCCTACGCATAATTATCCCGGGTATGGTGCATATGCAGCAACGTTGATTGTTACTACGGTGAACGGATGCACCGATACAATAACAAGACAGGTGGATGTCGCTTCTATCCCGGTTGCAGCATTTACCAATAATCAGGCTTGTGTAGAGGAGTTGGTCCAGTTTAAAGATGTCTCCGTCACCGCCCTTGGTAACATTGTTTCCTGGTCATGGACCTTCGGAGATGGCTCACCGGAAGTGAATTCGCAAAATCCATCACATATTTTTCCATCAGGAGGTTACTTTAATACTAAGTTAATAGTGGCCAATGACAGAGGGTGTACGGATTCTGTGATAAACCCGGTTCAGATATGGTACCTGCCAGTTCCCGGAATTACGGCGGATATCAGAGCAGGGTGCGAACCATTAGCAGTTCATTTCAACGATTCATCATTTTCTGCGGATGGTGTTATCAATTCCTATTTCTGGGAATTCGGAAACGGCGATACAGCTTTAGGGTCATCATCGGGGATGGTGTATGATTCTGCAGGTTTATATGCTGTATCACTCAGTTTGGTTTCTTCAGTGGGCTGCAAGGCGAATTCGGTTTTTTCAGATTACATTGAAGTCTTCCCAAAACCAATCGCAGCGTTTCGTTTTGATCCTGAACATCCCGGAGTGTTCTTGCCGGAAGTGTATTTTTATGATCAATCCGCAGGATCAGCACTTTGGAATTGGCACTTCGGAGATAGCACTTTTTCTTCCGATCAGTATCCGATGCATCGTTATGATATTCCCGGTGAATACCGCGTTACCTTAATTATAACAAGTAATGATGGGTGTAAAGATACCACGTGGAAGGCGCTTGAAGTTCAGGATGATTATGCCATATGGATACCCAATTCTTTCACGCCCAATAGCGATGGCATAAATGATAATTTTCAAGTGAATGGATTTGGCTTTACTGATTATGAGATGAATATATTTAATCGTTTTGGGAAAGTTATCTATACTACCGGTGATAAAGTTAAAGGGTGGGATGGGAATTACAATGGTAACGAAGCAAAAATGGATGTTTATGTTTACAAAATTGATATGATAGATGTTTTCGGTAAGGCCCATAGTTATACGGGAAGGGTCACGTTAGTGAGGTAAGGCGGTAATGACAGGTCGGGTTATGTAATGACAGGTCGGGTTATGTAATGACAGGTCGCGACCTGTCATTACGTAACCCGCACGCTCCAGACATAACTGAAATTCTCTCCGGCCTTCAGTAGAATAATCCCTTCCTTTTCTTCAATTTTTCCTGTAGAATGTACACTGTCTGCGATTCCATGCCAGGGTTCAATACAAAGAAAATTGGCTCCTTTTGCAGCCCATAAACCCAGAAAGGGACATTGATTGACTTTAACACTCAGGCCATGATCGTGTTGGTTACTGCGTAGATGTATACATTCCGAACGAATGTTTTTAAAGACGAGCGCATCGCTTTCAAAAAGAGCTTTTGACAAAGGGATTCTCTTTGAAGTAAAAAATGAAGCAGGTACATCGCTGATCAATCCCTCTTTCAACGGCCATAATGAAGAGTTTTCCTCATCGCTGAATTCAATATAATAATCATCGTAGTGGTCGCGCAAGTCCAGGGGCACACGAAAAGCCGGATGGGCACCAACAGAAAAGTACATCGTATCCTTTCCGGAATTAAACACATTATATTCTACATTTAATTCGTTCCCTTTTAGCGTATAACTGATGTCAAAATGGAATTGAAATGGATAATTTTTTCGTGTATCCTCGTCATCTTTCAATCGGAAAACAAGTTTGCCGGCCCCCTCTTCAATGAGATTGAAAAGTTTCTCCCTTGCAAATCCATGTCGCGCGATCGTATATTCATTACCGTTATAAGTATAGCTATTCTCCTTTAATTGCCCGACAATAGGAAAGAGTACAGGCGAGCTCTTTGACCATTCTTTGCCTGCCTGCCAGAGGTATTCAAGTCGAAATAGTTTATTATATAAACTGATTAGTTCAGCTCCCATCGGGTTAATATCTACCCGCAAATTATCATTTTCAATTCGTAACATATACTGTATACCGATAGATTACTTTAATTTCAATTGCTAAGGATTAACTTGTCCAGATAGGCTGTCTGGATAAATGTTCACTTATATTATGGCGAACTACTTCTTCAAGATCACCACTGTGTTTATAAACCTTTCTTTGACGAGATGAGCTATTTCCTTTTTCGAGTAGGTTAACAATGATATTTTCAGAATCATTATATTGATGCTTTTCGAAATAGGGCTTAATTTTCTCCAGCCAATTGTAGGCCACTGTTCGGGCCGGTAAGTTGGAAATGGTACTCTCATCTATAAATTGCGCTTCAAGTCCATGTCGAATGGCTCGCCATTTGTTTTCTCGCAAAATCCATCTTTCCGGAATGGTTCCATAAGTAGAATTGAATTCTACTTTATTATCGCTATACCAATGAGCCATCGAATGAATCATGGCTACTAAAGCTTTCATTTCTTTTAAAGTGGCAGGTCCGTCACAAATCCTTATTTCGAGTGTGCCATGACCGGGACTGGGTCTTAAATCCCACCAAAGGTCCTTCATGCTTTTAATGGATTGTACTCTGATCAGATCCTGATATCTTTTGTTAAAGGCTTCCCAGTTTTTAAAGAAATAAGGTAAACCACAGGTAGGGATTGCTTCATATACGGTGGGCCGTGTTGAGGCGAGTCCGGAATCTTTTCCTATCCAAAAAGGAGAGCTGGCAGAAAGTGCAAGAAGTATGGGAAGTTGACGAACGAAAAAATTACTGAAATCAATACATTCATCCCCATTTCTCATCCCAACATGAACATGTAATCCATATACAGAAGTTCTTCTGCTCAGCCACTGATTTCGATCAATAAGCTCCTGATAACGCTTCGATTCTGTGATCATCCTGTCATTATAATTTGCCGTTGGATGACTGCCGGTAGAACATAAGCTAAGCGCGTGATCAAAAGCATATTGGTCCACTTGCTTCAAACTATTGTCAAGATCAATATATGCTTCATGTGCATTTGTACATATCCCGGTAATTATCTCCAACATACTTTGAAAAAGTTCCTTTGTAAGTTTTGGATTATCAATGTTTGTAATGAAATCATGTGCCTTTGGGGTGAGTTGATTGGTGCTTTTTTCCATCACCTGTAATTCAATTTCAACTCCCAATGTTAGAAAGTTATTACTTTCGGTGAAATTCAATCTGAGGTTTTCTTCCATAACAGGTCCGTTTTATGATTTTTTGAAGTGTATTTCGCTATTTTGGTTTCACGAATAACAAAGTAGTTAACTGAACCAATGCCAATAGCGAAGCTGTATTTAAAGCGGCATCAATCAATAGATAAAAATACTAAATAACTTCTATCAATTAATTTAGTATAGTGGTAGTGTCAATTGCGAAGATAATAAAAAAAACTTTTGTTTACAATTTATCGGAAATTATTCTTAATAAAATACTGAGAGTAAATTAATTGATTCAGGCCTTTATGATTTTCATAGGGAAAAATCTATAATGTTGATTTAGAGAAATTGTGTTTTAGTCGAGAGTACTAATGTATAATAAAACTGCCTATGAAAGCGTGTTCATGCGTTTTGAATAGATGAAAAGCAACTATTGGAAGTGCTATTACATGGCCGAGAGTATTGATTAATCTTATTTATTTACGATCAAACCTGTGCAATTCTTCTTCCGGTTTTCACCATCATTTACAATTTGATACAAATATTTTTTTCTTCGGTAAAGAAGTTTAATGCTTCAAACCCGCCTTCTCTTCCTACCCCGGAAGCTTTCATGCCGCCAAAGGGTGTTCTTAAATCACGTAAGAGCCAACAGTTCACCCATACAATACCGTTATGCAATTTTCCTGCTACCCGATGTGCTCTGGTAAGATGTTGTGTCCAGAGCGTTGCAGCAAGACCATAAGTAGTACTGTTGGCATAGGATAAAACCTCTTCTTCCGTATCGAAAGGTTGTAAGGTCACCACCGGTCCAAATATCTCTTCCTGATTGGTCCGGCAATCGTGCGGGAGTCCTTCGATGATTGTGGGTTCAATATAATAGCCCTCACTGTGAATGCCACCCAAATGAATACGTTTTCCACCTGTTAAAATAGTTTCCCCCTTCATGTTTTGACAAGTCAATGTAATGCAGGATTTTTTCCATATGTGGTTTTGAGACGATCGCGCCCAGCCAGTTAGTATCATCCAGCGGATCGCCGGTTTTCAACTTTTTCACTTCTTGCACAAAGGCGGATTTGAATTTATCGTAAATACTCCTTTCGATAAATATCCTCGAACCGCAAAGACAGATTTCGCCCTGATTGGAAAAGGAGGAACGAACAGTTGTTTTAACTGCCTTGTCAAAATCGCAATCTGCGAAAATAATATTTGGGTTTTTTCCTCCTAATTCCAAAGATAATTTCTTGAACATAGGAGCCGCAATACGGGAAATTTCTTCTCCGGTTTTGGTGCCTCCGGTGAAGGATACTGCCTGTATTTTTGGATGTGCAACAATAGCTTTTCCAACTTTGGTTCCATGTCCGTGAATGATATTCAACACACCGGGAGGTATGCCGGCTTCAATGGCTAATTCGGAAAGCATAAAGGCTGTCATGGGGGTGATTTCTGAAGGCTTGGCAACGACACAGTTTCCGGATGCCAGCGCAGGAGCGATCTTCCAGGAGAAAAGATAGAGGGGCAGATTCCATGGCGAAATACATCCTGCAATGCCAATGGGTGTACGTACGGTATAGTTGATGGCTATATCTCCCATGGCATGCGCTTCCGTGGACATATGCAATGCCGCGGTCGCATAGAAATGAAAATTAGATACGGCGCGGGGAATATCAACGGTGCGAGCTAACCATACCGGCTTACCGTTATCTATCGATTCTGCAACAGCAAAACGTTCCAGATGTTTTTCAATCAACTCACTTAACCGGATCAATAGTGCAGATCTCTCTTCTGTACGCATAGCACTCCATACGGGAAAGGCCGCTTCAGCAGCGATTACGGCTAACGCTACATCCTGTTCGTCACTATCAGGGATGAGACTATATACCTGTCCGGTCGCAGGATTATAGTTATCGATGTATTTTCCGGAAAGCGGCGCCGTTAATTTACCGTTGATGTAATTTTGAATTTTTTGCATGGATGGATTATATTCTTCTGTAAAACTACTAATGCTTCAGCAAGTTTGATTTCAATAGTGGAAATTTTTCTTGTATGTATTGTAAACTACTTTTCACCACCGTTTAAAAATTTGCTATTCAGGCCTTTGTGTAAACATTTGTGCGATTCGGAAATATACCTTACATTAGCTATCCCTGAAATCCTCCTCCTATTATCAATGGCCTTATTTTTTTTCAAGGTTCCCGGACTATGAACCTCCTTCATTGCACTTCCTGTAAATTTCTGCTATGGATGAGTTTGCTATTCATAGCAAACTCATTGTGTGCTCAAACGCAGGATCAGGTAAAGATAATGGCCTATAATCTTCTTAATTATCCTGCTATTTCAAATCCAAATGCTGATACTGCTTTACGTAATCCCTACTTCCGGACTGTGATCGAAGCCGCTAATCCTGATATTCTTGTTATTGAAGAATTAAATAGTTTAAGTGGAGATCTGGGATTTTTGAACAATGTAATGAATGCAAGTGCTACACTGTATGCCAAGGGAACATACATTAATAGCGATGATACTGATCGTGGAATATTTTTTAAATTTTCTAAATTTCAGTTTATCAGTAACACGCCTATACAAACTCCCTGCGCGATATTAATGCTTTTAAATTAGTTCATAATGCAAGTGGCGATACTTTAACAATTTTTGTAGTCCATCTCAAGGCGAGTACAGGTGTAACCAATGAGCAACAACGCGCAGCAGAAGTGGATAGTTTGAGAAAGGTGACCAATGCTTTTGCTCCGGGATCCAACTTTTTAGTTTGTGGTGATTTTAATATTTACAGTAGTAATGAAACTGCCTATCAAAAATTATTAGAGCTTCAACCGGGCGCGGAGGGTCAGTTTTATGATGTATTGAATCTCCCCGGTTTATGGAATAATCCTGCTTACGCTCCCTACCATAGTCAATCTACCCGTTTAAGAAGTTTTGGTGGTGGTTCAACCGGGGGTCTTGATGATCGATTTGACATGATACTATTTTCGAATGGTATTCTGCAAACAGGAGGCGTTACGTATGTTCCCGGTTCGTTACAGGTATTCGGTAATGATGGACAGCATTATAATGATTCAATTAATCATCAGCCCAATTCCGCGGTGAGTGTGAATGTTGCGAATGCGTTGCACCATGCATCCGATCATCTTCCGGTGATGGCGTCGTTGAATTTCACCGTTCCTTCTTCTTCACCTTTTAATGATGTTGGTGTTTTAGCCTTCGTTCCACCCTTGTCTATATGTCCTGATGAAAATGTAATGTTGAAGGTGAGCGTGAAAAATTATGGAAGTACAAGTATCAATTTTGCAAATGATCCTGTTGTCGTGAATGTAGTTGCCGCATCACCTTCATTAGCTGTTACCAATTTTTCCAGATTACTAAATGCAGGGGTGCTTGCCGCCGGAGCGGATACAATAATTCAATTTCAACCGGGATATGCAATGTTAGAAGGTGGAATGTATACTTTTTCTTCACATACATTTCTGACCACAGGTGATATTAATAACGGGAATGATACTTTGCCTTTTTCTACATTTATAATTCAGACAGGTACTTCAGCAACAGTATCTCCTGTTGGACCGCTTCAGTTATGTACAGGCGATACAATTCTGCTTAGCTGCAGTTCTGCCAACTCCTATTTATGGTCCACAGGAGCCACAAGTCCCGCTATCCACGTCTCAACTCCCGGACTATATACAGTTACGGTGACCAATAATTTCGGTTGTGTTTCAACATTGGCTCCAATAGTAGTATCCGCCTTAAGTGGACAATTATCTGATACAATATTTTATGAAAATATAGGATCGGTTGCTGCTACTACTGCTATCGCTGTCCATGAGTTTAACAATGGATTTTTAAGCGATGATTTAGCGATGAGTGGTAATGGTGATGTAAGGAACACGCAGCAGTCCTCTAATTATGGGCAGTCGAGTGCTGCTGCTAATGTTTTTTTAACCAATGTTGCAGGAAGAAATTTCATCATTTCAGGCATTAATACACTTGGAAAAGCGAACATGGAATTAAGTTTTGGCATTTATAAAAATTCGACAACTGCAACCGGTGTTGATTTAAAAGTGCAGTGGAGTGAAGATGGTGTTACTTTTAATGATTTGAGTTTTGCTTCATTAAGCAATGGGGCAGGTTGGTATTTCCGTACAGCTTCCGGAATAATTCCTGCAACTTCTAATTTGCATTTGCGATTCATGAATATCGGTACTGCAACACAATATCGAATTGATGATATTCTTTTAAAAGGGACGAATAACCCGGTTATTTCCGGTAACGGTAATCAAATTTTATGTCCTGGTGATACTATCCCATTATTAGCTTCTCCCGGCACTACTTATTTATGGAACACGGGTGCAACTACTCAAAGTATATTAGCGACTTCAGCCGGTTCCTACGCTGTTATTATTGACTGTATTTCAACTGCACCGTATTTGCTCCAGGCTTGTCCTTTGCCTGTTCTGAATCTTCAGGTGTTATTGGAAGGTCAATATCTTGGTACCGGACAAATGCGGGCAACTTTGTATGAGTCCGGTGTCAACAGTCAGCCTTTTGCTGCTGATTCGGTACATATTGAATTAAGATATCCTCAAGCGCCATTTGACATAGCATATGGTGCAAATGCACTCATTACAACATCAGGTTCGGTTTCATTGACCTTGCCCTCCCTTCTTTTAAATCAAAGTTTTTTTGTGGTACTTAAACATCGAAATTCATTAGAGACATGGAGTAAAATGCCGATTTGGATAGGAGGAGCAGTAAATAATTTCAACTTCCCTTCACCCTGAGAAATTAGTTTTAGAACGTGTGAAGCGTATTCCTATTTGCAAGCACATTCGAATTCATTTTCCAGGTCTATTACCGTAATAATACTGGCTTGTGAATCACAGTTGCCGACAACAATTCGAACACGTTGTTTATCGTCTGTAATTCCTTCTACAGCATAAGTAGGACAGGGCTTATCTTTCAGATCACTCTTGCGGTAATTTATTATTCCGTCGTTTAAAATTTCTTTCACTTCTGATTCATCTATTTGCCTGCAGTCCATCCTGCATTTCGCATGCTTGGTATAATATATAGGTTTAGAACGAAATGCAGCTTCACGAAGATCGGTGCGTGTCGATGTACTTTGTTCAGTATTTTGACGGAAAAAGAGAATATATGTCGCGATCAAAGCGATCAGAATAAGCAAAGAATAAATATCTTTTCTTTTTTTGTTCATTATGAAATTTCCAGCATGAGTTGCGATGAATCAGATAATACAATTTATAAAATTCGCAGCCATGTCAATCTTTCATTAAAACAAAGATGGTGAAAGGCGCTGAACGTTAGAGGCAGGCGGTTCTTCCACCGTCAACAGGTATATTGATGCCGGTAATATAAGAGGCAGCAGGACTAGCGAGGAAGGCGATGGCATTTGCAATTTCTGACGGATCAGCAAATCTTCCCATCGGAATTTCACTTTCCATTTCATTGACAATTTCATTTTCCGACTCGCCGGAATTTTTGATTTATTTTCGATGATACTCTGCAATCGTTGGGTATTGGTAGCTCCCGGTAGAACATTGTTCACCGTAATACCAAAGCCGGCCACTTCACCTGCTAATGTTTTCGACCAATTGGCCACTGCGGCACGTATAGTGTTGGAAACGCCCAGACCTTTTAAAGGTTGTTTGACGGATGTGCTAATTACATTGATTATCCGACCATATTTTTCTTTCTTCATTCCATCCAAAAGGGCTTGAACAAGTATATGGTTGCATACAAGATGATTTGAAAATGCAGCTAAAAATTCTTCTGTTTTAGCATTGGAGATGAGGCCGCCGGGAGGTCCCCGGTATTATTTACTAAAATGTGAATAGGTTCATTGCTTTTTACCAATGAATCAATTTTAGATTTAAGTTGATTAGGTTCACTATAATCCGCCGCTAAAAATTTATGACTTTGTCCCATGGAAGTGTCCAGGGAGGATAAAGTTTCACGTAATTTTTCTTCATTTCGTGAGAGTAAAATAACATGCGCGCCTAGCCTTGCAATTTCCTGAGCCGCCGCCCGTCCAATGCCTTGTGTGCTTCCACAAACCAATGCAGTTTTATGTTGTAAGTTGAGATCCATTGTGTGCGAAGATAACAGGATATTCCCGGAATAAATAGTGGCTGGGGAGTCGTTTATACACCTCCCTGATAATTCAGTATTTCAGGCCGATTTTTAGTATCTTAGTCCTCTTCAAAAATCAACGCATTATGTCTGTAGCAACCCCCTTCAATCTAAAAAAGTGGATCGATGAAAACCGTCACTTATTAAAACCTCCGGTAGGGAATCAGCAGGTTTTTAAGGCCAATGATGATTTTATTGTAATGATAGTAGGTGGTCCGAATTCACGTAAGGATTACCACTGGGAAGAGGCAGAAGAACTTTTTTACCAATTGGAGGGAGATATTACGGTTAAAATTATCGACGAAGGAAAGCAACGTGACATCCACATCAAGGAAGGTGAAATGTGGTTGCTACCAAAATGTGTTCCTCATTCACCGCAGAGAGGTCCAAACACGATTGGACTGGTGATAGAACGATACCGTGATCCACAGGAAAAAGATGCCTGTATGTGGTTTTGCGAAAAATGTCACAATAAATTATATGAAGAATTTTTCAGTTTAGAAGATATTGTCAACCAATTGCCGCAGGTGATGAATAAATTTTATGCATCATTGGATCTCCGAACCTGCAAGAGTTGTGGATCTGTGATGGAACCACCGGCCGCGGTGTCGTGATCGTCGTTGTAGTGACAGGTCGCGACCTGTCACACCTGTCACACCTGTTACCCCACCAATGTCCATATGTAGTGACAGGTCGCGACCTGTCACTACGACTACGACAAACGGACATTACAATTTCAATTTTTCCATTTTTATATGTCTCCTGATCCATCTCGGTAAAATAATGGCGCCGATGAACAGATAGGGATAATAGCTGAGCATTCTCCAGAGGATACTCAACGTCGGAGCAAGTCCTTTGGAAATAAATTCCCCCAGAAAATCGGTAAACATGTATTCAGCGAGACCACTGCCACCCGGTGTTGGACTCAATAAAATGATGATACCCATGATGACCTGTTTGCCGTACACCACAAAATCATGAACAGGCATATTGCCATGGAAGGCATGAATGATGCAGTTGACAATAGAATACCTGGCCGTCCAGGATACAAAGGTGGATCCCAGTGACCACATCCAATAATTGAGATTTTTATCTTTTAGTCCATTGGAAGCGATTACCAGTTGATCTCCGGTTTCTATTGCTCCTTCTTTCCATCGTCGTAACAAGGGCGCAGAAAACATGCTGATGAGTAATCGTTTTACAAAATGTGGATTTACAAACAAGGCGTATGCTACAAAGAGTTTATAAGCGAGGATTAAAAAATATACCGTCCAGAAAGTATAAAAAATACTGTTCCCAAAACTTGTATTCATGTGAATGCCGGAGAATAAGGCTTGCTTACTGGCAATAAAGTAAACCAATGGAGCCATAACGGCGAGGAATATACCATCAAGGAAGGAGGAGTAAAGTATGGCAGTTATGCTTCTCCCCATATGAATGCCTTCGCGGTTCAAAATGAAGATAGCAAAGATGAATCCTCCACCCAACATGCCCGGTGCTAATGCAGAACTGAATTCCCACAACATGATAACGATAAATGCCCTGCTCCAATTGAGTTTATTATCGGTCAATACCCGTATCCGAACCATATACGCCCAGTCCCGAATTACAACAGAGACGATAGCCAGGAAGAACCAAAAAGTGGAATTCCTTGTCCAATTTACGGCTCGAAAGGCTGCGATATCAAAATCTTTCAGGAAGAGCCAAACCGTTACGCCTAAACCTATCAATACCGGCCATATAATTCGCTTCGGTGAAAAGTGCTTAAGTAGTTCCCTTGGATCAGTTTGCATCCTCTTCCGGTGGGGCTTGAGTTTCAGGTGCTGCTTCCGGAGTACAGATCACGAAATTATTGAATCCATCTCCCATAAATATAAGTAACACACGATTTTGTAACAATTCCAGCAAGGCAAGAAAAGTAAAAACAGCATGAAGCTTCGTGCCACATTCTTCAAAGATATCGGTGAAATTAGACTGCGGTTTTTTTACCAGCATACCGCGTATATATTCTTTTTGTGAATCTATTGAAAACGGCAACTGAACAATAGTATGCATTACTTTATTCTGATTCACTTCAAAGCGCGACATCACCTTTTCAAAAGTGGCTATGAGGCGATAAAGTGTCAGTTGGTTCAATTCCCCTGCATATCCGGCATCACTCGTATTTATCATTTTAGAGAGTTCCTGTTGCAAATTTCCTCTCTGGAAACGCATCAGTCGTTCATCTTCCATAGCCCGGAGATCTTCCGCAGCAGCTTTGAATTGTTTGTAATCGAGTAATTGGCGGACCAGATCCTGACGGGGATCTATCTCATTTCCTTCTTCGTCCTTCTCATAACGTGGTAGCAATAATCTCGCTTTGATGCGCATGAGTGTTGCAGCTACCAAAATAAATTCACTGGCCAGTTCAATATTCATGGACTGCATCTGATGCATGTAATCGAAAAACTCATTGGTGATAATTGCAATCGGAATATCATGGATATCCAACTCATCCCTTTCAATAAAGAAGAGCAGCAGGTCAAAAGGACCTTCAAATTGGGGCAAACGTATCTCGAAACTTTCGCTCACAGGGTAGGGATGTCTTACGGAATCAAATTTCCATCTTTTTCATCAGCAAAACAAAAGAAGATGATCAAATTCCTGAAGTTGTATTAAAATAGAGTAGAAGGTGGTTGAAAAAAAGAAAATATAGCCGGGCCGGACCGGAATAAAAAAAGGCTGTCCCGTATAGAGACAGCCTTTTTTTAATTAATTAAATTCTTAGAAGTAGAAGTTCAGGATAATAGAACCGCCTGCATTGTCAGTGTCGATGCTGAAGTTGCTTGATTTACCTGTTTTAGCAGAATCACTTCCACCTGTTCCGTCAGCGATTGTTTGTTCGCCTTCGCCTTGTGAACCAAGACCAATTCCCCAGCCAAATTCACCGGCAACTGACATCTTTGGAGCGAAGAAATATTCAGCACCGATGAAACCACGGATACCGAATTCGAAAGTACCGCCTTTTTTGTCTTCGAGTGTAGATCCTTGAGGAGCATCACCTTCGTAAGTCATAGTAGTTTTATCACTTCCGATGCCGAATCCAACTTCACCTCCATAAAAACCACGTAAGCGGCCTTTACCACGATACTTCTGGATACCACCCATCAGGTTGATGTCCATTGCAGAGGTTTTAGTTTCAGAAAGTTCACCTTCCTGTGGATCTGCTTCTGTAGTTTTTCCAGAGTTAAATCCGATACGAAGACCAATACGGTAAGCCGTATTTTCGTCCTTCATCATTTTACCATGGATTACATTCTGTGAACCGGGCCAGTCAAATGAAGGAGCACTGTTGCTGCCGTTCATCAGGTTTCCGAAATACTCTAAAGTAGAGTTTGCGCCAATACCGATGCTCCAGTCTCCAGCTTCCGGAAGGATTGGAGTTCCTTTTTTTGAAGTCATGTCTTGTGCTGAAGCTGCAGCACCGATAAACATTGCTAAGATGAGTAAGCTCTTTTTCATTGCTTTTTTTATTAAGGTTGGGTGCAAATTTATTGTCAATTCCGGCACTATTCCAAAAAATCTGAATTTTAATAAACAATTGCTTGTTTATAAGCAGGTTGCAATTGATTTTTTATTGCGTTTTAACATATTTTCGCCCTGATTTTGATCATTTTTCACCCAATAAAAGAGCAATAATCGCGTTTTCGGGGTCACATGCCGCTATTTATGATGAATTTTAAATGCATGGAAAATGCTTGTAGACGAAATAACAGATTTCAGTTTTTTTTCATTTTTCAGCGATTTCAATTCAAAAAGTACAAATTTTGGATGAAAAGTAATCCAAAAGCAGAATAAAGATTTAATTATAAGTATTACCAAAAGGAAGCGAATAAGATTTTATACCTGCTATTCCTCCGTCGCTACCAGATTATTCAATTTTTCTATTTCTTGACGGAGCACTCGACCAATCTCAGGAAATAATCGTTCTCCAATTTCACGATCACTGCTTGAGTTTGATGGAAAACTAATTGCGATATAGTTTCCTTTGAGTTGTTTTCCGCTTGTGTTGAATATGGAATAATGTATAATAAGATCCCGCTCATATATTTTGTTTGAAATGTCTATGCAGGTTTTATAATTAGTACGAATTTCAAATTGATTGATACTTACGATGAGATGGCTTTGTGAATTAGAGCAAATAGAGTTGAGAAGAGCAGTATCCTTAATTTCAGCCTGCATAAACTTTTGTTCACCATCACCGATGATTACTTTTTCTGACGTATGCTGGTCGGGAGTCTCTTCTAAAGATTTACTGATTTTGGAAAATATGTTTTCTTTTTTAGATTTCGTGCCCACCGGTTCACTGTAAGAATAACCTGCTTTTTCATAAAATCTTTCAAGCAGCAGTTTACCATGATGAGTGGTATCCTGTAACATGCTATGGCAAACACCCAATTCTTCCAGTTCAGCCTGGATTTTTAAGTCCAGTGTTTTTCGAAAGTAGTACCGATATTCATCGGGAGAACGATGGGTTTGTGCCATGATATCTCTTTCAGCATCGCTGAGATAAAATTCAGGAAGGAAGGGGATAAGTACAATGGAGCTATTCTTTTCCGTTCCTTGTGCAGGAAGAGTAGTTGATAACAATAAAAGCAGAAAGCTAAATAGGGCGATGCGCATCATCCTTCAAAAGTAGAAGGTTATACCCCAAATGAAATGTTTGAAAGAAGGAGATATAAACAATTCGGTTTTAAAAACCTTTGCTTGTAATTCGTCTATACATCTTTAATTTAAAATATGCTTCCACACATCATTACCTACAGCGAAAATAAGTAAAGAGAGAAGAATGACCATTCCAACTACTTGTGCTCTTTCCATTACTTTGTCGCTGAGCTTTACACGGAATACGCTTTCTATGATGAGGAATACCACGTGTCCGCCATCCAGTGCAGGTATCGGGAGCATATTCATAAATGCAAGTACCATTGACAATAGTCCGGTGATGGCCCAGAATCTTGCCCAATCCCAAACTCCGCCATAAATAGTAGCAATGCCGATCGGTCCCTGAACAGAGTCGGTAGCCTTTTCCTCTCCGGTAAATATTTTTCCTAATCCTTTCGCATTCGATACTAAGGCTTCTATTGCATCACTTGTACCAAAAGCCAATGCACTTCCAAAAGTATAAGGCTGCATCGTATAGCCTGAATTTTTTACAGGAGATGCATCGTAGGCAATTCCAATAGTACCTTTATCGGTAACAGTACTGGTGACCGTGATATTTTGATTGTTTCTAAAAAGCGTCAGAATTACCTCTTTGTTTTTTAATTTACTGACCTTGCTGACCAGATCATCACTACCCGCTATTTTTTCTCCGTTTATAGCAACAATTTTATCTCCCGCCAGTATTCCTGCTTTTTCTGCAGGCTCTCCGGGCATTACTTTACCGATCTCAAACTGTAAAGGTCCATAACCAATAAAATTCCATCGGCCTGCAGCACTTACTTTTCTGTAAAAATTATCGGGCACTTCCACTTCAAGAGTTTGATTGTTTCTGGAGACAGAAAGAGAAGCACCAAAGAGCACGCGTGAGGAAAGCACATCTTCAAAGCGCTCAATTGGTTTTCCATCAATCGCCAGAATTTTATCTCCATCCTGTAAGCCGATTTCCTTACCTAAGGTGTACGCATAAATACCATTTCCCTGAATGAGTTGATCATTGGGAAGATATTCTTTTTTGTAATGGAGTAATGTAAAACTGAAAATGATAATTCCCAATATAGCATTCATGGTCACACCGGCTACCATAACAATTAATCGTTGCCATGCCGGCTTCGATCTGAATTCCCAGGGCTGTGGTGGTGATGCTAACTGATCGGTATCCATACTTTCATCCACCATTCCGGCAATCTTCACATAACCTCCAAATGGAAGCCATCCGATACCATATTCGGTGTCGCCCTTCTTATAGCTAAAGAGTTTAAATCCCCATGCATCGAAGAAGAGATAAAACTTTTCAACTTTAATACCAAAAGCGCGGGCAGCCAGAAAGTGTCCGAGTTCGTGGAGCGTAACGAGTATTGAGAGTCCCAGGATGAGCTGGGCAGCCATAATTAAACCTTGCATTTAGAGATTTTTGTGAGGGATGCTATAGATAAGGAGGATACGAATTACGAATGGGCACGAAAATACGAATTACGAAAATACGAAATATGACTTAACCGGCTTACCAGCGCTTTGTGATGAATGTGCGAACGTTTTGTTTGATAAGATGATTTTATGAGTCAGTTGGAGAATTTAATGTTGATGGTATGATCAGTGAATGAGTTTACTGGTTATTGCTTGAACGAAAATAAATTTATGTTGTTGCATTAGATTTTTATGGCGGCTTTGCGGATGAGTTCGGCGGAAATGCTACGGGCTTCTGCATCTCCTGATCGGTAATCGTCGAGAGAAGGTGATTTAATGAAGGAGACACGCTGCATCGTTTCTTCAATTATTTCCGCCATTTGCAAAAATCCGACTTCATCCCTTAGAAATGCAGCAACCGCTACTTCATTGGCAGCGTTCATGATGCAGGGGAGATTACCTCCTTTCTCCATGGCCATTCTCGCTAATCCCAAACATCGGAAGGTCTCTTCGTCGGCAGCTTCAAAGCTGAGTTGCGGAAAATTCATGAAATCAAACCGGGGAAAATCGGAGGGAAGTCGATGTGGATAACCCATTGCATACTGAATGGGGAGTTTCATGTCGGGTAAACCCATCTGTGCCTTCATGCTACCATCGCGAAATTGTACAATACTATGAATGATGGATTGTGGGTGAACGATCACTTCTATCTCGGACGGTTGCAAATCAAATAGCCATTTCGCTTCGATCATTTCCAGACCCTTGTTCATGAGCGTGGAGGAGTCGATGGTTATTTTAGCGCCCATGGTCCAGTTGGGATGCTTCAACGCTTCTGATTTGGTGATTTTTTCCAATTCCCCTCTTTTTTTCCGCGGAAGGGCCCTCCGGAGGCCGTCAGGATTATCTTTTCAATGGGATTATGCATCTCCCCTGCCAAACATTGAAAAATCGCAGAGTGCTCAGAATCAACAGGATAAATGCTAACTTTGTTTTCCATTGCCAACTTTGTCACCAGGTCACCCGCTACAACGAGGGTTTCTTTATTGGCGAGGGCGATGTTCTTTTTGTTGCGGATGGCTTCAAGGGTGGGCTCAAGTCCGGCGAAACCGACCATTGCTGTTAAGACCAGGTCGATACTATCCATGCTCATGAGTTGAACAATCGACTCTTGTCCCCCATATACTTTCACATCTTCACCGGCTAATGCATCTTTTAACATTTCCAGCTTCGCTGTATCGCAAATCGCAATAGCATTTGGTTTAAAAATCCTGGCTTGTTGTATAAGTAAATCCGCATTGCTATACGCCGTTAAAACTTCAACGTGAAAATGCTCCGGATTCGCCTGAATAACTTCAAGAGCTTGTGTTCCGATGGATCCTGTGGAGCCGAGAATTGCGATGCGTTTCATTGAGATAAATTACCGGACGAAGGTAAGAAAGGTTTTGCTGATCAACATGTTGTTTTAATGTGCCGGCATTTATGGTGTTAAGATATAATACTCTTTAATTTTGTTACGTTATTCATCCATGGCTGTCCGAAACTATTATACCGTGCTTGGAATTTCCTCTCAGGCGAATGCAGCGGAAATTAAGAAAGCCTATCATCGTTTGGCTTTAAAATTTCATCCCGATAAAAATCCCGGTGACGCCGAAGCTCCTGAGCGTTTTAAAGAGGTACTCGAAGCCTATCAGGTTTTGATTGATCCCGGAAAGAGGTCGGCGTATGATTTACGTAGTTCCGGATTTTCCTTTTCCGAATCACTCATTCATTATGAATATTTAAAGGCTGAGGTTGATACAAGTAAGGTGAAGTTGAATGAAGAAGTAGAGTTAACGTTTTCGTTTCCCGGAGAAGGGCGTTTTTTCAGGAAGCCGGTCTTGCAGGGTTGGATAATCACTGCCGGACCTACCGTCGATCACCGTGTTGTGCATAGAGATGGAAATGCCGTTAAAGAAACGGTTTTGCACTATACCGTTTGTCCGCTGCAAAAAGGCTGGCTTACCATTCCACCGGCAAGTATCAATTTCTATCATCATCCGATTGCTTCCAATGCCTTGCAAATTGAAGTGGAATCGAATCAATGTTTTTTTAAAGAAAACGAAGAAGCAGGCCCTGAACCTTGTCAGATAATGATGCACCGCACACAGGTAACTAGCACAAGTGTGTACCGCAAGACCATCATACATCAGCGCGTTGTTCTTTTACCGCGCAGCGAGCTTGCGGCTTGGTATCATAAAGTAGGAAGGACAATGAAAATTGCATTTGCTGTAATAGGCGCTTTCTGGGCGATATTCAATGATTATAATTTCATCACTGGTATTGTTGCAGGTTCATTGGTTGCCGGAGTGAATGTGCAATTGATGTACCGGATGATGGGTATTAAATCTATTTTCTATTACGCGCATCATCATCCAGTAGTTCTGGAGTATGAAGGAATCGGTTATAAACTGGGAGCAGAACCTTATAACGGCATTTTTAGCGCAAAGACCTGGGTATATATAAAATCAATTTTAAGTAAGAACGTAGTAGCACAGATGAATAAGTGTGAATCGAAAATCGTAAGAAATTAATATGCAAAAAAAATCATATGTATATTTAGAATCTTAGTGTAGACCAACGCCCATCACCATCAGTTTATATTGGAGATGTTTCCTGTTTTCGATGCCCCACCGTCGGGAACGATTGATGTCGTGTTTCCAAAATTCTTATAAGCTTCAGCGACCTCAAAAACTGTGAAAGAGAAATAAAAAAAGAAAAAGCTTAATGCAAACGGTATCACCATCGGTTTATTAATAAATGCAAAAACGATAATGATGGTGAGATAAATAAATAATTTTAATCCCGTGGATCCCATATAATAGCGAATAAATTTTTTACTATCACCTAATCTCTTTACCAATCCCCAATGCAATATTGCCGTCACGATGGCAATGAAACAAGGCAACCAAACAAACCCGGGATAATACCATTTGGCAGGAATATAATTTCCCATGAAATAGTATATGCCAGACGTTAGAGCAGTCAGAAGTATTAATTTAAGCAAGAAGTTCTTCATAAGAATACGAAACCTGCCTGCCGGCAGGCAGGTGCGAAAGTACAAAAGTAGGGACAGGTCGCGACCTGTCCTGGGAAAACAATCCACGTATGTAGGGACAAGTCGCGACCTGTCCCGGGAAAACAATCCACGTATGTAGGGACAGGTCGCGACCTGTCCCGGGAAAACAATCCACGCATGTAATGACAGGTCGCGACCTGTCCTGGGAAAACAATCCACGTATGTAGGGACAGGTCGCGACCTGTCCCGGGAAAACAATCCACGTATATAGGGACAGGTCGCGACCTGTCCTGGGAAAACAATCCACGTATGTAGGGACAGGTCGCGACCTGTCCCGGGAAAACAATCCACGCATGTAATGACAGGTCGCGACCTGTCCCGGGAAAACAATCCACGTATGTAGGGACAGGTCCGACCCCGGAACCGTGAACGCATGTAATGACAGGTCGCGACCTGTCATTACATGCGTTCACGGGGACATTACATTTTTTTAGAAATCTGTTTTATGAAATAATACATCACACCCGCCACAGAAAAGAGTGCGAGGAAAAGGGTAAAGGCCGGAAATTTTAATTGAAGGTATTCGTCGAGTTTTACGCCCGCCCAGGTCATCAGAAAGATGGTGGCACCCATTTGGAGGCCCATCGATGAGTAGCGGATATAATTGTCAAGCCGTTTTTTCGGCGAGTTTTGGGGCTGATCGCTCGCCATGTTTGATGTCTTTGATTAACGGACCCATGCTGCAGTTGCCGGTAAAGCTCGCGCCTACTTCTACAACGAGTTTCCCGGTAAGAATATCGCCATTGATACGAGCCTGTGATTTTAAAAATAGCATCTCAGCCACCGTGGTATTGCCTTTTACAGCACCTGAAATATCAGCATTTTGGCAGATGACATCTCCTTCCACTTGTCCTGTACTACCTATCACCACCTTCGACTTAGAACTAACTGATCCTCTTATGGTTCCGTCAATTCTGACATCGCCATTGGACTTAATTTCGCCTTCGATGACGGTACCTGCACCAATGATGTTAATAGCGCCATTTCCGTTCGTATCTGCCGGACGGGTGATTACCCCTTTGTTTTTCAGTTGTTGGAACATGGTAATGAGTGGGTTATACTGTTACAATTGAAGAACGGCAAATATAGGAAATAATTGAAAATTATTAACAATGGGATGTTGATTTGTGGGTAACGCTCATTTCAGGGGATCGTTCGCTTCGCTCACTGGGGAATCGTTCGCTGCGTCTTATCAAGTTCGCTCAAGAACCTTTGATCAAAAAAGTTCTGAACCGTAGGGTGACTTTTCCAATTATAGTTCGTATATTTGCGAATAGATAAACGAATAAGGTATGCCGGGAACAAAGGAAAAATTCACACAAAATCAGGAATTGATTGCCAGGTTTGCTAATGCATTGGGAAACCCTGTTCGGGTAACTATTTTACAATTATTATAAAAGCAAAGTTGTTGTTATCACGGGGACATGGCAGAAGAACTTCCCATCGCGAAAAGCACTTTATCTCAACATTTAAAAGTTTTGTTAGATGCAGGATTAATCCAAGGGGAAATTATTCCGCCTAAAACAAAATATTGTATTAATCGGGAGAATTGGAACTTAGCCAAGGGTTTAATGATGGGATTTTTTGACTAAACAAAATGATATACATTGTTCGTACTATACCGAATTGTTCGTATATTTGCGAATGGAATTATATAAGAAGACCAGATGAAACAAATAAAAGTATTAGGTCCCGGGTGTCCAAAGTGTAAAACCACTTACAATAATGTTCTGAAGCCCTCAAACAATCCGGTATTGAGGCGCAGGTCACAAAAGTGGAAGACATAGAGGAAATGATGAAGTACAATGTACTATCCACACCGGTATTGATGATTGATGAGGTCATTAAGGTAAAAGGCAGAGTGGCGGATATTAATGAAATCAAACAATTATTAATTGCCTGAAAATGGAAAATCAGACTTTGGTAAAAGAGATTTGTCCAACCACAACCTTGGGTAGACTAAAGGAAGGAGCATTATTAGTGGATGTTCGTGAAAGGGACGAAGTGGCGGCCTTGGCTTACGATGTGCCAAACATTATTAATATCCCCTTAAGTGAATTTGAAGAACGTTATAATGAAGTTCCAAAAGACAAAGATGTAATAATGGTCTGCAAAGGAGGGGGTAGAAGTTTGAGAGCCGCAGGTTTTTTAATTAATCATGGTTACACGAACGTAATTAATATGCAGCACGGAATTACACGTTGGGTAGAAAAGGGATTTCCGACGAAAGGAGACGCCTCTTCTATTAAAGGAGGTAGTTCATGTTGTGATACTTCGGGTTGTTAATAATGGTATATGTTTAACTGGTTACAACACTTCACAGACTGGCTGGTTTATTCAATGCTTGGACTAAAAGTTGGTTCAAAAGTGGGAGATGCAGTTAACTTTTTTGTTTTTGATACTATAAAAATTTTCATTTTATTGGGAGTGGTTACCGTCATCATGGGTATCATAAACTCCTATTTCCCAATTGAGAAAGTCCGGAGTTTTTTAACTAAACGCAAGTGGTATGGACTTGATTATTTTCTGGCATCGTTCTTTGGAACCATAACACCGTTCTGTTCCTGCTCCTCAGTGCCCTTATTTATTGGATTCGTAAAGGGTGGTATTCCTTTAGGCGTAACGTTGGCTTTTTTGATTTCTTCTCCTCTCGTTGATGCGATTTCGGTAGCCATGTTTCTCGGGATGTTTGGATGGAAGACAACTATCATTTATGTAGTGAGTGGTATTGTATTGTCCATGATTGCAGGATTTATCCTCGGCAAAATGAAGTTAGAGCATTTGTTGACGGATTGGGTTCAGCAATTGTTGAAGAATAAACAACTTTCGGACGATACACAGGAAGACGAGCAGTTGAGTTTATTGCAACGTATACCAATAATTTTTAAAGAAGCACTTGGAATTGTTAAAGGGGTGTCGCTCTATATATTAATTGGTATTGCTATCGGCGGATTAATGCATGGCTTTATTCCGACCGGATTTTTCGAAGCATACATAAGCAAAGAAAACCCTTTTGCGGTACCTATAGCGGTATTAGTGGGGATTCCGATGTACAGCAATGCAGCAGGTGTTTTACCCATTATGCAGGTGTTGGTTCAAAAGGGGATTCCCATCGGAACTGCCATAGCCTTTATGATGGCAGTCGTAGGGTTGTCAGTTCCTGAAGGTTTATTGCTTAAAAAAGTAATGTCGGTGAAAATGCTGATTATTTTTTTTGCCGTTGTGGCCATTTGTATAATTATTTCCGGCTACTTGTTTAACCTCATATTATAAAATAAATCATAGATAAAATGAAATTACTCATCTTCACACTCACCGCTATTGCAGGCATCTTTATCGTGTCTTGTAATTCAACTTCTTCACAAGCTCATTTTAAAAGCGAGAAGGAAAGTGTTACCGTTTCCGAAGCGTCCGCTATGCTGACAGAAAACACCTTGCTAATAGATGTTCGCGAACCGGAGGAAATAGCGGAACAGTCTTTTGATGTAAAAAATTGTATCCATATACCACTAGGTACACTTGAAAGTAAAATCAAGAGTATTCCACAGGACAAACAGGTAATTGTAGCTTGTAGGAGTGGAAAAAGAAGTCAGGAGGCCTTTGACCTGTTGAAAACAAATGGTTTTACAAATATTGCAAATCTGGAAGGAGGAATGAATGCCTGGAGCGAAGCCGGATTACCCACCGCAACAGGTGAAAGAGTTTCAAAAGCCTGTTGCGCTGATCCTAATTCAAAAGATTGCAATCCGGATGGTACCTGCAAAACTAAATCAGAAGAAAAACCCTGTTGCAGCGAAGAAGATAAATCTGATTGCGCTCCTGTTAATAGCACTAAAGCTGCAATAGACAAGAGTAATAATCACCTGGAAATATATGCCTTTCATGGAACAAGACAATGTGAAACCTGTAAACACATGAAGGCATTCACAAGGCAAACATTAAACACTTACTTTTCTGCACAATTGAAAAGTGGGAGCATTGTGTTTTCCATAATTGATGTGGATGATGAAGCCAATGAAAAGCTGGCAGAGAAATTTCAGGCTACCGGAACAGCGTTGATGATTAATAATGTGGTCAACGGGAAAGATAATATCATGGACTGGAGTGATTTTGCCTTCGAAAAAGCAAATGATGAAAGTAAATACATTCCTGAATTGAAAGCAATGATAAATGAAGCCTTGAAAAAGCAAAATGGAAACCTTACATCAGTTAATTGATAGTACAAACATTCCAATTCTTTCCGCGTTATTATTAGGCATTTTAACGGCGATCAGTCCCTGCCCGTTAGCGACGAACATCACAGCCACTGCTTATATAGCCAAAACACTTTCCGGGAGAAAGAAAGTGCTTTTAAGCGGATTGCTTTATACGACAGGGTTGGCGTTGTCTTATACCACCATCGCATTAATTATAATTTTAGGAGCAAGTAAATTTCATGTAGCTAAGTTCTTTCAGTCCAATGGTGAAAAATTTGTAGGACCAGTTATGGTGATAATAGGTTTGATAATGCTCAATATTATCAAATTGAATTTCATGGGCAAAGCAAATTATACGGAGAGGCTGCAGGATAAATTTAAAGATAAAGGACTGCTTGGCTCATTCTTGCTGGGCGCTCTTTTTGCCATGGCTTTTTGTCCCTATAGTGGAGCCATGTATTTCGGGATCTTAATTCCCATGAGTATTAAAAGCAGTATCGGTTTTTCTTTACCCTTTTTTATGCTTTGGGAGCAGGTTCACTGGTTTTATTTTTCACAGTCCTGATTGCATTCAGTATGCAAAAAAGTAGGTAAATACTTTAATGCGGTTCAAAGGATCGAGAAAGTGATGCGGGTTGTAGCAGGACTTTTATTTGTACTTACCGGTTTATATTACATTTTAATTTATTTAAAACTTATGGAATAATGACAACTACAGAAGCCTACTTGCAAACCTGGACAGAAGCCAGAACTCGATTTACAAATCTTCTTAAAGATTTAATAGAGGAAGATTTGATAAAGAAATTAGAAAACACAAAGAATAGTGCAGGATTTCTCATTCGACACATTGGAGATGTGGAGTTGCTTTTTGCAAAAAATGTTTTTGGCGGCGCAGCTATTAAAGTGCAGGCAAAAACAGTAATTGCTCAACACGACACCGGCGAATGGACAAACCTGCAAGAATTATGGAATATCAGCAATATGCTTTGATCATCTCAAAGCAATAATTGAAAAACAAAATGTAGATGATTGGCAGCAGTCAATAACAACGAAGGAATTTGGTACAAAGACGAAAGCAGAAGCCATCGGAAGAATTATTTCCCATACTGCTTATCATGCCGGGCAATTGTCGCTGACCATTAAATACGGTTAAATAAATAACTCCAAATATTTTTTCTTGCAGAGCTAAATATAACGCCGAAAATTACACTTCCGCGGAAGCGTACCGTTCCCTTATAAATTCTAATGTTTGAAGAATTTCATCGTAACTATTGCTGGTCACCAGTTTCATGCGATGCTCTTTAAAATGATCAAGGCCTTTGAAATAGTTGGTATAGTGACGGCGCATTTCTACAATGCCCACATAATCGCCTTTCCAGCGAATGGAAAAATCCAAATGGGAGCGACAGGTATCTACTCTTTGTGATATGGTAGGCGGGGAAAGATGAGTTCCCTCATCCATAAAATGTTTGATCTCATTAAAGATCCAGGGATAGCCGATACTTGCTCTGCCGATCATGACACCATCCACCCCATATCGGTTTTTCATCTCCATAGCTTTCTCCGGCGTATCTACGTCACCGTTACCAAATATGGGAATAGTAATGCGGGGGTTCTCCTTGATTTTTCCGATGAGTGTCCAATCGGCAGGTCCTTTATAGAGTTGCGCCCGTGTACGGCCATGAATGGTCAGTGCCGCAATGCCAATGTCCTGCAATCGTTCCGCAACATCTTCAATGTTCTTCGTACTCTCATCCCAACCCAATCGCGTTTTTACCGTCACAGGGCGGGTGGCAATTTTGACGATTTCTGAAGTCATCTCCACCATCTTCGGAATATCCTGCAGCAATGCCGCTCCTGCTCCTCTGCAAGCCACTGCTTTCACCGGACAACCATAATTGATATCAATTAAATCGGGTTCTGCCTCATCCGCAATTCTCCCCGCCTCACGCATCGAGTCCACATCGGAACCAAACAGTTGTATGCCAATCGGACGTTCGTACTCAAAAATGTCGAGCTTCATCTTACTCTTCCTCGCCATCCGAATCAATCCCTCACTCGAAATAAACTCCGTATACATCAAATCAGCACCGTGCTGCTTGCACACATACCGAAACGGCGGATCACTTACATCTTCCATAGGAGCCAGAAGTAAGGGAAAGTCAGGGAGCGATATGTTACCGATTTTGAGAGTCAAGGTTTGAGGTTTAAGGTTTAAAGTTCAGGTTCAAGGTTTAAGGTTTAAAGTTCAAGGTTTAAGGTTTAAGGTTTAAAGTTCAAGGTTTAAAGTTCAAGGTTTAAGGTTTAAAGTTCAAGGTTTAAAGTTCAAGGTTTAAAGTTTAAGGTTTAAGGTTTAAGGTTTAGTAAGGTTTAAGTTTAAGCAGGTTTAAAGTTCAAGGTTTATTATTCATTTCAGCTTCAATGTACGAGGAAATGAGCTAAAAGTGATCAGTGTGCAATTAGCAATCATTTTAGCAAGAAGCCAGCAGCGAGCAGCGAGCAGCCAAAAGCCGGTAGCCGGTAGCCGGTAGCAAGGACAAAGTTAAGTCTTATCCAACAAGGTTCTATCATTCGACAAGCGATCACTTATATTTGCACGAAATAAAAACCGATGCAAATCCGTGCTTGTCTGGCAGATCGCCCTCCTTACAATAAATTTTTAATCATTGTTGGATTAACATTGGTGGGTGCTGTTCTTTTTACAGCCATTGGTGCTACCCTGAGTCAATTGGTATTTGGGGTAGATATGACCGGCGATCCTTCTTTAATTGATCAATATGCTGATCCTCAGGTAGCTAATGCTTTTCGGATGTTTCAAGGTCTGGCGGCAATAGGAACATTTATTCTGCCGGCCTGGGTAGCTGCCTATCTTTTCAGTAGAGATGAAAAGTCGTATTTGGGATTAAATTCAATACCGGAGAATTCCTCTTTTGTGATGGTTTTTCTCCTTTTAATTGCTGCCGTTCCCTTTATTAACTGGATGATGCAGGTGAATAGTGAATTGCATCTCCCTGCCTCCTTGAAGAGTTTGGAAGACTGGATGATTGCTTCAGAGGAACAAGCCGGCAAGATTACAAAACTCCTATTGGGCAGTACTGCTGTCAGTGATCTGTTAATCAATCTATTGGTAATTGCTATTATCCCTGCCATAGGGGAGGAGCTCCTGTTTCGCGGAGTAATTCAAAAGCAATTTATTGCGCTGACCGAAAGTAAAGGTGCCGCCGTTGTTCTCACTTCTCTGTTGTTCTCCGCGCTGCATATGCAATTTTTTGGATTCCTTCCCCGATTTGCATTAGGTGTCTTATTGGGTTTCCTCTACGTGTGGAGTGGATCGCTTTGGTTGCCCATAATGGCTCATTTTTTTAATAATGCTACTGCTGTCATCCTGGTATGGCTTGCTGCCCGACAGGGAATTCCTTTTAATCCTGATACTTTAGGAACAGAGCCCGGACAGGATTTGCTACTTGGGGGCAGTGTGCTCCTCACCTGGATCGGGGTGTGGATGCTTCAACGAAAGTTGGCGAAAACAAAGCCGGAAGGATTTAACTATTGAAATATAGCGTCTGAATGAATAAACCAGTCAGTGAATTAATGTTCATTCCTAACGAATATAACTGACCAACATATTCTGACTTTGCTACTGCTATTATTCGTTGTTAAATAGTATAATTTAAATAGCTATACGAAAATCTTTTTTAATATCAAATAGCAATCAGAAAAAATGTATATTAAAAAATCCTTCTATATTCCGTATCTTTGCAGGAAATTCTCTAAATCGTGAAGAAAGCTATGAGAAAAGCCCGTATTTTATTTATATCAAGTGAAATTCATCCTTATCTTGAATTAACAGAACAAAGTAAAATTGCCAGATACCTCCCACAGGGGATACAGGAAAGAGGAAAAGAGATTAGAACGTTCATGCCTCGTTTTGGAAATATCAATGAGCGACGCAATCAGTTACATGAGGTGATCAGACTTTCCGGAATGAACCTGATCATTGATGATAGTGATCATCCATTGATAATAAAAGTTGCCTCTATCCAGGCGGCGCGCATGCAGGTGTATTTTATCGATAACGAAGAATATTTCCAACGTAAAACTACCATTCGTGATACAGATGGCAGTTTCTATCCGGATAACGACGACCGTTCTATTTTCTTTGGTCGTGGAGTATTGGAAACCGTGAAAAAGCTGGGATGGTCTCCTGACATCATTCATTGCCATGGCTGGATGACGGCTTTAGTTCCGTTATTGATTAAAACCAGCTATAAAGAGGATCCGATGTTCCACAATAGTAAAGTTGTTTATTCTTTGTACAATGATTCTTTCGAAGAGCCGTTTAATGCCAACTTCGGGAAGAAAATCCTGATGGATGGATTGACCGCAGCAGATGTAAAGGAACTAAATGATCCCAATTATGTCAGCTTAACCAGGTTGGCTATGAATTGGTCGGATGCCGTCGTAAAAAGCGCTCCTACCATTCATGAAAAAGTTGAGGTCGACTTCAGGAACTTAAGCAAACCCACTCTTGATTATAAATCACCGGAAGAATACGTTGAAGCTTACGATAACTTCTATGATGAAGCCGTATTGGAAGCGTCAATTCTTGCAGAATAAAGGCGTTAAAAGTTCTTTTTCATGCTATATGCAGGGTAATATTTTTCCTTTACCTTCGTCCCCATGTTGAAACACTTCCGACAAGAAGTACTGTTTGTACTGATGTCGTTTCTATTCCTGCTATCTTCCTGTACCGAACCTGATCTGATCGGGCTTGACCTTCAGCCATTGTCGCAACAACCGGGTTTGAAAGTGGATACCCTTACCCTCGAAACATTTACAGTGCCCGAAGATTCACTGATCGTCTGGAGTCCGCTGAAAAACCTGATCGAGTTGCCCACCTTGTTCATCGGAAGTTATGATGATCCTTATCTCGGAAAAACTCAAGCCGGCTTCGTCTCTCAAATTCGTCTGGGCAATACCATTACCAGCTCCACTTTTGCCGGAGTCACCACGCCCGACTCTGTGGTATTGAGTTTTTTATACAAAGGAATAGAAGGCGATTCTACAGTGAATCATCATATCAGTGTATATGAACTGGATGAAGTATTACTTGCGGATAGTACGTATTACAGCAGCAGAACGTATAGCCGAACCGGTTTCCTGGGTCATGTTGATTTGATTCCGGAGATCAGGGATAGTGTGTTGGTGGGAGGAACTAATGCCGCTCCGCAGTTGAGAATTCCGCTGGATACGGCCTTGGGTGGAAGATTCATGCGTGAGTATATTTCCAATCCCGGTATATTTGCAAGTAATACCGCGTTTATTGATTTCTTTAATGGGGTCTTACTCGTAGATAGTGCAGATGGAGTGGGGAGTATTGTTTCATTACCCTCTACATCAGGTGTGCATCGCCTCACACTCTATTTTTCCGGTACTAAGAGTTATGAATTTCTGATCGATGTGAATGCGGTGCGGTTGAGTTATTTTACCCACCAATATTTGCCTTCTGTTTATGATAATATTCCCGATAATCAATTAGTGGTTGCTTCGATGGCCGGTTTGAAAGATAGTCTGGTCATTAAAAAATCTGACTTCTCTTTACGATGATGGACCTGTATCCGTCAGCTCAGCCCGATTAATAATCAAATTGCAGGACGGAACTACGACTTCAAATTTTCTTCCGCACAATAACTTACTGATTTTCGGAAGTGATTCAACAGGAAAAAATATTACAACAGCCGATGCCACGGAAACTTCCGCCTATTACGGAGGGACATTTGATGATACAAAAGACGAGTATATTTTTAATGTCGCCCGTTATGTGCAACAAACCCTGAAGAAAGTCGTAGAAAACGGCGGCAAAGATTATGGCCTTTTTCTCGTAGCGGGAGGAAGTACTTCTAATGCTAAAAGAACCGTCCTGCAAGGTCAGGATGCAATAAAATTAATAGTTACAACTACTAAAATCAACCCCTGATCCATGTGTGGAATCGTTGCATATATCGGAAAGCAGGAGGCTTATCCGATCATCATTAAAGGTCTTCAGCGCCTCGAATACAGAGGTTATGATAGTGCCGGAGTTGCGCTGTTGAACGGAACGCTGAATGTATATAAAAAGGCAGGCAAGGTAAGCGAACTGGCAGAATTTGTTAAAGGAAAAAATACTGCAGGTCATGTAGGAATGGGGCATACCCGTTGGGCAACGCATGGAGAACCGAATGATCGGAACGCACATCCTCATTTTTCTCAATCGAAGGACTTTGCCATTATCCATAATGGTATCATTGAGAATTACGCATCAATCAAAGCCGAGTTGATGAAAGAGGGTCACGTTTTTCAAAGTGATACGGATACTGAAGTGTTGATTCATCTGATAGAAGAGATTTATTCAAAAGCCAATGTACCGCTGGAAGAAGCCGTGCGACTCGCATTGGGTGAAGTGGTGGGTGCCTATGCTATCGTTGTTTTATCGAAGAATGATCCGCAGAAATTAATTGCAGCAAGAAAAGGATCTCCCATTGTTGTTGGAATCGGTAAAGATGAATTTTTTGTCGCCTCCGATGCCACACCGATCGTGGAATATACAAAGAATGTGGCTTACCTGAACGATGGAGAAGTCGCAGTAATTAATAACGGGGAACTAACGGTAAAGACTATAGGCAATGAAGTGAAAGTGCCCTATGTACAGGAACTCGAGTTAAAGTTAGAGGCATTAGAGAAGGGCGGCTATGAACACTTCATGCTGAAAGAGATTTATGAGCAACCCCGTTCGATCGCCGATAGTATGCGCGGTCGTTTTGACAGCAGGGCAGGACGAATCAAATTAGGTGGATTAAGAGAGTTTGAAGCGAGAATTATTAATGCGAAACGCATCATGATTGTCGCATGTGGAACGTCTTGGCATGCCGGTCTGGTGGCGGAATACCTCATTGAAGACCTCGCCCGGATTCCGGTGGAAGTGGAGTACGCCTCTGAATTCAGATACCGCAACCCGGTTATTTACGAAGATGATGTGGTGATTGCAATTTCTCAAAGCGGAGAGACCGCCGACACCCTCGCCGCAGTGGAGCTGGCAAAATCAAAAGGCGCTACCATTTTTGGTGTCTGTAATGTGGTAGGATCAAGTATTCCACGAGCAACTCACGCCGGATCTTATACGCATGCCGGTCCTGAAATTGGAGTAGCGTCTACAAAAGCTTTTACTGCTCAGGTGACTGTACTCACCCTGCTCGCCTTACAAATTGCACATAAGAAAGGTACAATATCGGAATCCCGATTTCGTGAAATATTGAATGAGCTGGAAAGTATTCCGCAAAAAGTGGAGAAAGCACTCAAGTCAAATGATGAAGTGAAACTGATTGCAGAACGCTATAAGAACGCAAGGAATTTTCTCTATCTGGGAAGGGGTTACGGCTTCCCGGTAGCGTTAGAAGGTGCGTTGAAATTGAAGGAGATCTCCTATATTCATGCGGAAGGTTATCCGGCGGCTGAAATGAAACATGGACCCATAGCCTTGATTGATGATGAGATGCCGGTAGTGGTAATTGCTACCAAGCATGGCAGCTATGAGAAAGTGGTAAGTAATATTCAGGAAGTAAAGGCAAGGAAAGGTAAAATCATCGCAATTGTGACGGAGGGAGATACGGCTGTGAAGGAAATGGCGGATTATGTAATTGAAATTCCCGAAACGGATGAGATTTTGGTACCATTGGTTAGTGTAATTCCTCTACAATTGTTGGCCTATCATATTGCAGTAATGCGTGGTTGTAATGTAGATCAGCCTAGGAATTTAGCCAAAAGCGTAACAGTAGAATAAAAAGATACCTCATTGGTATTTTACTTCAATAAGTATGAAAAAAAGAATTATTGCCTATTCCTCTGATCACGATTCACTGGGGAATTCTTTTCGAATGAAGCGGTTTAAGTTTTTGGCGGACAAGCTCGCGAAATTTCCTAAACCTGTAAATATTCTGGATGTAGGAGGAACCCTAAAGTATTGGGAAGCCAGAGGATTTCAGAATAATAATGATTTTATTATTACCATTATTAATCTTGAATCATCCGATTCGCCTTATACTAATATTAAAATATTAAAAGGAGATGCCACCAACCTCTCCAATTATAAAGACAAGTCCTTCGATCTGGCTTTCAGTAATTCAGTGATTGAGCATTTGACTGTTTTTGATAAGCAAGTATTGATGGCTAAAGGAAATGATACGTACAGGTAAATATTATTTTGTACAAACGCCCAATCGCTACTTCCCGATAGAACCACATTTTCTTTTTCCGTTTTTTCAATTTCTTCCGTACTCTTTAAAATATTTTATCCTTACTAAAACAAAATTAAGTCGAGGCCGAAAACGCACTCCTCAACGCGCTGAGACTTACATTAAAGAGATTCGTCTCCTTACCACTAAAGAAATGTTGAAACTGTTTCCTGGATGTAAAGTGTACAATGAAAAAGTGGCCGGATTGATAAAATCAATAACTGTGCATAATTTGCCGGACTAATAACCTGTGCAAGAGTATAAGTTATTTTAGTATTTTAGAAAAGCGTTCTCCAATAATATCCGGGTTAAATCGCTTTTCTACACTCTTCAATGCAGAATGGCTAATGGTTTCGCAAAGTGCGGGATCATTAAGGAGTACATTGATTTTTTCGGAGAGCTGCTGAATATTACCTGCCTGAAAAAGCATTCCGTTTTCATTGGTAACAACCACTTCGGAATTGGGGGAGAGGTCAGAAGCAATGACCGCTTTGGGAAAACTCATCGCCATCAATAATACGCCACTTTGATAAATGCGTGTGTAAGGAAGTACAATGACCGTACTTATTGAAAAAAGAAAGTCCCGTTCTTCATCAGTAATAAAACGTATCACCGGAATGACTTTATTTTGGATATTTAATTCACTGATGGTTTTTTCATATTGTGCCCAACTCCCTTCTCTCACTCTTCCGGCTACAATTAGTTTGTAGTTTCCTTCAGTAATGGCAATCGCACGAAGTAAGGTATCTAAGCCTTTCGCATTTTTTATCTGACCAAAAAACAAGACTATTTTAACGCCTCTTTTTAGATCATCATAAAGTTGTTCATGAATGGCTTGGGCAGAAACCTTATTATTTTTAATAGCAGCTAAGGTGGAAGGATTCTCCTGATAATTTTTAAATAAGTGGATAAAATTTACATGTGGAATAACAACTGTATTCGCTGTGGAGGAAGGTCGAATGCTTTTTGAAAGTTGTTGCAGACTAAATTCATTGTGAACTACACGGATGTTGGGTAAGTTGTCAATGACCATTTTCCTCACAAAGGGAACGGATATTGTATCCAGGCTTTCAATATCATGAACAATTGCACATATTTTGAATCCGAGTAATTTTGCCAATGAAAATGTAACTAAATCAAATACCCCTGCCGGAAAACATGGAGTATCAGCCACTCTGTTTTTTCCTTTCTGCAAGAAACTAAACTGCGTATGAATCCTGAAATAGTTCCCGCAACAGATTGCAACTTCGAAGTATTATGATTGTGAAATGCTTGGATAACTTTAATGGGTACACCGTTATCTTTGAAATTGGAATACAAACGAACATTTAATCCGTTTTTGGCAATTCCTTCCAGCAATAATAAATCATAATGATCCATGCCTGCTTTCTTACCAACAGGATCGATGAGGGCAACACGGTTCACTCTTTGTTCCAAAATTTACTTTACACTAATTTGAATTTCCGAAATCTATTAATTGAGGATTCAGTTTATTTGCTATTAAGCTTAAAATAATTGACCATCATTTTCCATCCTTCAGTTTCCTTTCCAACGTATTCAATTTTCCAATTTTTGATTCGCCTTTTCTATCCTTTACATCAAAGTAAGGATCCCAAAAATCAGTATCACATTGGTAGCCATACATCGCCCAGGGCCATTTGTTTTCCTCAAAAGGTCGATAACATCCTTTAGCCAGATATTTGCGCCATCCGCCCATCTCACGCTTTGAAACTCACCTACGAAAATAAGGTTTCCTGTGGTGGCTTCGAATTTCTTAAGATCCTCAAATTTCTTTCTCATCAGTTCTTTATTCCAAAACACTTTATCTACAAAACCGGGATACTTAAAACCTCTGGGTCGCTTTTTAATTCCCTGATGAGAGAAAGGATCCGGCAGATACATATGCGCTCCATAAATTAGTTTATCATCCTTAATGTCATACCCTTCAAAATTCTTGTAATTGGTAGGCTTGCCCCATGGGCCGGGTGTGAGAAGAAAATAGCGACGGTTATCATATTTTCTGATCGTAGTTAATGCTCTCTTAAAAAAATCTTCAATCTTTTCAGGGCTCTTCATTTTACCACCCGATTCGATGGCCGGCTCCCCAATTACTTCATACGCTGCAAGCTCATCTCCTCTGTTTTGATACCTTCTGGCAATGATATCCACCATATTGATTGCACTGTCTAAATTCCCTTTGTTATTCCAGAAATCAGGATGTTTATCATCCACAGATGATTTAGGATCCAGAATCAGGTTGTTAAAGGCAATCATACACGTAATTCCATTGGCTTTAGCAACATCAAGCATACTATCTGCCCAGATGAGTTCCCTGAAAAATGCTTGCGTGGGATCCATCTTTTCACGCATGGCTCTTTTGTTACCTTTAATGAAAATGCGTACCAGATTTACATTTATAGATTTCAAATACACCAAATCGGCAGGTACTGTTTTCTTGGATTCAACCGAAACACCTCTCCAGGGCCAGTTGACGGGTAAATTTTTATTTTGAGGATTCGACTCTTTGTCTCTCCCGGGTTGGTTTTGGGCAAGTACTTCCTCACCGCTTCCGGTGGCTTTCGTATCTTCCCGATTCGTCTTTTTTGCTTCCTGACTGCAGGAATTTTGGAGGTTCAGCAAACAAAGGCTGAGGATAAGAATTAATTTAATCATGGCTGAATGGTTTAAAATAGATTGCCGTACATTCAATAGCAGGCTCCGTAAAGTTAGTAATTTATTTCTTTGAAAACGATGAGCCAATAGTAAACGGGGACCAATGACCGGAAATCGCCTTCTAGTATGCTGAAAAATGTACTTTATTCGCCAGTTTGTACCAACGTATCATTTCGATAGGGGTACACGTAAAATCGGTAATAATACAACACACCCATAAAGAAAGCAGGTGTACCGATAAATTTAATATTGTTAGCGGCACTTTGCATATCAAGGAAAATGAATAGTAAAGTGTAGATACAGGTCAATACGAACACGTCATTTATTTTTTTCATTTGCAACATCCATAGAAAACAGGCAATGTATGGAATATAGTAAAATATGGTTCCAATAATTCCAAATACATATAAGTTACCCAGTAGACCAATGTCGGCAGGATAGAAATAGCGATGAAATTGCAAATATCCACCATTCCACTGTGAACTTAAGAATCCATTTCCTAGCCATGGATTTTCACTAATACCTTTCAAGGCTACTTCAGCTTCGTAGTAGCGGATATTGGTAGAGTATTCAGTAGTTTGTTCTCCTGTAAATATGGTAAAAGCGTTACCAAACAATTCCGCATAGTGATCAACAAAGTCAGGAGTGAACAATTGGAGTAAAACAACCACTAATCCGATAAGAAATACTCCAATAATAGAGTACAATAATATTTTCGTCGCTTTGAGATGAACAAAGTAGAAGAGCATAAGCACGATAAGAACAATGGCAATTTGTGATCGGTCTTGCCCGTAAACCAGAAAGAAGCCCAGTGAAAGCACTAAGGTGATGAGATGACGGGTCTTGTTATCTTTCAAAAAGGATATGGCACCATAAATCAAAAGTCCCGCTGTTGCTCCATTAGGAAACTCATATATCCATCCTTTGTACCCCGTGAGTTTCACGAATTCCGTACCCGAAAATAGGGCAGGGTTTACGAAAATGTAAAAAAAGTACATGATGAAGAGAGTTATAAACATGGAGTAAAGGAAATAGTTTTCCATTTTTTCCATACTTAACCATTGCCTCTTAAGAGAAACAACAACAAGTACAGCACCTAAAATATAATAATGATAGCGTTGCGAAAGCAAACCATATAGATAAGGTTGATTAAATACAGAATGTGCCTGCGCTGCATTTATCAGCGGATAAACCAGTAGTGGTAATAGGATAAGGAATAGGCGGCTTAGCCGTCCGTTTATGAGCTGTTTTGTGGTTTCGTGCAGGAAGACCGCAACAAGAAAAAGTAAAAAGAAAAGAGAGAGAATTTCGTTCACTTCTCCCACAGGAATTCTGGAAATAATCCTGAAGCAAACCATAAAATACAGGAAAGAAAAAAATACAAGTAGTATTTTTTTTGTCAGATGTATTAATTTCCCGGTAACCATTTGCTCGAAATTATTTGCACCAATGTTGTAGGGATTTACCGGTGATCTTTTCCAGTTCCGGTATTTCAGGCTTGTACAATGCTTTAAGTACTTCTTTTGCTTGCAGCGATAATACCGGCAGGTGCTTTTTGGAAAACAACTTTGATTTTATATTTCCTCTCGTTTTTTCATCCAGGAAATAGGCCAGAAATTTTCTGAATTGCTCCTGCTTATACAGCCATCTCACTAATGGTGATTTCGCAGCAGTGGTCACATTTCTTTGCTCAAGCCCATGACCTGAAACCTCATGTTCTATTTCAAGAAATGCAGAAAGTCTTTTCAACTCTTCCTCCGGACGCGAGACAAGATCATCATGGATGAAAATTAAAACCTGATCTTTCGGAAAGACATTTAAGTATCTTTTTATTTGCTCCGTATATTGACTAAGCAGAATATATTGCTGGTAGTACAGTTTTAAGGAATCGTTTTTTTCTCCTTCTAAAACAATTTTATCAAAAGATTCTTTAACGAGATGCAGACTATAATCCATCAGGTAATGTGAGAATGCCCGATGGACCGGGTCGCGAAGTGAAATTATAATTTTTGCTTTCGGATTAAATTGATATATTTTTTCAGCTACTCCCGGATAGAACAAATAGGAAACACTACACTCTCCGGATATTTTATTACCTTTTTTTGGTTGGAAAAGCTGAAGATACTCTTCGAGTGTTTTCGGATTTTTCTTTTTATAATATAAGCCTTGAGCTGCAATTTGATCACCTGAAAAATAATTGGGCTCTTTATCGCTACTCATACATACCTGGGGATGGCCGGCCAGATAGGCATACAATGCCGTGGTGCCCGCTTTAGGCGAACCGATAATAAAGAAATCAGGGCTCATTCGCATCATCAGGCAATAAATCTACGCTTTTAACCAATGGGATAGGTCGCGGTTCAATTCCTTACCCAAGGCTTCGACTTCTGTTTTGAAAAGATCATTAAGCCATTTACGGTCTTCCACACTCATTTTTTCAGGTCCTTCGCTCTTGAAGAAGAGGGACTTTACGGAGTTCTGCATGGATTTAGGAAGGGCTCTGAAAACTTTTCTTTTTAAACCGGTTTGTGTTAACAGGTGTAAAAATTTAACATTTTTCGGAACCTTTGCTTCATTGTGTTTTTCTCCAAAGTTGATGTTTATCTCAGGATCCAGGTCAAGAAAATCGAAAACATCTCTGACGACCTTAGGAGTATTTGCTTTAAGGTCATCAAAAACCAGAATTTTCAATTGCTCCGGTGAAAAGAGTTCTTTGTATCTTTTAATCTGATTGGAGTACATGCCTAATTCTATGTACAGATGAGATTTACCCCAGCCCTTTTGCGGTTTTGCCATATCCGCTTCCAGTTCTTTCCGGAAAGGAAGGATCGCTCTTCCGTCACGTATATTGGCTAAATAATGAGAGTAGGCTCTGTCGGCAGGATTCCGGAGGATGGCGATGAGTTTTACCCCCGGTAATGTTGATTTAATATTTTTTGCAGCGACTTCACTGTAAAGATAAGAGTTGCTGATTTCGCCAATACGTTTTTTTCCTGCTGCAAATTTGAACAACAGCTTGTAATCTTCCTCTGACTGAACATATGCTCCCCATTGATCCTCCTTCATGTCACCACGGACATATTTATAAACATCAAGATTTTTTGCTTTTTCGTGAATTTTATATTCAGGACTGAATTCTTCCGGATGAATATCTTTGGAGAAGTGATTTGGTTCCTTAATAGGACTCATGTACACATCTCTATGTTGTTTCAGATAATGGTAGATAGAAGTAGTACCACATTTAGCAGCGCCAATCACCAAAAAGTTAGGTAGTATATTTGTTTTTATTTCAGCCATTCGTCAAGATTTCTGTTTATTAATTTGGACAATCGTAATACATCATCCTTCAATAGATTTTTTATTTCTTTCTTTGTTTCCTCATCTGATTTATTGCTTTCCGGTTTTTTATAGAGGAGGTGTAATATTAATTTTTTCAGTGGAGAATGTTCAAGAAAATTTCTAGCCTTCACCCGGATGAAATCCGATTTTAAGAGGTGAGAAATCATTTTGTTTTTCGGAACTGTAGATTCATTTTTAAAATCAGCTTCGTGGGGAATGAAATCATTGCTAACGCCGAGAAAATCGAATAGTTTTATCAATGTCGCGGATTTATCCTGATACAAATCCTTTTGAAGAAGTACAAGTATATTGTTTGGAGGAAATGTATCGAAGTATCTTTTGACCTGATTGTAATATTGACCCAGTTCCAAATAGAGAGAACTGGCTCCCCAACCCTTTGGAGTTGTAGTACGATCCTTTTCCAGTGCGACTTTAAAACTATCTTGTGTAAAACCTAATTTAAGATCCATCAGGTAATGAGAATAGGCTCTTCCGGAAGGTTCACGAAGTATGATGATTATTTTCGAATTTTCGTTAAATTTAAATATTTCCTGAGCAGCAGTTTCAGAATAAAGATAGGAAGGACTGGCTTCACCTTTGACCTGACCGGAACCTGCCTGCGAAAATAGCTGCAGGTATTGTTCTTTATTCCTGATATAGGCACGATGAATCACCCTCTTCATTCCATCTTTAAAAAACTGATCGATGTTTTCAGCTTTGATCCTGTTCTTCACACTTTGACGAAGATTTTCTAAAATGATATCAGTGGAAAAAAAATTCGGCTCCTTGATCGGAGACATATAAATATCCGGATGCTGCCGCAGGTAATGGTAAAGCGCCGTCGTTCCGGACTTCGCAGCGCCAACAATAAAAAAATCCGGTTTATTTGAAGAGGTCATGTGTTATTTTAACCAAAGCGATAAATCCCGCTGAATAAGTTGTTGCGTTTTGATAATATCTTCTCTGTAAAAATCCTTAAGTTTTTCTTTCAGTTCCGGATCTATGATTAGTTTGTTTTCACCCTGTACAGAGGGCTTCCTGAATTTGTGCATTATTTTTCTTCTGGTTTTCTCCTCTGTAAAAATGTTAGCGATTGGCTTCAGTAAAGCTTTCACATTTTTATTTTGGAAAATGTATTTGAACCATAAGTTGTTTTTCTGAGGATCGGAAATATTGTATTTTACAGAAGTATCAGGCGTAAAGGTGTCATTCACCCCGATAAATCGAAACAACTCCTGCATCGTAGCAACGGGTTGATCGGTTAGGTCTTCCTGTAGTATGACTTTTACCCTGGTAAAATTATTTTGAAATGCAGCAATTCCATCTGCATATAGCCCGAGTCCTTTGTATTGCCACATAAAATCCCAGTTCAATTCAGCACGATGCGGTTCTTCTTTCAGAGCGGCTTCAAGAGAAAGGTCTTCCTTTTCCAGCCTTATAAAATGTTTATACCCGCTAATAAGCCGGGCTACCGGTTGACGTATCACAATGATGATGGGTACATCTCCCAGTGTTTCTTTTATCTGTGGAATAGCTGTTTTATAGTAATGAAGGTAGCAGGTAGATACTTCGCCTATTGCTCCTCCATCACATTTATGGTAAAGTTGATCATATTGGTCTTTCGTAAAAATAATACGTGACGGCTCACGTCTTCCGCGGTTATCGTCAGAAGGCTTCTTGTAAAAATCAGCAATAAAGAAGAAAGTTTCCTTCTTAGGGATGCATACTTCCGGATGTTGTTCCAGATAATAGAACAAGGAAGTTGTTCCGCATTTTGCTACACCTGCTACAAGGAAATTAGGTTTCATTATTGATTATTTGTGGGTATATCCTTAGGCCGGGGAATTCCGGGCAGATAGATGGAGAGAATCCGAACTTTTTGTATACGTAATAAGCACCTCCAAAGTTCTGAATTATTTTGGCTGTTGCAGAGGAGATGGCCGCTCCGTAATTCCAAATTCAGGTACCAGCAAAATGTTCATAGTAATACTGGTGATGGCAGTGATCAGAATGATGATGTTGTATTGCCGCTGATGTCCGGTCATTTGGAGTAAAATGCCTACGGAACCGGTGATTGTACTAAAGAAATTACCAATGGTGAGGATGATTAATGCTGTACCGGCAGAGATGAATTCATCCCCAAAGAGTGATAAAATCAGTTCGGGAAAGACGATAATAAGTAGTGTAAAAGGTAAAGTGGCATAAAAGAGTAATCGGGTAGAAGTGTAGATGGATCGCCGAAGTTTGGAGAGATCATTTTTACTATGGAATTCGGCAAATGTTGGTCCTTGAATGGCATTCATGGCCATCAGTACGACAGCTGAAATGGCGGCTATTTTAAAAGCCGTATCATAAATTCCAACTTCAGCCTCGGTTCGGTAGATTCCTATAACCAAATTGTCTATCCAATTCAGAATAAAAAAAATAGAACCGGTAATCATCATCGGCAATGATTCGTTTACCATTTCTTTCCATGAACCGCTACTTTCCGGTAAGAGCGTTTCTGTGGGGTCGGCGCTGAATCTTCTCCAAGCTATCACATAAAAAAACAAGACAATTAAAGAGGAAAATAAGTAACCCATCGCAGGACTTATCGACAAGGAAGCATACCAACTAATAAGGATAAAGAGAACATTTAGAAGAGGGATAATTGCCCGAAACAAGGTAAATCCTATCATGTTTTTCATTCCCCGGAATGCAGAAGCATGAATATTGATGATCACAAAAGGGGCCAGGGCAAAGCACATCATCCTTAAATGTTGAGCCAGCTGTGGTTTTCCAAAGAGTTGAACCGCGATAAGGTCCGATGTAAAGTACAGGAGTGCAGATAAGAGGAGGGAACTGAAAGTTGTAATTTTTAAAGCGGTCTGGAATGCTTTTTTTATCTCGTCGGGTCGATTTCCGGCTTTAGCGGCTGCTACCTTCCGTGTAAGTAGATTGTCAAGACCAAGTAATCCAAGTATAGAAAGTAATTGTAAAACAGTGAAAGACAAGGTAAAACTTCCCAATACTCCCGGGCCAAGTAAGCGTGCAACAGTAAAAACAAATAGGTATTGCGTGATGATCCCTCCCACCTTTACCGTAAGAGCGATACCGCTTTTTTTAAGGAGAAAGTTCGTGTCTTTTCGCGTATTCGGTATTTTCATTTTTCAGAGATGCAAATATCATTTTTTTCAGCCTTGCTTTCTCTGTTACTTATTCATTTCGGCAGGAGATATCAACCAGCACAAATGAAAAAAGGAGCCGGATAATCAGGCCCCTTTTGGAACAAACGAAAAAATACAACTATCTGATATTTATTATGATAGAAAATTAAGGGCTGGTTTAATCTGCTTTAATCGAGGTAGTATTAAAGGATTTTATTCTCTTTTGTTTTTATTAAGCGTTGTTGTAAGAGATGAAATTCAGTTGGCAATAGCGCTTTTTACATTCTTGGATTAAGAAACTTTTCCGCAGCTTTACAGAGATGTTTAGTAGTTTTTTAAAGTGATTATAAATTGCAACCTCTGCAAAAATCATATAGTATGATGTCCTAATAATTACCTTGATATTAAATTGTGGTAAATAGTTCGAATGATTTTACTTATAAAATTTTCGAAAGTATGTGTTGAATCAACGTCCATAAAGTAGATAGAAACAATCATAAAGTAGTACAGCGAACTGTTTACAATAGGCTATTATTTTTTTAACCATCTCTTAATATTCAAGACACAATCCGGTTTTAGTCACATTAAGTTAATAGAATGATAATGTTTTAAACTGTACTTTCTACTTGTTGCCCCGTAGTTTTGCCGTTGGATTTTTATGATGGCTCATATTTAATTGTCGTCATACAGCAATCTGAAATCTAAACCAACAATTAAAAATAATACACATGAAAAAACTATTACTGTTCCTGGCCTTTGTCATCATGGCGAAGTCAGGTTTTACGCAAAATGGACTGGAAGGAATAATTGTAGAGAAATACTACATTTCCAATGCGGCTGACGCAGCAGGAAGTGTTGGTGTGTTGCCAAGTGGTTCTACCACTTATCGTATTTATGTAGATATGTTACCGGGATATACGTTTCAGGCTGCTTATGGCGTAGCAGGTCATGAATTGCGTTTTCAAACTACTACTTCATTTTTTAACAATGAAGATTTCGGATCAACCGTTCCAACATACAGTAAGAACAATTCGCTTTTTAACACCGTAATGCTCGATTCATGGTTACCAGGTGGAGCAGCTCACGCATTAAATCATGGTATTCTAAAATCAGAAGACAATGTTGCGGCAGGCGGTGCTACTGTTATCAATGCGAATGGAATTCTTGCCAATGCGGATCCCAACGCAGGTATTCCTCTTACCACACAGGATGGTCTTTATACCGGAACTCCTGCAAGTGTTACCGTACTCGGTTTCACACCGGCACAGTTAAGCGTGTTTGATAATGTAAGTAATGCCGGTAACTTAATTTCTACCACTAATGCCTCTTGGGCAGTTTTAGGTGGTGCTTCAGGTCCTACTGCTGCGAATAAAGTACTGATCGCTCAATTCACAACTAATGGTACTTTCTCCTTTAAGCTGAATGTGCAATTGGGTACTCCAACCCCGGGCGTTTCTCAGAATTTCGTTGCTGAAAATCCGGTGGGAAGTGAGATTCTTTTCCCGGGACTTATCTATCCTGCTCCTTCCAATCCAACTGCACTTGTTTCAATAGCAAGTAACACTGCTTTCCCTACATGTGCCGGAACAAGTGTAACGTTTACCGCTACACCAACTAATGGCGGAGCAACACCAACCTATCAATGGAAAAAGAATAATGCTAATGTTGGAACGAATAGTCCTACTTACACTTTAACCGGACTGAAAAATAACGATCAGATTAAATGTATCATGACATCAAGTATTGCCGGTGCTCTTAATAATCCTGCTACTTCCAATACTATTACATCGTTGATAAATCCGGTTCCGGATGTATCAATTACAGCTGCTGGTCCAACTACTTTTTGTAACCAAGCAAATCTATGTACATTAACTGCACAGAATGCAAGCGGATTGACTTTGCAATGGACTAAAAACAACAATAATATCTCCGGTGCCACCGGTGCCACATATGTGCCTACAACTAGTGGTACTTATAAGGTGAAAGCGACTACAATCAACGGTTGTACTGATTTATCTTCAGGTCAAGCTATTGTTGTAAATGCATTGCCTATAGCTACGAAAACAGTAACCGGTCCTACAACTTTCTGTTCCGGAACCAATGCCTGTACGATCACGGCTAATGCCGGTGCAGGTTTAACCTACCAATGGACAAAAGGCGCTGCCTTAACACCCATTTCCGGCGCCACAGGAATTAGTTTTCAACCTACCACTTCAAATAACTACTATAAAGTTATTGTAACCAACGGCAATGGATGTACTAAAGCATCTCCTGCAACAGCCATTACCGTTAATACAACGCCTCCTGCAACGATTACTGCTCAGGGTCCACTCACTTTTTGTGCCGGTGACAGTGTGACATTAGTCGCTAACAGTGGTGCAGGTTTGACGTATCAATGGTTACGTGGTGTAAACAATATTGCCGGTGCTACAACCGGTTCTTACAAAGCAAAAATTGCCGGAACATATAAAGTGCAGGTAACAAGTTCTGCTGGTTGTTCGAAATTGTCTACAGGTAAAAAAGTAGTCATCAATTGTCGCGAAGGTGTTGAATCAGAGGAAAATTATACCCTGAGTGTTTATCCAAATCCTTCAACCGGTGCATTTACTTTGAATTATCTATCAGAGGACATCATTGATGCCAATGCCACTATTGCCATTGTAGATATGATGGGACGTGTAGTGTATTCAGAAGCAGTCGAAGTAATAGAAGGACAAATCTTCAAGCAAGTGAATATGGAAAGCCAATTTGCCGGTGGAGTTTACTTTGTAAGACTTCAGGTAGGTGAGAATAGCCTGGTATCTAAGTTGATTATTGAATAATTGTAAGTGTAGAATGGTATAGGTAAAGCAACTTGCATTGCCTAAAAAATTTAAATTGATGTTAAAGCAATATATATTAATAGCCGGTCTGATCATGACCGGCTATTTTTCTCTCAACGCACAAAGTGGCCTGGAGAAAATTATTGTAGAAAAGTATTATATCTCTACAGCTAAAGATACAGTAGGAGCAGATTCAACAGGTTATTTACCAATAGGCTCTGTTACCTATCGGATTTTTACAGATTTACAACATGTATACAGGCTTCAGGCGGTATATGGAGTTCCGGAACATGAATTGAGAATTGAAACGACTACACGCTTTTTTAATTCTGCTATTGGTGATGGAAGGTCGGCCAATGATATTCAACCATTGCTGTTAGTTAATGGCGCCCTTCTATTGGATAGTTGGGTTTCGGTTGGCGCAGCAACCGTTGATTATCTTGGAGTATTAAAAGCCGATGATGATTCGGTAAAAAGTTATGCAGCGAAAAATATTCAGGGTATTTTAAAAAACAGCGATCCTGAAGCAGGCATACCTTTATCAGAGAAGGATGGTATGAAATATTTACGTTATCAGCCGGCTACACAATATTATAATCTGGAGCATGATCTCAGGATTTTTGAATACCAGTACAAAGATTCAATGAAGGGTTTGTTTTCAACACGTGATGGAGCCTGGGCAAGTTATGGTGGTTCTGTTGGTCCGCAACCGGAGAATCGTATACTTATTGCTCAACTTACTACTGATGGTGTATTGAGTTTTGAATTAAATATGCAGTTGGCCGTTCCGAATGGTGGAGTTGAAAAGTTCGTTGCCAGGAATCCCGGAGAGGGAGAAGTTGAAATTTCTGAATTGAGGTATTCCAGCTCACCTGACAATAAGGCTCCTGTCGTAACTTTGATAGGGCCGGATACGAAGAAGTTGACAAGCTCACAAACTATAGCCTTTACGGCCAATGCCAATGATCCTGATGGTAAAATTGTGGGGGTTGATTTTTACATCAATGATAAATTAGTGGCCACTGATACGGAATCGCCTTTTGTTTTTGACCATAAGTATGACGGAAAAGGTGCTAAAGTTTCAGCCACTGCAATAGATGCTTTGGGTGCAAAAACCAGATCAGAAGACATCTTTCTACCGGCGATGAAAATGTAATAGGATTGAAAATTAGCTTTTCTGCAATGTTAGGAAAATGTTAATTCAGCCTTCAGGTCTTTTCAATAACGAATTGTTAATCCAAACATAACGTATATACAACCTCATTCCCATCTCATTTATTCAATTTTGCCCTTCATGATTTTATATCATCAGAAGGAGTCTGTGATGAATATTATCTAATGTATCGTCTTAACTTAAAAATAGAAGTAATGAGAAATTTAGTTTTAGTATTCGGCTTGCTTATTTGCAGTTGGAATCTGAATGCCCCAAAATGGTCTTGAAAATATTATTGTTGAAAATATTATATTTCAGACGGCAATGATACAATTGCAAATCTGGACGGTGGAGTTTTGCCGGTGGGTTCCGTTACCTATCGCGAGTATGTAGATATGTTGCCCGGTTATAAATTTCAGGTATGTTATGGTGTACCTACACATGAATTAAGAATTGAAACCACTACATTATTCTTTAATAATGAAGATCGCGGATCTACTTCTCCTAACTTCTCTTTTACAAACGCAGCCAAAAACACAGTGATGCTGGATTCCTGGTTGTCAGTAGGTGCTGCTTGTAACGGTTATATGGGAATTCTGAAAACGGATGATGATGGTGTTGGCAATATTGTTAATAATTATACGCCTCAGGTATTACAAAACGCAGATCCTGCTGCCGGTATTCCATTAACACAGCAGGATGGCTTAATCGCCGGTACGCCGGAGGCATTTACTGAATTAGGAATTACAAATGAATTAGCCGTTTTTGATAATCAGAATGATGGAACAAATGGTCCTGTGTTTTCAACATTCAATGGATCCTGGGTGGCGTTAAATGGTACTTATGGTCCTGATACAATCGAAAACAAAGTGCTGATTGCTCAAATTACTACAGATGGTACATTTTGTTTTCAAATGAATATTCAGTTGCGAACGCCTACTCCGGGCATTGTTGAGAATTATGTAGCGCTTAATCCAACAGGTACGGAGATTCTTTTTCCGGGATTGAACTATTGTTCTACTACCGGTAGTCCTGAATTTAAGTGGAAGAGCCTGCATTTAGCGTCTATCCCAATCCTTCATTTGATTTATTCAGCATGTGGATTTTTGCTTCCAGACAAGTCGGTCATTATAGTTACAGAATTTGTTCTTTAGATGGAAAGCAGATGTTCAGTAAAGATTTGGGAATACAACAATTGGACTTAATGGAGAAAATTGATTTATCCTCTTTTGCTCCCGGGGTTTATTTGATAGAACTTTCATTGAATGGTCAAAAGACTACTCGTCGGGTAGTAAAAAATTAATTGAAAGAAATATAAAATAGATCATATCGATTGTTAATTTATAAAGGACGACAGCTTATCCAAATAGTCCTTTCATCGAACGCTCCTCTCTATTCACTTAGATTATGCAGAAATTTATAGTGCTTGTGGTATTGCTATTATCCCTTGGTGAATCCTTTGGTCAGGGTATTGTTCGTGGAAAAGTGACAGATAAGAATGGTGAATCGCTTATTGGAGTGACGCTGGTTGTAAAGGGCAATACAGCTATAGGTGCAGCTACTGATCTGGATGGTAATTATAGTATTTCAGTGAAGGACAATGCGCCCTTCGTTTTAGTGGTATCCTATATTGGATTTAATACGCTTGAAGAATCCATTACACTTACCAACAATGCAGTAGTCATCAAGAATTTCACGATGCAATCATCATCTGTTGAGGTGAAGGAAGTGGAGATATCTGCTAAAGCAGTAAAAGCGGCCGATTATTATATGGAGAATATGAAGAAGCAATCCTCGACGACCATCGACTATGTTTCTTCTGAAACGATTCGGAAAACCGGTGATAATAGTGTGACTTCTGCCATTTCACGAGTGACCGGTGTTTCAAATACTTCAGCGGGTTTTATAACGGTAAGGGGTATAGGTGACCGTTATTTGAAGACATCAGTGAATGGTTCGGTGATTCCAACTTTGGATCCTTTTACAAATAATATTAAACTGGATTTTATTCCGGCGAACCTGGTAGATAATATCATCATTACAAAAACAGCTTCCCCTGATTTACCCGGAAGTTGGGCAGGGGCCTATGTTTCTATCGAAACAAAGGACTATCCTGAACAACTAACCGTCGCTGCAGAAACACAACTTGGCTACAATACGCAAAGTACCTTTCAAAATGTGTTGAGTGGGGAGAGAAGTAATACAGACTGGCTGGGTTTTGATGATGGTTTTCGGGATCGGACACATGGTGGATTTATTGATTATGTGGCAAGACCTACACAGTTTCAGGAAATGGTTGCACTTGGGTTGGGTAATTTTTATTTGGGTTTAGGAATTACTCAAAGTTGGGATCCTACCTCACAAGCCGGTATAGATCTGTTTAAATTGGGTCTGTAGAATTGGGCCTCTTAGCACCCGCATTGATTAATGATCAGGCAGCATTTAATCAGGCTTTGAGTACTTATCAAACAGGGATTAGCGCTGGATGCATTCAGTACAATTAATACACCTGCTTCAGAGCAGAATAAGAAATTCTCAAACACCTGGCTTATCGGTAAACGAAAGCACCGTTGAATTTTAGTCAGTCTTTTGGAATTGCGAATCAAATTAAGACCGGAAAGGAAAGTGCACTAGGATTTTTATTTGGATTGAGATATGGAAGCAATGTTCAATATGACAGTGATGCAAAATTGAACCGCTTTAGGTTAGAAGGAAATACTTTTTATTCTACACAGGAATTTACAAAGGAAACCAATAACTGGAGTGCCTTGATGAAACTTTCTTATAAGATTAATCCGAACCACAGTGTAGGTGTTTTATTTATGCCAAATGTGGGGGGCTCAAATAATCTAAGAACGATAGTCGGTACAGGTATTTTTGAAGATCAACCGGATGCTATTTATTATTCAAATGATCAGTTCTATGAAGAACGGCAACAATTGATTTATCAGGTAATGTCTGATCATTATCTGCCCTTTGCCAAGGCAAGAATTCATATGGATGCCTCTTATACCGATGGTAGCAGTGATATTCCGGATTTTAGAAGTTTGAGTACCTTCTTGTTGAATGGTCAGTTGCTGAGTGGTCTTGGAAATTTGCCGAATACACGTGATTATCGTTATCTGGGTGAGAATTTGTTTGATTCCCGTTTGTCAATTGAAATTCCTCTGGCGGAAAAACCGGGTAAAAGCCGAAAGATAAAAGTGGGTGGTGCCTACACTTATCTCGATCGTGAATTTAATCAGTTCGAATATATTTTAGGGGGAACGGATAGTAGTGGAAATATACTCACAGGTTCCTATCTGATACCGGATAATAATATAGAAGCGTTTTTGAATCCTTCTAATTTCGGGGTGCAGTCATATGATTTTCAAGGATTGCCTAAGCGAAGATCCAATACAATTTATATTGAAAATGATATTCCCGGGAACAGGACCATTGGCTATAGTGAAGTGATCGCTTATTATGCAATGATTGATTATAGTCTTTCTTATAAATGGCGCGCTTCCGGAGGCCTACGTGTAGAACATGCCGACATCTTTGCGGATATTTATGAATACGATAGATTGGGATATGCGCCGGCGATATTCAGGAAAAGCGGAGGGAGATAATTTTCTGGCGAATCCCGGTATCATTAAAGTCACAAAATTACTTCCCAGTCTGAACATCGTTTATAAGTATCGTGATGATGAATCAAAGTCTATAAATGTTCGGGCAAACTATAGCCGTACAACAGCCTACCCAAGTATTCGTGAGATTACCGAGAATAATATTCTTGATTTTGAATTACGATCTACTGTCTTTGGTAATTCAACATTGAAACCTGCTGATGTAGATAATTTCGACTTGCGTTGGGAAGGATACTTTAAAAATGCCAGTAGCATATCCGTAAGTGCTTTTTATAAGAAGTTTAAAAACCATATTGAATTGTTGAATTTTAATGATGCGAACACCTGGACGAACGTAGATGACTCTTACGTGGTAGGATTGGAAGTAGAAGGGGTAAAGAAGCTTACAAAAAATTTGGAAATCCGGGCCAATGTTGCAGTTATAGAGTCAGAAACAAATGTGATTCTGAAAAGCCGAAAGGATGTAGATGGAGTCATCGTGCTCACTCCTTATGATACACTAGTCCGTTCTATGTATGGTCAAGCTCCCTTCATTGTAAATGCTATTATCAATTATAATTTTGAAAAAAGCAGAGTGAATGTCGCCGTTTCTTATAATATTCAAGGGAAGCGACTGGTGATTGCTGCCACTGAGAATGTGCCCGATGTTTATGAAATGCCAAGAAATGTTATTGATTTTAAAATATCAAAGCAGTTGGGAAAACACTTTACTACTTCACTTACTGTTAGAGATATATTAAATCAGCCCGTACAACGCAGGTTTGAAACGGAAACAGATGAGAAATTGGATTACGATAGCTATCGCTGGGGAACAAGCATCAATTTAGGTTTAACGTATAAACTGTAAAATAAAAACGAAAATGAATAGAAAGAAGCAGAGTGTTGACTCACTAGTGATAACACTGGTTTTTCTGTTTGTGAGCACCTTTTCGGCAATTGCGCAGATAAAGGGACTTTCAGTGGAAACATATTATATCTCAGATGTAAATGATATCACAGATAATACAGGTGGCAGGAGCTTATCATTGGGATCGAAAACATATAGAATTTATGTAGAGTTAGAGGCCGGAAGTAAAGTTCGTAAGATTTATGGTGATTCATTGCATCCATTATCAATTATGAGTGACTCCGTTTTTTACAATAACAATGATCGTCCATCCAATGAATTTGGATATGAAATACAAGCATCCTGGTACGAAGATAATCCTACACTCGCATTGGATAGCTGGTTGACTTTGGGACTTGCTTCTAAAACGCATAAAGGAATTTTGAAGTCTAAGGATAATGATGGTGATATTGTTGCAGGTAGCAATAATTTGGGTGGTACAGCTGCTATCCCCGGTGGACTTTTGGTGAATAATGATCCTCTGATGGGATTGCCACTCACCACTGCCGATGGACTCGTGCCGAACACCATCGTAAAGGGTACCTGGATAGATGTTGGCTTTAAGGATGGATTTGGAAATGATACCACCATCTTTGGTGCCGACAGTATTGGAAATGAATTCAAGTGTTATGGTTGTGCATTGCAGCAAACGTTGGGTGTGGAAGGCCCGAATCAGGATAGCTCAAGAGTTTTAGTAGCTCAATTGACAACCACCGGCGAATTGAAATTTGAGTTGAATTTAACTCTTGAACAAACCGATATCAATGGAAATACGGTGCTGGTAGATTATGTAGCCACTGACGATACCCTTCGTCCCGGTGAAGTTGTGAGTCCTTTTCTTTCGTATCCTCTGGCATGTGGATGTAATGATCCCATGTATTTGGAGTATAGTGGTTCTTACACTTGTCTGGAAGAAGATTCTTGTAAAACGCTGATCGTTTTTGGATGTATGGATACAATGGCCTGTAACTATAATCCGAACGCTAATTTTAATATTAGTAGCCTTTGTTGCTACCCGGGTTACTGCAATGATCTTGATATTTCGTTAGTATGTCCAACATTAAATCTGGGCCGATTCGCTTCGTCTAACGTTTTGGTCTATCCGAATCCAAGCATTGGACCACTTACCGTTGAATTGTATGCGGATAAAAAGCAGCAAGCAACCCTTGAAGTGTATAATGCCATGGGTGAATTAGTTTATGCAGATCGTATTGCTTTAAGTGATAAAGTGACCCTCTCCGATCATGACATTACCTTTTTGCAAGAAGGTGTGTATCTGGTAAGAGTAACCGGAGATCAATTGAATGAAAGTATTCGTATTGTAAAGAGAAATAATAATTAATAGCAGCTATCATGAATAATTCAATTCAATTCTTTCGAAACAATTCATCATTGCGATTTCTGTTGTTTTTCCTGCTCTACTTTGTTTTAGGATTAAGTGCTTGTAAGGACGATGACGAAACGACGCCAATGCTGGAGACAGGAACCATGATTGATGTAGATGGGAATATTTACAAAACAGTGTTGATTGGTGGTAAGTGGTGGATGGCCGAGAATTTGAGAGTAAAACATTATCGTGACGGTCAGGCTGTGAATGAATTAGTAGAAGATACCACCTGGAGTCAGGGTGCTGCGGCTTATTCTGTTCATCCGGATGCGACCACAGCGATGGGATATCTTTACAATTGGGAAGCCGTTTCCAATACAGCCGGTCTGGCTCCTGACGGATGGCATATTGCTACCGATGAGGAATGGAAGCAATTGGAAAGTGCAGTGGGTATGGAATCATCAGAAATTGTAAAGACAGGATGGAGAGGTTCCATTGAAGGCGATGCTTTAAAAGCAGAAGGAACGGATAACTGGAACAGATTTGATCCCGTATGGGCAACGAACAGCAGTGGCTTTACTGCATTATCTGGATCGTGTCGTCTATACAATGGGAAATTTGGATATCCCGGCCGCTTATATACCGGATTTTGGTGGACCGCCTCAGAAAATATAGCTGATAATTCAAAAGCCTGGTACCGCTATCTGGATTATAAGACATCAGAAGTATTCAGACAGTATCTTCAGAAAGAATATGGAATGAGTGTGCGTTGCGTCAAAGATTAGTTCATTTGTTTTTGCAAACTTTACCTATGGAGAGGGTAATGCTGGTTAATGCAGTGGATGAAAGGAGTAAGAGATGTTTTAGTGTGATGTTTTATTGCTGCCCATTTCAATAACAGATACGTTAAAGAAATTTCTTGGTGAACATTAGTACTAATTTTCCTAAGTAAAACATGATTACAGAGTATATTTCGAAGATTTGCGTTTGAAATTGCCAATAAATCGCTATATTTTTTCAATGATTTCCGGACTTTTTTAGTTAATTCAATATGTCTTTAATGTTACCTGATTTTTGGTTTAACATACAGGTGAAATACAAATAATGATTTAGTAAGTTACCGGATATTTCCAGGTTCAATTACCACTCTACATTTGACCCGAGTTAAAGAGTGCATGCATCATTTAAAATCAAATAATAAACCAAATTAAAAAAATGAAAAAACTAATTGCAAAATTTGCTGTTGCTGCCGGGATGGTAGTTGCAGCCGGTACTACGGGTTCTGCTCAAAACAACTTAGGTGCTGATTGCGGATGTCCACAAGTTTCCAGCCGTCCAACTAAGAACTTCAGTGCTTATGTTGATGTAAACGGAAACCTGCTTGCGAATCTCTATCTGTATTGCGACACCACCTACATCCTTAACGACAAAGTTTGGGTAGGTGCCGGTAAGACGATCACTATCGCTCCCGGAACTGTTATTAAAGGAACACCAACCGGTATCGGTGTTCAACAAAATTCTCTTGTTATCATGCGCGGTGGTAAAATCAATGCTGCAGGTACTACTACCTGTCCGATTGTATTTACTTCAACAAATGATCCTGTAAATGGTACTTATCCAATCGGCAATCGTGCAGAGTGGGGTGGAATTCAGGTATTGGGTAACGCGCAATTGGCTCGTTTAGGTGGTGTAGCTATTGCCGGTGGTGGAACAACTGCTAACGGTGAGTGGTTAATGGAAGGTTTGAATGCTGATGCCCGTTCAATATTTGGCGGAGGATCAAATCCAAACAACAATGACGACTCTGGTGTACTTCGTTATGTATCTATTCGTCATGCAGGTGGTGCAACCGCAGCAAACGTAGAGTTGAACGGTTTATCACTTGGTGCTGTAGGTAGCGGAACTATTATTGAAAACATCGAAGTCCTTTCAAACGACGATGATGCTGTTGAGTGGTGGGGTGGTACTGTAAACTGTAAGTATCTTAACTTCATGTTCCTGAATGATGACGGTTATGATATTGACATGGATTATGATGGAAAATTACAATTCCTGTTTGGTGTGAAAGCTCCTGCTGCTGTTGCTCCGGGTGGTGAAAGTGGTTTCGAGTGGGATGGTGATGAAGGTGCTTCTACCTGGTTTGGTGGTTACACTTCTGCTGTTTCTACTATGAAGTCTCATCCAGTTGTTTACAATGCAACTATCCTTGGTAATGGTTCTAATACCGGTGCGGGTGGTACTGGTACTACTCCTGGAAATCCATTCGGCATTAGCTTCAAATCAGATGCTGAAGGTGAAATCTACAATTCTATCTTCACCGGTTTCCGTGGTGGTATGAATTTACAAAGTACTTCAGATTCTTCTTACACAAACTGGGTGAACAACTTAGTAAAAGTTCAATGTAACCATTGGGTAGGATGTACTTTCCCTGCTTCTAACCAAAACGTTCCTTTCGTTGCAGGTGGTGCTGACTCCACTAAATTCTTTGGTGATAACAACGTAAACACGAACAGCATTGCAGGTTTTGATTATTTGTTCAACATCAACGGATCAACTAACGTTGTTTCTGACAACATCGATGTAGTTCCAAACAGCAATCTTTCAACAACTTGTTCAGCTCCTAATGATGGTTTCTTCACACCTGCTAACTATCGCGGTGCATTTGAAGCAGGTAAAAAGCCTTGGTTAAACAAGTGGGCTTACACTTCTGTAATCAATGTTATTCCGGGCTTATCTCCATGTCCTACTGACCTGAATTCAGATGGTCAAACCAACACTTCTGACTTCTTGTTGTTCGTTGCTCAATTCAACCTTTCTTGTAACTAAAATTAAAGAAAAAAAACAGCTCACAGCTACAAAATTATGAAACTAAATAAACTATTAACAGGAGCACTCCTCTTGTTAACGGGAACCTTTGCGCATGCCCAGAACGGTCTGGAGAACATAATCATAGAGAAGTACTACGTATCAAAGGCTGCTGATGCTGCTAACGCCAACACTGCATTGTCAGGAGCCGGTTATACAACAGGTACATTACCTTCGGGTTCTGTTACCTGGCGTGTGTACGCTGATCTGCTCCCGGGTTGGGGAGTTCAGTCAGTGTATGGTGTACCAAGTCATCCATTGGTGCTGACTTCTTCAACATCATTCTTTAATCATCCGAATGCGAATACTACAGGTGGAAACTTCTCCAGCAACAGTAACAGTATCCTCGGCGACGGAACTACACTTCTAGACTCTTATCTGTCTTGCGGTGCTGTAGCTCCTGCACGTTTCGGTGTATTGAAAGCCGAAGATAATTCTGCTGCAGTTCCTGCAGGTGGTGGTATTAACCAGGTGATTACTCCCGGTACAGTATTGGCCAACAACGATCCAAGTGCAGCTCCTGCGCTTACCGTTGCTGATGGTCACTATAACGTTGGTGGATCTCCGGCATTACTTGCTCTTACTCTATTAGGTGATGCAGCTGCTGCTCCGGTAAATATTTTTACCGATGGTTCAACAGTTGGTAATAACTACAATAGTACAAATACTTCATGGGGAGTATTGGGTGAGCAGGTAGGAGCTTTCCCTACAGGTACTAACCGTGTATTGATTGGACAATTTACTTCTGATGGTGTATTCCATTATGAGTTGAATATCCAAATCCGTAACAACACTACCTTTGCTGTGCAAAACTATGTGAATGCTAACCCAACCGGTGCCGAGATTTTATTAACCGCTCTTGCCGGTACATTGAATCAGCCAAATGCTGCTCCAAGTGTTAACATTACAGCTCCTGCAAATGGTGCCAGTTTCTTTGTGGGTGATAACGTGAACATCACTGCTACTGCTTCTGACGTTGCTCCAGGTACTGTTACGCAGGTGGAATTCTTCGTAAACGGAGTTTCTGTAGGTGTGGACAATACAGATCCTTATGCAGCTACCTATGTGGCTACTTCAGGAACGAAGAACATCACTGCTGTAGCTACTGATAACGGAGGTGCTACTACTACTTCTTCTATCGTTACCATTACTGTGGGTACAAACACTGCACCTTTAGTAAATATCACGGCTCCTGCTAATGGAACATTGTTCATTGGTGGAGCTGCTGTTCAGATTGATGCGAATGCATCTGATCCGGGTGGTGCTGTGGCTCAGGTGGAATTCTTTGTAAACGGAGTTTCTGTAGGTGTAGATAATACATCGCCTTACTCTGTTTCCTGGACAAGTGGTGCTCCTTTCGGAACACGTTTATTGACTGCTGTGGCTACAGATAACTTCGGTTCATCAACTACTTCTGCTACAGTTTCTATCACTGTTCAAAATCCTTCAGCTCTTCCTTACACTATCGGAAATCTTACAGAAAAATGTGTAAACAGCAATTTCTGTCTTCCTATCACTGCTGTTGATACCGTTGCGGATATCATCGGTTATGATATCGTTCTCGACTATGATGTAACTAAAGTTGCTCCAACAGGAGCAATTGTACGTAGCAATGATTTACTGCTTCCTTCTTTCAACTACAACATGGTGAGCACTGCTTACTCTAATGATGCTACAAATGGTAAATTGCGTATCGCAGTTTATTTCAACGGTAGCGCTCCTTCATCTGCTCGTTTTGCCGGATCAGGAGATATCATTTGTGTTGAATTTGCTAAGACAGGTCTTGGTAACACAGATACAGCTTTATTCGTAGCAGATACTTTAATGGAAAGCCGCATTACCGGAGTTCAATTGAAGGCTACTGATGCTGGAAGCTATGCAACGTATAAAGACAGTCTCTTCAGCAGCAATTTGAAATTCTGGGAAGATTTCAGTCCTATCCGTTACAATGCAGCTGCACCTGCTGATTATTTGATCACTAATATTTATGGAAACAATACCAGCTGTAACAACCGTTCAGTTGCTGCTGTTCAACCAGATCTAAATGGTGAGTTTACATACAATGTGAACAATGGTGCTAAGATTGAAATCATCAAGGATATCGCTCCGGCAACGGATATGCAACCTGTAGTGAATGGATTTGACGCCTTCCTTACACGTCGTGTGTTGATCAATGATGCAAGTTTCGTTCCTTCTGTTTATCAGATGATCGCTATGGATGTGAATACAGATGGTGTTGTTTCTGCAGGTGACTTGTCACAGATTAACCAACGTGCTGTATTATTCATTCCTGAATTCCAACAGGATTGGAACTACAATGCTCAGGGTGTATCTAATGGTCAGCCTTCAAGAGACTGGTTGTTCATTGATGTAAATACTGTAAGTGCTAGCCCTTCTTATTACATATCTACTAACTATCCTTCTAATGATGGAATTGGTTATAGCAAGAATAAAGTTCCACAAGTTGATTTCTGTAGCCCAATCCCTGTTAGTTTTATTAATGGTGATTGTCCTGTAATCGGAACTGAATCTTATATCGGTGTATTGTTAGGTGATGCTAACGGAAATTACTCTTCTAACAATGGTGCTCCAAGTCCATTTAAAGTGGGAAGCTCTGAGAAAGTAATTTTTGATGCTACAAAAGCAGTAGTTGCTGATGGTTTCGTTACGATTCCTGTTGCTGTTAAATCATTCAATACTGTAAATGCAATCGATTTCGCTTTCCAGTTCAATGCAGGCAACCTTACTTTCGATAACGTGACAGACCTTACCGGTAAAATGATGGTTCTTTCTCATTTCAATACTGCGGATCAAACTGTTCGTTTCACTTCGAATAGCTTGGAAAGCATTGAAAAGAATGTAACTGTTTTAAATGTGCGTTTCGCTATCAATAGCACTAATTTCAACCCTGCTGACTTGAATTCACTTTCAGGTTATATCAACGGTGAAAGCGCTGAAGTTGAAGTAAGAACGGAGCGTATCGCTGCAACGGATGTGAACGTAAGTGTTTATCCAAATCCGGTAAACAATATGTTGAATGTGTTTGTATCTGAGAATGCTCAAATCGAACTTTCTGATTTAAGTGGCCGTGTGATCATGACTGTAAACAATGTACTTGCTGATCAAAAGCAGGAACTTAATGTTGCGGGTATTGCAGACGGTGTTTATATGCTGAAAGTTTGGAACGGTGAGTTTGTTTCAACAAGCAAAGTGGTAGTAAAGCATTAATATTTGATTAGTATTATTTTGAAAGGGCTCCGGGGTTATTCGGAGCCCTTTTTTATTTTCTAGAACTTTCTGGATTTATATTTTAACCATTTTTCGTATTGTTAATATTAGTTTAACATGACTATTTGATCAGAGCCTTACATTTGTTTCACACAATTGCCGCAATTGAAGATTTTACAAAAATGATGAAGTGCCTGTTTACTTTTTTCGCAATTTGCTTACTGTCGGCCGGAGATGGATGGGCTAATGAAAAACTTACTTTTTCCAACCAAAGGGAAACAGTTTACGATGAGCTTTTCATGGAGGAAACGACGCGTGTAGGTTTGAATGTTGGTGGAGATTCAACGGATATAATATTATCGGGTGGTTTCGCAAATTTTGCCTATATAATTACGGAAGGTTCACTTTTTATTTGCCCCGGAGATACCATTACCCTCAGCGCCGGAGGAGGAACGGCCGGATCTACTTATCTATGGACAACAGGCGCAACAACATCTTCTATTCAGGTTTCAGCTACCGGAGTCTATGGCTTGAAAATTACGACCTGTAAAGGAAAAGGGAAGGGTGGAAAATGTACATCTGTTGCTGTGCCGGTTGCAATAACCGTCAGTAGCCTCATTTCCGATTTGAATAATGATGGTAATGTGGATGTTTTGGATTACATCATCTTCCTCGGAGTGTTTAATAGCCCTTGCCCTGCATGTGCGGAAGACTTTATTGCAGATGGATTAATAGATACCAGGGATTATTTGCGATGGGTATCGGATATTTTTAAGACTTGTAATAATTGATTTTTGCAGAAAATTTAATTTTCAGAGGTTAATGACTTATCCTTAACAATTTTCTCATTTAGAAGTAATTTCAGCATAATATTATTGCCAGACTGAAGCTATATATTTGCTAACTAATCCCCTCCCCAATCATGTCTAAAATTATACTATCAAATCTATTCTTGTTTTTTGCTGCAATGATTCATTGTCAAGCGAAACAAAGCAACATATTCCCCACTCCTGATGTAGTTACCATCGATGCCGGTGATTCAGTCATTTTTGATATGTTTAACGCCACATATTCCGGATCACAGGTTACTATTCCGGTATATATCAATTCAGATGACCCTATCTATGCGGTTGACTTTTCCTTTAAGTTTAATAACCTGGATATGGTGTATGATACGATTACTTTATCCCCGGCTGGATCTACATTGCTCGCCGTTTCCTATTTGAATCCTAATGATTCCGTGGTACGTTTTACCTCCAGTTCGCTGGTGAGTATTGCTAATCAAACGGTATTGGTATATATTCATTTTAATTTGGCATCCGGCCAAACATTAGATGCAGCAGATATGTTTACTTTGAAAGGATATTTAAATGGCGATCCTTGTAGTGAGGCCATAATTCCTCCGTCTACGGTTGGATTAAGTGATTTTGCATCAAATTGGAATTTGTCCATCTTCCCAAATCCCGCTACCGATTTCCTTTTTGTGGAAATGAATCAGAATGCCGTTCTTGAAGTGATGGATGTACAGGGTAAGGATGTGTTGCTAAAACAATCTTTAAATGCAGGAATCAAAAATCAGGTGAACATTGAGTTTCTTCCTATCGGTTTCTATCTGTTACGCATTTATAACGAAGAAGGTGTCAGCGTAAAGAAGGTGTTTGTTGCGAAGTAAATTTCGTTATGAATATAGTTTTGGGAAAGAAGATAGTTTATCATAATTGTTTTCATAACATGGACAATGACCGCCGATGGGTTGTGCATGAGATTTTATTTTCTATAAGAATCCGGAGGTCTTGTGCTTCAAGTGCTTTCATGAATCATTTACTTAAAGGGATATTTAAGGAAAGCGGGAAGTCAAAAAATGTCATGATTCTTATCATTGCTAAGCCATGTGGTGTGCTTAACTTTGCATAACTCTTGTCTAATTGTCAAGGAAAGTCATGTTGAAAATTTTGTTCGTCTTTTTACTGGTTGTTCATGGTTTGATTCATGGAATGGGCTTTGTAAAAGCCTTCGATTGGTTTCCTATTACCACCCTTCACCGTAATATTGGAAAATTTGAGGGAGTTGTTTGGATGTTAACTGCGCTTTTGTTTATAGCAGCCGGTATAGTGTACTTCATCGACATCAAATACTGGCTGATTATCGGAGTGATTGCTCTTATTTTATCACAACTATTGATTGTTATAAATTGGAATGAGGCTAAATTCGGAACGATCCTGAATGTATTGGTGTTGGTCATGTTGGTGCTTCAGTATAGTGCCGCGAGTTTCAAGTCCGGGTTTATTGAAGATGTAAAGAGAGAACTTGCTGCCGGCGCGAATGAAGTTGTAAAGAAAAATTCTATCCATGATCTTCAGCATTTACCATATCCCGTTCAACAATATATGATCCAATCCGGTTTTTTAGAACAGGAGGAGATTCGTAATTTTAGAGTGGAGTTTAAAGGGAGAATCAGGGCTTCAGCAACGTCGGAGTGGATGGAATTTACAACCGTTCAGTATAGTTTTACAGAGCATCCTGCCCGCTACTTTTTTATGGAGGCGAAGATGTACGGACTCCCGGTAGCAGGGTACCATGCTTATCATAACGGTAAAGCCATGATGGATATTCGATTGCTTTCGTTGCTGAAGGTACAATATCAGGATGGTGAATTGATGGATGTTTCAGAAACAGTGACTTTTTTTAATGATGTATGTTTGATGGCCCCGGCTGCTTTAGTCGACGGTCGCATAAAATGGAAAAGTACCTCAAACAATGAAGTGGATGCAGAGTTTACGAATGGAAAAAGTAGTATTTCAGCCAGACTTATATTTGCAGAGGATTTTAAATTGATAAATTTTATTACCAACGACAGGTATTTTCTTTCAGACAAAGAACTGAAGAAGGTACAATGGGAAACACCTGTTAGAACTTACAATAAAGCGAAACGATTTTTACAAATGGAAAGGGGTGATGCTGTATGGAAATTGCAAGAGGGAGATTTTTGTTATGGTGAATTTACAGTAATGGATATCAAATATAATGTGAGTAGTATGGAATAAATGATTAATACTTTTCTTCAATAACTTTTGCCGATGGATTCATCTGCTGTATCATTTGACTGAACCATTTACCTGAGTTCTTTACAATGCGTTGCTGCTTTTCATAGTCGATATAGACCAGGCCAAATCTGGGAAAATATCCTTCCGCCCACTCAAAATTATCGGTAAAGGACCATAGGAAATACCCTTTCACTTTCACCCCTTCATTTTTAGCTTTAAGTACTTGTTCAATGTAAGATTTCAAGTACGTGATGCGAGGTAAGTCATCTACTTCTCCATTGATCACCTTGTCGGGAAAGGCTGCACCATTCTCTGTTACAATGATAGCATTTACTTCCTTATATTGATTGAACTGTTTCAAAATATGGTAAATGCCTTCCGGATAAATTTCCCAGTTCATCATAGTGTGGTTCACACGTCTCGATCGCGGATCAATGGGTTTCGCTTTCAGATAAGGTGTCATCCATGAATGTTTGATAACCTCTCTGGTGTAGTTCTGAATTCCAATGAAGTCGGGAGAGGCAACGAGTAATGCCTCATCATCTTTTTTCAAATACTTTTCAATCCTGTTTAGAAAGGGAAGTTCTTTTACAGGATAACCATATCCCAACAAAGGTTCAATGAACAGACGATTGAGCAAGGCATCTGCTCTTTCAGCAGCAGCTTTATCTTTTAAACGATCTGAATACGGACTCGTCGGGGAACAGGAAAAGGTGGTACCGGCTTGCAGTTGTGGATTGAATTGTTTAATTATTTTGATTCCTGCTGCTTGTGCTAAAGCTGCATGATGTGTTGCCGCTAAGAAATTATCCATACCTCTTCGACCCGGTGCATGAACTCCTAGAAAATATCCTGCTCCTGTAAATACGAGTGGTTCATTTAATACCATCCAATGTTGAATTCGATCTCCGAGTTTCGAAAGCATCAAGTGAATATAATCACTGAACCATTGCACAATATCTCTGTTCGTCCAGCCACCTTTATCTTCCAGCGCTTGTGGAAGATCCCAGTGATATAATGTAGCCCATGGGGTGATGTTGTTTTCTAAACATTGGTCGGTAAGACGATCATAGAAATCCAGGCCTTTAGGATTTACAGTCCCCTTTCCCTCCGGAAGAACTCTCGGCCAGGCAATGGAGAATCGGAAATTCGGAATGTGTAAACTTTTCATCAACCTGAGGTCTTCTGCATACCGGTGATAAAAATCGTTGCTGACTTGTGGTGTATGCCGTCCTGCTATTTTATTTCTTCCGGCACTAAACGTATCCCAAATGGAAGCTCCTTTTCCATCTAAAAATGCGGCTCCTTCACTTTGTGGAGCGGAAGTGGCAACACCCCAGTAGAAGTCTTCTTTCAAAACGATGGATAGATGATTTTTAGGCTGCGATTTCGTTGGTACGAATCAACTTTCTTAAAAATTTTAGTTGTGATTCGAAGTCTTCATTGGAAGGTTGTTGTCCGGCATGACGATGAATGATTTTATCAAGAAGTTCTCCTGTCTCATCCGGATAATCAACAGGTACAATGGTTTTTTTATTGAACCAATCTTCCAGTTTATCCATATGTTTTTCCTTTAAACTTTTCATGACAGTTACACCCATCGATTCCAATGTTGACGCATTACAATGTTGCTCAAACTGTGTTTTCATAGGGATCACCAAAAGACGTTTGCCAAGATATAAGGCTTCGGAAGTTGTCCCAAATCCGGCATTGGTGATGACTCCCTCTGATTCAGCCATACTTTTTATGAAGCTGTCATTGTGAAGGGGTAGTACCCATGTGTTTTTTACGCGATACGCACTTTTGGCTTTCTTACTAAAAAGTTGAAAGGAAAGCCCTTTATAATTCATCAGGTTTTTTAATACCCGCTGATCTTCATAAGATGGTAAATAGACCGTAAAGTGTTCTTTGTTTTTTATATCCGCCCGGCGTACTGCATTACGTATGATGGGAGTATAGATATCCTGATCATATCGCTTAAAGTGGAATCCATAACTGGCCGTACTGGGTGCATAATGTTCAAGGACCATTTTTCCCAGCCTGTCTTTTGTTTCCGGCATCGGAGCCAGCGGATGTAATGTTGCCACTTGATTGCTCAACCCGATGCACGTTTTTCTTTTTAACTGACAAGCCCAGGAAGAGACCGGCTCAAAATCACTAATCACGAGGTCATAGTCTTCAACAGGTAATCTTTTTATTTCGTTGAAGAGTTTCAATGTATCCAGTTTCAGGTAAGTCCTCAATATATCTACTCCTCCTTTTTTACCAAATACAAATCCCAATCCATGGTAACGGTACTTTACTTCGAATGGTAGAGTCAGTTCCCATTGTGAGGCACTGACCAGCACATCCACTTCAGCGCGCTTCTTTAATAAGGGAAGTATCTCCAGCGCCCTGCTGATATGGCCATTGCCTGTTCCCTGAATGGCGTAAAGTACTTTCATCGTTTTGTGGTAATGGTTATGGCTTTCTCTGAGTAAATTTCTTCTAAGAGGATATTGAAAAGTTGCTTGTTGTTAAGGAGTACAAAATCGGTGGTGGATGATTCTTCGACTGTCGATTCGTGATTTTTATTTAACGGATGATGGTATAAATTCCATGTTCCTTCGTTGTATTCTAAGGAAGTTAAATTTTCTATCCAATCTCCGGAATTCAGGTACTGCACGGTTCCTTCTGCATTGCTGATTTCCTTTATTTCCGGTTGATGGATATGTCCACAGATAACATAATCGTACTTGTTCCGGATGGCAATTTCAGCACATACTTTTTCAAAGTTGTTGATGTATTTCACTGCACTCTTTACACCGTTCTTGATTTTTTTGGAAAGTGAGATTTTTCCTTTTCCCATTTTTTCCATGAAGTAATTTACTGTGGCATTAATTAAAATAAGCAGATCATATCCTATCGCTCCAAGTTTGGTCAGCCATTTTGCATTCTGCATGGTGATATCAAAAACATCTCCATGAAATATCCAGGCTTGTTTACCATCCAGTTCCAATAGCATCTTATTGCTTATTCTCAGGTTGCCTAAATGAAATCCCGAAAATTTGCGCAGTAATTCATCATGGTTTCCCGTGATATAATGTACAGGAACGCCTTTGGAAGCAAGACTGATGATTTCCTTCACGACCTGCATATGTGATTTCGGAAAATAGTTTTTACTGAACTGCCACATGTCTACGATGTCTCCGTTCAAAATGAGCATACCGGGATTTATGGATCGCAAATAGGAGGAAAGTTCTGCGGCATGGCAACCATAGGTGCCTAAATGAATATCCGATATAACTACAACTTCTACGGGTCTGCGCGATTCAGCTATCTGGCCGTTGATCTTCAAAAATAGGAGGGGTTTTGAAGGTGGCTGTTGGCCATGTACAGATGATTCATTCTTAACCAAAGCAATCGAAACCGATAAATGGCGAGTTGTTCGATCAACGCTTGAATCAAAGGTTTTACTCGTACAGGGTGGACCTTGTTTTTCACGTTACAATTTTACATCCGTAACGTTAGTTTAATATTGCGGGAATATTACCATTTCTTTAAGAAGCTCATCACATAGTCATTTCCGACTAAACTACCCTGTATAACGGTAATGGGATACCTAATTAACGGTAATGGCATACCTAATTAACGGTAATGAATATCCGTGGAAGCCTATTCAAATACAAATTGAAAGAGGATCCGGATCTGCACAAGATGATAGTGATGGCCATTAAAATTCGTTTAAGAAATAAAACTATGCCCGTTTAATGAAAACAACCTGGTGAAAATATGAGTACCCTTCACCCATTCGTACCCTTCGTACCCTTCACCCATTCGTACCCCTCGTACCCTTCACACATTCGTACCCTTCGTAAATTCGTACCCTTCGTACATTCGTACATTCGCCTATTTCGCGAATTCGTCCATATGTAATTCGTATATTCGTATTCTCGCCCGGCGGGCGAGATCTATTCGTAAATTCGTAACCGCTGCTCTTTTACTGAACGATAAACCAGGGATTCAACAATTCACTTTTATTATATACCACGGCAGATTGATCGTTAGCATTGATGACTGAATAACCTGCACTGAGTGCGATCGCCTGTCCTGCCGCCGTATCCCATTCCATAGTAGGTGCAAAGCGGGGATAGACATCTGCAGCCCCTTCTGCTACAAGGCAAAGTTTAAGGGAACTTCCTTTTGATATCATTTCAAGGTTGGTGTGCTTTTTCCGGAGTTCGTTTATAAAAGCCGCTGTTTCATCGCTCATATGTGAACGACTGGCTACTACTGTAAAGGGGCGGTCTGTATTTTTTATCGGCAAACGATGACCCGCTGAAATCAGACGATCAGCAATATGCTCCGACTGTATAATATGACTCAGGTATTCATAATCGGCTTCCGCTTTGTAGCTGCCACTTCCCTCGCAACCAAAATAGATGGTATCAATCACAGGAGCATAAATTACTCCCAAAAGTGGTACTCCATTCACAATAAGCGCAATGTTTACGGTGAACTCGCCATTTCTTTTGATAAATTCCTTAGTACCATCCAACGGATCGATCAGCCAGAAAATTTTCCATTTATGGCGTTCCTCAAAGGGAATACTTTTTCCCTCCTCACTCAATAAGGGCAATCCGGACTCCGTCAATAATTCTACAATCTTATTATGCGATCGCTTATCCGCTTCAGTTAACGGACTTTTATCATCCTTTAATTCTACTTCAAATTCGCGTTTATAAACGTCCTTGATTTCCTTTCCGGCAAGTACAGCTGCTTTTAATGCAAGCGATAAAAGTTGATTATAATTTTCCATAACAATAGTTGTTTTGAAGCAAAAGCCTCGAATAGTCAGGTATTATACGATCATACCCGCGCCAACGGTTTCATTTGTGGCTTCATCAATGAAAATAATACTGCCTGTATGTCTGTTTTTCCGATAGGAATCAAAGAATATCGGAGCCGTCGTTTTTATCTGAATTCTTGCAATGTCATTCATTACAATTTCCTTGTCTTCTTCATCACGATGCAAGGTGTTGATATCAATTTTATAACGAATGTCTTTAATGATACAACGGGTGTCTTTAGAAGTATGGCGAATGCCGTATTTACCGCCCACCTGTATTTTATCAGGATGTAACCAGCAGACCATCACATCAAACTCTTGAGCAATATTTGGAACGTTGTTTTCACGGACAATCATATCACCTCTGCTGATATCTACTTCTTTGTCCAGTGTCATGGTTACGGACATAGGTGCATAAGCTTCTTCATATTTATCCCCAAAAAGTTCAATGGTTTTGATAACAGCCGACTCCCCTTTAGGTAGAATTTTTACTTTATCACCGGGCTTAAAGATGCCACTCATGATCCTTCCGGCATAACCTCTGAAGTCATGGTGTTCGGTTTGCTGTGGTCTTACAACATATTGTACCGGAAAACGGCAATCAATATGGTTCTCATCGCTGCTGATGTGTAAATTTTCGAGCAGATACATCAATGTCGGACCCTGGTACCAGGACATGTTCGATGATTTATCCACCACGTTATCGCCTTTCAATGCACTAATGGGAAGGAAGTGGACATCTTTAATATCAAGTTTAGAGGAGAGATGTCGAAACTGATCGACGACTTTATCAAAACTCTTTTCGTTAAATTCTACCAGATCCATTTTATTTACACAAATAATCAAGTGAGGAATCTGCAGTAAAGAAGCGATAAAGGAATGCCGTATAGTTTGCTCTAAGACACCTTTTCGGGCATCTACAAGAATGAGTGCAGCGTTGGCGGTAGAAGCACCGGTAACCATATTACGTGTATATTGAATATGTCCGGGTGTATCTGCAATAATAAATTTTCGCTTGGGAGTTGCAAAGTAGCGGTAGGCCACATCGATAGTAATGCCCTGCTCGCGTTCCGCTTTCAGACCATCCACCAGCAAACTTAGATCTACGTGCTCAAACCCTCGCTGCTGACTGCGTTGTTCAATGGCTTCCAGCTGATCTTCAAAAATTTGCTTGGAGTCAAAAAGTAACCGGCCAATTAATGTACTTTTTCCATCATCTACACTTCCTGCTGTCGTAAACCGAAGCAGTTCCATGTTCATATATCCTTCTGTGCTAAAATCACTCATGTTCTGTTTTTCTGTCTAAATTCGTGTATACTATTATTTTCTTTAATTGGCTAACTGTTAAAAATAACCGGCTTTTTTACGATCTTCCATTGCCGTTTCACTCCGTTTATCGTCAGCTCTTGTTCCTCTTTCAGTGGTTTTGCTGGCGGCGACCTCGTCAATGATTTCGGAGAGACTTGATGCAGGTGATAATACGGCTCCTGTGCAGGTCATGTCTCCTATGGTTCTGAAGCGAACGGTCATTTCTTCAATCGTTTCGTTATCGCGTACCGTTATAAAGTCAGACATAGCGAGTAGCATACCTCCTCTGTCAACAACATTTCTTCTATGCGAAAAATAGAGATTAGGAATGGCAATATCTTCCAGAGCGATGTACATCCATACGTCCATTTCGGTCCAGTTACTCAGCGGGAAAATGCGAAAGTGTTCGCCCATTTGTTTTTTACCATTGAGCAGCATCCAAAGTTCAGGACGTTGATTTTTCGGATCCCACTGACCAAATTCATCCCGATGAGAAAAGAAACGTTCCTTCGCTCTTGCTTTTTCCTCATCTCTTCGTGCTCCGCCCATGGCTGCATCCACTTTTAATTCTTCCAGTGCATCCAGTAAGGTGACAGTCTGTAGCATATTCCGGCTGGCATTGGGTCCTTTTCTTTAGCACGTCCTCGTTGATCGAGTCCTGTACATTTCGAACGATGAGTGTTGCGCCAATTTTCGCAACAAGTTCATCCCGGAAACTAATGGTTTCAGGAAAATTATGTCCGGTATCAATGTGAAGCAATGGAAACGGAATACGGGCAGGGTAAAAGGCTTTGCGGGCCAGATGAGTCATGACAATAGAGTCCTTCCCTCCGGAAAATAACATCGCCGGGCGCTCAAATTGTGATGCGGCTTCCCGTATGATATAGATGGCTTCTGCTTCCAGTTCACGCAGATGGTTTAAATGATAGAGAATCATTTTTTATATTGATTTAATTCTGTTTAACGTAAAGTTGAGTATTTGGTTCGTGCAGGTTTCCAGGTCATCCTTATCGGTATGTACTGTTATTTCTGCATGTTCCGGGGCTTCGAAGGGAGAGGAGATGCCGGTGAAGTCCGGAATTTCTCCGCGGCGTGCTTTGCATAGAGACCTTTCACATCTCTTTGTTCACATACTTCCAAAGGACAATCCACAAAAATTTCCGTAAACTCTCCTTCAGGAAGCAGTTGTCGTACCCTGTCGCGATCCTCCTTAAAAGGGGAAATAAAGGCCGTCAAAACAATGATACCGGCGTCAATGAATAATCGGGCTACTTCGCCGATGCGACGGATGTTTTCTTTCCGTCCTTCTTCACTGAAATCGATATTGCTGTTCAATCCATGACGAATATTATCTCCGTCCAATAAATAAGTTTTGTAACCTTTTACGTGCAATTCCTGTTCAACACGGTCGGCCAATGTAGATTTTCCGGAACCACTAAGTCCGGTGAACCACAATAGCAAGGGCTTTTGTTGTAACAACGTTTGCCTGTCATCACGTGTGATTTTATACTGCTGACGAACGATATGACTGCTTTTCATGATATTTTATTCATATAAGGTTATACCATGAAGCGATCCCGAAGATGGTACAGGCCATGTAAATGAAGGTAGGTATTATTCCAAATTTAATATAGTCAATAAATTTATAACCGCCGGGTCCAAATACCATCAAATTGGTTTGATAACCGAATGGAGTAATAAAATCGGCTGAACTGGCAAACGCAATCGTCAGAAGAAAGGGATTGAAATCCTGAATCCCTAATTGCTGACCGGTGGCAAGTGCAATCGGAAAGGTGATCGCAACTGCTGCAGCGTTGGTAACAAACATGGTCAGAATATTTGTAATCAGATAGAGTCCAAGTAAGATGCCCATTGTCGGATGCAATGTTGCCGTTAAGTTGATTACTTTATTGGCAAAAAGCTGATCAGCGCCCGAGTTAGAAATGGCTTTGCCAACTCCAATGGCCAGGGCAAGCATGACCATCAATTCAAGGTCAAGTGATTTTTTTACATCCTCAACAGTAAGCGAGCCGATGATAGCTAAACCGCCGGTGATAAGGAAGAGTGACATAAACAAACTCACCATGTTGGTTGCTTCAAGAATAAAAGCACCTAGAATAGCCAGCAACAACCATTTGATGATACTCTTGTGAGCATGATTGATTTCCTTCTTTTGAGACCAGGATAAGATCCCGATTTTGCTCTGATCGTCTTCTGAATTGCTTACCCGCTACTACCAATAAGAGGTCGCCGTTCCTTAATTCAATTTCACCAACTTTTCCACTGATCTTTTCTCCATCACGGTTTACAGCAATAATACCGGCGTCAAAAGTTTCACGAAAATTGGTTTTGTTGATGGGTTTATTAATCAAGGATGAATTGGGTGCTACGATGACTTCAATAATCTCCACTTTGCCATCCATCGGATATTCTGAATAATCGGCATGGATTAATTCCGTTTGATTATTCAACAAATCAATGACAGTATCCGTTTCACCTGCAAAAATTAAAACATCATCGGTTTGAATGATCTCCTTGGGGGAGACCGGTGCTATGGTTTTCTGACCCCTGATGATTTCTACAACATAGAGTCCACGCAGTTGACGAAGTTTATTGTCATCGAGCGATTTTCCCACATAGGTAGAGGTAGAGGGAACTTTGGTTTCAATCAAATATTCTCTAACGTGTTCTTTGAATTCTGTGAGGGCATCAGTGCGGTTGGTTAGAAATTTATTACTGAAAAATGTAATGTACAACACCAGAATGATCATTATGGGCAATCCAATTGGTGTGAATGAAAACATATTTAATGGTTGTAGCCCTGCATCCGTAGCGAGTCCACTTACAACTAAATTAGTGGAGGTGCCAATCAAAGTCACCGTCCCTCCAATGATCGCCGCCATGGAAAGGGGCATGAGCACTTTAGAAGGACTGATTTTTTTTCGCTTTGCCCATTCATACACATAAGGGATCATCAATGCGACAAGCGGTATGTTGTTAACAAAGGCGGATAGACTGGCTACTGAAGTGCTCATTCTGAAAAGAAAGGCCCGATAGGATAAACCGGGTTTGAATAAGCGGTAGATAGAATAATCCAATGCGGCAGATCGTTTAATGACATCGCTGATAATCAATAAAAGAAAAATGACAGCAATCTGTTCATTCGCGAAACCACTCAATGCCTCCTTTGGGTTTATGATATGAGTGGCCATTAAAACCGTAATTGCAAGAACAAATACCATCACCGGTTTCACAACTTCCTTATAAAGTGCTACTACCATGCCCAGAATGACCAGGCTGACAATTAGTATTTGCGCATTTTCAAACATGAGTAGAACAGTTGGAAAAATAAGTGAACAATTTGAAACGAAGCAATCGGCTTGTCGTATTTTGCTTTAACAGAGAGGCTTTCAAAACGGTCATTAGACCGGTTAGGTGTGGATAGTTTCTGAAAAGTTGAATTTTATACGGACGCAGTGGCCATGCAAAACATACGGCTCTTGAACGATCTGTTTTTACATCACCCTCATTTCTAGTATAAAAGGAAGTGCTAAAATAAAAACGGTTGCATTCACGCCTGGAAGTGAAATTATCATCACGTGAAAGAGAACCGGCTGAATTTAATCCACCGACAACCAGGTATAGTAAACAGGAATTCATATTGAATAAATATGCCTTTAATACGCACCCTGCTTTGTTTTGGTTTGGAAAAGAAGAGCGTGTATGGCGATGCGAAGTTAATGATGTATTACCTGTTTAAAGTAAAATAACATAGTCTTTCCTTTCGTTTAAAGTGTAATTTGACCTGTTCAGAGGTAAAAATGAACAGTATTAATGCTGTTTTTACCGGAAGGATCTAATATTTGAATAATTTAGACAAGATAATGGACGAGGAGTGTATTTCAGTTTCAGAAATGATTAAATCAAAAATCCTTAATTCGCTGGATGGCTGTAAACGCCTGGTTTTGTTTTATAATATATTTGTAATCAGTATTTTAATGTCGTTTCAGGCCTATTCACAACCGGTTACTCAGTATTTTATCCAGAATTCTACCATTCGCTTCGTGTCGAATGCCAGTTTGGAACGAATTGAAGCGGTATCTACTGACCTGAGAGGGATTATTGATATTTCTTCTAATTCATTCGCTTTCAGTGTCAATAATACTTCATTTAGAGGCTTTAACAGTCAGCTGCAGGAAGAGCATTTTAATGAAAATTACCTGGAGTCCGGAAAATATCCGAAATGTACATTTAGCGGGAAAATCATAGATAATATAGATTTTAGCAAGGATGGGACCTATATAATCAGGGCTAAGGGAATTTTGAATATCAAAGGGATCGGCCAGGAACGGATAATCAAAAGTTCCATTGCCATAAAAGGAAAAGAAGTCTTTATATCCTGTGAATTTTTAATTCTATTGGCTGATCATGAAATCCGTATACCACGTATAGTGCAGCAAAAAATTGCTCCTGAAATCGAAGTCAGCATTCAGGCGAAATTGTTTGGAGGGGAAAAGCAATGAAATATATAGCATTCATTTGCTTTTTTCTTTTGATGAGGTTATCATCCTATAGTCAGCATCCTTTTTTTAGAGAAATTACTATTGAACAGGGTAATGATGATTTAAAGGCGACGACGCTTTTTCAGAGTGATGAAGGATTGATTTATATTGGAACAAATCAGGGATTGTATAGATATGATGGATTTGAATTTGAAAAAATCGTATTGCCGGATTCATTGCAAAATAGTAAAGTCAGTATTATTACAAGTTCTCTAAACAAGGATTTAATTATTGGACTTGAAAATGGAGTGATTTTTAAACTCAAGAACGATGTAGTAGAGAAGTTAAAATCTCCAATAAACAGTCCGGTCAAGTCTATATTGGAATTGGAGAACGGTACTCTTTGGATCGCTTCATATGGAGAAGGTGTTTTTTATAGAACCGGATCCGATTGGCATCGGTTGGCCGGACTCTCTGACCCTTTCGTTTATCAACTTCTTCTTCATAACACCGGTAAAATTCTTGCCGCAACCGATGGTGGTCTTGTGATTATTGACCCGCAAACTAAACCGGTTAGTTTCCGGGTTTTTGATAGAAAAACGGGTTGCCCGACAATATTGTGAAGGTGATGGGAGTGCTGCCTGACAATACTATTCTACTGGGTTTTCATCAAATGGGCATTGCTGTTTTTGACATGAATTCTTATCAGTTCAAATCCATTGATAAAGCGAAAGATTGGACATTTGGTGTTGTCAATTGTATTACCAAATTGCAGAATGAATTTTGGCTGGGTACAGATGGTAATGGAATTGTGGATTATGAATTTAGCGGAGATAAACGTATTCGCAATTTTTTTGATAAAGCCGGCTTCCCGTTTAAAAAAAGTAAATGCTTTGTTGAAGGATATGGAAGGGAATGTTTGGGTTGCTGCTGATCATAAATTGATTATTTCAATTGGTGAGCAAGTCGAACTTGTAGATGAAGTGGGGAGCTGAATTTTGATAGCCTGCAAGCCATTATTGCAGGGAGAGATGGATATTTATCGTTTAGTACTCCGAAAGGATTGTTTCGATACAACTATATGGCTTCCGGAAATGAGAAAATGAAGAGATTTAATTTCTCAAAGAACGTAGATTTACATATCGTATCCCTTTACGAAGATGAAGCCGGGTATATTTGGATCGGAACCTTCGACAACGGATTGTTTCGATTTAATCCTGAAAATGGAAAAGTAGTGCGTTTTGGCGAGAAGGAAGGGTTGACAAATGCAAATGTTATTTCAATTGATGGAAAAGATAGTGTGGTTTGGATTGCTACATCGGGAGGGATAGTCCAGTGCAGAATGAAAGACCCTCTTCAGTTTGGAAAAGATGCCGGCTATTCATTTGAGAAACTAATGTTTGATGATAAACGATTTGATGGTTTCGTTTATGCTGTTTTTATTGATAGAAATGGGAGAGCCTGGTTTGGTACAGATGGAAATGGAATTATGATGTATGATGGCAGTAAACTCCACTCCTTTCCGGAATTAAACTCTTTTAAAGTGGTGTACTCCATTACTGAAGATGCTTATAGCAATATTTGGTTTAGTACTCAGTTTCAGGGTTTGTATAGATATGATGGCAAACATTTTCGCAATTTTAATCTTTCCAATGGCTTATCCTCACTGGAAATTATCGGGATTAGTATAGACAATATCGGAAATGTTATTGTTGTCAATAAACGCGGTATTGATGTTATTAATCCGAAAAATTTCGATGTTAAAAAAATTGGGGAAGAATCTGGTATTGGAAAGTTAGATGCTGATTTGAATGCAGTAACCCGTGACAGTAAAGGGGGCATCTGGATTGGTTCACGGAATGGTTTGGTGCGTTTCTATAATTATAATAAAGGGGTGACGGATCGTCCTAAACTTATCCTCAAAAAAGTGTATACTTTTATGAAGCAGATGGTAGATCTCCGTGATACAGTTTTTGACTATAATCAAAATAATATTTCTATTGAGTATACCGGAATTTGGTATACTCAACCGGATATTATTTCTTATCGTTATCGTTTAAAGGGATATAGCAATGACTGGATTCCCACTCGAGATAGAATCGTTACATTTCCTAACTTACCTCCCGGTCGTTACACTTTTGAAGTGGTGGCAAGCCTGGGTGTTCAATCTGTAAGTAGTAATGTTGTAGCATATAGCTTTATAATCAAGAAGCCGCTGTGGAAAGAGAATTGGATTATATTGTCAGGAATTTTGTTGTTAAGTTCAGGGGTGTTTTTATTTATTCGCGACCGGGATATTAAAGTCCGGCGATTGGAAAGTTTAAAGAAAGAGAAGGTGGAGTATCAATTTGCTACCTTGAAAAGCCAGGTGAATCCACATTTTTATTCAATAGTTTTAATACATTGATTGCGATTGTATAAGAGGATAAAGAGAAAGCAATCAGTTATGTAGAAAAGTTATCGGATTATTTCCGGAACATGGTTCAACATCGGGATAAGGATCTGATTTCACTCGAAGAAGAACTGGTTATGGTGGAAACTTATTATTTTTTGCAGCAAAAGCGTTTTGGAGAGTATTTATTACTGGAAATAGATATTCCTGTTTCCTGGAAAAAGTCATTTGGGCTTCCTCCATTGTCACTGCAACTGTTGATTGAGAATGCCGTGAAGCACAATGCCGTTTCGCATGAAACGCCCTTGCGCATTCTGGTGAAAGCTTCAGGCTCCTCTTCCCTCCTCATTGAAAATAACCTGAACCCAAAAATGTCTGCTGAGCCATCTACCGGTATCGGATTGGAGAATATTATAAACAGGTTTAATATATTGGCTGGTCATAAGGTGAAAGTACTTCAAACCGCCGAAAAATTCACCGTTGAAGTGCCGCTGATAGAACTCGTTTCATCGCAACGCATTTGATGCATATATCAGGAAATGTAATTAAGTGTATTCTAAAAAAATAAAGCAAAATGAAAATATTAATCATTGAAGATGAAAAGCCCGCAGCTGATCGTTTAATCAAAATGATACACGATTTGGTTCCGGAAGCCGTAATCCTTGCAACACTCGTAAGTATTAAGTCTTCGGTGGAGTGGTTGATGAAAAATGATGCACCGGATGTGGTAATGATGGATATCCATTTAGCTGACGGGCAAAGTTTTGAGATATTTACATTGGTGAAAGTGACCGCCCCGGTTATTTTTACCACGGCATATGATGAACATGCTCTGGATGCATTTAAGGTAAATAGTATCGATTATCTCCTTAAGCCGATTAAGCTGGAAGATTTAAAGCGTGCCATCGATAAGCTGAAAAATCTTAAAAATTATAACGCACAGCAGGTGGAAAAGATGATCAGTCAGTTTGGCGCTCGTCAAAAGGAATTTCAGAAAAGAATGGTCATTCGTTTTGGAGATACCATTAAGATGGTGGACATCCCGGATGTGGCCTACTTCTATACGGAAGATAAAATCAATTATCTCTGCACCTCCGGTAACCTTCGTTATCCTATTGACCATAATCTGGATGAATTGGAACTTCTGCTAGATCCGGCTGTGTTTTTCAGAATTAATCGACAATTTATTATAAATATTCATGCCATTGATAAAATGCTGGCCTGGTCTAAATCGCGTGTAAAAGTGCTCCTTAAACCCCCTACAACAGAAGACACTATTGTAAGTACAGAGCGATCTCCTTATTTTAAGGATTGGCTTATCGGGTTGAAATGAGATGAATTATAATGGGTTTTCTCATAGTTATTTAAATCGAATCTGCCAATCACGGATTTTAATGGCAAGGAGTGTTCCATTTACCCAATTCAAAGTAAATCCTCACCTTAGTGTTGATATTAAGAGGAAGTGTTTCAACGGCTTAGGGGTACTAGAAGGTATTGAAGGACTATTACGATTCGGATTTAATGGCAAGGAGAACGATAATGAAGTAAAAGGAACAGGCAATCAACAGGATTATGGTTTTAGAGTTTATGATCCACGCCTTGGTAAATTTTTAAGTGTTGACCCGTTAACAAAGGCTTATCCCATGTTGACACCTTATCAATTTGCATCAAATAGACCAATAGATGGAATTGATATAGATGGTTTAGAATATTATTCCATTCACATAAAGGAAGCTGCTGATGGAACTCGCACTAAATTATTTACTGTTAATTATACAAATGTAGAGCAAGCAAACATGTCAAATGTTTCTACAGCACAAGGCTTTGGGCCAAGAGGAGAGGGCGTTTCTTATGTTGTTCATAAATATGATGATAATGGTAAACAGGTAGGTTCTGAGACTATTATGCTTAAAAATTCATATGGTGTTTATCAAGGAAGTGATAACCCAAAGAAATTTTGGGAGCCACCTAATGCTGATGACGTTTATGCTGATGATTACAGCTTACCTGCAATTGATGAAACCGATGAAAACGCAAGGAAACATGATCTGAATTACGATAAGTTAGGTGTTGCAGGACCCTTAGGAGTGGTTAACCCAAAGAGCAATAGTGCTGATAACACTTATATATTTGGAGCTTTTAAAGTATTAGCTAAGAAAACCATTGGCATTGATGACAACGTTACGGGAGAACTAATTTCAGATAAGCAAGCTGTTAACGCAACTAAGGGAATTGCAGCGTTTACTTTAGCAAAAATTGGTAAGGATCTTTATAGGGCAGTTAATAATGTTGCAAAAACAGTGGGTCTTTCACTTGATTCTAAAAAGATGAACCCAAAAAACCATAGTAAACTTAATAGTAATACACTTATTATATCAGGTGTATTGTCTTTAATTTATTCTTTAATACCTGTGATGGTTGATACTCCGTTTATGGAGGAGCACTTGATATCTATTGGATTAATTTTTATTTCTTTCTTAAATTCAGGTGTGTATTTTTTAATTGATATGTACAATCCTCATGGTATACTGAAAAATATTTCAGTGATATTTTTCTTTTTACTTTTTTGGTTTGTATTTTATCACTATTTCTTAAGAAGAGAAAAAAGCTAAAAAACATAAATGTAAATGGATATTATATGGTAGGCTTTATAGTTTGGTGGCATTTATTAATTAGCAAGAACTTTTTTCAGTGACTTATCCGCTAACTGTTAAGTATTAGAAGTTTTCAGCAAATTAACAAGAATTATTTTCTTTAGATTGCTTAGGATCAAAACTTAAAGAACTACCAGTTCGATCATCCTAAATCCTAGATCCGTAATCTAAAGAAGTAGTATCCTTTTTAAGGGCCTGTCCAAATGTAATCAGCAATTATGAGAAACAATTTAAGTTCAAGAATTCCAAATCACTTCAAAGTACAAGCTAAAACCAATTCTCCCTCCCATTAAAACCCAATCCAACCTCCCATATTTACTGGCAAGGAGTTGCGCATTTGCCCCTTTCAAAATAAATGCTGACCTTAGATGGATGATTGCTCAGAGTAGAACGGGAAGAGAAATGTGTATACCGTTAGGGAAAACGGATACCGATTCTACTTCAAAGGAAAGAACCGGTCAATTTCAGATCGCATTTGACTTAAATCCTGTTGAATATATCGCTCGGTAGTGCTTGAATGATGATGCCCTGCAAATAACTGTACTTCCATCAAACTCACTCCTTGCTTTAATAAATTGACGATTACACTTTGCCTTACCGTTTTTGGATTTAATTTTCTCGTGGGAAATAATTTTCGTTGTGACTCTATGAGATAATGAAAACCTTCAGAAGTTTCCGGTTGACCTAGTTTGCCAATAAATAATTGGTCAGTTTTAAATTTCAATAGGAAGGGTCTGTCAAAAGTAATATAACGTTTGTAGGCCATAGTTTGATTAGAATTTAATTTCAAAATACGGGAGCAATTACGACTGTCCATAATAAAAACAACTTCTTTTTCAAGGCTAATATCATGAATTGTCAATGAACTAATTTCACCTGTCGTTAATCCCTGGTAAATGTAGAATGAGATAGCCAGATAATCCCGCCATTTGAGTAATTCGTATCGATTCTTCTTTTTGAGTAAAAGAGTTAATTCCTCAGTAGTGAATAGATCTTGAAACTGTACACACTTATTACTTAAATCATTTAGCTTGATGTTATCTGTTGGATCATCAACTCTAATATTGATTAAAACTAACCATTTGTAATATTGTTTTATACCGTAAAATTCAGTTTGAACATATTCATTTTTAAAACCCCTCTGTCGGAGTGAATGTAGATAGGAAGTAATATCAATGAATCGAGCATTTATGGCATTGTTCTCACCCAGATAGTCAGAAAGTTTTTCTATGGCAAAAAGATACCTTTTGGTACTCCCAATTGTAAATTTGCTATATAAATACTTATCAAGTGCGATCATGATTAAATGATTTACTTGATCTTAAAAGATGATTTCTTTGATTCCATTTCCATTGCGTTCCAATCCCTTTTAAATAGTGCTGAGTAGTGTCCATCGAATTATGGCCAAGAAATTTGCAAACATAATCTATGCCCATACCATTCAATAATAAATGAGTAGCGATGGAATGACGAAGAACATGAAGATTTATATGCTCTTTTGTAAGATTAGCCCGGTAAGTAATTTGTTTAATGATTTGATAAGACCTGTTTCCATTAATTTGATTCTTATTTTCATCAATGAGAAATGGAGCTTGATCTTTTGCAGCGTAAATTTCTGAATGATATGAGGTCAGATAATTTATAAAATGGGTTTGCATATGCACACTTATTGGGACCTCGCGTCGTTTACCAAATTTACCTTTTCGCACCGTCACTTTCCATAACACATAATCGATATCCGATAAATTGAGAGATTGTCCTTCATCCCTCCGTAAGCCACATCCATAATAAACGGATAATAGTACTCTTTCTAAATCCGACTCACAGGCCTGAAATAATTTTTGAATAGACCCAACAGAAATGGCTTCCACCTTTCTGGAGAAGTACTTAGGAAATTTCAAACCTACAGTCGGATTACTCGAAATTCCGCCAGCATTAAATAGCCACCCAAAGAATGTTCTTAGAGCATATACATGATGATTTGGTGTCGATCCTTGAATAACATTGATTGTTTTGCCCTTGGGTCGAGTTATTATATATTGAAAATAACTTAGCAAAAATTTGGGGTTACATTGATTTGGAAATTCAATATTATTGGCATTCTGAGCAAACAGAATAAATTCAGATACAGATGCTTTTAGCTCATGTCTTGTTGTCAATTTTAAACCTTTGACTAACGTATACTCATTAAAGCTATCTAGTATAGCTTGCCAACGCTCTGAAATAATGACGGATTCCATACCTTCAGATTTAGGATCGAAACGCTAAATGCAGTTCAATAATTGTTCTAGGCTTATTAAAAGATTCCGGATAAAAAGATAATTGAAAATAATTATACAAAATGGTTATTTTAAATCAATAGTGTTTGAAACGTAGGGTTCGGAAGGGTGGTCACCATCGGTTTAACCTTCAATACGGATTTGGAATGGATGGAAAAGAACGGTATCCGCTTTCCCTAACGGCATACCCATTACTTATCCCGGTTCTACTCTGTGGAATCATCCATCTAAGGTCAGCATTTATTTTCAAACGGGCAAATGCAAAACTCCTTGCCAGTAAATACGGGGTTTGGGGTTGGGTTTTAATGGAACAGAGTGGAGTATTTTTTATTTAAATAAAACCACAATTAATCAAATACCGGATGTAAAGAGACAACACATTTCATCATAATTTTACCTTATTATTTCCTAAGTAATAACTTGATTTCATATCAAATTATTTGACCGTTTGATAACTATTGAGTCGCTTATTTTCGTCAGAAGTAATTTTTCTCACATTGTAATTTTGAATACCCTTTAATATGAGATGATCTAGAATTATCCTAATTGCTCTGTTCTTAATCGTATCCGTTGGATATGCAATAACTATTGTCAATATTTTATTATCCCTTTTTGAGCTTACAATGGATTTATTTAAAAACCATCTAACCTATTTATATCAATTTTATACAAGGTTGTTGAGAAGAATATTTCCTCTTCAGAAATTAGTCCATTTGAGGTATCTAATAATTGAAAATAGAAGATGGATGAAGTATCAAGAAGAAGAAAATTATAATCGCCATAATTCATTTGAGGCGGTAATGGGGGTGATGGCTTATCGCCTAATTTGTTGGTATCTATTGATAGGTCTTTTATTATATAATATGCATGATCTTCATCATTTCTATTGCTTGAACACGAATTTAACAAAATAATTGATGAAATGCAAATATATAATCCATGGTATATTGTCATTGCTTTTTGGATTTATCTTTTTCACGAACATCAAAAGCTTTTTTGTACTCTGGATTTGTTTATAATTTATTTCTTACATTATTGTATTTCTTGAATCCTTCGTGCTTATGATCTTTAGTTATTTCTGCTTGATGGTCTAAATGTCCATTTGGATCTATCAATTTATATTTGTCAAAAGCAACCCTTCCACCATTTTTAAAAGTTTCAACTTCTGATTTAGCTTTATAGCCATGTAGGAAAAATTCATGTGCAGCAGTTTCAGCCACATCACTTTCACTAAATCCACGGGTATACAAAACTACATTTACAGTAACATTATTTCTTTCAGGATTAATTCGGCTTGAAATATACCCTGCATCCTTTATAGGTATATTGGAGCCGCCATCAAAATCTTCAAATGAATAATCTGCAATAACTAAATCATGGTTAGACAATATTCCATTTTCCTTAAAAGTATGTCCTCCTATTGTTTGATTTGCTTTAGCAAACTGACCTATAAACTCTAGTCCTTCCGATGTGCTTAGTATTGCTTTAAGTGCGCGATTTGTTTTATCCGAAACTTCATTAGCCGTATGTACATATTTGCCATCACTACTATTAATGTTTTTAATATGATATAAAAATATTTCTTTACCATCTGGGTCCACAGATGTAATAGGGTTGCCAGCAACAAAATTGTATGGACTTAAATCCGGATACTTCTTTATTAACGGATCAACGCTAATCCACCTCCCCAATCTCGTATCATAAATCCTCGCTCCAAAATCCAAACTATTACCAACTCCTTTCACTTCATTATCGTTCTCCATCCCATTAAATGTGAATCGGTATCCGTTTTCCTTAACAGCATACCATTACTCATCCCGGTTCTACTCTGAGCAATCATCCATCTAAGGTCAGCATTTATTTTCAAACGGGCAAATGCAAAACTCCTAGCCAGTAAATATGGGTTTTGGGGGGGTTTTAATGGTGGGGAGAATTGCTTTCTATACATTTATCTTGAGGAGTTAAAATTTCTCTATTTTTAATTGGAAGGTCTTTTGTAACATTAACAATTACATCCCAAGTAAATTAAGTAAATCATTTTAATGTAAATTTATATCTTTCAAAAACTGAATCACTTTTAACAAAATAAGATTCAACAATAGTTCCAATCGAGTCCATTTCAATGACTGTTCCAGAGATTGAGTCATTTACATAGTTTCTAATTCTCTTGATCTTTCCGTTTTCATGGTACTCTAATAAAACACCATTTTTTATGACTTTCTGAACTTCGGATTGTCTAATACTAAATGGATCTAATTGACCCATAAAAGCAGATTTCTTTAACCCATATCTATCAATTGTAGTAAAATAATAGGCAGTCTCAAATTTATAAATATATATTTTACCCATGTAGGCTCAATTTTACGATAAAATGAAACAGAAGAATCATTGGAGACATAAATACATCTAAAATTTGAATCTATTTCATTAATTATATTTGTGGACTGTTCAATTTTCCTGTCTTGCTTACAGGAATCGAACATACATATAATTGTGAATACAATTAAACTTAAACGTAATAAATCCATCAGGTGTTTTTGGCCCATTTATTTCAGATTAACTTTTCTACCAGATTGCAAGTCAAATTTCTTAAAGTCACCTTTTCCTATGAAACTCCCATCATGATGTTGCATATGGTATGGTGTAATTGTTTTATCCGAAACTATTAACCCAGTTACCCCGTCTGGTCCTAATCTATCTCCAAGGTAATCATTTATCCAAGGTGTTGCTCTTTCGTTCGATCTAACTATATCAGGTGTGGGATTAACTTCTGAATTACTTGTTCCTATATGAGTATGCCATTTAGTGAAAATAGTTCCTTTAACTTCATTATTTCCTTTAAATCCATTATCAAACATTTTATATTCTTTGGAACTAAAACTTAAATCTCCGCAATCTGTACATTCCCAGTTCTTTAATTCTTTAGATTTAGGATCTATCCACAATAGTCCCATTCTCTCGGGTTTATTTCTTGTTTGACGCATTGCAAAAAGTTCTTTTCTTGTATTTTCAGTTAGTCGAGCATATGCAAAGTTTGGATTAGAATCGGTATCCGTCTTCACTAACGGCATACACATTTCTCATCCCGGTTCTACTCTGTGCAATCATCCATCTAAGGTCAGTATTTATTTTGAAAGGGGCAAATGCAAAACTCCTTGCCAGTAAATACGGGGTTTTAGGGTGGGTTTTAATGGTGGGGAGAATTGGGAGGTAGCTTTATACTTTGAAATAACGAACTTCAAAATCACTAACCATATCCTACTTGCTTACCACTAAATTTAGGTAAATATTCACATATAAGTCATTTATCTTCGTTTAAAGATTTACTTGCTCGATGACTTATAGGAAAGGAGAGGGGGTCATCGGTAAGTCTCAATTTATTCTTGTAATAAAGTCCGAAAAGTAACACAATATTATTTCTCAGTTCAAGATGAATTTTGCCGATAGATTTCGGTGTGATTATTTTTTAATCAGACGAAAAATATTTAGGACTCTTTCTTAGTATACATAAACTTTAATATAACTATCACTTGGAATTTTTCGCTTATAATAGCCGGGGATCCATGGTATATTATCTTTATAGTAGCTAAAATTGATTAAATAGCTTCTGACATACCCTTCAAAAAACAGAACTTGTTTTCTACCACAAAGACCCTTTCTTCGTTTTAATACTTTCACTTCCTTAGGCATATAAAGACTCTCTAGACTTTCCTTTAAAATATACTTTGAAAAGTAAAATCTACTTAGTAAAATCACACCATCACTTGAAAAGTAATCCGCTCTTGACAATCTCTTCCTTGGAAGAGTATCAATTAAAATATATGTAAATGATTTAAATGTAACGTCCGAGCTTCCATGTGCAGCATGGACAAGCACAGTTCCTTTTATTGATTGTACTTTCTCATCTACGATACTTTGTGAATACGTAAATAAAATACAATTAGTTAAAAGATAAGTTAAGAGGATTTTCATCTACTTTGTTTTAATTACTTTTCCACCAAAGTTTTCATTTTCATTTCCAGTAACCTTAACATTAGGCCTTTGAACATTACTGCTCAATGTATGCTTTTCTTTTTTACTTTTTATATTGAATCCTGCGTATTCTAAAATTGCTCCAATTACTTTTTTATTATAATTTGCTCCGTTCCTCCCAATTGCTTTATGAGAGACACCTAGCGTATGAGAAGGTTCATGTTTATCTACTTTTTTAGATTCGTCGCCACTTATATTTTCTTCTACAACTAATATATTCTTGCCATTCAAAGCTTCTCCATAATCCCCTATTTTTGCAGGATCATTCGATTCGGTAAAAGAATTTCCCGACGGATCAAGATATGCAGATTCTATAGCATTTCTTCCTTCGTCAATTCTTACTTTTGAGCCATCTGGTTTTTCAAAATACTCTTCTCCGCCTTTTTCAATAACTTGCAAGTCATATACAATTTTATATACTTCTCCGTCCTTAGTCTTTAAAGAGTACTTGCCGCTTTCAGACATTATTTCATTTATCGTTTCCAATTCTTTTTGTTTCATTTGTCGTTACTGTATAGTAAGTTGCTTTGATAACTATAGTTTTATCTTTACTATTTACAATAAGCTCATAATCCCTTCCGTCTTTATCAATGTAGATTATCGGATTATTCGCACAAAAAACATATGGTGATATGTTGGGATACTTCTTATGAAGAGGATCAACACTCAACCACCTCCCCAATCTGCTATCATAAATCCTCGCTCCAAAATCTAAACTATTCCCAACTCCTTTCACTTCATCATCCTTCTCCTTGCCATTAAATCCGAATCGGTATCCGTTTTCCCTAACGGCATACGCATTTCTCCTCCCGGTTCTACTCTGTGCATTCATCATCATAAAGGTCTGTATTTATTTTGAAAGGGGCAAATGCGAAACTCCGCCTGTAAATATGGGGTTTGGGGGCGGGTTTTAATGGGAGGGAGAATTGGAATTATTGTAATTGTGGTTAAGGTACGTGCATGCTAAGAACAGCCTCGATTGTACAAATTACTATCTTAGTTTTGGATCAGATATTTCATTATGCTGGGAAATGTTGTATACAGACTTTACTAAGTTGGTTGAAAATCTTAAAAATATTAGGTTTGTCCTAATTGGTGCTTCTTCAAAACATAACGTCCTTTTATTTTTCTTAAAACAACGAATCCATACTTACCAGTATATTCTTGACCAAGATAGATTTATATTTATTTCTTCTTTTTCTATGTCAAATATTTCTACTTGCACTTGTTCTCCAACATTGAATCGCTTATCTGATGAAAATCTAACTTTTAGTATTTATTTCAGAAATTTTACAACTTTTGAAATAATTGAAGAATCTATTACTGGATGAAATCACCATCAAACTTGATATATGAAAATATTGTTGCCATAATCTCTTCTTTAAGTATGCTTTCAATTATTAACAATCATACTTAGGCATTGAGAAGATGATCAATATAGAAAAATTAAATATAACTATTAAAAGAAATCGAATTATCAATTTATGTTTCGTATTTATTCAACTCAGGCACTGTTGGAAATCACTATTTCCTTAGGTGTTTGCGCTTTTTCCAGAATTACATTTTCGCATCATCTATATTTTCAATTGTTTTATCCCACTCACCATTTCGATAGCATCTGATTCAAACAAGCGCCCTTTTCATCTCCATACCTAACTTTTACTACTTCTCCGTTAACAACTTGTTCTTTAAATGAAGCTTCGGAATTGTCATCAGGACTGCCGTCCTGCCAATTCCATAATGCACGGTTTCATGTGGTAAGGTACTTGTAATAAGGAGCAACGAGCTTGTTTATCTTCTGGACTAGAACTATTTAATTGGTCAATTAATTTTTGATTAATAAGGATCTCCGTTTTTTCCTCCTGTATAAAATCCATCTGCATTAAAAAGGAAGATTATCGACAAATTTAAATAGTTGGTCCTTTGTTAAATGTTAATGCTTTCGCAATGTCATCATTTGAAAGTTGTGAATATTTAGCAAGTGCTGTCATAATACTTTGCTACCAATCACATCATTTTTGATAAAATTTTTCAGATAGCTTGTAAACATTTTGACTTTGATTGGTCTAAAGCACTAATTTTATATTTACCTTCCAAAATCCACAAAATAGATTGGATTGTTTCCTGCAAAATATATGGGCTATCCCATGGATACTTTTCTGCGAATGGATCTCTAGACAACCACCTCCCTAATCTCGAATCATAATCCCGCTCCAAAATCTAAACTATTCCCAACTCCTTTCACTTCATCATCCTTCTCCTTGCCATTAAATCCGAAGCGGTATCCGTTTTCCCTAACGGCATACACATTTCTTACCCGGTTCTACTCTGAGCAATCATCATCATAAAGGTCAGCATTTATTTTCAAACGGGCAAATGCAAAACTCTCGCCAGTAAATACGGGGTTTGGGGTTGGGTTTTAATGGAGGAGAATTG
>JADKIC010000003.1 GCA_016721435.1 Bacteroidota bacterium
ATCTCCGGCTGCGACACCATGTGGCAAGGGCTCATCGTAGATTATATCGGCACAGTGATTTTAGAAGACCTCAACAGCATTCAGGATGCCCATGAAGCGATTAATCTGGGGCCCAAAGGAAATCTGCTGATGAACAATTCTGAGATCATCAACTCGGTAACCGGTATAAAAGTTCCACCCACCTATCCCTCATTATTTGGAGGGACAGTTGATCTCAGACAAGCTCGTTTTGGAATGTATGCATCTTCATTCCTTCCGGATTATCATGGACAACCAATGCACGATAGTGTCCTTCCCTATGCAGGAGTGGATGTCAGTGATGCTGTGTTAAGTATTGGTGATGATAGTTATGGCACAAACACTTTTCACAATATGAATATTGGTGTGAGGGGATTCAGAAGTGATTTGAATGTGTACAACTGTACATTTGACAGTATACGGGCCATTTATTTCTACAATTCCAAAGGAAATGCTAGTGCTGTGGTGATTATCGGAGATACAGCCAATAATGTGGCTTCCAGCCTACGTGTGCATCCCATCGATCCTTCTTTGAAAAACATGGATTATTGTCAAACAGGTGTGTATTCTTTCTATTCGAATTTAGCAGTTTATGGATGTTTTATGGATCATATGTTCGATGGGGTAACCGTATATAATTGTAAGGACAATCTCGTAACAGGGGTGAATGGAAATGAAATTAATGCCCGAAAATACGGTATCTTTCTTTTTGATAATTATGGAGGATCCTATCAAAATTTTGAATCAAATCGAATAACCATTGATGGTGAAAAAAGTGGTGTAGGAATATTGGCTCAGGAGCTGAAAACGGCAAGCAGTTTTAATTGCACCATTGTTTCAAACCAAATAGATGTCAATGGAAAGGCCGGTATTGAAATGATCAATCTGGACAAGTCAACAGTTTCCTACAATAGATAAATTATTTCCCGGAACAATTTCTACAGCTCCCACTTCCAACGGTATATTAGTGGAAGCTGGTCAAAACAATACCGTGAGTTGTAATGATGTGTTGGGATTTGGCGAAGATGACACCCTTCGAAACGGTTATAAAGTGTCACAATCCTTAGGGAATAAGTTATTATGTAATTCATCCGATAGTATCGGCTATGCTTATCTTTTTGAAGGCGCCGGATGTACAGGCACCCTCTTTAAAGGGAACTATATTGGGAAAAGTTATTCGGGATTATATTTGAATAGCGCAGCTATTATTGGACAGCAACCAATCCAACAACTTCCGCTTTTAGCTTATCATGGAAATGTTTGGGTCGATTCAGCAAGATATTCAAGTGGGTTATGGCGCTGTGAATATGAATGATTCCACCAATGAACAATTTATATTTTCTTATTCACACTAATCAAAATGTATCTAGGTCACAATCCGGTAATTCCGGATAGTGCCGGTGAAGGTCCATTTTATGTTAATGATCAGGGATGGTTTGATCCTCAAAATTCAGGAAGCCATTTCGATTGCACCCATGCCGGAACTTGTCAAACATCAATTTAGATGGAGGCGGGGATGAAGAGTTTCGCATGATGGTGGTTGAGGATAGTTCGGTAACGAGTAATTTTATTGAAGAATCAAAATTCCTTTCTCAGCAACAGGTGTATAAAGAATTAGTACATGATAGTATACTTAGAATTTCTAATGAACTGTACAATGATTTTGTGACTGATAAATCCACCTCATCCATTGGACAACTACATGAGGTAGCATTAAGATTTATAGAAACCAATTTGATAGATTCCGCTCTTAATATTGCAATCGTTAATGCACGTGAAGCATTACAATCTAAAACGGACAGCCTGTTTAATATAAATCATCTTATTGTATCAGATACTACTTCTTACCTGATTTATCAAAAGGAAAATCTATTGGAAAAAATAAAGGATGATAAAATTGTAATTTCAGATTTGGTATTTCAGTTAAAAGCACAATCGGATGCAGTAATATCGTCTGTTTCAGCTCTGAATGGCAGTATTTCTGCTTCAGGTATTCCTGATGGCAATGAAAAATTCATTAATGAAATGTATTTTAGATATCGGAAAGAAGGAATAAATGTAATAACACAAGAATATTCAAATATTCTTCCCGTAGCCATCCAGTGTCCTTCATCGGGTGGTCCTGTTGTATACAAAGCGAGGATTTTAATTTCATTGGTGAATGACAGCATAGAATATAATGATGGCGAGGTATGTAGATTACTTGGAATTTATAGGATGCAGAATGTAAAAAATGATATTTATATAAATGAATTAAAGATTATACCCAATCCCCACAAATGGTTATGCTCAATTGGTATTCTCCGGATTAATCGGAAATGATTTCACTGTAGAAATTATTGATGTTTTAGGCCGGATTGTCTTGAGTAAAAGCATTGGAAATGTAACGAATACCTGCCAACTACAATTGTCGGGATTCGAAAATGGATTGTATTCTATCAAGTTAAGTGACAGATCCGGTAATCATTTAACTGAAAAATTAATTATCAATAAATGAAAAAAATATATTTTTATTGATTAATATTTCCCCTGCGTTTTCGTTGGCACAGGGATTTTATAACCATCATTGGCTGTTGGGTAGTTATAATTTCTTACAGGACCCAAAGGGAAGAATTGTGTTTGACGCTAATTCGTACACACACATTCCTGAATTTAGAAAAATGTCATTTAAAGGCACAGAAGCTACTATCTGCAATTCACAGGGTGATTTTTTAATGAGCAGCAATGGGGTTTGGATTGCCAATGCCAATAATGATACCATGCTGAATGGTTCAGGACTTAATCCGAACGGAATAACCTCTAGTTGGGCTTTTGGATTGCCTGCAGTATACAATAATGTATTTTTAAATTTCCCAAACGATACCACTCAATTTGCTTTGTTTCATCATACTTTTATTCAATTAGGCGCTAACTATTATGTGACTGAATTGTATTCTTCAAGTATAGATATGCAATTAGATAGTGGGCTTGGAGGTGTAACGTATAAAAATAATATTATAATTCAAGATACTTTAGCAGGAGGTATAGCAGCTTGTAAACACGCTAATGGCAGAGATTGGTGGGTGGTAATGATAAAAGAAAATAGTGATTTAGTTTACAAAATACTTTTTACCCCTCAGGGAATAGCAAGCATAACAACGCAAAACTTAGTAATTGATCCCGCTATATTCGTTGATCCACAAATAACATTTTCTCAAGATGGAACTCAATTTGCCTGTCAAAAAACAGATGGTGGTGTTGTTAAGAACATTTTGTAGTTTTTAGATTTTGATCGATGCACTGGTGATTTTTCTAATCCTCGTGTTTTTGATCTTTCAGGAGCAATTGGTTGGGGACTAGCTTTTTCTCCCTCTGGAAAGTATGTATACGCTTGTAGTAGTTCTAATATATTTCAGATCAATATAGACAGCCTCACGGTTGACACGGTCGCCTCTTACGACGGCTTTATCTCACCTCCTAATTTAACCTGCTGTGCCACAACTTTCTGGAACATGTACCTTGCCGCAAACGGAAAAATATATATCACCAGTGGTAGTGGAGTTCAGCATTTACACGAAATGAACTATCCCGACAGTGCTGGTCTTGCCTGTGATGTTCAACAGCATGCTATTAATCTAGGGTATGCCCAATTACGAGCTGTCCCTAACCATCCCAATTATAACCTTGGTCGGGTGGCTGGTAGTGTTTGTGATACATTGAGTATTGGGATAGGCGAGCAAGGGCATGATTTCAGGTTTGGGATTTCGCCAAACCCTACTTATAATGGTAGTATAAAATTAGTGTATTTGCTCCCTCAAAACCAACCCGGCCTGTTTGAAGTATATGATATAACAGGGCAGTTGGTGTATAAAATTGAACTGCCACCCTGGAGTACCTTGCAATTTGTTCAATTACCGATGTTAAGTAATGGAGTTTACACTTGTGTTATTAAAAGTGGGTTTGAGAGAGTTGGGAGGAAGTTGGTGGTGATGCGATGAGAAAGGAAATTCAATTGCAAAATTATGTACAATGCCCTTCCTCAGGTGGCCCGTCAGTACATTGGGCAAGAATACTTGTATCACTGTTGAATGACACAATTGTGTATAATGATGGAGACGTATGTGCTACGATGGGCATATTCAAACAGGTTAAAACTAATAATGGAGAATCTGCCACTAATTTGATTTGTTTTCCCAACCCTTCTTCAACTTCAATACAACTTCTATTTAACGGACTTAACGGCTTGGAGTATACTTTGGAAATACACGATCGTTCGGGTAAGTTGGTCTTATCGAAAAAGTTTAATTCAGCTTCGGGTATGTATTACTTGAATACATCCTCACTTTCTAATGGATTATTCCATGTTTTAGTTAGAGACCATAAGGGCAAAATTGCTAAATCAAAGTTTATTGTGTCGAAATGAGAAAAATCCTGAACATATCTTTTTTTGTAATTCTAATCAGCAATCAAATTCTTGCGCAGGGGTTTTATAACCATGTGTGGTTAACAGGAAATAATCCATTTGCTGGTTTTCCTAATGGTAGGATTGTATTTGATTCAACTTCCTACATGCATACTCCTGAAATGCGAAAAATGTCATTTTGGGGGACAGAAGCCACCATCTGCGATGCGCAAGGCAATTTTTTAATGAGCAGTAACGGGATTTGGATTGCAAATGCCAACAATGATACGATGTTGAATGGGTCAGGACTTAATCCAAATGGAATAACATCTAATTGGGCTTTTGGGTTGCCAATGACTAGTAATAATGTTCTAATCCCCTTTCCAGATGATACGACTAAATTTGTTTTATTCCATCACACGGCTACAGCTAATGGTCCTTCATTTACTGCAAATGAGTTATATTATTCTGTAATAAACATAGCTCTTGATAATGGTCTTGGTGGTATAGTGCAAAAAAACGTAATTGCATTAAATGATACGATGTCTTGGGGTATTGGTTGTTGTAAACATGCTAACGGTCGTGATTGGTGGATTTTTATGATAAAGCACAATAGTAGTATTGTTAATGTTTTATTATTCACTCCTACGGGAATAGCAACTATAACTCAACAGCAATTAAATGTTCCCATTGCATGGTTTAGTTCTTCACAAATCGGAATTTCGAATGATGGAGATAAATTATCATATGTTGTTTATGAACAAAACACACTTAATAGTTCTGTAATTATTGCTGATTTTGACCGATGTTCAGGGATCTTGTCGAACGACACTTCAATTCTTATAACACAAAATCAATACCTTTGGGGTCTTACTTTTAGTCCTTCCGATGATTTTATTTACACGTGTAGTAGTTCAAATATATTTCAAATAGACACTGACAGCCTTACGGTAGACACAGTAGCAAGCTACGACGGCTTCATCTCCCCTCCTGGACAAACCTGTTGTGCCACATCATTCTTTAATATGTACCTAGCCGCTAACGCAAAAATATACATCACCAGCGGTAGTTCAGTTCAGCATCTTCATGAAATGAATTACCCGGATAGTGCAGGGATTGCCTGTGATGTACAACAGCATGCCATTGATTTAGGAAGTTACCTTCATTTACGCGCAGTCCCCAACCACCCCAACTACAACCTTGGCCCGGTGGTGGGGAGTGTTTGCGATACTTTGAGCATAGGGATAGCTGAGCAAGGGCATGATTTCAGGTTTGGCATTTCGCCCAACCCTACTAATGACGGTAACATAAAATTAGTGTATTTGCTCCCTCAAAATAACCCTGGTGTATTTGAAGTTTATGACCTAACCGGACGGATGGTTTATAAAATGGATTTACCCCCCTGGAGTACCTTGCAGTTTATTCAATTACCGATGTTAAGTAATGGCGTATATACTTGTGTTATTAAAAGTGGGTTTGAGAGAGTGGGGAAAAAATTGGTGGTGATGCGATGATTAGTTAATATAAATATATCAATATTGCATTTAATGGATATTTTTTGAAGTTTTAAATAATACTACCTAATTTTGTTAAGATGAAACTGTCAGAATGTAAATTGTATTTATTGAAGAAAGGTTTGTTGGGGTGGGTTTTATACTTGAGTTCAATGAGTGCTTTTGCTCAAGTCGAAACCCCCGTCAACCCTGTCGGTGCTCCAACAACAGTGGTGTCGCCAACGGCTGATTTTGCTACTGCCCTGTCTATAAAATACAATATCCTGGATCCTGTATCGGGGCTGCATGGCATCTATATTCAACCGGAATTTTCTCCCAACGCATCTGTTGAGTTTGGGATTGGTGTGACCCGAAAAAATCTCCTGTTTTCTGGTGCAACAGATGGGGATAATAATGGCTTCTTCTCCGGCTCCTTTAACTCGCCTTATTGGGAAAAACCGAATCAAAGCGATATTGAAGACTTCTTCTATGACTATGATAACCGCAAAGCGAAAAGTGGCTGGTATTTTAGTGTGATGCCTCGCCTGGCATTCTCCTCTATGGTTTCGGCTCAGGCTCCGTTCATCGGATTAAAATTTGAATACCGTAAGTATAACTGGAGAGCCGATGCATTATTACCTTCAAGCGAATTGGAGTATTCCGGAAAATCAGAATTGAAAGAGCAAGAGAGACAGTTGAATTTCCTGTTTGTTTATGGAGGCAGATTTTCAGGTGGAGGATTTATACTCGAATGGTACGGTGGAGTGGGAACCCGCCATTTTACCCTTACCAAACGGGATAACGGAGTGGAGTATAACGGTTCTCCCGCCGTGGCTACACATGGATCAGTACTGTCTGATTATAAGAAAACATCAGCCATGTTTGAAGTGGGAATCAATATCGGCTATCGAATGGGTGGACAATAGTGAAACACTATTGTTGCTAGATCACCTGCTTTTTGCTGAGCTGCTCCTCTACAATCTTTAATTCTTCTTCCAGTGTATGTGGATGAAAGTTTAATGCTCTTGTAGCCTTGTCAATGATAAATCCGGTTTTCAACGGGCGTAAAGCCGGTTGTTTCAATGAGTCTGTTGTGATCGGGTGAATGTATTTTTTATCCAGCCCAAAGTAATCAGCAATTTTATAGGCGATGTCAAGAATGGATAAAACCTCTTTTCCCGAAACATGAAAAAGTCCCTCTGCCGTTGTCGTCGCAGCGGTTATACAGGCATCGGCAAGATCTTCCGCTAAGGTTGGTCCGCGGAATTGATCATTGATGACATTGATGTCAGTACCCGCCTCCAGGGATTTTTTTGTCCAGAGCACTATATTGGAGCGTTGAGTATCATCCGTCACTCCATAAATGATCATCGTGCGCAGTATGGTCCATGGAAGGCCGCTGTCCATGACGAGTTGCTCAGCATCAGCTTTGGATTGTGCATAAACACTTAATGGTCCGATGGGGTCGGTTTCACGATAGGGTCCGGAAGCTCCGTCAAAAACGAAATCGGTACTGATGTATATGAAATGAGAATTATGCTTTTTCGCTGCAAGTAGTAAATAGTTGACGGTATCCACATTGTTCATCCTGCAACCCGGGGGATCCAATTCGCAGGCGTCTACATTGGTCATGGCGGCAGTATGGATGATGCAATGCGGTTGATGGGAATGGATAATTTCCTCTACCCGCTGTGGGTTGTTTAAATCAATACTTTCATAAATATATCCTTCCTTCGAATGAATACGGTTTTCACCCCGCGCACACGCAATGAGCGTAATGTCTTTGCGATGCATTAATGCATACACCAGTTTTTGTCCGAGTAAGCCGTTAGATCCTGTAACGAGAATTTTCATGAATACTGTTTAGTGCTTTGGAGGATGAAATGCATAAAGAAACATAGGTTGACTTATGCTAAAACTTGCAGCAAGGTTTCAATTTGCTCTACACTCCCTAATACGAAAAATTTCGAATCGGGTTGCATCAATGTATCCGGTCCGGGATTGATGATGTATTCTCCGGAAGCATTTTTGTAACCGATGATGCTGGCACCTGTCTTGTTCCTGATATTTAATTCGCCTAATGATTTACCTTTTAATTCCTGCTTGAGTTTGTTGCATTGAATTTCTTCCAGCCGGATATTTATTCTACCCGTAATATGATCTATGAGTTCAAGTACATCGGGCCGTGTGACCAATGCCGCCATATGCGTTCCTCCGATTTTATCCGGCATGATGACATTGTTGGCACCGGCCCTTCGCAGTTTTCTTTCAGAAGTATCTTCCGATGCACGACTGATAATTTTTAATTCAGGATTTAGTTCCCGTGCCGTCAAAACGACAAAGACATTGGAAGAATCTACCGGCAAGGTGGTGATCAATGCAGTGGCCTTTTCGATGCCGGCTTCCTGAAGAATTTCATCCCGCGTAGCATCGCCTTCAATGAAAAGATAATTGGCTTGTTCGCGGAGATCATGTAATGCTTTTTCGCCATTCTCTATTACAACAAAAGTCTGATTGTGGGCCAATAACTGATCACAGGCTTGCTTGCCATTTCTTCCAAACCCGCAAACAATAACATGGTTTTCGATTTTACTAATCATTTTCAAGACTTTTTTATATTTGAAATAGCGTTGTAATTCCCCTTCCATGATATAGGAGGTGATCAGGGAGATGGCATAAGCAAAGGTTCCGATACTGATGATGATTAATCCGACAACAAACCATCGTCCTGCATCTGAAAGCGTATGTACAACACCTAATCCTACAGTAGATAAAATGATGATGGTAGTGTAAATCGATTCGCTCAGACTATACCCCTCTATGAGCATAAATCCGGCAATGCCAATAATCATGATTCCGGCTACCATTGCAGTGGCAATCTGTAGTTTCCGGATAAAATGAAAATGCTTTTTATGCATGTGGCGAAGATAGTAGTATTCGCCAACAGACATTTATGATTTTTGTCGCGGGTCTTCCAAAATAATGGTGGATAGAGGCTTGAAAAAAAGGATCTGGCTTCAGGGCAACAGGGTCATTACAACATTTTTTACTTATAAATCCCAAACACTGCCGCGCCGTTGAACCTGCATCATGTTTCGCAATTTCTTCACAAAAGCCATGATCATGTAAATGATAATAGGGGAACCCACGGTCAGGAACGAAGCGTAGATAAAAAACATCCGGATGGCCGCTGATTTGATGCGTAGCTTCTCTCCCCACCAATCACATACCCCGAACGCTTGTCGCTCGAACCAGGATTTAATAGTATTTATAATGTTTTGCATGGTTGCCGTAACAGGTATTGTCCGATGCCGCAATTTACACATTTTTTATAATCGCAATAGTTTTTTTTTAGGTGAAGTAACGCTTGTGTTTCTCCGGCATTACAAGCCTCCCATCCACTGTCCTGCCATCCGCGTATGATACGATTGCTCTCAGGCCGGCATTTCTCCATCCAGTAGAGGGATTTTTCGCAGAGGAATGCCAATCCCTGCTGTCGTCCGTAAAAGAAAAGAAAGGGGATTACCGCATTGATGATGAGTGTCAGGATGGCCTCTTTTCCAATACGCTTGGCATAGCTATCTGAAGGTAACCCGAAACGGTAATGTTGGTACCAATAATCGGAAGCTGCCACATCGAGTATCTCCGCTAAATCGTTGATTTCACCAGCAGTGATGATCCGGTCGAGCAAAAATCCTGTCCCGCATGGAGCATGGCAAATTGGGAGATACGGAGCGTAGGGAAGTTGGCCGGTCGGAGTCCTCCGAATTTCCAGACATGGGGCGACATGGGCTTAAGCAGATACTTGTTTTTAAAAAAACGATATTGCCTCTTTAACCTTTCCGGATAGGCTTCAGGACTCTGTACAGGTAACAGTCCCGCCTGTCCGAAAAGTAAGGCTTCCAGATCCTCGGCCTTATGCCGGTGTCGTGCTATGAGGGGATATGGGACGGCTTTGGCCAACACTTCGAAAGGGCCGGCGTTGACTTTGAATCCGAAGGATCTGGCCAGCAAATGGTATAAACTATCCGGCCAGCGCTTTTCTTGAAGGAGATGTATTTTGTGGAGATCTTCAAATCGACTCTCCAGTCGTTCTGTTAGCAGGCGATCAATAACAAGTGACCGGTCGAGGAGGGGGACCTCCGGTAATTGACGGCTACAGGAGACAAAAGGCGAAGCTCCCTGCATCAGATTATAATAATGTTCCAGGTAATGTGCAGGATATTTACCCTGCATCACCAGTGTTGGCATCGCACTGCCATCCAGACGCAGAATTTCGGTGTCAGAAATTTCAACGGCATGGAGGATGATGTTGTCGTAGGAAAGATCTCCTGTATGATGGTGTCTGTACCAGTCACTGGCTTTTGTATGTATTTCTACATTTCCGGCCCAAACGATGCCGCCTATCCGAAGACGGGCGTTGAAGAAATCAGGTCCGCTTTCAAAATTTCTATGTCCGGGATGAAGAATTTCAATCTCTTCCCCGGTGATTAATTTCAGTAAATGGCTTTGTAGAAGCCGGTGTTGCCAGATATAGTACAGGAAATCTTCGTTAATCATACCACAAACCTAGGTGGCAGATTTTTTTTACCCGTCGAATAAACGCTTATATCCGTTTAATTACGCTTCTACCGGTGTGGCTCTGCTATTTTCCCCTTCCATCTTCCAAAAAGCGCTTCAAGTTTTTTACGGCGATAGTCAAAAATTCCTGTCACTTGATTTCTGACAAATACACTGTTCGCTATCCTTCCCAGAAAACCAAAAGGTATTTTATAATGTATGCGGTCCTGCATCTCTACTCCTCCATCAATGGCTCTGAAAAAATGCGTGTGATGCCATAAAGTATAGGGTCCGAAACGTTGCTCATCCACAAAATAAACGCCTTCCTTTACATGTGTAATTTCAGTGACCCACTTCATAGGAATATTAAATATCGGCTTTACAATATAGGAGATGATCATGCCGGCATACATCTTTTCTCCGGTTGTATATCCGGAAGTGATTTCAAAACCCATATGCGGTGGTGTTATGGTTTTGAGGTTCGCCGGTGAGGAGAAGAAATCCCACGCTTTCTCAATGGAGATGGGTATACGTTGTGTGGTTTCTAACTGATGCATGGCTTATTTTATTTTATGGAGATGGTCTCCCGGTTAATTTTTGGAGAAACTTTAATTACCCCCCTTTGCACTTAACACTACAGTATTTGACATCCTCCCATACCATCTTCCATTTCTTTCTCCATGTGAATGGCCGATGGCACGTTAAGCAAATTTTAGTTGGCAAATCCTGCTTTTTTACCCCGCGCACGGTTAATAAACAATACTTTAAGGGAAAAAGTTTTAACCAAATTCAACCTATTTATACAATTTCATCTTTTTACCGCTTCTTTCCCTTAATTTTGCCGAAACTCCCGCACATCATGTCACCTGTAAGCACAACCTCTGTCCGTTATGTATTCGTAACCGGAGGGGTAACCTCTTCCTTAGGAAAAGGAATTATCTCCGCTTCCCTAGCTAAATTATTGCAGGCCAGAGGGTATAGAGTGACCATTCAAAAGCTGGACCCTTATATTAATGTGGATCCGGGTACCTTGAATCCTTACGAACACGGTGAATGTTTTGTGACCAATGACGGCGCTGAAACTGATCTTGACCTCGGTCATTATGAGCGTTTTTTAAATATCCCGACTTCACAGTCAAATAATGTGACCACCGGACGGATATACCAAACTGTTATTAACCGGGAGCGTGAGGGAGCTTATCTGGGAAAAACGGTGCAGGTGATTCCGCATATTACCGATGAAATCAAACGTCGTATTAAATTGCTCGGGGAAACCGGCGAATACGATATAGTGATTACGGAAATTGGTGGAACAGTAGGAGATATTGAATCCTTGCCGTATATCGAGTCTGTGCGTCAGATGATTTGGGAGATGGGCTCCTCGAATGCAGCAGTTATTCATCTGACTTTATTACCTTATTTAAGTACAACCGGGGAACTCAAGACCAAGCCTACTCAACACTCCGTTAAAATGTTATTAGAGTATGGTATTCAGCCGGATGTACTTGTTTGCCGTACCGAAAAACCGGTTTCGAATGATTTGCGTCGTAAGATTGCCTTGTTCTGCAATGTTAATATCAATGCAGTTATTGAATCTATTGATGCTTCAACGATTTATGAAGTTCCTTTACTTATGCTGAAGGAACAACTCGACAAGGTGATTATCAATAAACTGAAGTTGCCTTTGAAGCAGGAGCCGGATATGTTGGCATGGAAGGATTTTCTTGGCAAATTGAAAAATCCGGTATATGAAGTTCGTATTGCGCTGATAGGTAAGTATATCGAGTTGAAAGATGCGTATAAGTCTATTGCGGAATCATTTATTCATGCCGGTGTCTCTAATGAATGCAAGGTGAAACTGGAATGGATTCATTCAGAAAAGCTCGATGCCGGAAATGTCAAATCTACACTGGGAAGTATGCATGCTATTTTGGTGGCCCCCGGTTTCGGTGAAAGAGGTATCGAAGGTAAAATTGCAGCCATTCGCTTTGCCAGGGAAAACAAAATTCCATTCTTAGGAATATGTCTGGGAATGCAATGCGCTGTAGTAGAATTTGCCAGAAATGTCCTGGGATTCGCAGATGCTCATTCTACTGAAGTGTCACCGGAATCCAATTACCCTGTTATAGATATGATGGAGGATCAAAAAGATATTCAGCATAAAGGGGGTACCATGCGTCTGGGTGAGTTTCCTTGTTCAATTGTGAAAGGAACGAAGGCGTATCATGTGTATGGGAAATCAAAAGTCATGGAACGCCATCGCCATCGCTATGAGTTTAATAGTAAATACTTAAGTGATTTCGAGAAGGGGGGTATGATTGCCTCCGGTATTAACCCTGACAATGGTTTGGTGGAGATGGTGGAATTGAAAAATCATCCCTGGTTTATCGGTGTTCAGTTTCATCCGGAATATAAAAGTACTGTCCTGCATCCACACCCGCTTTTTGTTCGCTTCGTGAAGGCTGCCCTCGATAAATCCAACGGCACATTGCAAGAACCAAAATCGGATGCTACCGCTGTGATTGTCAATAGTTGAATTTTAGAGCCCTCTTTCGCTCTATGATCCGCTAAGGATATGTATTTTTGCGAATAAATTTCCCTGAATGGATCGTATGTCAATGATCGGGCTGTTTCTTATTGGCCTGATACTTATAGGTAGTAGCATTTTTTTCGCCCCCACTGAGGAGGAGATGGCTGCATTAAAGAAGCAACAGGATAGTATTGCCCTGATTGAAAAAGAGGTTGCGGCAAAAGCTACAGCTCAGTTAAAAGCGGCTACCATGGCCGCAGATTCTAATCTCGCTACACCGGCATTTCCGGATTCACTGAATGCGGATTCATTAAATGCGCTCTTACTTTCCGATAAACTTGGCGTTTTCTCAGCAGCAGGTCAGGGAAAGGAAGAAATTGTTAGTATTGAAAATGAAGTTTTAAAAGTAAATCTGACCACCAAAGGAGGAAGGATTAAATCTGTCGAACTGAAACAGTATAAGAATTTTGAAGGGAAACCGGTAAGGCTCTTTGAATCGGACTCTACCCGATTTGGATTGAACTTTTTTGCACAAAACAGAATCATCTCTACCAATGACTTGTATTTTAAAGCTTCCGGGAAAGGGGTTTCGGTAGTAGCAAAAGATAGTTCAACCTTTACCATGCGACTGGAAGCAGGTGCTCCTGATCGTTACCTCGAATATGAATACGCCCTCAGCGGAGATAAGTATGTATTAGGTTTCAAAGTGAACTTTGTAGGTTTGAATTCAATTATTGCCTCAAATACAGGCTATGTGGAATTGAATTGGGTAGAGGAGTTGATGAAGCAGGAAAAGGATATGACTGCGGAGCGAACCAATTCTACGATGTATTATATGTTCGCTGATGAAGATAAAGAAGTAGATCACCTGAGCGAAACGTCAGATGAAAGCGAAGAGATAAAAACCAAGGTGAAATGGGTGGCGATGAAACAGCAGTTTTTTACGCAAGTGCTGATTGCCGATAAGGATTTCGATAAGCCTACACGAATTGAGACGATTGCCGGGGTAGAGGAAGATCCTTTTGTGAAACGGATGAAGGCTTCGTTTACGCTTCCGTATAATCATGGGCAACGTGAATCTTTTGCCATGCATTTTTATATTGGTCCTAATCACTACCAGTACCTGAAAAAAACAGGTGATAATCTGGAAAAACAAATTCCTCTGGGATGGGGCATTTTTGGTTGGGTGAACCGGTTTATCGTTATTCCTATTTTTAATTTTCTGAATAGCTTTAACTGGAATTATGGTATCATCATTTTGATATTAACTATCGCCATTAAAGTGATGTTGTTGCCACTAACGTTTAAGGCTTACCTATCTCAGGCTAAAATGAAAGTCCTCAAACCTGAAATTGATGAAATTCAGGGTAAGTTCAAGGAGGAGCCCATGAAGTTGCAGCAGGAAATGATGGGGCTTTATCGAAAGGCAGGTGTGAGTCCGTTGGGTGGCTGTTTACCGATGCTCTTGCAATTGCCCATCCTCATCGCCATGTTTAGATTTTTCCCTCAGTCTATCGAATTGAGACAGGAAAGTCTCCTCTGGGCGAAAGATTTAAGCACATATGATTCTATCCTTGACCTTCCATTTTATATTTGGGGGTATGGTGATCACGTGAGTCTCTTTACCTTGCTGATGACCATCTCAACGATTTTAATTACAATGGTCAACAGTTCGAGTGCTATGACAAATCCGCAAATGAAGTGGATGATGTACCTGATGCCAATTGTGTTTCTGGGCGTGTTTAATAATTATTCGGCCGGATTGAGTTATTATTATTTTCTGGCCAATGTGATCAGTATCGGTCAGCAGTTTTTATTTAAGTCTTTTGTGGATGATGATGAAATTCATCGTAAAATTCAGGAGAATAAAAAGCGTCCCGCCGGACAAACAAAATCGAAGTTTCAACAGCGACTCGAAAAAATGGCGAAGGAAAAAGGGTATAAGATGCCGAAATAATTGGTCTGATATATCATTAACATTCGCTCGAACCTCTTTTAAATAAGTGCTATTGATTTTAAAATTGTCCATACATGATGAACCTGCGTATATTTTCTGCATTGCTTATTGTAGCAACTATTGCTACATCCTGTAAAACAAAAAAATCAGGCGCTTCCACAACAGATAATGCTTCTGCTTCAAATAGTGTTTCTTCGACTGTGGAAGATTCTTTGTTAGTGGCGATAAGCAGAGGGGCTTGTTTCGGTGCTTGTCCTCAGTTTAAAGCGACGGTTTACAAATCCGGATTTGCCGTTTATGAAGGAGAGAAGAATGTAAAGAAGACCGGCACCTGGACCGCCCGACTTTCTACTCAGCAGTTAGACGATTTAATAAAAATGATACGCAATTATAAGATGGAAGAGAAGGATTCGGCTTATGTGAATAAATACCTGGCTGATTATCCGGCATATTTTCTTTGGATTTCCGATAAAAAACCTCGAAAGGAAAATTCTAATAAACCATGAAGCTCCACCGGTGGATATCGCTGAGTTTACTCAAATTTATGAGCGATTATTGGATAATTTGCAGTGGCGGTTGGGACCGGGTAAAGCCCGACAGAACGAAGAATAATTGGATTTGCGGGTGCCTGAAATTGTGTGATTTAACCTCCATGTAAGTTACTGCTATTCTTTAATTGCAACAACTAAGCAGAATTAGGAAGCGTTAAATTTGTATAAACGTGGGGATAGTTTTTAAATATCAATAGACAAGGTGAAAACACGAAAGTTGTAAAATATTTATTTCGGCAAGCAACCTTTTAAGGAATTTTCATGTCTTAATTTTAACCTCCGGAAAATGAAAAACACCCTTCTTTTAGTATTCCTTATTTCAGTATTCCATACCACTCGTGCGCAAGTGCCCTCTTCTTGTGTTATTCCTCCATTGTTGACGAATGTACAGCCGTGACATTAAACAATTGGCAGTAAAAGAATTTTCGATCTCCAAAGTCCGGATACCGCTTTGGTGCGAATACCGCAGGCATATACCGACACGATTTCTGAAGGAATGGCCGCTATTTTAAATGCGATTTCAATTCCGGAAAGTGACTCTGTATTTAATGTATATTGTGTTCATAATCTGAATCCCTTTGATGGTTATGGCGATTATGATGGACTGCTTGTAAAAGTTGATACTAACTATGCATGGACAAGCGCATGGCAAAATTTGAATACCATGACCGGCGATCCACTTATTGATTCCCTGCTCACCAGATATAGTTTAACCCTATCTGCTTTTTACAATTGGTCAATTGGAAATTATGCCGTGTTATCTACAGATTCTTCGTGGAATATTTTTGCGCTGATAGATAGTATAGAATTGGTGCCCGGTGTAATTATGGCTGAACAAAATAGCCTGGTAGGTGTGGCAGGAAAAATTTCATTCAGCAAAGTCGGGAGTGAAAGATATTATGATTTTTATTTCGAGTATCAGGATTGTTTTGATGGATGTGATGCGTACCGAAAATGGAGCTTTAAAGTGAATACCGATTGCTCTGTAGAGTATCTGGGTTTCGTGGATTGGTGTTTCTGGGGCGTTGGTCAATGTCCTCTTCCTGCACCAATAAACTGTAATACCTTTACATCCATTAAGGAAGATGACTTTGAAAAAATAAATTGTAGGGTTTTACCAAACCCTTCCTCCGGAAAATTTCAAGTTGAAGTGATTGGGTTAGCGTTTTGGAGTCATTTTAATTTGGAAGTTTATAATTACCGGAGTGAGCTGATTTATCATTCCGAACTGAAAAATAGCAAATCAGAGATTGATTTAAGTGATCAAACACCTGGTATGTACCTTGTGAAAATTTATAACGAAAAGTCACTTCTAACACGGAAAATTGTCATTCAGTAATTTCTCTTCATGTGCTTTTTTTGCCCAATCTGTTCGTTTTTTGTTTTTAAAATAGTAATAATTGTGCATTTAAATTGAATGACAGGTTTCTTATCAGCACTTTATGGTATGTTGTCAGTTAAAGCTCCTGCTTCCTAAAACTGTAAAAGACTAAACATTAAGGAGGTGTGTCCGCATTCTGTAATGTAATCCTATTGGTCTAAAGTATTTCTTCGCTATTTACAGGCAGAACTCTTAAATTTGTAACCTAAATCGTTTGAATATGTCTACCGACTTCTTACCCCTGAATGGCACCGATCACATTGAGTTTTATGTAGGTAATGCGAAGCAATCCGCATATTATTACCAGCATACTTTTGGTTTTCAGCTTGTTGCTTATGCGGGTCCGGAAACAGGTGTACGGGACAGAGCTTCGTATGTCCTCCAGCAGGGCAAAGTTCGTTTTGTACTGACCACTGCTCTTCATCCGGATCATGAAATTACACGGCATGTAGCAGCGCATGGAGATGGTGTTAAGGTGTTGGCGTTATGGGTAGATGATGCCGAGAAATCATTTTATGAAACAATGTCGCGCGGAGCAAAAGCGCATACGCAACCGGTAACCTTAACGGATGAGTTTGGTGAAGTGAAAATTTCTGCCATTCATACCTATGGGGAAACGATTCATAAATTCGTGGAAAGAAAGAATTACAAAGGGGTTTTCATGCCAGGATATAAACCGGTTTCGGCAACAGTAAAGTCTGAGCCGGTAGGACTGGAAGTGATTGACCATTGCGTAGGGAATGTGGAACTGGGGAAGATGAATGAATGGGTGAAGTTCTATGAAGATGTCATGGGCTTTAAAATGATCATTACGTTTGATGATAAAGATATCAGCACAGAGTACAGTGCACTGATGTCAAAAGTAGTGTCGAACGGTAACGGGTATGTTAAATTTCCGATCAATGAGCCGGCAGAGGGAAAGAAGAAATCCCAGATCGACGAGTATCTTGAATTTTACCACGGAGCCGGCGTGCAGCATATTGCAATTTTAACCAACGATATCATTAAAACGGTGTCCACATTGAAATCGCGTGGTGTTGAATTTCTGGCTGTTCCCCAAACATATTATCAGGAACTTTCTGCCAGAGTAGGCAAAATCGATGAAGATATGGAAGATCTCGCCCGACTGGGAATCTTAGTCGACCGTGATGAAGAAGGATACCTGCTGCAACTTTTTACAAAACCGGTGGAAGATCGTCCTACTGTGTTTTTTGAATTTATTCAGCGTAAAGGTGCCCGTTCTTTTGGTAAGGGAAATTTTAAAGCCTTATTCGAAGCAATTGAAAGGGAGCAAGCGTTGCGAGGTAATTTGTAAACCACGCTTGTAAATCCAGATTCTATATGAATTAGCGATTTCCGGAAGATACATATTCGTCTTGATCGGTTGATAGATCCTTCCATTCATACCTGAATTCTAGTAAGTCCTTCTTTTCGTATCCATTTGATTTACAGAATTAAATGTGTTTACGGGTCTAGTGTTCTGCAACCTTTATGCTTGTTTCAAGTATAAAATCAGGATAAAATCTGTAAGCTCATCATGGCAAGGAAAAATTTAAGTCAGAAAACCGCATTAAAAACTACGGTTCGTTTAACAATGGTCGCTGCTGCTGCTGCTGCCGCAGGATTGGTAATGTTGTTAATTGTAATTTTTAATCTTTCGAATGATGAGGAAGGGAGAGCCCAATCTTCCATGACTTTCAAACAAGCCATTACTACACAGGATACAACCCGTATTTTAAGAGGAAGCATCAACCAGCAAATCATCGGTGTAATGATCGAAACCACTGGAAAAGGAACACCATTGAAAGTGAATTCAATTACCTTCTCTGCAAAGGGCACATCAATACCCGTGGAGAATAATGTAGAGAATGCACGTCTTTGGTATACCGGTAATGATCCTGAGTTCTCCTTGCAGCAAACGGTGGGAACTACAGTCTTAAAAGTAACAGATCAATCTTTTCTGTTTTCAGGAAATATGGTACTTCTTCCCGGTAGAAATTACTTCTGGTTAACGATGGATGTCAAGCCGGAAGCTGCTACAGGCCCCGGAATGATAGATGCAGCTTGCCATGAAATCCGAATTGGTGCAATAGCCTACCAGCCTACTATATCAGATCCTATGGGCAAGCGATTCACTCAAGCGAATATTCCTTTTTACTCCATGGGCAGCATGTCTTTGGCAAAAGTAGGTTCATGGAATTCAAAGCGGGATGGCTCGGGTGTAGCTCCACGTCAGATGAGTGAGTCGAGAAATAGTTATTTCATTCAGGCCGGACATCGTATGATCAGCAGTACAGGTTCCAATATTCAAACATTAGTCGTCGAAAAAGGAGGAGAATTGAGAATTACTTCACCGCTTCGTCTGAATGCAATGTATGTGGCTTGTGGCGGAGTTTTGCAAATGGATACTACCATCAATGATTATTATTCCTTCGTCGAGTTTTACATGGACAATGCGTCCATGTACATCCACAATAGTGAAGGCGTGATTCCTGGAAAGCAATGTTATTTTGCACCGGGCTCGGGACAGGTATTTTTTAAATATGGCCCAAATACATTTAGGAATGATATCGCTTTTGGTAATCTGTCTATCGATGCAGCAGAAGCTGCAACTTTAGATTTTGGTGGAAAGATTGAAAACATAAAGGGTGATTTTGAGATACGCAGAACGGGCGCCGGTGATGCCGGAATTGTCTTTAGCGGAAATAATACCTTGAATATAGGTGGCTCATTTCAGCTAACAGGTGGTAAATTCTCCGGTGCTCAGTATGGAACCTTGCAATGCAATGTGACGGATGATTTTATACTCAAGGGTGCTGACTTTACCGATTCCCAACATGCAAAAATGAACGGCAATCTGAAGTTAAATGTGACCGGAGATGTCATCTTTCTCAGCGGTTCGTTTAATTCTTCTATGCACCCGGAGTCAGAAATAATTCTAAGCGGCTCGGGCACTTCCAGGTGGATCCAAAAACCAACATGTGAAGTAGTGCTCGGAAATGTTAATCTATCGGAAAAAAGAAAGCTTGTTATTAAAGGGGAACAATTTGGAACTATTGCCGCGGGAAGGACTTTTAATGTGAACCGCGGAGGGGAATTGATGTGTGAACAAGTAATTATTCAGGGGAAAGGTACTTTCATCTGGATGATAAATCATTGCTGGGTATTGGTCATCCCGATGGAATTTATTCAAAGGGCAATATGGGAAATATCCAAACGGCTAACCGGAAATTTCACTCCGGTTCAACCTACTATTATTATACCTCCAGTGAGCCGCAGCAAACGGGTGTGTTTACAACTTATCCTAAGGAAAACGCCGTCTATCGTTTGATCATTAATAAAGCACATTCTTCCCAGGTGCTTAACCTTTCACAGAGCATTTCAGTAGACGATCAATGTAAAATTAACCTGGGTGATTTGCGGTTTAATGGTTTTGAATTGAAACTGGCTTCTTCGCAGAATGCAGGATTTAATTAAAGGTTGAACCCGGTTGTGTGATGCAGAAGGAGTGGGTTATCTGCAGACTTCCAACAGTATAAAGTGTTTTTTGAATAGATTTTGTCCTGAAAATGGCTTTGAATATACCTTTTTAGGTGATTTTTTTCATTTTGTAATTAACACCTGTAGGTTAATAAAAGCAGTTAATTTAATGTCCATGCAAGAACTAGGAATGATACTTTTAGACAGTTGCTAAATCTACAATAATGGTATTGTGATTCAAGTAACTATATCGAATAGCGCATATGGACTTAGAAACAGGAGTAAAAAGCAAGCATGAACAGATTCTATCATTATTGGATGAAGTTTCTATTTCCGGAAAAAAACTAGGAATTATATTACAAACCATCGAAAATTCAAAAATCGATGGCCGGCATGTTACCCTGAATGGAAAACGCATTAAAAATTTCAGCTCTTGCAGCTATCTGGGCCTTGATCTCGATCAGCGCCTGATGGCCGGTGCTATTGATGCCATCACTCGCTTCGGTGTGCAATTCTCTTCTTCCCGATCTTATTTATCATCGCCATTGTATGGGGAACTAGAAGAGAAATTATCCAGAATCTTTAAAGCTCCGGCCGCTGTTTTTAATACGACCACTTTGGGGCATCTCAGTAATTTACCGATTTTGATTGGTGATGAAGATGCCATCGTGATGGATGTGAGTGTGCATTCCAGTGTTCAAATGGCAGTTTCGCTCTTGAAAGAAAGAAATATCCACACCGAAATCATCAGACATTCCCGTTTGGATATTTTGGAAGATAGAGTGAAGGAGTTAAGTTTGACGCATAAAAAAGTCTGGTACCTCTCCGATGGAGTCTATTCTATGTTTGGAGATCTTGCTCCAATCAATGAGATTGTCAAATTGATGGACATTTACGAACAGCTTTATCTCTATGTGGATGACGCACATGGTATGAGTTGGGCCGGTGAGAATGGTGCAGGTTATGTAATGAGTCAGGTGCCATTTCATAAGCGAATGTATCTGACAACCTCATTAGGTAAAGCTTTCGGTGCAAGTGGCGGAGTAATGGTTTTTCCCGATGATGAAGATTATAGAAGAGTACACGATTACGGTAAAACATCTATTTTCTCTATTCAGGTACCACCTCCGGTTTTAGGTGCTGCAGTGGCCTCTGCAAAAATCCATCTCTCCGCAGATATTTATACCATGCAAAAGCAGCTGCAGGATAGAATTAAATTTTTTAACCAGACGGCTAAAATGCTGGAGATCCCGATGCTTTCTGATGATATCTCTCCTGTAAAATTCGTTTGTTTAGGTAAACCGATTATGGGCTATAATATGGTGAGCCGCTTGATGAACGCGGGTTTCTATGTGAATCTTTCCGTTTTCCCAAGTGTTTCTTACAATAATACCGGTATGCGAATTCCACTTTCCTTACATATGACGAAGGATGACATCTCCGAATTGTTGAACGAAATAGCATTGCAACTACCACAGGCCATGAAAGAGAATGGAACGTCCATAAAAGAAATAAAGCGTTATTTTAAGCTCGGGACAAAGTAGAAATTGTAATTTCAAAGGGCTAATAGTGCAAAAAGAAAAATGTCAAACATGATTGGTTTGATGGATTCGGGTCTTGTTTATGAAGTGCTTCAATGCTTTTGTTTAAAAAATTGTCGAATTGTTAGAACGAAAATTTACAAAACCTTACTTAGTGGCCTAGGGCCATTCACAAATTTTCCAAAAATTAGCTAGTACCTGAAAGGTGGTTTCAAATTGAGCAATGTCTACCGGCTTCAGGATATACCCGGCAACATTGTGATCATAAGCCTCCTTACGGTCTGCATCATCATTGGAGGTAGTGAGAACAAATACACTAATAGACTTAATGGATTCATCCGCACGTAGTTCTTTTAAAAACTCTAATCCATTCATCTTAGGCATGTTAATGTCTAGAAGAATGACATTCGGCATCGGGTCTGCTTTCGTCTTTCCGTTCGTCCCCCGTAGTATATCCAATGCTTCTTCGCCATTTGGAGCATGCAAAAGTTGGCTGGTAATATTCAGGCGCTTGATAACACGGTCTATTACCATTTTATCTACCTGGTCATCTTCTATGTGCAGAATCGTTACTGGTTTCTCACTCATGGTTCTTGTTTTTAGAATTTATTGTAACCACTTATGTCCATTTATCGTAAAGAATTAGGAGTTGTGATAATTGACCTGCTCAAAAGTATAATTATTTCATTCAAACCAAAAGTTTAATTAGTTTAATTACGGCAGATGTTAGCGAAGTTGTTTAAAAATAATGAAAGATATCATCAAAGCATCCCTGCAGATGATCTCATCGCCCGTCAACGCTATCGACTTTTTCGGACCACTACCGTAACTGCAGGAACCGTGATTTTTTATGCTTTTTTTCAAGCGACATTTATTGTGGAGGTGGGCAATTTCACCGGAATCCTGATTGGCCTGTTAGATCTGGTGCTCGTAGCCAACTTTTTTTTATTGCCTGTTCACCGAAATCATAAATTGGCCTATTACGTTATTACCCTTGCCGCATTTACTACCCTGCACATGATTTCCTACTACTCCGGTGGTATTCGTGCTTCTGCAATTATGTACATGGCAGGCACAATGTTGCTGGGATATATGTTACTGGGAAATATTGCGGGAAGAATCGTCTTTGGATTAATTGCTGTTCATATTATCCTGTTCTGGTACCTCACAGAAAATACATCATATATTTCCAACGTGCTCATCGGAGATTCTTCTGAGATGATCAATTTTGATTACCTGACCACTTTCTTTCTGGCAATGCTGATTCTTTCTGCACAGATGAATTACCTCGAAAGCGGTAAAAATGTAGTCATTGAACGAATCACTGAACAGCGGAATGAGTTGCGTGAAAAAAATAAGGAGTTGCATAAGTTGTCAATCGTAGCGAGTAAGGCCGACAATGCAATCGTGATTACCGATAATAAAGGAGTAGCTGAATGGGTGAATGATGGTTTTGTCCGCCTTACAGGATATAGTTTCGAAGAAGTTGTTGGACGCAAACCCCGTGAATTATTGCACGGCAAAGGAACAGATCCTGAAACGTTAAACAGGATGTTGGATGCGATTGATAAACATCTTCCCTTCTCCGGTGAATTGTTGAAGTTCAGAAAAGATAAATCTCCGTTCTGGACACAAATTACCATGACGCCAATTGTATCCGACGATGGAAATGAAGAACGGTTCATCTTTATCGAAAGTGATATTACGCCAAGGAAACTCGCGGAGGAAAAGATGAATCAGTACATGAAGAATCTGGAGAAGACCAATTCTGAATTGGATAAGTTTGCTTATGTGGTTTCTCATGATCTGAAAGCTCCGCTCGAGCTATTGGAAATTTGACAGGTTGGATTGAAGAGGATATGGCCGATAGACTTCCTGAAGATATCAGAGGCCATTTTAATACCATAAAAGGTCGTGTGGTTAGAATGGAAGGTCTTATCAATGGCATTCTTGACTATACAAAGGCTGCTAAGAAAGGTGGAGAACTTTTGTCGTTTGCTGCAGAAGAAGTAGTGAAAGATGCCATCGAACTGATAGGTGCACCCGAAAAAGCTATTATAAATGTAAGAGAGGGGATGCCTGTGATGAAGGCTGAACGTGTGAAACTTCAACAGGTATTTTTAAACCTCATTCATAATGCAGTAAAGTATAATGATAAGGAAGATATTCAGGTAGATATCGGTTTTGAAGACCAGGGAAAAGACTGGAAGTTTTTTGTGAAAGATAATGGCCCGGGAATCGAAGCCAGATATCACGAGAAAATTTTTGTCATCTTCCAAACCCTGAATGCCAGAGATGAAGTAGAGTCGCGTGGAGTAGGCCTTGCCATAGTGAAGAAAATAATTGAAGAGGAAGGTGGAAAAATTTGGGTAGAATCTGAGAAAGGTGCCGGTGCAACTTTTATTTTTACATGGCCAAAGGTGAAAAAGGTGAGCGTGGAAGAATCTCTCTTTTCTGAGGCGGAAGTGGTGTAACAATCGTGATTTTTTCTCGTTTAAAGTCTAAACGACGAACGATGAAAGCGGATTCAAATGATGATTTAAAGAAGTCCATGGATGATTGCGTCCTGCAGATTAATCAAATTATGCAACAGCTGGAGCCTTCCGCCCGCCTGACATTTATGAATGAACTGATCGTTCGTATCATGCCCGAAAGAAGAAAACCGAAGGCCGCTAACGAGAAAATCGGGAAGCAACAGCGTAAGCCGCTTCAATCGTTGAGTCCTGCGCAGATGAAGCTTATCGATAAATTAGCATCTGATACAGAGAATTTATTTAATTCCGGTGGAGATCACCGCGCCTGAATCCGGTTGCTGAAATCGTTGTGCTTTACTTAAAAATAACTGCAACGCTTCCATTTCTTTTTTTCCTAAAGTATATCGTATTTTTTGAGTGAGATAGTTTAGGATATCAGTTTCCGGATAGTCCTTTTCAAGATCTGTTACCAAACGGTCGATCGAATTTGTTCCAATAGAAAATGCTTGTTCTAACTGCGAGATAATAGCAGGGTCAATGTTTTTATTGCTGGCCCAAATGGCAAAAACAAAGGGAAGTCCGGTCAGTGTTTTCCATCCTTCCGCTAAATCATAACAATAGCGGTATCTCGATTTATACTTTAAAGCCTTGTCGCCAATCATCACCGCTGAAACTGTCTTATCCACATCTTCAAAGTTATGATGACTCTCTTGCTTTATCCACTTTGGATGAATTTTCCATAGCTCTTCAGCAAGTATTTTTACCAATAAAACGGATGTTCTGGATTCTATATCCATTAGCACATTATTGATTTCCTCCAGAGGAACCTGACTTACCAAAACTACTGATTCCACCGGCCCATCTGCAGCTATACAATAGGAAGTGATAATATGGGATTCTTTCAACGCGGCCAACATCGCTACAGGGATCAATCCAATGTCAGTTTCATCATGTATTAATTTGCTTGCACATACAGAGGGAATGTCACTGCTGATGGCAAATGCGGAAAGGTTTTTCATTTGCTCAAGACCGTATAAAAAAGGCCTTGCATTGAGATATGAAACAACTGAAATTCTTGTGGGACCCTGATTCACCTAATGTAGAATTTTATAGACCATTTCTCTCACCAAATCACCGTCGCCCGGATTGCTGCCTCCTAATCCTTTGGAGCGTAAATCATACTCCCGGAGTACACTGAAAACATGAACAATTTTATCAGGAGAATAGTTTTTTGCACAACTAAAGTAGTCGTCGAGATGAAAAGAGTGGATTTTTAAAGCCGTCGCTACATTGTTTCTTGATTTGTCGGTCAATGAATGATACAAGAGTGTCTTAGAAAAAAAGTTGTAGAGATTTGCCATCGTCAAAGGCATTGGACAACTCTTAGGATTTGCTTTAAAATAGTTGGCTATTTTATTACTCTTTAAAACATCTTTTCGGCCCAGCGCTTTCAAAAGTTCAAAAATGTTAAACTCTTTACTCACACCGATGAACTGTTCAATATGCTTGAGATCGATTGTTTCTCCGGCTTTGATGTTGATTAATAATTTATCACATTCATTGGCGATCCTGGATAAATCATTGCCCAGATGCTCTGCCATTAAAAGCGAAGCATTGGGACTTATTTTCATTTTCTTGTCGGCCAGATAATCTTCAATCCATTTTGGAAGTTTGTCATCATATAACTTTTTCATTTCAAAAACGACACCGTTTTTTTCAATGGCCTTATAGATCTTTCCCCGCTTATCAATTGACTTATACTTTACACAGAGCACCAATAGGGTGGAGGGTTGAGGATTTGCAAGATAGTTTGCAAGTGGTCCTGCATTTTCTTTCTCTTCCTTTTTTATCGTCTTCTTTGTTTTTCGCTTTCGGAAAAAAGGCTTTTATTTCTTGTGCTTCTTTAACAATGATGACCTGATAATTCGACATCATCGGAAAACGTTTGGCGGCACTCACCAGTTGCATCGGGTCACAATCCTTACCATAGAGTATAGTCTGGTTAAATTCCTTCTCCATTTCATCTAAAACACCGTTTTCTATAAGATGACTCAGTTGGTCTATATAGTAAGGTTCTTCCCCCTGAAGAAGATATACCGGGTAGTATATTTTATTCTTCAAATCTCTTCTGAGCTCTTCAAAAGATTTTAATCCCATCGGTACTTTTTTGGTTTTTTAGGAGTGGTTTCTTGCAATGAATGTGGGCAATAGATCTTAAAATTTGAGATGTTTTACCGTGAGGCCATTGTTTATTAATTCATTGATCGCCGATATCCCAATCTTAATATGATCTTCCACAAATTTTTTGGTGACATGCGAATCACTCTCAGCAGTTTTAATTCCTTCGGGAATCATCGGTTGATCTGAAACAAGCAATAGTGCACCTGTCGGAATCTGATTGGCAAAACCGGTGATAAAAATGGTGGCGGTCTCCATGTCGATCGCCATACATCTCAATTTTGTTAAATACCTTTTAAATTCTGTATCATGCTCCCAAACCCTTCGGTTCGTAGTGTAAACAGTACCCGTCCAGTAATCTTTTCCAAAATTTCGAATCGTGGTAGAAACCGCTTTTTGCAAACTAAATGCAGGCAATGCGGGTACCTCCGCCGGTAGGTAATCGTTGGATGTTCCTTCTCCTCTCACAGCAGCAATGGGAAGTATTAAGTCCCCTACCTTATTCTTCTTCTTTAATCCTCCGCATTTACCAAGGAATAAACAGGCTTTGGGTTTGATGGCACTTAATAAGTCCATCATCGTTGCGGAATTCGCACTGCCAATTCCAAAATTGATAATGGTAATATCATTCGCGGTTGCACAAGTCATTGGTTTTCCTACGCCAATGACCTTTACTTTATGCCATTTGGCGAATAGATCCACATAAAGCTGGAAATTAGTCAGTAATATATACTTGCCGAAATTTTCTAGTTTTTCACCGGTATATCTTGGTAACCAGTTTTCAACAATTTCTTTTTTACTCTTCATGTTTTCTTGAGAACTTTATAAAAGTTTAAGTGAATATTGCTGTTTGCTTTAATTTTGGAATATGGATAAGTGGGCATTAGAACACCTGAATTTCCCGGATTTTTCTTTCAGAGTTCGTACGCAAGGGCAAAGTAAGCAAATTTTTGACTCTGTCAGGAAGAGATTTGTAGCTTTATCACCCGAAGAATGGGTGCGGCAGAACCTGGTCCGGTTCATGACGGATGTTTTTTCATATCCGCTTTCCCTGATGGCGGTGGAGAAGAAAATTGATGTCAATGGACTCTCTCAACGGGCTGACATTGTGGTGTATAACAGAAATGGCCGCCCGTGGTTGATTGCTGAATGCAAAGCATCTTCCGTAAAAATTTCTCAGGAGACATTCCTGCAAGCAGCCCGATATAATATGTCTCTTGATGTCCCCTATTTCGTTTTAAGTAATGGACATGAACATTATTGTTTGAAAAAGACAAATGAAAAATTCGAGTTTTTAGATGCACTCCCTGAAATGGAATCCTGATCTGATCAATAGCTTCTCGCCCGAAGTAGGCTTTGGAGATCCGGTTGCTTTACTATTCATTATCTTTGTTTAATATGAATCTGATTTATTTGTTAGCAGGTATTTGTATCGGAAGCCTCATGGTTTGGCTTTACTTTCGACTTCGTCAATCTCAGGGGTAGATCCTGTTTTGTTGATGGAGTCAGAGAAGAAATTAGCAGTCGCCTTGCAACAGTTGGAAGATGTTCGCATGGAGTTAGAGAAAGTTGCCAATGCCGGAATTCTACTTCGTCAGGAATTGAATGAAGCGCTCTCGTTAAAGATTAAAGCGGAGGCCGCTGTTGTAGCCATGGAAGACCGGCTGAAAGAACACAGGGCGGAGTTGGATAATCTCCGTCAACTCATGAAAGAACAGTTTAGTACGATTGCTTCAGAAATTGTTTTGAAGAATTCACAGCGCATTCAGGAAGATCATAAAACGAAGTTGGATGATATCCTGAGCCCACTGAGAGATAAAATTGAAAAATTTGAAACGCAGGTGCGTCAAACGCATGAAGAGCGAATTAAAGAACACCAAAGTTTGCGCGAACAATTGGGTCAGCTTCAAACCTTGAATAAATCCATTGGCGATGAAGCCCGAAATCTTGTTTCCGCATTGAAAGGTCAGGCGAAGACGCAGGGCAATTGGGGAGAGATGATCCTTGAAAAAATTCTGGAACGTTCAGGCCTCGTAAAGGGTAGAGAGTATTTTACCCAGTCCAGTATGACCTCTGACGATGGCCGAAGACTCCAACCTGATGTGGTGATTTCTTTACCGGAAGGGCGCAGTTTGGTAGTAGATGCTAAAGTTTCCTTGATCGCTTACGAACGGTATTGCAATGTAGAGGATGAAGCGGCTAAAGTAATCGCCTTGCGTGAACACCTCTCCTCTGTGCGTAAACATATCAAGGAGCTGAGTGGAAAGAATTATCAGTCTCTCTACGAAATCAATACCCTCGATTTTGTGCTGTTGTTTATTCCCGTTGAACCTGCATTTGCCCTGGCAGTAGAACAGGATCAGGAACTATTTAATGAAGCCTTCGAACGGAATATTGTTATCGTTACTACATCAACGTTACTTGCTACTCTTCGTACCATTGCCAGTATTTGGCGCCTGGAATACCAAAATAAAAATGCCGTGGAAATTGCCCGTCAATCAGGAGATTTGTACGATAAATTCGTTTCGCTTATTGATGATATGGTGGCCGTAGGAAAGAAGATGCAAGACGCTCAGTCTGCTTACGAGGGTACAATGAACAAGCTGCATCTCGGTCGTGGAAACCTGATTTCACGAGTGGAGAATCTTCGGAAACTGGGAGTTAAAACGACAAAGCAGATCAATCAAAAGCTGATTGAAAGAACGGAGGATATTGATAATACGGATGAGAATGCTTCTGCTGAATCAACTCCATTGTCATGAACATGGAAAGCATGAATACCGTGAAATTTGTTTTAAAGTCGATATATCGTTGGTATAAAATGAGTGTTCTCTTTTTCTTTCTCACGGTACTTTTTTTCATAGGCGGATGTGCCTCTTCCGTTAAGCTTAAGAATGAAAATCTCTCTGCGCAATTTTCCTATTCCGGTGATTATTTGGCTCCACAAGTTTCCGCGTTTCAGTTTGCTGATGATAGTTTGAGAATTTTATTTTCTATACCTGATAAGGGCCTGTTGTTTAAGAACTCAGGAGATAAGTATATGGCCTTGTTGAACCTGGAATACGCGTTTTATAGCTCTTATTCATCTTCACAAATAGTGGATTCCGGTTCCGTAAATTTTCAGGTAGAATCAGCTGCTGAAACTGCTCCTTTTAGCGGAATAGTGAATGTGAAATTTATAGCAGAAAGTCGATTGATATTAAAATTAGTATTTCGTGATGTCCATAGAAATACTGAAGCGCAAAGACATCTTCCTCTTAAAGGTGTGAAAATCATTTCGCAACAGCGGGTTTTGTTTTCAGATTCAATAGGGATGCCTGTCTTCGAAAACTATGTAAGTGGAGGTGGGAAATTGAAATTGGATCCTGGAAGTTTATCCTTTGATTCCTTTTGGGTCAGGTGTTATTTCAAAGAGTATCCTCTGGCTGTTTTGCCCTTTAGAGTGGTGGATGACCCGGTTTTTGAAATGAGATCAGATAGCGTTTTTAAATTGTATAGAAGTGATTTGGGTGAAATTAGTTTAAGACGAAATGGAATTTATTTTTTCCAAAAGGATACAGCAGGTCTTGAGGGTTTGCTTTGAATCGTTTTGATGCAGATTTTCCGAAAGTAACACGTGCCGAGCAATTGATTGAATCAACAAGGTACATAACTACGCGAAAGGAATACATGCAGTTAATGAATGAGGCAGATAAGAAGGCGGCCCTTGATAAATTCTGGCTGGAAATCGGGGGTCAACCTGAACGTGCCCGAAATCTGATTCGCTCTTATTACAACCGGGTGCGAGGAGGCGAATCGTTTGTTCAGTTCCTATCTGGAAGGATGGAAAACGGATCGGGGAATGATTCATATGATTTTCGGTAAGCCGCAGTCGGTATACCGCAATGCTGAAACAGAGCAATGGACGTATTCGAATATCCCCGGTTTTCCGGATATGCTCTTTTTGTTCCGAAAAATGAATAATCCTTTTACGGAAAATGATTATGCCTTAATCAGACAACCGCTCTATGAAAATGTTTGGTATATTGCCGTAGATCAGTGGAGGCAGGGAAGAATTGTAAATGAAAATTGATAAAGAGTTACTATGAATAGTCAGGATGATGAATTGGTAATGATTTACGGGACAAGAGCCGTAATTGAAGCACTAAGTTCCGGAAAGGAAATAGAAAGAGTTTTTTTGCAAAATGGATTGAATAATCCATTGATCCGTGAATTGAAAGATGCATTGAAAGATGCCGGATTGCATTTCCAAGGTGTGCCTTCTGAGAAATTGAATCGTCTTACCCGCAGCAATCACCAGGGAGTTATCGCGTACCTTTCCACAGTGACTTATTATAAGACAGAAGATATTGTTCCGGTTTTGTTTGAAGAAGGTAAAGTACCCTTGTTGATGATTCTTGATCGCATCACCGATACCCGGAATTTAGGTGCCATAGCGCGTACAGCAGAATGCTCCGGTGTACACGCGTTGATTATTCCATCACGTGGCTCAGCATTGATTAATAGTGATGCTGTGAAAACAAGTGCCGGTGCCTTGCATCACTTGCCTGTTTGCAGAGAGGATAATCTAAAGCAAACCCTCGATTTTCTTAAAGCATCCGGAGTTAAAATTGTAGCCTGCACGGAAAAAACCGAACTGCCTGCGCGAGAAGCAGATCTGACAGGTCCGCTTGCAATTATAATGGGGAGTGAAGAGAACGGTGTTTCACATGAGTATATTAAGCGCTGCGATGCGTCAGTGCGTTTGCCAATGTCCGGCTCAGTGGCTTCGTATAATGTTTCTGTCTCCGCCGGCATGATCCTCTACGAGGTGATGTGTCAGAGAAAAATACGATGACTTGAATGTGTTTGCAATGAAATTATCCATAGAAGATAAACTGGCAATCCTCCTGATCACTGCAGGTGCCGCATTGCGCTTTTATAATTACAACGACTCGTCACTCAGTAATGATGAACTTAGTGCCCTTACCCGTCTGAAATATGATACGTATGGGGAGATGATTGAAAAAGGTGTTCGTACTAATGATATGCATCCGATCGGCGTGCAGTCTTTTCTATGGCTGTGGACGCATCTCTTCGGTAATTCTGTTACTGCAGTGCGATTGCCCTTCGTGATCTTCGGGATTTTTTCAATCCCCTTATTTTATTTAACAGGGAAAAACTTCTTTGGGAAGCCCGCAGCTTTATTGGCAACAGCTGTATTTTCTGCGCTTCAGTTTCCAATATTGTATGCGCAACTGGCACGTCCGTATAGTCCGGGACTATTCTTTAGTCTCCTTACCGTTTATGCATGGTCAAATATTGTTTGGAAGGATGTAGTGTGGAAGTGGAAGAATGGCTTATTATTTATAATAGGTGGAGTAGGTTGTATGTACTCGCATTATTTCAGTTTTATGTTCGCGGGTATCGTTGGACTCTTTGGGTTTATTTATTTGAAAAAAGCAGCATGGAAATATTATATCGGTTGTGGCATTACCATGATGGTATTGTATATTCCCAATTTGAATGTATTTATTTCCCAATTTAGTATTGGTGGCTTGGGTGGACCGGAAGGTTGGCTTGGCCCGCCTGAAAAGGATGCATTGTGGAAATATATTTTATTTTGTCTGAACGACAGTGTTGGACTCTTTTTCTTTTTATTGACGGTTTCAGTGGTGATATTCATTCGTTTTAGAAATCAATCTTCCTGGACCACCCCACATACAGCAGCATTTGCTTTTTTTGCTCTCCCTGCATTGATCGCCTATTGCTATTCCGTAACTGTCAATCCGGTCTTTCAGTATTCGATTTTATTGTTCAGCTTTCCATTTTTGATTTTATTGATGTTTTCCTGGTTTAATCCGGAAAGTTTCAAAGCGAGGGAGTATGTGTTAATTGGAATTGTCTTCCTCGCCACGGTTTTCAGTACCGTAGTTGCAAATGGATTTTATTCCTATCAGTTTTTTGCCCCTTTTAGTAATGTGGCGGAGCGTTGTGCCCGGTATACAGATAAATACAGGGAGGATGATCCGGTAGCCACCGTAAATGTTATTCATCCTGATTATATTTTGTATTATTCGGAGAACCTGAATCCAACTGTGCAGTTCAAGCAATATATATGTAACCGGCCGGAACATTTTTTAGAATTGAAAAAAATAGTAGCGGAAACAGAGGCTGATTGTTTTATTCACGCCTGGTCTAATAATTATCATGCTCCGGAAACAGAAATGATTATAGAGGAAGTTTTCCCTTATCTTATTGAAAAGGATTCTTTTTTTAATGCAGGTGTTCTTGTTTATTCAAAGAATAGTAAATGGAAGAGTGTATCAAGGCCATCTGCTTTGTATGAGGTGAGTTCAGGTTTTGAGGATAATAACTGGACCTCTGATACTTTGTTTAAAACAGATAGCATTTCCTATTCAGGTAAATCTTGTATGCACTTGAATCAAGTCATGGAGTTTAGTCCGGGCATCAAGGATAGAGCAGAGAATATCGGATGTAAAAAAGGCAGTACTTTTCAATTAAAGTGCAGGTATTTTTCTTTGGATACATTGACAGAACTTAAGGCGGTTATCTCTATCGATAGACAGGGCTCATCATTAATTTGGAGAGGGTATAACTTAAATTTATATCCTTCAATAAAAGGAGAATGGACAACTTTCTATTCCGGTTATAAGTTTCAGGAGGAAATATTGCCGGATGATTTTGTCAGTGTATATTTTTATAATCCTGCTAAAGAGCAAGTCTGGATCGATGATGTCGTGTTTAAAATGCTTCCCTGATTAACTCAATAAAAAGCCGGTCAATTCTCTTTTTGATCATCGACCGGCCGAAATGTTTGTAAGAAGTAAATCAGAAGAGGAATCCTACAGTTATTAATACCCGGTTGTCGGTCTGACTGAATGTGATGCCTTCAGTGGTTTGATTGTTCAGGGAGTAAGGTAGTAAGTAGGACCCGGATTTTGACCAGGCATAAGCCAGATCCACATAGTATTTTTTCTCTCTAAAACCCAATCCGCCGGTAATCCCGTAACGACTTAAGTCTGTCTTTTCTGAAACGCGTAATGCAGACTCAAAGGGTGAGGTGGAATAGTATCCGCCGGCTCTGAAACGAAGTTGTTCAAATCTCCACTCTAAACCAGCCCTTAAATTATGTGAGGCGGTGTATTTGGAACGCATCGCTTTATTCACCGGTGTGAAGTCTGAGGAAAAGCTTTTGTTAACCGGGCGAATGCGACCCTGGCTATAATCAAGGAATTCATAGTCTACATTAAATGCCATTTGTTTTCCGATTATAATACCCATACTGGTGATAACACGGAATGGAGTAGTAATATTATAATCAAAAGGAACAAAAACAGGTCCGGTATAGTCACGTATTACGCCATCCTCTAAATCTGTTTTTATTGAGGTAGAATATTCGTCTACCAGCGAATGCCATGTGGGTGAGTGTATAGCCAGTCCTAAACGAAAAGCATCCGCCGGTTTGAAGATGAATCCCGCTTTGATGTTGATGCCACTTCCGCTGGTCTCCAGCGTTTGATTGTATTGGTAGCTTTCAAAAAAGGGAATTGTATCCTGATCATCTGATTCTTCCCAGGTACTCTCTTCAAAGTACCGAAGCGTTGTTACTCCCAGAGTAAGGCCAAAGAAAAACATGTCCTCATAATTTCCTCCGAAAGTAAAATCCCACTCTCCCTGACCGCCTCTGGTCTCCACTGTTTTTCGTTGCAAAGCTCCGGCAAAGGGAAGCGCCGAATAATAGTATGGTGTTCCTGCATCGTCAATGGTATCCAGAAGATAAGTCTGCCAGGCCAGATCAATGTCAAAAGGGTAGAAGGAAGGGATATCATCCGGATCAACTCCATTCAGTTGTTCCATGTAATTGTCGAGGAGGGAGTTTTTTGCGTTTCCGGCTTCGGCGATGTATCTGGAGGAAAAATCATTCGTTTTATTGTACCCGATACCAAAGGCAAATCCTTTCCATGGCGATGATTCTTTGTCGCGGCTGCCTGCCCAAACCATCCCCAAATTGCCAAATGCAAATTTGAAATAGTTGTCGCTGGTGTTATTCTTTATATATTCAGAATTTATATTCCGGTTAGAAAAAAGTGGACTCACGCTAAATTCTGATTTTCGGTATAAAGCAATTCCCGCAGGATTGATGGCAAGTGTACTGAAGTCTGCACCAAGAGCACCAAAGGAATTCCCCATTCCCAATGAACGAGCAGTGCTACCATAATTTAACATACTGAATCGTAAAATATCGGCATCTGTTTGTGCATGGGCAGTTGCAGAGATTAGAAAAATTGTTATTCCGGTGATTAATTTATTTTTCATTTTGGTGATGAATTAATTAGACAAATATAAAGGCTGCAAATTTTAGTCATTGTACAGTTTCAAGAATTTATTGATATGTACAATGGTTTTTTTGCAGCCTTATTATAAACTTCAATGCCGGTCACAACAATTGAAGGGTAAGCAATTTATTTTATTATCTTCTGTTTCTTCCGCCTGATGAAGGAGCGCTTCTGTCACCACCGGAAGGTGCGGAACTGCGGTTGTTGGATGGAGCAGGAGTACTATAAGATGGACTGCTGCTACGATTCGAATTCCGGATTTCCTGACGACTGGGCGAAGAGGGTGCGCTGTAGGTACTGTTGTTTCTGTTGCTTTTAGGCGGAGTGCTTTCGTACCGCTGATTCGTTCTGCTGTCTCTGGAAGGAGGATTTGAATATTGATTCCTGTCTTTGGAAGGAGTAGAAGATTTCGGAGTAGAGTAGTTCTGTCGGGGAGCGGTTTCATTCCTTGAATCTCTCGGATTACTATAGCCGGGATTGTTATTTCGTGGAGTATATCCGTCGTTGTTACGGGGAGTGCTCATTCCGGGGTTATTCCGCGGAGTATATCCGTCATTGCTTTTTGGTGTTGTATTTCTCGGAGCAATGGATTTTGGACTATTGTCCCGTGGAGTGTAATTTTCATTATCCCTTGAAGAGTTATTTCTCACCGGATTTTTGACATCACCCGAGTTTGAATTTTTCGGAGAGTTGGAAGGAGCAATGGTTTCGCCGTTATTTCTATCCTTTGGACTTATAGAACGAGGATTTGAATTGTCTTTAGGAGTAGTGCCGGGATTAGCAATTTCTGAGTTGGGATTTCTTGGCGTAGACCTTGGTCCTGTTTCGTCATTAACGTTTCCTTTCGGAGTGTTTGAACGCGGATTGGCTATTTCAGTATTTCCATTAGTTATGCTCTTGCTATCATTTCTGTTAATCCTAGGCTTGCCTTGGGATTCACTGGAAGAGGTATTACGCGGCGATAATTCGCTGCTCAATGATTTGATTTCTCTTTTTGGTCGACCCATAGCAGCTGTTCCATCAAATGCAGTTTCACTTCTTGGAGTCTTTGGATTTTCTGCAGCAAGTGAACGGCCATAAATTTCACCTACGCTTCTTCCACCCGGTACGTTGTTGGCTACATTATTTCTTCCGTTTCTCGGGCCATAGTAATAACTGTAATTGTCTTGACTATTGAAATAATAGGGGTTGAAGGTGCCATTATACAAGCCGGCATAATATCCGTTCAGGTAACCTTGATTATAGCCATTCCAGTAGCCGTTATTAAATCCACCGCCGTATCCACCCCAGCCCCACGGATTCCCCCACGGATTTCCCCAGCCGATGGAAGGTCCGTAGCCAAAGCCAACATTCCATCCTGAATTCCATCCCCAGCCGGCATAGATATTTGGTCTCCACCAGTTGTAAGTACAGTATAAGCTAACACCCCAGGAATAAGGATTGTAGTCATACCAATACATATTGGTGTAAAAAGGATCATAGTAATTCCAACCTACCGGATGATAAAATCGACGAATACGGGCGGAGTATGCATAGTCGTAATAATCATCGTCCTCATAGTAGTTGTTGGTGATATAGGTATTTCCATCCTGATCCCTTTCGGTGTTTGAATAATCCGGCTGATCAGTATTGTTTTGAAAACGGTTATTGTCGTTGCTGTTGTCATAAGAACCGTTGTTCTGACCTTCATCGCCCTGATAATCGTTGGACTGTTGTTGCGTTGGTGTATAGTCCTCAACTCTGGTATTGGATGAGTTTTGCTGATCATCACTTGAACCACGGTTGTAGTCTTCAGCTCTTGCATCACGGTTTGAATAATACACATCATCGTAATCACGACCTGCCATTCTTCCTGATGAACAAGAACTGAAAGCAATGGCAGCTAAAATGAATGCGAATGTTACCTTTTTCATGATTTTCCTCCTTTTATTCTTTTGACCGAATATTTGATAAGTTAATACTTCTTTAGTTTAATTTAGATTGGCAATGTGCTGTCAGTTTTCCACTTTTGTTGCCTGAATGCGTAGGCAAACACAATGCCAAAGATTGTAAAGATAAACAGGATATGAGTGAACAACTAACGTCGAGAAATGAAAATTATTCCCAGTGGTATCAGGACCTGGTGATCAAGGCTGATCTGGCTGAAAATTCAGCTGTGAGAGGGTGTATGGTGATAAAACCCTATGGTTATGCCATTTGGGAACGTATGCAACAAGACCTGGATAAGCGGTTTAAAGATACCGGCCATGTGAATGCCTACTTTCCGCTCTTCATCCCAAAATCATTTTCTCCAAAGAAGCCAGCCATGTGGAGGGCTTTGCGAAAGAATGTGCTGTAGTTACACATTACCGACTAAAGAATGATCCGAATGGCGGTGGAATAGTTGTAGACGAAGATGCCAAATTGGAAGAAGAACTGATCGTTCGTCCTACTTCTGAAACAATCATCTGGAATACCTATCGTGGGTGGATTCAGTCTTACCGGGATTTACCTATTTTGATCAACCAATGGGCAAACGTGGTGCGTTGGGAAATGCGTACCCGATTGTTCCTTCGTACTGCCGAATTTCTCTGGCAGGAAGGCCATACTGCTCATGCCACGGCAGAAGAAGCAATTGCCGAAACGAATCAGATGCTGGATGTTTATGCTCAGTTTGCTGAAGAAATCCTCGCCATTCCGGTGATTAAAGGGTCAAAAACAGCAAATGAGCGTTTTGCAGGAGCACTCGATACCTTGTGTATTGAGGCGCTAATGCAGGATGGAAAAGCCTTACAGGCGGGAACTTCTCACTTTCTGGGTCAGAATTTCGCCAAAGCTTTTGACGTGAAGTTTACCAATAAAGAAGGGAAACAGGATTTTGTTTGGGCTACTTCCTGGGGTGTCTCTACCCGTTTAATGGGAGCTTTAATTATGTCCCATAGCGATGATAGTGGCCTGGTTCTTCCTCCCCGTTTAGCTCCCATTCAGGTAGTAATTGTCCCTATTTATAAAAATGCAGAACAACTGGAGCAAATAAATGCATTCGTGGATCCGTTGAAGAAGTCGCTCCAGGCAAAGGGGATCAGTGTGAAATATGATAACAGAGATACCCATAAGCCGGGATGGAAGTTTGCTGAATATGAACTCAAAGGAGTTCCGGTTCGTGTGGCTATCGGACCAAGAGATATGGAAAATGGTACTGTGGAAGTGGCACGTCGCGATACAAAGGAAAAAGCGGTCTATCAGATTATGGATCTGGATGTAAAAATAGATCATTTGCTCAGCCAGATTCAGGACAATATTTATAAAAAAGCACTTACCTTCCGTGATGAAAATACCTTTCGTGCCGATTCATGGGATGAGTTTAACAAAATTCTTGATGAGAAAGGTGGATTCATCTATGCGCATTGGGATGGTACCTCTGAAACGGAGTTAAAGATTAAGGAAATGACGAAGGCCACCATTCGCTGCATCCCGTTAAATAATAAGCAGGAGTCCGGCAAATGCATTCTCACCGGAAACCCCTCTACGCAAAGGGTACTCTTTGCCAGAGCGTATTAAAAAGAGGCACATTGTCCATGCAGGAAGGGTATTTGTCTGGTAATATGGGAGTCCGGTAATGCATTAATAAACCGCGAAATGTCAGAAGAAAAATCAAAACTTATTGAATCCATTTTATCGAAAGGCGGATTATCAAAAGATGTCACGGACAAAACTTTTGAGGTAATGCAACAACTGAAAGTAGTCATTCAGCGCGTTGAAAATGATCTGAAACAGGAAATGGTAAAGGCGGATCCGCGGATAAAAATACAATATAAAGACCGTGGAAGTTTTGAAGCGGAAATTAAGGTAGCAGAAGACTTACTTATATTCATAATGCATACCAATGCGTTTGTGTTTGAACCTGCTCATCCCGTTTGGAAGAGTTCCTATGTAAGTCTGGATAACAGCCGGGCTACGGTTGGAATGATCAGTATTTACAACTTTCTTTCTGATTCCTTTAAGTTTGATCGTAAAAACGATGTTGGACATTTGGTGGGCAGAATGTTTATTAATATAGAAGGTAACTTCTTCGTGGAAGGAAAACGGCAGTTGGGTATTTTGTATAACGATTATGCAGCTACGAAAGTCAACGATGACCTCCTACGTGCTTTCGTGGAAAGTTGCATTTCTTTCAGCCTGGATATTGATGTCAATGTTCCTCCCTTCGACGCCATGAAGGAAATAACGGTTTTTCAGGCGATGGTCAACACCATGCAAAGTTCAATTACTACCGGAAAACGCCTCGGATTTAAGTTTGAAGGCGAAAATGAGGTCGAAGGCTGAAGGGACCAATTGATGAAGTAATGAATTGATGAATCGATGAATTTTTTAAAATTCTAAAAAAGGAATAGAGTTATCAATTAGTAAAAATGTTTTTTAATGTAGTAAAATGCTATAAAAAAGAATCAGTGACCCGATATCGACTCACTGATTCTTAGGAATGGTTTTACTTACAATCTTTGGATTCTTTTATAATTTTTATAGCATCAATCGCTTGCTGAATTTTAGGGTCAAGTGCGAGAACATTTTTCCAATAGATTAAAGAGTTGTCACAATCTTTCTGTTTGAGATACGCATAAGCGATATAGCTATTTGCTTCGATGAGCTCCTTGCTAAACTTCACCACATTGGCGGAATCGGCTGAAATTAAATCGATGTATTTCTGATAATGCGGGACGGCAGAAAGAGATGTAAAGGTGGAATCCAGTTGTCCGTTTGCGCGACCACGATAGAGATAACCATTGGGCCAGGTCGGGCTCAGCTCGGTCACTTTACTGAAGGCACTGTCGGCTTCTATGTACATTTTAGCAGAGTATAATGCTCGTCCCCAACTAAAGAAGTCACCGCTGGTTACCTTGGTGACATTGGCAATTTTATCCTGATACGCTTTTGCTGCTATATCATATTTTTTTGCTTTCATCGCCATCTTTCCCAGATCATCGTATAAATCGCCATTCTTCTGATCAAAGGCAATTGCTCTGAAGAGATAATCAGTACCTAAAGAATCGTTTCCTGCTTTGGATAGTGCCTTACCATAATATGCATAATCTCTTCCAATACGTCTGCTGGTATCTGCCTCAGTCAGTTCGAAAACTTTGGCAATGGTTTTTAGAGCAGTGTCGTTAAGATTAACTTCATAAGCTACATAAGCCATGATGCGCATCATAAAAGATTGGTTGAATCAACACGGGTAATGTTGTTGATTTCTGCTTGTGCACCCATATTATCATCGCTTTCATGCAGGAAGAATCCATAACGTAACCGTGCCATGGTATTGTTTTTTGAAAGTTCAAGATATTTTTTATAATTCTCCTTCGCTTTCTCAATCTGTCGTTGCTTGAAATATACTTCTCCCAACTCACGGTATGCCGGAGCAAAATTTGGATTTATTTTCAGTGTATTTTCAAATTCAATTTTTGCGCCATCGTAATTGGTAGAACGTTTATAAAGTTGTCCTTTATGTAACAATGCTTTTACCTGATTTTTATCTATGTCCAGCGCTTTGTTGTAGTTCGTCGCTGCCATGGTGCCATTGTTTAATTCAGAATACAGGTCACCCAGTAAGTTATATACTTCCGGATTTTTGGGATCCATTTTAGCAGCTGTTTCAAGATAAGTTTGAGCACTAATCAGGTCTTGTCCTTTTTTATAACGCATAAAAGCTTCTCCCGCCTCCATCAAGACCAGTGCATTTTTTCCGGCAGCATTTTTTACTGCCAGTTCAATAAGGGCTTTACCACCATTCAAATCGCCGGTCATTAATTTAAGTTCGGCTTGACCTATAAGATTAAGGGGATTCGCAGGGTCTTTCTCAATTCCTTTTGCGAAAACATCAATGGCTTTCTCGGGTTGTTCAGCATCAATAAAATTTTCACCATAGTAATAATAAATAGTTCCGTTTGCAGGCTCTTTGATGATGAGTTGCTGATATATAGCGGCCGCTTCTTCCTGCTGCTCATTTTCATTCAACTGAATGGCATCTTTTAATGTTTGTGCCTTGGCGGAAATGGAGAAGGTAAGTACAGTACTGAATAGAAGAATATGTTTCATTATTGATTGTTGTTTCACTTAGTAAATTTAGTTTAATTTAATATCTCTGGTATAAGGTGATGAAGGCAGGAGTCCGGATAGTCTTACAATGCGTTGACCTTGTTCACCCGCGAAGAAAGAGACAAAGCCTGTGCCAAGTCCGTTCCTTCCTTCACGATTGATCATGTAAACTTCACGCTTGAGGGGATAATCGCCGGTATACATGTAAGCTTGAAACGGTCCAAAATAGTGATCAGGATAAACGGGATCTTTTACAGTACTGATCCATACCACTTTTATGCGTTTGCTAAAACTAAGCATCATGGGATCATCTCTGTCACTGATCCAATTTACTCCTATCACCCCAATGGCATTTTTGTTTTGTTCTACGTAGTCGATGACCTGAGCATTCGATTTTGCAGCAAAACAAAAATCAGTGAAATGCATACTGCCGTCCATTAAACTATCACTTAGAAATCGAACAGTAGAAGATCCGTTGTTGTCAAATACGAAACTCAATTTACCTAAAGTTGAATTGGGATGTATGTCTTTCCAATCGCTTATTTTTCCGGCGAGGATTTGCTTCAATTGATCCAGTTGAAGTAGCGTGTCAGCATTTTCCCGGTTGACAATCAGCGCAAGCGTCAATGGCTACAGTCGTGGTGAGGGGGATGAGTTGTTTCGATTTGAAAAAGTCTTCTTCTTTTGAATTTAGTTTTCGGGTAGCGAGAATAACTTTTACAGAATCATTCAGCAAATCGGCAAAGCAAGCGGACTCCGATTTGTAAGTCACATTTAATTTGGCATAGCGATATAATCCCATAAAGGTATCTGCGGTGGCATCCAATAGGGGCTCGAGTGTTTCATCTCCTGCAATTTTGACGTTGCCGGAAGTAGGGGTGTCGCTGTAGGGCTTGTTGAAATCAGTGCCACAGGAAAAGAAAATACCAAACAGCATTAGAGGGACAATTGTATTTTTCATGCTTAGTATTTAAACGTAAAAGTACCGTATTTATTCTCTGTACAAAGATCAGAAATAATCAGAAAGTAAGGAGTTTCCATTTTATCTTTTCGTTATTAAGTGGCTTCTTAGGATGTCTTGTCAGAACTGCTTTTCGATAATGCAAATTACTCTTGCTCACGATTAGCTTCATTTAGTTTTTGTTCCATGTTGTTTTTAATGGTCTGCAATCTCCGGTAACGGATAAAGGCATAAACAATCAACATGGCGCCCAGTACCCAATGTTTCCATCCCGGTAAAAAGTTCTCTACCTGAGGGGCAAACATCACAATTAAGCCCAGCACAACATACAAGCCGGTCATAACCAGCGTGAAATAATAGAGAACAGGTGTTTTTGCCATAGGCAAATATAAGGATTTCGTTCATCGTTATTTGGAGAGTTCTTTCTCCATTTTAAAGTATAGTTTTTGGAATAAGTCTAATTAAACTTCAACCATAAAAATCATCCGAAAACAGCAAAAGCATTAAATGAAAGAACCCCGTCTCCTTTAGGAAACGGGGTTCTTTTAGAGAGTTCATTCTATTTTAAAGTAAAGTTGATAGGCATATTGAACTGAACGTTCACTGATCGTCCGTTCTGCTTGCCGGGTTTCCACTTAGGCATTGACTTTACAACACGGATTGCTTCTTCATCACATCCTGCGCCAATACCACGAAGCACTTTTACATCGCGAATGTCACCATCAGGACCTACAACAAACGTCATATAAACTCGACCGGTGATTCCATTTTCACGTGCAAGAGGAGGGTATTTAATATTCTTTTGCAAATATTCATACATCGAAGCTTCCCCACCCGGAAAAGCAGGTTGTTCTTCCACATAAGTAAATACTTTTCCGGCATCAGGATCGCTACCGGCTCTTCAGGCGGTAGCTCTGTTGCATTATCATCACCTTCCTGCGTCACTACACCAACGTTAGTCTCACTCAGTTCTTCCTGTGGAGGTGGCTGGTCTTCATCTTCAATCTCTCTGTCTACTACTACGGGAGGTGTAAATTTCACAGTCTCAATAGTGGGTGGTGGAGGCGGTGGAGGTGGTGGTGGCGGTTCGTTTTCATCAATAGGAGGCGGTTCCTTTAATTCTACAGTTACCTCTACCGGTTTATCGCTTTTTTCTACCTCATATCCACTAATTAATCTCACAACAACAGGTAAGCTGATCAAGACCGTAAAAAACAAGAGCGAAATACCAAGAGCTCTTGAGATGGTGCGTGTATAACTCTTACGAATAGGATAGGCGCCGAATTCTTTGTTTCGGTTTTCAAACACCAATTCATTCCTTTCAGAATTTATGGCATCATCCCAGGCGGGTTCAAACATCTTAGCCATATTATTTTGCCGGGTTGAGTTTATTAATCATTTCAAATTCCTGCTGAGCCAGATCAACAATTGCATATTTACCCACCATGGTGATATTGAGTTCATCTAAAACATCAACTACATTTTTATAGGAAGCTTTGTCATCTGCTTTCACAAGAACCATGAGTGCCTTTTTTTCTCCCTTCACATCTACTTCTAATCGCTTTAAGGTGGTATCCGCAACGTTGTTGGCTACCCCCTCTTTGCGAAGTTGCATAATTTTATCAAATGCATATTTGTTGTAGTCAAGGAATAACTTACGCAAACCATCATTGGAATAATTGGTAGGAGTAAGTACGGTTTCCGGTTTCAACTCTCCAAAATACCAATAGATATTATTATCACCACTCAGCACAACAGTTACTGCATTATTAACTTCAGTTTTAGTTTCATTTTCCGGCTTAACAGGCATGTTAATTTCCATGGTCTTTGGCTTACTAAAAGTTGTGGTCATCATGAAAAGGTCAGGAGCAGGAAGGCAAGATCCACCATCGGAGTCATGTCGATGTGAGTGCTCTGCTTTTTAGCTCTGACTTTTTTATGTTTTCCCCCTTTTTTGCCGGAGTCCTGTTCGTTGCTTTGTACTTCTGCCATTTTCTTGGATCAAGATTATTGATTAGGGTTATCTTCTAATGAGGTTATCAGATTAAAGCGATTGACCTTCATTTCCTGGAATATATCGATAACGCGTTTAACAGAGGTATAATTGGCTTCAGCATCTCCTTTGATTGCAAAACGCATTTGTTTATCCCTATCTTTCTCACCATTGATTTGTGCATCAGCTAATCGACCAAAGCGAATCCAGTCGCCCAGTTGATTGTTAAGTGAGTCAAAAGGGATTCCCTGACTTTGCTTCATGAATTCTTTGCGTTTTTCCTCGTTTAATGGAAGGTACTGTTTTAATTGTTGAACAGTCATTCCAAAGGTGGTCATTACTGAAAACCTCTTTAAATCGTTATCTTCGAACTTCACGTCATATTTATTTCCCATTTGCTCCAGCATACTTTTCCGGAGTTCCTTGCCTTCCAGATTAAAAAAGATACGGTTCTGTTTATCGATACTGACAACCATTACTTTTTCAGGAAGAATTTTTTCCGAAATGGAGGTTGGTGAATCAATAATAACAGGCTCGTCCGGGCGAAACTGGGTGGTGAGCATGAAGAACGTCACCAGGAGGAAGGCCAGATCCACCATCGGCGTCATGTCGAGGGATGGACCCTTTTGGCATCTTCACTTTAGGCATACGTCTCTTTTTTTAGCGTTTAATAATTGATAGAATTAATTACGGGTGGTGAAAGTCTGGACAATAGAGTATCCGGCTTCATCAATTCCATAAGTAATTGAATCAATTTTATTGGTGAAGTAGTTGTAAAAGATAATTGCAATAGCAGAAGTACCGATTCCCAGACCGGTATTGATCAGGGCTTCAGAGATACCTGTTGCTAAGGCGATCGCATCCGGAGCTCCGGCTTGCGCAAGTGCTGCGAACGCACGGATCATACCGATTACTGTTCCAAGCAGTCCCATCAGGGTAGCAATAGAAGCGATAGTAGAGATGATGATCAGGTTCTTAGAAAGCATAGGAAGTTCAAGTGTAGTAGCCTCTTCAATTTCTTTTTGAATGGCCGCTATCTTATGCTCTTTATCCAGCCCTTTCTCAGCCTCCATCTGTTTGTAGGTGTTAAGACCTGCACTAACAACCGCAGCAATGGAACCTTTCTGACGTTCACATTCTTTTCTTGCACCATCAATATCACCTTTGCTAAGTGCTGCACGAACCTTGTGTACAAAACTGTCGATGTTTCCACTACCTTTTGATTTGGCAACAGTTGCAAAACGCTCAATTACAAACGTGATAACAATGACTAAAAGAGCCATAAGAATTGGTACAATAAATCCACCTTTGTACATCATTCCCAAATAGTTGCCTGGTAGTGGATTCAGGTCTGGATTGTTGTCTTGGAAATTACCCGGACTTCCCAGAATAAACTTGAAAATGATCCACGAGAGAATTAAGGCGGCCGGTATCACAATGGCGGCCAGCATCCCCTGGATGCCGGATCCTGATTTGTTCTGACTCATAATGTTCGTTTTGTTTTTTTAATGGTTATTAAGTTTATGTTTTTCTAATATTAAGGGGCGACAATAATAAGGAATCCCCACGAACCTTAAAACTGAAAAAGGTTAATAAATTGTTGTGGAAGGACAAGAATGTTACTATTGTTTGACATACAAGCTTCTATTTGCCCAAGATAAGGTCTTGATTTTAATATGACCAGATTGAATATACATCAATTTCTAAAGTTTGTAAATTGTAAGGGAATACCAATATTGGCAGTTTTAACTGAAGACATTGTAGCCTGAAGATCGTCCAGCTTCTTTCCCGTAACTCTTAATTGATCGTCCATGATCGATGCTTGTACCTTTAAGCCACTGTCTTTTATGATTTTAACAATTTTTTTTGCGGTTTCTTTATCGATTCCCTTTTTCACAGTCACTTCTTTTCTGAGCATGTTTCCACTGGCATAATGTTCTTTTCCGAAATCTAAGCCCTGAGCATCAATGCCTTGCTTCATCATTCGAGAAATCAGGATGTCCTGAATGGCTTTCACCCGCATGTCGTTTTCTGTTAAAACATTGATGATGAATGTCTTTTTGTCAAGTTCGACCTCGGTTTTAGAGCCATGAAAGTCATATCGGGATGAGATTTCCTTGATGGCAACATTGATGGCATTATCAAGTTTCTGAAGGTCGATTTCGTTTACAATATCGAAGGAAGGCATGGTTTCTTGATTGAGGAACGAAAGTACTGTATTAATTGAAAACGATCCTATTGATTTAGCGTACTTGTGAATAATATCCGGTGATTTGATGAAATTAGGTCCGCTTAAATTGACATGACAGTGGATATATGACCTGCCTTTAAATTATTTCAGACGGTGTAGGATTTACTTCCTCTGTTAACAGTTAAATAACAATGAATAGAAGGTCCTGTGTAATGATTTTCCTCATTAAATAGGCCTCATTGTGCTTTTTGTGTAAAAATCAGTTACAGGTTGAACACATTTCGTTTGAGTTACCTTTATCTTTGAAGTGATTAACAAAATACATACTATGCGATTATTATTCCTCTCAGTACTTTTTCTGAGTTTGTCTTCTCTTGCTCATTCACAATCCAATCCCTTTCTCTTTCTCGACCAACGTCCTAAAGTTGTTGTAAATAGTGATACCCTCTATTTTCCATGGACAGGAGGATTTAATAGTATTACGCCTGTAGAAATTGATTTTAATGGTGATAATATTCTGATATTTTCTTTTTGACAGAGTAGGAAATCGGGTCACCCCTTTTTTAAATAATGGAAGTACCGGAACTTTCCCCTACAGTTATGCTCCATCTTATGCCTCGCTCTTGCCACCGTTACAGGATTGGGTACGCTCTGTTGATTATGACTGTGACGGCGATCTGGATTTATACACGTACTATAATTCAGCAATGCTGGTGTGGAGGAATGATTACACTTCCGGTTCCGGACTTCAATTTTCGATTTCGAATAATCAAATCAAATCCTGGTATGGCACATTTTTTAATCCGATTTTCGTGAGTCAGGTTAATATGCCGGCCATTGTAGATGTAGATGGTGACAGCGATCTGGACATTATCACTTTTGCGAATTCAAGTAATTACCTGGAGTATCATAAAAATTATGCGATGGATTCATTGGGAACCTGCAATGGGTTTCTGTTTACACTTGAACCTTATTGCTGGGGGTATTTTAAACTCAGTGGATTGACAAATATCGGCTTGCTGAATCAGAATTGCAGGTCCGGTAATGTTATAGGTGACCTTGAAAATGTGGCGAAAAGCCGGCATTCCGGTTCAGTGCTTACTCCCCTCGATCAGGATTGTGACGGTGATGTGGATTTGTTGAATGGAGATATATTAGGAGAAAACATGTTGTTTTTATTGAATGGAGGAACTCCTGATTCAGCCTTGATTATATCACAAGACTCTGCATTTCCGGTCTATGATGTGCAGATTAATATGCAGAATCTTCCCGCATCTTATTATTTGGATTTGGATAATGACGGTTTAAAAGATATGCTGGTGAGTCCCTTTGCTACAGTTGGAGAGGATTTTAATAACATACATTTCTACAAGAATACTTCCAACAATTGCAGTAACGTGTTTGATTTTGTAAAGCCTCGTTTGTTTTCAGAAGAAACCATTGATCTGGGTACAGCTTCCAATGTTGTTTTTTTGATGTCGATAAAGATGGATTAACGGACATTATTTCAGGAAATGATTTTTACTACAATCCTGATCCGAACCTCGCCTTTTCAAGACTCGCATGGTTTAAAAATATCGGAACAACAACGCAGCCTGTGTTTACATTGGTTAGTGATGATTGGTTAAACTTGTCAGGTATTACCCAATACGGACTCTTTCCTGCTTTTGGTGATTTAGATGGGGATAATGATGATGATATGCTGCTGGGTAACGCTGACGGCACTTTGATTTACTATCAGAACACCGCCGGTCCGGGTCTGGTATGTAACTTTGTTTTGCCCTCTCCCAGTATCAGAGTATTGATATTGGAAACAATAGTGCGCCTCAAATCATTGATGTGAATAGGGATGGAAAAAACGATTTACTCGTTGGCGAAAGAAGTGGAGTGTTGAATTATTTTGAAAATACCGGTACATCATCTTCACCCATTTACAATCTGAATACCTCAAATTTTGGTGGAGTGAATGTATTGCAACCCGGGGCAGTAGCCGGTTATAGTGCACCGCTCTTGTTTGATAATGGGGCCGGCTACGAATTATTGGTGGGTTCTGATAAAGGTGCTATCTATCATTTCACTAACATAGATGGGAACCTCACCGGAAATTTTACATTGTCGGATTCTCTTTTCCAGGGGATACAGGAACTCAAAAGAGTCACACTCAGCAAGGCAGATATTGATGGCGATTCAAAATACGATTTATTGACCGGTTGTAATGCCGGTGGATTTCGGCTCTATTCTCAATATACATCGTCGTCCATCAGTCAAATCGAACTACCTCAAAATTTTACCATTCATCCGAATCCTGCGGTCGACTTTTGCCGTATACATATTAACGGTGATCATATAAATCTGAAGGGCGTTTTGAGCGTTAGTGATATTAGTGGCAAGATGATTAAGAGGCTTGAAATAAATTCCGGAATGGTGCAACTAAATACAAGTGATCTTACGTCAGGGATGTATCTGGTACATTTCAACAATGGTTTTGGTGTAACAGTTCAAAAACTAATGAAACAATGATTAACTCCCGCATAGTACTTCTTACTTGCTCTATTTTCTTGCAAATACAGATAAATGCTCAACCGGTGGCTATGTTCAGGGACACCAGTATAGCGGTATATCATAATTCGAATCGTTTAGAGAATGCATGGGCAGGCGGAATGAATACACCTGTTTTTGGAACGATGGATTTGAATGGTGATGGGAAAATGGATTTGATTGAATTTGACGCACCCAGTTTTAGAGTCAATACCTTTATTAATCTGGGCATCGCAAATATGTCCAGCTATAAATATGCCCCTGAATATGCCAGAGTTTTCCCGAAAGATCTGGAAGGGTGGATAAGAACGTTTGACTATGATTATGATGGTGACATGGATTTGTTCTCTTATGCAGGAGGAGCCATTTCGTTGTTTCGAAATGATTACACCTCGGGAACAGGCTTGATGTTTACGCCGATCACTTATCAGATGGGAACACATTATGGGGGTTTTTCTACCAATATCTATGCTTCTCGTGTAAATGCGCCGGCATTGACAGATCTGGATAACGATGGAGATATGGATGTGCTCGCTTTTAGTATCAGCGGCTCATGGGTGGAGTGTCACAAGAGTTACTCCATGGATTCACTGGGTTCACCCGGACAGTTGCTGCATTACAATATTCCGGTTTGCTGGGGCTATTTCGTTTTAGCGAACAACACCAATACTGCTGTTCTTCCTCCTGTCTTGCCAACTTGTCCTCTTTGGGTCGCTAATCCCTCAGCTAGAACTCCATTTGAAGAATCATTTGAACCCGGAAGTGGTCCCTTGTCACTCGCAACCCGACAACAAAGACATGCCGGATCTACCTTGCTGGCACTTGATATGAATGGAGATGGCGATAAGGATATACTGAACGGTGATATTTTAGGTAACAATGTTCTCTATATTGAAAATTGTGGTACTCCTGACTCTGCCTGGGTTTGTGCACAGGATACTGCATTTCCCTCTTATGATATTCCTGCGAATCTAAACGATGTAGCCGGCCCGCATTATTTTGATGCGAATAATGATGGAAGCAATGATCTGATCGTCTCGAATTTCTTTTTTACAGGAGAAGATTATTATAATGTGAAATTTTATCGTAATACGACAAACAATCAATCTAACGTTTTTGCCTATGTGAAAAACCGTTGGCTCGTTGATGGCATGATTGAAGTGGGTACAGGAGCACATCCCGTTTTCTTTGATGTAGATCAGGATGGTAAGAAGGACTTGCTGGTAGGAAATGATTTTTATTATAACAATAATTCTCCCGTAGGGAAAATCGCTTATTATAGAAATACAGGCACAGGCACAAAGGCTGAATACACATTAGTGACCGATGATTTTTCGGGAGTATCAGCTACCGGGCTGTTAGGTATATATCCTGCATTTGGTGACCTGGATGGTGACGGTGATGCAGATATGTTGCTGGGAGAATCGGACGGGAATCTGGTGTATTATCAAAACATTGCAGGAGTGGGTAACCCTTGTATATTTATCCTGACACAACTGAATTATCAGTCCATAAATATTGGTGACAATGCAGCACCTCAGCTTGTAGATGTTGACAGAGACGGGGACCTGGATCTGCTGATTGGCGAAAGAGCCGGCACGCTGAATTATTACAAGAATACCGGATCTCCTACTGTACCTGTTTTTTCATTGGAAACTAGCAATTTTGGCGGATTAAATGTGACGAAATGGAATTCGTTCGCCGGATTTTCTGCTCCCGTTTTATTTGATAACGGTAGTGGGTATGAACTCATCGTTGGATCGATGAGCGGCTACCTCTATCATTACAATAATATTGATGGGAATCTCGCAGGAAATTTCAATCTGGTGGATAGCATGTTTCAGAATATTTTTGAGCCACAAGTAGCGGTACCTGCAATGGCGGATGTAGACAGTGATGGAAAATATGACCTAGCTGTGGGTAGTCTGGCAGGTGGTATTGTGCTTTACACTCAGGATGCAACATTGTCCATCGCCCAACCTGCCTCATCCGGTGCTTTCTTTACGCTATACCCAAACCCTACAGAACAGCTCTTAAATATTGCCTTAGTCCTTCGGCTGATCAACGACTCCTTATCGAGTTTTTTGATGTCAGAGGAGAATTGATTTACCGGCAGGAAGCTGTTCATAATAATATTACTGTTGATTTCTCCCCATTCCCGTCCGGAATTTATCTCTGTAGAGTGACGGGGACTGAAAGAAGTTTCAGTCAGAAGTTTATTAAACGTTGATCCTATTCTATTATGTACATGAAAAAACTACAAGGTTATTTACCCCTAAAAGGCAATCTGTCACTACTATTTATATTCGGCATATTGGTGATGTTATCCTATGGTTGTAAAGATAAAAGGAGGAAGAGGTCATCGATAATTGTCTGGAAGGCAGATCAGGTACACTGAATTTGGTAGTAAAGATGGTGCACCATGCTCGTCCCATCCCCGGATGCAGGGTGTTTGTAAAATTCAATACCTCTGAATTTCCGGGTGAGGATACCACTAAGTATGATTATAAATTGTCGGCGGATTCCAATAGTCCATTTGCGACAATTGATAGTTTGACCTGTGGCAATTATTATATCTATGCGGTCGGTATTGACAGCTTACTGGATCCCTCGAACTGGATTTGCAAAGGAGGACTGCCTTACAGCACTACACTTGTAACCGGAATTGATTCCATGAACGTTTACATAACCGAAGGAGATTGATGAAGAATTATTATTGGTTTACCCTTGTTCTTGTTCTGCTGAGTTCCTGTACCTATGACCAGTATGAACCTGTTGTTGTATCGAGCAGTGGATATCCCACACAGGTAGAAAGTATTATTGTCGGAAAATGTGCAACAGCAGGGTGTCATAATACCATTAGTAAAAATGCTGCTGCCGGTTTGGATTTGAGCAATTGGGAAGTCATGTTTGAAGGCACTAATAATGGCGCCGTCACCATACCCTATCGTTCTGACTTTAGTACACTTTGTTATTTTACCAATGTGGATAGTTCATTGGGTCTGGTGGTACTCCCTACGATGCCTGTGAATGAAAACCCGCTGTCCGAAGCAGAGTACCTTGCACTGAAGAATTGGATTGACGCCGGAGCACCGAACAAGGAGGGGTTTGTGAAATTTTCAGACGACTTAAACAGACATAAATTTTATGTGGTCAATCAGGGTTGTGATGTTGCAACAGTGTTTGATGCAGATACCAGAGTGGCCATGAGAATTGTGGACGTGGGTCAAAATCCCGGTGCATCTCCACCGGAATCGCCACATAATATCAAAGTGACCCCCGATGGTTTATATTGGTGTGTGGTGTTTTTAAATGCCGATATTGTTCAGGTATTTAGTACAGCTACAGATCAACTGGTAAAAACAATTCCAATTGGAAATGGTATTGCAGGTGGATGGAATACACTTACCATCTCTAAAGATTCAAAAAAGGCATACTCCGTTGATTACAATGGCGGACGAGTGGCCTTTGTGGATCTCGAAGCCGGAACTTCAAATACTGTAGGTCCTTTTCCGATTACGGGTAATCCATCTCCAAACCTGCATGGCGTGGCGTTAAATGCAACTGATGATACCCTATATGTTACCTGTCAGGAAATCAGTAAGATTTTAAAAATTCCGGTGAATGATATCATAAATTATCAGGATATAAATATTAACCCTATCGGCCCCTGGCAACTTCCTTTTCCTATGAAGCCGCATGAAATTATTTTTAGTCCCGATTACAGTAAGTACTTTGTTACGTGTCAGGATACCAACGTGAACCAGGTACGAGTGTTTAATACTTCAAACGATCAGTTGGTTCAAGTTATACCTGTAGGGAAGGTGCCATTGGAATTTGCGGTGTATGAGGACGGGAATTTACTCTTCGTTACCAATACAGAAGATGATTTCTTTCCGGATATGCGGGGCTCGATCAGCGTCATTGATTTGAATACATTGACGGAAATTAAAAAGATCAAAGTCGGTTGGCAGCCTCATGGTATTGCCGTTGATCCGGTAAAGCAGGTGGTGTACATTGCCAACAGGAATTATACCGGCGGACCTGCACCTCACCATGCTGCATCCTGTGCCGGAAAAAATGGTTATTTGAGCATCATTGATCTAAATACATTAGAGCGTATTCCTGACTTTAAACCGGAAGTGAGTGTTGACCCTTATGCTGTGGGCGTTCGGGTAAAAAATTGAGTCCGTCTTATTTTGTAAATTTAATAGGAGAGTAGATGATCCGGGAGGTATAATGGCGGCGAAGTCAATTATTATTTTTGATGGGTATTGCAATTTCTGTTCATGGAGTGTAAACTTTTTAGTGAAGAGAGATAAAAAGTCCAGATTTGTATTTACCTCGAATCAAAGTGAAACGGGGAAGCGACTGCTTGCACACTTTAATATCAGTACCCCGGAATCCGTCTTGTTAGTGGAAGAAGAACACTTTTATTCGAGTTCGACAGCAGTGTTTCGAATACTTGGTCATCTTGGTCTCCCCTGGAATTTATTCCGGGTGTTTTTATTGATTCCCCGTGCGCTGCGAGATTTTGTTTACCGTTTCATATCGGCCAGGCGTTACCGTTGGTGGGGAGACGGAATACTTGCAGAGTGGCTACAAAGAGGAACTGGAAAAGTTTTTGCCATAAAAAAAGCCCTGAACGATGCAGGGCTTTTCTATGAATTTTAAGATGATAACTACTTTACCGCTTCTGTCATTTTATCGAGAACTGACATCACTTCTTTCACTGCTACGGATGACTTCTGCAACAAATCCATTTCATCCGGCTGAAGTTTCAGTTCTATGATCTCTTCAATGCCATTCTTGCCGAGTTTCACAGGTACACCCAGATAAACATCTTTCATTCCATATTCACCTTGCAACCAGGCGCAAACCGGGAAGATTCGCTTTTGATCACGAACAATGGCTTCTACCATTTGAGCTGCTGCTGCTCCCGGAGCATACCATGCGGAAGTGCCCATCAGGTTCACCAATTCTCCACCGCCAACTTTTGTACGTTGAACGATAGCGTCCAGCTTTTCTTTTGAAATAAGTTCTGTAACCGGAATACCTGCCACTGTTGTATACCGGGGTAGTGGCACCATGGTATCTCCATGACCACCCATCAATACCGATTGAATATCTTTAGGTGAAGTGTTCAATGCTTCAGCAAGGAAAGCGCGGTAGCGTGCAGTGTCAAGGATACCCGCCATACCAAACACACGTTTGCTGTCAAAGCCTGAAGTCAGGTAAGAGCAATACGTCATTACATCCAATGGATTGCTGACCACAATAATGATCGTCTTCGGACTATGTTTAACTATATTCTCTGTTACAGATTTCACAATACCAGCATTAGTAGCTATTAAATCATCACGACTCATGCCCGGCTTGCGGGGAAGACCTGATGTGATAACTACTACATCTGAACCGGCTGTTGCAGAATAATCGTTCGTCACCCCTTTGATACGGGTGTCGTACATATTGATAGGTGCTGTTTGCCACATATCAACTGATTTTCCTTCTGCTGTTCCTTCTTTAATATCCAGAAGAATGACTTCGTTAACAAGTTCGCGCTCTGCAATGACATTCGCACAGGTTGCTCCTACATTGCCTGCTCCTACTACAGTGACTTTCATTTGGTATAAGGGTTTTAAAATTATTGTGAATGGAGCCGCGAAGGTAGGAAAAACAGGAGGCTCAAAACAAGTACCAGATATGATTTTTATTGTGTGCAAAAGGAATAGTGTGTTGTGATTATTTAAGCACCTTCTTTATTATTACAAATTGATAATGAAGTGATTGAGAGAAATAGAATTGCGGTACTTTTAAGTTGAAAAGTAAACCATGTCTTCGGTCAAAATAGAAGAAACAGAAAAGAGGCTGTTAAGCGCAAATATCCTAACAGCCTCTTTCATAATTTTTAGTGGATATCAGATATCTACTTTTGCATATTTCGCATTCTTCTCAATGAACTCACGTCGCGGTGGAACATCGTCGCCCATCAGCATGGAGAAGATATGATCTGCTTCTGCAGCACTTTCTATGGTCACCTGACGAAGAGTTCTCGTAGCGGGTCGCATAGTAGTTTCCCATAATTGTTCCGCATTCATCTCTCCAAGACCTTTATAACACCATACATTAACTGTACTTTCTTTTTCTCCGGCGAGTCTGCGAATGGCTTCAATGCGTTGTTCATCTGTCCAGCAATACACTTCTTCTTTTCCTCTCTTAACTAAATAGAGTGGAGGAGTGGCGATATAGATATATCCTTCTTCAATGAGTTCCTTCATATGACGGAAGAAGAAAGTGAGAATCAAGGTGGTAATATGACTACCATCCACATCGGCATCGGTCATAATCACCACTTTGTGATAGCGTAATTTTTCAATATTGAGTGCACGTTGATCTTCTGCTGTTCCCTTGCTTACGCCAAGACCAGTGAAGATATTTCGGATTTCTTCATTGTCATAGATCTTATAATCCATGGCTTTCTCCACGTTCAGGATTTTACCACGCAGAGGAAGGATCGCCTGAAAATTACGATCGCGGCCTTGCTTGGCAGTTCCACCCGCCGAATCTCCCTCGACAAGGAATATCTCGCATTTTGCAGGGTCACGTTCGGAGCAATCGCTCAATTTACCGGGGAGTCCGGAACCGGAGAATGCGCCTTTACGTTGCACCATCTCACGCGCTTTTCGTGCAGCATGACGAGCAGTAGCAGCCAAAATAACTTTGTTAACTATGTTACGTGCTTCACGAGGATGCTCTTCCAGATAGTTATTTAACATCTCTGAAACCGCCTGATCAACAGCACCAATTACCTCGTTATTTCCGAGTTTTGTTTTGGTCTGACCTTCAAATTGCGGCTCCTGAACTTTTACGGAGATGACTGTCGTTAACCCTTCGCGGAAATCATCGCCGCTTATTTCAAATTTCAACTTAGATAAAAGTCCCTCTTTCTCCGCGTAATTTTTAAGCGTTCTTGTTAAAGCACGACGGAAACCCGCAAGGTGAGTTCCCCCTTCATGGGTATTGATATTATTGACATACGAATGGACATTCTCATTAAAAGAAGTATTGTAGGACATCGCCACTTCCACAGGAGTACCACCTCTTTCCCCTTCCATGTAGATCACATCTTCAATCAGCTTTTCACGCGTCGCATCGAGGTATTCCACAAATTCAACCAATCCTCTCTCACTGTAGAACCGTTGTTTATTTACGGCTTCACCGGCTTCATTCAATTCGCGAAGGTCGGAGAGCGTAATACTGATCCCTTTATTCAGGAAGGATAATTCCCGCATTCTGGTGGCCAGCGTTTCGTAGTTATAATCGGTTGTGATGAAAATGGAAGCATCGGGTCTGAAAAATATTTCAGTACCGGTGAGATTGGTATCGCCAATGACTTTTACATCATATAAGGGTTTACCTATATTATATTCCTGCTGAAAAATCTTCCCGTTACGATAAACGGTAGCAATTAAAGTGGATGAAAGTGCATTCACGCAACTGACACCCACCCCGTGCAATCCGCCGGAAACTTTATAAGAATCCTTATCAAATTTACCACCGGCATGTAAAACGGTCATTACCACTTCCAGTGCCGACTTCCCTTCCTTATGATGCATATCGGTAGGAATACCTCGTCCATCATCTCTAACTGTGATGCTGTTATCAGCATTAATATAAACCTCAATATTCTTACAATGACCGGCAAGAGCCTCATCAATGGAGTTATCGACTACTTCGTACACCAGATGATGCAGACCTTTTATGCCGATATCGCCAATATACATGGCCGGACGCTTTCGAACTGCCTCAAGTCCTTCCAGGACCTGAATGCTATCGGCGGAATATTCGTTGTGCTTTAATTCTTCTTTTTCCAAGACTTGTTCGCTCATTATCAGTTAGTTAACCTATATTTATCTAAGGAAAACAAAGATACGGATTTTAATGCTTTCTAAGGCGCTATTTCCGTGGAGATGTTAATAATTATCAAAACTGTTGAAAACGTTTGTTTAATCCTGTTTTATATGGAAATAGGGAATAGAATTTAATGGCGATTGATGGTCCGGTTTGACGGGGCAATTTTAAAGGCGATAGGGGGAACACTGCAGTATTCAAAGTAAAACTAATTTATCCTTAAGTTATTGTTAATGGAAAAAAGCTGATGCATTATTTACAATTTTGTGCCATGAACGCAATTAAACGTTTTTACAACGAGCATCCCCTGAGAACAATATTGGCGTTGGGGCTATTCTTTCGATTGATAGCTGTAGTTTTTCCAAAGGATTCGGAATGCATGACGATCATTTTCTGGTGATTGAAGCGGCGCAGAGTTGGGCCGACGGGTATGATTACAACAATTGGCTTCCATGGAACAATAGCGGCAAACCAAGCGGACATAGTTGGTTTTATGTGGGCTTACATTTTTTCCTTTTAAAGGCACTCAATTTTATCGGACTTGATGATCCGCAAGGGAAAATGGTCGTCGTTCGATTTTTACATGCCATTTATTCAATGGGTGTTATCGTATTTGGCTATCGGATAGCCCGGCGTTTAGGAAGCGAGAAAGATGCGATAAGGGTAGCCTGGTTATTGGCCTTGATGTGGTTTATTCCCTCTTCCAGTGTCAGAAATTTGGTGGAATGGGTATGTGTGGTCCCTCTCTTACTTTCTTCACTCTATCTCATCAAAGCCGAACAGGAAGGCAACCGGCAGCGCCATTTTATTTTATCAGGTGTGTTTGCCGGAATAGCCATGAGTATAAGGTTCCAGTCCTTGTTTTTTCTGGCGGGAACCGGATTGTATTTATTGTATAGAGGAAAAATTAAAGGCGGACTTTTGCTTGCTACAGGATTTGTGATGGCCTTCTTCATTACTCAGGGTGCGGATTTGATTTTTTATCATCGCCCCTTTGTAGAGGTAACAGAATACATTCAGTATAATTTGTTAAACGCCACCACTTACTTCGACCGGCCATGGTACCAATACTTGCTAACGGTTGGGGGTATGCTCATTCCACCGGTAAGTATTTTTCTTATCATCGGTTATTGTAAAGCCTGGAAAAAAGCATTGGTGATCATACTTCCTTCATTGGTATTCTTTCTTTTTCATTCCTGGTTTCCGAATAAGCAAGAACGTTTTATCCTGCCGTTTATTCCTTTCTTTATCATCGCGGGAACAATTGGTTGGGGAATGATTCGCGAAGGAAAACTTATGAGTAAAGCAGAACTCTTTTCATGGCGCTTTTTCTGGGTCTTAAACACTGCCGGATTGTTGGTGTTGAGTACGACCTATTCAAAACGCTCCATGACAGAAGCGATGTACTATTTGTATCAACAACCCGACTTCAATAATTTTATTATGGAAGTCAGTCATAGGGATTCACCGCAATGGCCGCCACAGTTTTATTCAGGGAAATGGAACCAGGCATTTTGTATATATAAAGAGTATCCCACGGAAAGATTTATTACCTATATACGTCAACATCCCTCGGAGTATCCCCATTATATATTATTTTTCCAGGAGGATCATGTATGGAACCGCATCGCAAAATTTAAGAAGGTAACCGGAGCTGAATTGACCTTTGTTCACAAGGCGACCCCCAGTTGGTTTGACGCTTTATTGCATTGGTTGAATCCCCGCAATAAAAACGAACCGGTATATATTTTTAAGATTGCAGAGAAATAATTGAACTGTACTCTTTCTCCTATACCGTTCTGCAAACTTTCGCCCTTTTCGTACCTGCTTGCCGGCAGGCCGGTTTCGCCCTGGAAAGGAATTAACTTTTCAAAGGACAAATTGTTACAAGTTCCAATGATAACAATTATCGCAGGTACTAACCGTCCGGGAAGTTTATCTCTAAAATTTGCCACTATTTATAAAGAGCTTCTTGAAAAAGAACAACTGAAGTCAGGCTGCTTTCATTGGCAGATATTCCTGAACTCGTATTTTTAAGTGGTATATATGAGCATCACTTAAAGTCTAATGAATTGAAACAATTACAAGAGGAGTATTTTATTTCTGCTCAGAAGTTTGTTTTATTCTTCCGGAATACAATGGGAGTCTTCCCGGAATTTTGAAATTGCTGATTGATAGTTTGGATCCTAAAATTTCATTCAAGGGAAAGAAGGCATCGTTGGTGGAGTTGCAAACGGTAGAGCAGGTAATCTTCGTGGATTAGATCACCTCTCCTCCATATTAATGCATATGCAGGTGAATGTACTTCCTTACTTGTTGCCGGTGAGTAAAGTACAAGCAGAATTCGAAGAAAATAGTTTAAAGGAAGCAACGCTGAAAGTGGTCGAGGACCATATCCGGCGAACGCTGGAATTCTAAACTTTTTCTTAGGTGTTTAGAGCGAAAACTAATCAATTCATTCTGCTGGATTAACATTCCTTCTTCGGTTACATCTATCACCTATATGACAGTTAGTAATAGCGTTTACCCCACATGCTTAATTGAACTGCAATGAAACATGGTGTAAATAGATTTCAAGTTTTATTTAAAGGTATATCGGACCGATAATCCAACATCTCCGGCCCAAAAATTACTGACACCAATGATGTTAAACGCCGGTTTCCAATCTAAAGCCAGATTTAATGGAATTTCATCAAAGACATATTCCAAACCAATCTGTCCATCAATTCCTACAACAGTTCTGGTATCGTTATAGTCTTTATTGTCATCCCACCAGGGGTTACGGTCTCTGTCCCAAAAGCCGATATGACCACCTCCCCCAATAAAAAAGTTAAAACCGGGTTCATTGAATACCGGAAAGTTGACATTGTATAGTCCTGTGATATTCAGTCCTCTCCAGCGTGTATAAAGAATGCCTTCGACGCTCTGATTGTCTTTGATGAAATGGCGAACTGTGATTCCGGCACCTCCATTCAATCTTAATCCAAGGGCTGTCTTGTAATTGTATTGCGCCTTAACGGTTCCGGCGGAGCACAAAATCATAAATATCAATAAATTAATTCGAATTAAAGGTGAGATTTTCATACGGACAAAGTTAGGAGTATATTTTCTTGTTTTCCTTGTAATCATTAGCGGTTTTCGACAATTATACAGCATCCCGGGTTCAGTTTATAGACTTAAAGGGTAACGAAAAAGAGGTCGTACTTAATGTATTGTGCATAAAAAATGCTGTCATTTTACTTTATTGAGTATAGTTGTTATATAAAAAATTGATAATCAGTGTCATGTGGTAAAACATCAATTCTCTTCATATTTTTCCTTTTAAAAATTATTTGTTTCCTTTGTCCTTCATTGAAAAAATTTAACGTACGTGTACTTATGATCAAGAGAACCTTAAGCCTGTTATTAATATTGTCCTTCGCTATTATGAGCAGTTTTGCTCAGGATAAGCCAGTTAAAGCCAAAAAGAGCAGAACTCAAAAGGCAGATAAGTTTTTTAAGATTGGAGAATATTACACAGCTTCAACCTTTTACAAGAAAGCTTACACTAAATTTAAAAAGAACGAAGACAAAAGCCGCGCAGCATTTTTTGCCGGAGAATGTGCCCGTTTTATGGGAAATAATCTCGAACAGGAAGATTGGTATGGAAAAGCAGTGAAGGCGAAGTACAAAGATCCCATCGGAATGTTGCGTTATGCAGATGCTTTAAAAGCGAACGGAAAATATGCGGAGGCTATCGTTCAATACAATGCATATAAGGAGGAGATGCCTTCAGATGCGAAGGCGGCGAATGCGGTAAAATCAACAGAAACCGCTCAAGCCTGGAAGGATAAACCTACCCGTCATAGAATTGACAATATGTCGGTCTTGAATACGAAGTATTATGATTTTGCTGTTTGCGAAAATCCCGCTGTGAAGAATAGCCTTGTTTTCTCTTCTTCAAGAGAGGAAGCTTCCGGTAGCAAGAATGATAACTGGTACGGTGAAAAATATTTTGACCTCTTCCAGGCTTCCATGGATAACAATGAAAAATGGAGTACACCTACAAACTTCCCCGGTCCGGCAAATAGTGAGAATAGTGATGGAGCAGCAGCTTTTGATGCAACCGGTAAGGTGATGTATTTTACCACTTGTCCGAGTGATAAGGAGAAGGATACCCAGTGTAAAATCATGATGACTACTATGGCGGATGGCAAGTGGGGTGATGCAGTGATGCTTCCTTTCAACAGTGAAACTTATACTTGCGGACATCCTTGCCTTTCTCCTGATGGAAAATTATTATTCTTCGCTTCAGATATGCCGGGCGGTTCAGGTGGGAAAGATATCTGGGTTTCTGCATGGGATGGTAGTTTTTGGGGAACACCAACCAATGTGGGTACAGGTGTGAACTCAGAGGGTGATGAGATGTTCCCAACAATGGGAAAGAATGGTCGTCTGTATTTTGCTTCCAATGGCAAGCCGGGTATGGGTGGTTTAGATATGATGTACAGCACCAATGAAGGTGGTGTATGGGCAGAAGCTACCAACCTGAAGTCGCCGATGAATTCTTCAGCAGATGATTTTGGTCTGATCTGGAATACAGAAACAACAGGATACTTTACTTCAAACAGAGATGGCGGAAAAGGCATGGATGATATTTATTCCTTCATGGTTCCACCTTTGAAACTGGCTGTGGGTGGTCGTGTTTATGATACCGATACTAAAGAAAACCTTGCCGGAGCTACTGTCGAACTTTTCGGTTCAGATGGTACTTCCCTGAGTGTGCAAACAGGTGCTGATGGTATGTATCGCTACGACCTGAAGCCGAATGTGAAATATAAAATTTCTGCTTCATTCACGGGCTATCTTACCAAGTTCCATGAACTCTCTACCGTTGGACTGGAAGAAGACGAAGATTTCGTAAAGGATTTCGATTTCCCATTAAAGTCTACTGCGAAACCAATTACTGTTCCTGAAATTTTCTACGATCTGGATAAATCTTCATTACGTGCTGAATCTAAGAAAGCACTCGATGGTTTGATTCAGGTGTTGAACGATAACCCGACAATCACCATCAAGCTGACATCACATACCGATTACCGTGCTGACGATGCTTATAACTTAAAACTATCTGATCGTCGTGCGAAGAGTGTACTCGATTATCTGGTGGCCAACAAGGTTCCTGCTGATCGTCTGACATGGGAAGGAAAGGGTGAAACCACACCTAAAGAAGTGGAGAACGATGAAGAATACCTGCCCTTTAAACGTGGTGATGTGTTGACGAAGGAATTCATCGACAAACTCGAAACAAGAGAATTACGTGAGAAAGCGCATCAGTACAACCGCCGCACAGAGTTCGAAGTGACCGGCACTACTTATGTACCTAAGAATTAAAAATACTTGATTTAGCAATGAAGGGCGGCTCAAAAAGGCCGCCCTTCTTGTATCTTTGCCCTATGAATACCTCCGATCGTTATACTCAAAGAGGAGTTTCCGCCACTAAGGATGATGTGCATGCTGCTATCCGGAATCTGGATAAAGGCATTTTCCCTAAAGCCTTCTGCAAAATTGTCCCCGACTTTCTCGGAGATGATCCGCTTTGGTGCAATATCATGCATGCGGATGGAGCAGGAACGAAGAGTAGTCTGGCTTATGCCTACTGGATGGAAACCGGTAATATCAATGTCTGGAAGGGCATTGCTCAGGACGCACTGGTGATGAACCTCGATGATTTACTATGTGTAGGAGCTACCGATCGGATTTTACTGTCTTCTACCATTGGTCGGAATAAGAGATTGATTCCGGGAGAAGTGATTGCGGCCATCATCAACGGAACCGAAGAACTGGTAGAGCAGTTGAGAATACACGGAATTAACATCTATACCACAGGCGGAGAAACAGCAGATGTGGGCGATATCGTGAGGACCATCATCGTTGACAGTACAGTAACCTGTCGTTTAAAGCGCAGTGAGGTCATTGATAATGCAACGATCAAAGCCGGTGATGTGATTGTGGGATTAAGTTCCTCCGGACAGGCGAGCTATGAATCTTCCTATAACGGAGGCATGGGCAGCAACGGACTTACCTCTGCACGACATGATGTTTTTGAAAATTATCTCGCCCTGAAATATCCTGATACCTTTGATCATGGCATCGACGCTTCACTCATCTATAACGGTGACCTACAGCTAACGGAGCGTATAGCCGAATTAGATATTGATGCAGGTCAGCTGGTATTGTCACCGACACGTACCTATGCTCCTGTTATGAAAAAGATATTTGACCAGTTTCGGAGTCAGATTCATGGCATGGTGCATTGCAGCGGTGGAGGACAAACTAAAATTCTTCATTTCATCGATCAGTTGCATATTATCAAGGATCAACTTTTTCCGGTTCCTCCGCTCTTCCGTATCATTCAGGAGCAATCAAAAACCGACTGGAAAGAAATGTACCAGGTTTTTAACATGGGACATCGGATGGAAATCTATGTAGAGCAAGAAATCGCCGGGGAGATCATCGCCATTTCAAAGAGTTTTAATATAGATGCACAAGTGATCGGCAGGGTAGAAGCCTCGGCGAAAAAACAATTAACCATTAAAAGCGATCAGGGAAAATTTACCTGGTAATAGAAAATGTCCACAGATACATTACTGGATAGACTGGCAGGGATAGAAGCCCGATTCAACGACATCGGCGTGCAGTTAGGCGATCCTGCAACGATTGCAGATCAGAAAAAGTTCCGACAACTGAATAAATCCTATCGTGATTTGGAAGAGGTGGTGAATGCCACACGCGAATACCGGAATATTTTCGTCCGCATCAACGAAGCAAAAGAAGTGCTCAGCAACGATAAGGACGAAGATTTTCGCAACATGGCGAAGGAAGAGTTGGAGATGCTGGAGCCTCAACTGGAAAAACTCGAAACGCATATTCAGCAATTACTCATTCCCGCCGATCCCGAAGACAGCAGGAATGCCATTCTTGAAATTCGGGCCGGTACAGGAGGAGATGAAGCGAGTATTTTTGCGGGAGATCTCTTCAGAATGTATCAGCGCTATTGTGAGAACAAAGGATGGAAAACAGAATTGGTCGACTACAACGATGGCAATACCGGCGGCTATAAAGAGATCGTGATGGAAGTGACCGGAGAGAAAGCCTACGGGGTATTGAAATACGAAAGCGGTGTGCATCGCGTACAACGTGTCCCTGCTACAGAGACACAAGGTCGTATTCACACCTCTGCAGCAACGGTAGTCGTGTTACCGGAAGCCGATGAATTTGATGGAGTAGATATCAACCCTGCTGATCTGGAATATCAAACAGCGCGTTCGAGTGGAGCCGGTGGACAGAATGTAAATAAAGTAGAAACCAAGGTCCAGCTGACACATAAACCAAGTGGAATCGTCATTACCTGTCAGGTCGCAAGATCGCAGCATGCCAACCGCGATATGGCACTGCAGTTACTGCGTTCTAAATTGTATGAGATAGAATACACCAAGCGCATGGATGAAGTAGCACGTCGCCGCAAAACCCTCGTCAGCACCGGCGACAGATCCGCGAAAATTCGCACGTATAACTACCCGCAGAGCCGCGTTACCGATCACCGTATCGGATTCACGAGTCACAACCTCCCTGCCGTCATGAACGGAGACATTCAGGACTTTATCGATGCATTGCAATTCGCGGAAAATGCGGAGAAAATGAAAGAAGAAAATATGGTTGGGTAATTTGAAAATTTTATAATTTGAAAATTTGAAAATGAGTTTATTGGGAAATGTGTATATGTGGAAGTGATATTATTATTTTGATTATTAACAGTCGGGATGTTTTTTTGGATGATGTATTGTAGTGGAATTATAGAATTAATATTGAAAACACCGCTGCGCTCGCTGCGAAACCGCTGCGTACGCCGCGATAATTTATAAACGAAGATTACTTTGAATCGTCAGGAACTCTTTCAGCAGATTGTCAGGAAACGCAGTTACTTGTGTATTGGCCTCGACACGGACATCACCAAAATCCCGAAGCATTTGCTGGAGTTGGAGGATCCGGTTTTTGAATTCAACAAGGCCATCATCGAAGCGACGCAGGATCTTTGTGTGGCGTATAAACCCAATCTTGCTTTTTACGAGAGTCTGGGTTCACGTGGTTGGAAGAGTCTGGAGAAGACCATGGAGATTATTCCGGGAGATATTTTCACCATCGCCGATGCCAAGCGCGGAGATATCGGTAATACGTCGGCGTTATATGCACGGGCCTTCTTTCAGCAGATGCATTTCGATGCGGTAACGGTGGCGCCTTATATGGGAGAAGATTCTGTAAAGCCCTTTATCGGATTTGAAAATAAATGGGTGATCCTCCTGGCCCTCACTTCCAACCCCGGAGCTATGGACTTTCAATTGAACAAGCAGGAGGGAGGCGAGCAACTCTACGAAGCCGTAATGCAAAAGGCGCAAGGTTGGGGAAATCCGGATCAACTGATGTTCGTTTGCGGAGCTACGCGTGCAGAAGAATTTAAACATTTAAGAGAAATAGCACCAGAAAGTTTTTTCCTCGTTCCCGGTGTAGGAGCACAGGGCGGTGATCTATCCGCCATCTCACGGTCAGGCATGAACGCACAATGCGGATTACTCGTCAACTCCTCCCGCCAAATCATCTACGCCTCCACCGGACCAGACTTCGCCTCCGCCGCCCGCACGGAAGCCTTAAAAGTCCAGCAAGAAATGAAAAATCTCCTCGAAGAAACCGACCTGCTTTCATAACAATTCAGACCTTCTTGTGCACCACTAAGTCACTGAGGACACGTAGAGCACTAAGAAAAAGGAAGAATCCTTAGTGTAACTTAGTGAACTTAGTGCCTTAGTGGTTAAAAAGGAAAATTCCTTCGAAGACGACGATCTCTATGCAACTAAAATTTGATAGTTTTTGACGAAACACTTTCAACATCAGTAATTAAATTGACAAAATAAACCCCCTTCGCCACCGTATTCATCGGTATCTCTCCCGTCACATACCCTCCCGCTATCACCTCAATTTTTTTCTCGTACACCAACCTCCCTTCCATATCAAACAACCGCAAACTCCCCGTTCTTCCTTTGAGTTTGGAGGCGTTGACGTGAATCATATTCCACTCACTATTATACCATGCCTGAAAAAACACCTGCTGCTCAGGTACATTATCATCCACCCCCACACTCAGCGTATCACAAGGCGAGCCCACCCATGCCCCGAGTTCGTAATCGGGATTGTTGGGGAGGCCAACATAAGTTCTGGCGCCACCTAGGTAAAAACTAAAGGGTTGAAAATCGCAAGCAACGCCGAGTGAATCGGGTTGATTGATGACGGAGAGATGTGTGTTGTAGACGTTGTATGAGGTATCCTGATAAGGGTAATAATTTAAATAATTAGCAGCTATATATAGTTTATCATCAGGGGCTTTACGAATAGAACCAAGACCAATTATTGTATTCGGCGAGCCATAAATATGTGTTTTGCTTGTAGCAATATTTGTTGCCGATAAATCAAACTGGTATAAAGAATCAGTACCACCTAATGTGCTATACTGAGAAAAAGCAGAAACATACAATTTTATTTCATCTGGCGATAAGCCCATTGAATTATAATAAGGATAGGGTTGAGTTGAAGAAGGTGATTGAATAATAACCGGATTGGAAAATTGGCCTGTGCATCTATCAAAACTTAGGAATTCCAGAGCACCAGCCCAGGTACAAAGAAAAAGCTTTGAACCATTTTGATTGAATAATAAATGGCCTCCGCCATCATTATTCATAACACCAATATATTGTGTTTGAAAAAGTGTTGGTCCATTTTCATTAATGAGGTAAACATGAAAGCGATTATTGTAATTTAGTTGTGACCCTGGATTCCAATCCTTAAATATAACCCACCAATCTCTACCATTACCATGTTTTACTGCCAATCCATCGAAAGCCGGAAGATTATTAAGTTGAATATTTTTTGAACAACAAGGCCTGAATCAATGTTAGTCTTGTAATTGATTATGCTATAATATAGACCAAACGGATCAATTCCGCCAACAACAATATTTGAAAACAAAAATGCAATTGAATCACTACTTGGTTTTGGAACAAATAATATGGAATGATACCAAGGTTCAAAAAAGATCGAATCGCCATTTAATACTTTAGTATGAAACTTATTGTAAACTCTGCACCTAGTTTGTGAAGTTCCATCGGATAAATAACCTGCATAAAGAAGAAGTGTATTATTGCTATCGCATAAGCTTGAAGTACCACTTCTTCCTTTATTCATTGAAATAAATGTGCTAGGGTTTGAAGGATTGCTCCAGTCAATATCCGCCGAATCTCCAAACACCAAACATCTCCTTTGAACTGCGCCACCACCTTCCCACCCCAAAACCGCAGTCATCAACAACAAAGCGCAAAAGAATTTTTTCATCACAATAAAATTACGGAAAAACTTTGAAAACTCGCAAACTCAATAAAATTCTGGTGGGCCGCAGATCGGAACGAAGTGAAGATCCCGAGTGGAGCGCTCAGCGCGGAACCTCGGGATTGACGGTTGATTTACCAACAGGCCCTCCGTTTTTATGATAAATCCCTGCGATCCCTGCGCATCCCTTGCGACCTTGCGGTTAACATAAAACAAATTCGCCTATATAAAACAGAGGAATTGAGGAATTAATACAGGTTGTCCATAAGCCTCAGGATGATGAGTGCATTTCCTGAAGCCTCGGGCTAATGATTATTTATTGATGAATGAAAATTAATTTGATGCATTGCATTCTAAGTGGTGTCGCGCGGAGTCGCAAAGCCGCAGAGCAAAGCCGCAGAGATTCCTGCAACAAGCTGAACGATAACTGCACAGAATAATCTTGAATTCTGATTCGTAACTAAACTACTCTTCTATTAAAATTTAATTGAATCATCCTGACTTTCGTATTTTCGTAAAACTTTCGTACCTGCCTGCCGGCAGGCAGGTTTCGTATTCCGTTTTCCGTTTTTAAACGACTACAAGTATTTCCCCCACTATTGTTTTGACAATACATTTTCTTTGCTTCATGAAAACAAGTAGATTCCGTCATGTATGGATGTCGTATTTTACATACACCAGAAGTGAGAAGAATGCAGCGATGGTATTGACAGGATTGTTGTTGGTGATGCAAACCTATTTATGGTTTCGGCATTATACAGATGTGCCGGGGGAATATCAACTGACTGCTGAGGAAGCGCGACAATTTCAACAACTGGAAGGTCAGAAGAATTCGAAATCGTTTAAACGAGAAGAGGCTGCTTCTGTTAAATCGAAACCTGTCCTCACGGTTTTTGATCCGAACGAAACAGATTCCGCCGGATTTGTTGCCTTGGGGATGAGTCCAAAGCAGGCCGCCTCCTTGTTACGTTACCGCGATCGCATTGGTGGTTTCAAGGATAAAGCAGCTGTTCAAAAAGTAAAAGTCCTCAAGCCGGAGTTGTATGCGCAGTGGGAGCCGTTTATAGATTTAAAGAAAGTGGAAGCACCACCGGCGAAGCAGAAGTCGGGTTTGTTTCAGAAGAAAAAACAAGAATTGCCCATTCTCGATCTCAACCGGGCGGATACGATCGCTTTGCAGGACTTGCCATTGATTGGTTCCGGTCGGGCCCGGGCGATTGCGAATTACCGTGAACGATTGGGAGGATATATTTCGGTGGAGCAATTACAGGAGGTAAAGGCTATTCCTGATTCTGTTTATGAGGTTATTCTGCCCTATCTCAAAGTGGTGAGCGGTCCTTACAGGAAACTAGATATCAATCATTTGCCCGCTGATAGTTTACGGCATCCTTATCTCAATAAACAATTGGCCAGGATGATCGTTTCTTACAGAGAACAGCATGGAGTTTTCAAAACTTATCAAGATCTCGGTAAGCTTCCCTTGGTGAATGCCGAAATCCTCAGTAAACTTGCACCCTATTTAACCTTTAACCCTTAGTACATATGGACTTCAGGCCCACCGAAAGCCAGGAACTTATTGCTCAAACCGTTCGTGATTTTGCTGAGAAGCATATTCGCCCAAATCTCATGGACTGGGATGAGAGTCAGCGCTTTCCCATTGAGATTTTTAAGAAACTCGGGGAATTGGGTTTGATGGGTGTCCTGGTTCCGGAAAAATATCATGGGGCGGGCTTGAGTTATTTTGAGTACGTCACGGCGATTCAGGAGTTGGCCAGGGTTTGTGGTTCTGTGGGTTTGTCGATGGCTGCGCATAATTCACTGTGCACCGGACATATCATGACTTTCGGAAATGAGGAGCAGAAGGAAAAATATCTTCCGAAGCTGGCAACGGCAGAGTGGATCGGCGCCTGGGGATTAACGGAAGCCAATACCGGATCAGATGCATTGCGCATGCGGGTGGTGGCGAAGCAGGATGGTGATCATTGGATATTGAATGGTGCCAAGAACTGGATTACGCATGGTATCAGCGGAGATGTTGCAGTGGTGTTAGCAAGGACCGGTGAGTTGCTCGATTCACGAGGCATCTCGGCGTTTGTTGTTGATCGCGGTACTCCCGGATTCAAAGCAGGGAAGAAAGAAAATAAATTAGGCATGCGTGCTTCTGAAACAGCGGAGATGATTTTCGAAGATTGCCGTATTCATAAGAGTCAGTTGCTCGGTAATGTTGGTGATGGATTTATTCAGGCGATGAAAGTATTGGATGGAGGAAGAATTTCGATTGCTGCATTATCATTGGGAATCGCTAAGGGGGCCTTCGATGCATCGGTGAAGTATTCACAGGAGCGCGAGCAGTTCGGACAACCGATTTCTAATTTCCAGGCGATCTCTTTTAAGCTGGCGGATATGGCTACACAAATTGAAGCAGCGGAATTGTTAACGATGCAAGCAGCGGATCTCAAAATCCGTGGCGAGAAAATGACGAAGCAAAGTGCTTTCGCCAAATACTATGCTTCAGAGGTAGCAGTACGTTGCTCCACAGAAGCCGTACAAATTTTCGGAGGCTATGGGTACACAAAAGATTTCCCGGTTGAAAAATTCTATCGCGATTCTAAACTCTGCACCATCGGCGAAGGCACCAGCGAAATCCAAAAACTCGTCATCGCAAGAGACATTCTCAAAGCTTAAAAATTTTCTTGCATCAATACCGTTTAAGGAACACTGATCCCGCGTTGCGGGATACGCGTATTTTTTATGATGTACACTGATTCATTCGCGAATTCGTATTTCGCACTTTCGTACCCCTTTCGTACCTGCCTGCCGGCAGGCAGGTTTCGTAACCCCCCTGAGGTTATTTTCAGAACGAGTAAGTGATTCCAGCTAGCCCAAGGAGGCGATAACTCGGATACTGATACCACCTGAAATACTGCGCGAACCCGATATTATTGAGCGATACAAAAGCGGAGAGTACTTTGCTGTAACGGTAATCGATGCCGATGTTGGCGTCCATCCATCCTTTCAGGTTTTTATAGTCGGAGGTGACTACGGAGTTGACAGACGTGTATTCAATTCCGGTAATGTTGCTGTTGTAGAAGAGATCCGCTTTGATGAAAATTTTCTCAGCGATGGCATAATGACTGTTGAAGCCTAAGCGGAAAGCGGGAATATAGAGTTGTTCTTTTAATTTATCGGTATTGTAATTGTTGTGTTCGACAGAGATGCCTGCTGCAATTTTTTCGGATTGTTTATATTCTAATGAACCTTTTAATTGCAACAAGGTGGCTTTATCATAGTACACGGAGAAGCTGGTAGGGATCTCGAAATTGTTGATGAAGAAGGGTTGATTTTTAAGTCTCGCCCAGTTGACGATTCCGGTAAACATTAAATCATGTTCGAGTTTTATTGAAGCACCACCGCTGAGGCCTAGCCGCTGATTGGTGTTTGCAAGTGGAACCGATGATCCGAAGAAGGGATTTTGTCGGCTGAAGCTGCGTAAGTCATTCCGTTGAAGATCGCCACTCAGTTCAGCGAATATTTTCACCGCATCATTAATGACCTGGTATTCTGCTTTGACATAGGGATAGAAACGGTAGTCGCTATTGTTGTTATTGGATTCTAATGCCAGGTTGGCACCGATATCGATGCTGAATAAATCCTGGGTGATGTTAAAGCGTGGACGGAATCGAATGATGCTTCTGTTGAAACTGAAACTCTCCTGTTCAATTTTTCCGAATTCACCGGAAGCATTCAGGATGAAGGTGGCATTGTTCATCAGCTTACTGCCGCCGATGGAAAATACCGCGTTGTTCTCAGAAGCCTTGCGGTTATCACTGAAGTTGTAAAACGATAATGCGGACTGATATCTCCATTTATCTTTGTCCACATCGAGTGATTGAAGTTTTACACTTCCTTCCACATCACTCATGCTATGTTTCGTTTCCGATTTGGAGAAGAGCTCAGGTGGGGTTTTGAATCCATAGAAATGCACCACATTGCGGTTGTAAATAAGGTCAGCGCCTAACTTGAATTTTTCAAAATACCTCGTTCCAAAGAGATCAATATGATTATTGCTGTTGCCGGGAAAGCCATAGTCCTTGATTTTACCGGAGGTGGAAAGGTGCTTGTAGCGAACACCCGCATCAAAGTTTTTTGATCGGATGCTGTTAAAGGAAACATCCAGCAAGGGCATATTCTCCAGACCATAGCCTGCTTTCACAAAACCATGATATAATTTTTTTATCGCATCGTCCTTTATGCGCACCGGTTTGATGGGTGAGGTATTGTAATTCGAATTCATCGGACGTGCTTCCAGTGAATAATTCAGCGATTGCTTATCACGAAAGGTGCTTGTATCGCTTTCAGGATAGATATTGATTTTAAAAGCGTCATTCAGCACGGGTTGATATTCCTTTACTACATTGATGTCTTCATTGCCGAGATTGTTCGTCTTCGTTCCACCGCCTTGTGAAGCAGCGATAGAGGGCAGGAGGAGAAGAAAATAGAAGGGGATGTTATTTTTCATTGGGTGAGATGCAGTTGCTTAGTTTACTATTTTTCTTCTTTGTTTAAATCGGTCTCGGGTTCGGGCTGTTCTTCCGGCTTCTTCATTTGATTCATTTCTATGAGCAGCAGGTCGTCGAGTTTTTCTTGCGCCATGGCCTTGATGTCTTCGGGATCAGCTGGATCTTTTTCGTAATTCTCGAGAATACTCTGTAGGGTAGCTTTGGCCTGGAAGGTGTCCACCAATGCGATGTAATTGTCGGCAAGCAATATGAAACTTTTCCCTATCCAGAAATCATAAGAGGGCACCTGATTGGCGACATCGTAGCATTTTTTCTGCGAAGCTTTGAAGTTGCCCATTTTATAATCGATAAAGGCGAGTTGGTATTTGGCTTCTGCTCCGGCCAGACTCGATTGTTTTGAAAGTGCTGTGTATTCATTTTTAGCCCCAACAAAATCATTGAGTTGCAGCGCGGACCTTCCATAGGTGAGATGCGCTTCAGAGACGATATCGTTGGAAACCTTTTCACCGTTGATGAGCTTCTTGGCGTAAGCGATGGCTTCGTTGTAATTCGGTTGCGAATAATAAGAGCGCCTCAATCCGGTTTGTGCAGCCAATACGTTTTCTCTTAACTCAGCCGTTGCTTCCAGACGAAGGAAATAGGTAATGGCTTTTGTATATTCTTTGCCGTTATAATGCAATGCCGCAGCTTTAGCGAGGGATTTCTCTGTATAGATATTGGCAGGTTCGGAAATGATGTTTTCGTAACCTATTAGGGATTGGGAATAGTTTTTATTTCTATAATCACATTCCGCCTTGTAGAAAGTGGCATTCAGTTTATAGGCGCCGTTGGGGAATTGAGTCAGGTATTTGTCGAAGTCACGTGCCGCATCGTCGAAATTGCCTTTGAGGTAACGTTGCTCGGCTGCTTCATAGGTGATAGAATCCTGTGCGCCCGTACTGACGCTGGCATTGGGAATGTTTTTGACATAGGCAAAGTAATCATCGGGCTTGCCATTGGAGATGTAGATGTTCTTCACACTATTCAAAGCCTCTGCAGCTTCCGGAGTTCCGGGATAAGTGCCAATGACTTTCTTGAACTGTGCCAGAGCCAGCTCATCCTGTTTATTGTTGTAATATACCAAAGCAATGTTCAATTGCGATCGTTTAGCGTATTGGCTTCCCGGAAATTCTTTCAATAAGAGATTGAAGTTCTCCTTTGCTTTTTCACTGTCGCCATTGGCCATATAAGCACGTCCCCGCTCAAATAATGCATCGGCACGGTACCGTGATTTCGGATAGCTGCCTAGCAGACTCGTGAGCGTCTTTGATTTTTCCTCCGCGTCACCCTGCAATCCCTGAATGACACCACGCTGGAAGAGGGCATAATCGGAAGATGCTGCCTTTTCAGTGACCGCGTCGTTGTAGTAGCGCAGCGCAGATTCATATTCCCGCATCGCATAGTGGCAATCGGCAGTTCGAAGAAGGGCATCATGGTAAATGGCGACTTCATCGGAATTTCTTTTGGCCATGTATTTTCTGAACCAGGATTGTGATTCCTGATAATTGTTCAGTTTAAAGTAGCAGTATCCTAAATTGTAGTTGCCCAGGTTATACATCGACGTGTTGACAGAGCCGGGATTGAAGATGAAGGTCCGGTATTGTTTAATGGCAAGATCTAATTTTTCCTGTTTGAATAAGATTTCTGCTTTCCAATAAATAGCTTTTGCTCTGATGTCCGGATCAATATCGTTGATGATCGCTTTTTCAAACATGCCGATGGCTTTATCGTTCTCACCATCATTCATCATCTCTATTCCTCTGAAGAAAGCTACTTTTTGATAGGCTCCCTTTGTCCTGGTGGTTTTATTTTTAACATTGTCAAGAGCGATGAGGGCATCTTTGTAGTTACGTGTGCCGAGATAAAGTTCAGCGAGTAACTCATTGGCTTCATCTGCATTTTTTGAGTCGGGGTAGTTTTTAAGGAAGTCGCTGAATGCCGTTAAGCCACCGGGAAGATTTAATTCGTACGAGAGCTTGGCGTAATTGAAGAGGGCGTTTTCCTGAATGGAAGTATTGTGATTTAGCTTTGATGCAAACTGGAAGGCGTTCCGCGCTGCTGTTTTGTTGGCGGTTTTCAAATAACAGTCACCCAAGTGATACCATGCATTCTGATCGAGAGAGTCCTGCTTCCCTGTAACTTTCTCAAAATTGAGAATGGCATTGTTGTAGTCTTCGCTTTTGTATTCACAAAAAGCAATGGTGTATCTATCGTCCCGACTTAGCGTAGGAGTAGCTTGTGAATAACCATCAAAATACACCAGCGCATTTTTATAGTCACCTTTTCTGTAATAAGATTCCGCTACAATACGCATGATCTCCGCGTTGTTTTGCGGACTCTTATTCTGCAGGACAGGAACGGCATAATTGATAACGTCATCGTACTTGCCCGTCTCAAAGTACATCTGTGTAATGTAGTACGGCACCAATGGACCAAAAGTAGCCGATGAGTCCAGTTTGCCGAAATATTCCAGGGCTGTTTTATAATTGTTGTTGGAATAGGCGATATGACCATAATAGTACTGTGCTGCGGTCTGATATTTGGATTTCACATTCAGAATCTCGTGAAACTTCTTCGCCGCCTTATCGAGTTCTCCCTTGTTGAAATAGCAATAGCCGGTCTTAAAATAATATTCCGGAACTTCATCTCCCGATAAATAATAGACATCCGCTTTTTCAAATGCAGGGAGGGCTTTCGTATATTTTTTGATTCTGTAATACTGTCGTCCCAGATAGAACCAGGCGAGAGGAGCTTTCGTGCATTCAGAATGTTTCTCTGTAAAAATTAACAATTTTTGCTCTGCATCCGGATTAAATAATTCATACGAACATACAGCAGCGTAGAATTCTGCATTGATTTTATTGTGCTCGCTGCCTTTATTCTCTGCCAGATAGGATTCAAAAACGTTCTTCGCAGCACTGTACTTTTCCTTTACGTATAATTCCCAGGCGATCTTATAGTCTCTGTCTTTTTCCGTAAAATTTTCGGTGAGTTGTGCGAATGAGCTGGTTGACACCAACAAACAGCTAACAATCAGTAATTTATGAAATATCTTCTTCATGCGATGGGGGAATACTATTCTTTCAAAAGTACACCTAAGGAACGCCTTATCTTTTATGAATCGTATGCTACTTATTTAAATTATTAACAGGGCATTATGAATTAAAGAAGAAGACAAAAATTAAAATTCCGTCCGGCACAATTTATAAAGTTGAATTCCGTTCGAAGAGTTCTTAAACGGACTTTCTGCATCATGTTATTAATGTCGTTGAAAGATTTATTTAAAATTAAACTGAATTAATATTAAACCTTACCGATTTTTGCATGTCATAGAGACCAATTCCGGAACTCCGGTTTATATTAATCGTTAAACTAAAAAATTGAATTCCATGAACAGAAACATTAAAACAGCCTTTGCATTGATGGGTGTAGTCGCGTTGAGTTTGAGTGCTTGTAAGAAAGAGAAGGAATCTATTGACAGCGATACCGCTTCAGTTGCAGAATATGCGATGTCGGATGCAGCATTTAATGATGTGGCGAGTATTTCCGATGAAGCGTATGATGGATCATTGGACTCCTATCGTATACAAAATGGAGGTTCTTCAGAGAAGGTAATGACAACTTGTGCTACAATAACATTTGATACTACTGTGACACCGAAAACTCTGACAATAGATTTCGGTCCGAGTGATTGTTTGTGCGGAGATGGAAACTACCGACGTGGAGCAATTATCGTGAGCTGGGCAGGACCTATAAAGATTCAGGCTCTGTAAGAACCATTACATTCAACAACTATTTTGTCAATTACAATCAGATTCTTGGTACCAAAACAGTGACCAATAACGGTCGCAATACCAGCGGAAATTTAAGTTATACCGTCACCGTTAACGGTTCAGTTGTTTGGGATCCGCAATACTTTGGAGGTGGTGGAACCAGTACATTCACCTCTACCCGCACTCGTGTTTGGATAGCGGGAGAAGGAACTTTAGGTTGGCTGGATGACGTATATCTGATCAGTGGTTCTACCAATGGAACTACCCGCGCCGGATCTACCTATACCATGGTGACCACAGAAGCCTTGAAAAAAGAGATCGGATTCAAACATTTTACAGATGGAGTGCTTGAATTTACACCATCAGGTAAATACACACGTGTCATCGATTATGGTTATGTAAATGGTCAGCGCGACGCATTGGCTCAAGTGACTATCAACGGGTATACTTTTACGATACAGTTGAAATAAAAATTTGATTAGGTTGATTTGAACGTCGGTTGTAGGGACCGGCGTGTTTTTTTCGTGCATTGACAATCAAAATGCTTAGATTTTTAAGGTATTTTTAAAGAAGTTTTGCAGGTGTTCAGACTCATACATTTGTTTCATTTACCCGGAATATTTTGCGATCGATAGTCCTGAGTCGTACCTTCATTCACTGATGAAAATATTAATCATGATTCAGGTATATCGACCTTAAATATTACTTCAATGCGCCAGCCCTCTGTGATGCTCTGCGTAACCTCTGTTTCACTCCGTGGTTAAACCGTGGATATTATGTTCCTGCCAATCATACCTTGGAAAATTGAAGTTTTTAATCACCGCGCTAAATGGTAAATTCAGCTGGTTTTAAGGAAGCAAATCAATACAATCGTTAAGCCGACGTTATTAACGAATAAGGGTCACTCTTCCATTGAAATTATATTTCTTTCGGTTGAAATCACGGGCAGTTGCCTTATAAACAAAGATACCGGAAGGACATTCTGTTCCATCGTTAAAATATTCGCCGTTCCAGGATTCGATGAGATTGTCGCTTTCCCATACCACTTGTCCACGACGGTTGTACACCTGTATTTCAAAATGCTGCACCCCTTCTGCCACAACCTGGAACACATCGTTTTTCTGGTCGTTATTTGGCGTGAAGGCGTTTGGAATGTATAGGGAGAAATTGGGTCTTACTTCTACAGTCAGACTAAAAGTATCTGCACAACCTCCCGCGTTTGTCGTATAAAGTGTGACGGTATAAGTGCCTACATCGTTGTAAGAATGCGAGGCAACACAACTGCTGTCCCCGGTTCCATCTCCAAAAAATCAAAATAACAGTCCGTGCTTCCAACAACAGCAGCGAAATTAAAATCAGGGTTGAGGTTACTTGCTATAAGAGGTTGAGCCAGGAATGTCGCATCGGAAGGGGGGTATACAGTAATTGGAGTGTTTAAAGTATCAGTAGTAGAGCAAGTGTCGGCACTCGTCAAGGTTAAAGTTGGAAGATAAGTCCCGGGACTACTGTAGGTATGCACCGGGTTGTTCAGGAAGGAAACAATGCCATCCCCAAAGGTCCAAAGATGAGTTGCGCCGGGAATTGTCGGGCTAAGATCCTGGAAAGTAACATCAAGAGGAGCGCAACCACTGATAATATTTGCATCGATGGCACCACCGGATTCGGCTTAATGATGACAAACGCGGAATAGAAATCATCGGGACAGCCCGGGGTTTGAGTTTGCAATGAAATGGTTTGAAGTCCGCTTGTAGGGAAGGAGTAATTTTGAACTTGTGCAGTAGAAATGGTATCACCGGCAATGATCCATGTCTGTGAAGTCCCCGGTACAACACCAAAATAAGGAGCGAAATCAAAACTGTTGCCTTCAAAACATTGTGGATCGGGAGGTAGAAAGAACGCTTGCTGGACAGCGGTCACGTTGATTTCCATCGTGTCGTTTCGGGAACAGAATCCTTGTGAAGTGGTGACAATAAATTCAACTAACGTATCTGTAGTACCGAAAACGGGAATAGTGGCAACAGGGTTGGATGTTAAAGGGGCGCTGAGGTATTGAGCCGGTGTCCAGCTATACGTGTATCCTGCCGTGGGTGTTGTTCCGATTCCGATTCCTTGCCCGGCACAAATCTGTTGATTGGCACCTGCATTCGAAATCGGGTAATCCGTCACGTAAATGGTATCACGAATGGTGTCTGAATTACAAATATTGTCATTTGCAACTATGAATATGGGATAAGTACCGGCGCTATTGTAATTCAGATGGAATGGCCCCCACGGTAGAGTGGTAGAGGCGTTCAGAATATTGGCGCTTCCGAATTCGAAAGTGAAATTTGTTGTGGCGGCGGGTGACAATCCGGTATAAGTGAAAACGGTGGAATCGTCACCACAAAGTTGATGGTCACTGATGGTGAAGTCGGCATCCGGCAAGGCGTTTACCTGGAGTGGGGTGGAATCTACAGCCGAGAGGCATCCTTCCGGACTCAATACGGCAACACTAACATAGGTAGCTCCTGCAAGGGTCCATTGCAAGGTACCGCTGCTACCATCACCCGGATTTCCACCCAACAGTGTCGCATTACCAAAATCCCATGTATAAATAGATCCAATGGGCGCACCCGTGGCTAATGGTGTTAAAGTGATAATTTCTCCCTGACAAATCTTTACCGGTGCGTTGAAGTTAACGATCGGTGTATTGAAGATCCGGATAGAATCTGTATAGGGAAATCCGAGACATCCGTTCTCCTCTATTGCCAGACTTAAAGTATAGGTGCCCGGAGTATTCCAGCTGATGTCAAATTGTGTATTGGAAGGCGTCGTCACCGTTCCGCCACCATAAGTCAGGCGTATGCATCCGTAGCCGCTGCACTCCCCGAATAGACCACATTAACATCTACTCCGGTACATCCTGTATCAGGCAATGAAAAATTAGCCGTTGGAATTGCGATAATATATAAAGTGTCGGTGATGGTATCAGAAGCACATCCGTTTTCAGTGATTTGTAAACTTATCGGAATATTACCTGAAACATTCCAGGTAGCATTCGCCAATCCAAAACCATTGATTAAAACGCCACTGTTGTTAGGGAAAACCCAATCGTAGAAAAGTAACGAACTGGTGCTATTCGCAGTGAAATTGGATGAAACAGGATTAGTGCCATCAAAACATAAACTATCATCGGAAATAGTAAAGGAGGCGATCGGCTTAGGTTTTACAACTATTTGTCTGCTGTATGTATGTGAACATCCCGAAGGCTGTGTTAAAGTTAATCTTGTAAGATAAGTACCCGGCCCATAAGTATGCGATGGGATCACCAGGTTTGTCCCGTTACCTGTAGCTACGGGGGATCCATCTCCAAAATTAAAGGACCAATTCGTACTGGCATTGTAGGCTCCACTTACAGTGAAATCAGCAGTGAGTGATCCGCAGGCTATCAAACTATCTACAGAAAAATTAGCTGTTGGAAGCAGTTGAACACCGTGCCCCAGTTGAAATCAAATCCGGAATTACTTTGTGACGTATCATCCAGCATCAAGGCATATGTATTTCCGGAAGTGACATTAATAGGAGGGCAAGCAGGGCTGGACGTGCAATTCACTACGAAAGGAGACATTCCAAATGGAAGAAATGGATCATAAAAAGAATTACAAGCTACCTCTGTTCCCGGACATCCAAGAGTAATATCGTACAAGGCCCATCTGAATCCTCCGATATTTGTTGGAAACCCCGTGAATTCCAAAGGTCCGTTATAGCCTACTGTGAATTTGTACCAAAATGGCCTGACAGGTGGAGAATTAAAGCAGGAGGGTACCGACGAAGTGCCGGGCTGACCGGATCCCGGGCTTGTAAAATCATAGGTGTTGCAAATTGGAGAGGCATTGGTACACGTTAATGCCGGATTGATAAACCCGTTTGTACTGCTGATGCACACTAAAAATTCGCCATCATCTTCAAGAGCTGTTACATAAAACCAAATTTGAGTTCCTGCAGCAGCGGTGAAAGCGACGGATGCCGGGTCACCGGTAGTTGCTGCAGTATTGCAAACATTCACTACTCCGGGACCTGAGCAATTGCCTGTCAATACGGTAACGGAAAGTTTTTCTGCAGGTGTTGCTCCGGAGGGAGAAACTGAAATCGTGTTCACCGTTCCACTGGCTACATAGGAATACCAGATCTCATGACCACCGGCGGGAAGGGGAGGAATGGCAGCCGCATCGCAGGTATTTGAAATCCCATCTCCAGTACCCGTTGTATTATTGTCACTGATACAGGTATTGCCGGTAGGATCAAGGTAAACAAAACTGGCATTGCCGCAATTATCATTTACAGGTACCTGAGCGATAAGATGTTCGCGCGACAGCAACAGCACAGTCATTAAGCACAGAAGACGGATGTTCATCTTAAACTAGAAATAATTGATTTGGAATTCTTTATTCAGGTTTAGTTTGCCTCAGGAAATATTCTTTTATGGAATTGAAATAAACCTTTAACAGACTAATCAGGAAGCACTACTTTTGTGAGAACAAAACTACCCATTTTATGGACATTATTCAACCTTATATTGCTCAAAATAAAGAGCGTTTTATCTCTGAATTAATAGAGTTATTGCGCATCCCATCCGTTAGTGCAGATTCGAAATACAAGGCAGACGTCGTCAGAACAGCCGAGTATGTTAAAAAAGCCCTGGAAGCAGCAGGTGCTGACAAGGTGGAGATTTGTCCCACACCGGGTCACCCGATTGTTTACGGCGAGAAAATCATTGACAGTAAGTTGCCTACGGTCCTCGTTTACGGCCATTACGATGTTCAGCCTCCGGATCCTCTTGATTTATGGGATTCGCCACCTTTTGAACCGGTCATGAAGGAGGAGAAGATTTATGCGCGGGAGCCTGCGATGATAAAGGGCAGGTTTTTATGCATATCAAGGCTTTCGAGCTCATGATGAAGACGAATACTTTAGCTTGCAATGTGAAGTTTATGATTGAGGGAGAAGAAGAAGTAGGGTCTGCGCATCTTGGCCTTTGGATTCGGGAGAACAAAAGCAGACTTACCGGAGATGTGATTCTGATTTCGGATACATCCATCATTGCCAATGATATTCCGAGTATAGATGTAGGGCTGCGCGGGTTGAGTTATGTAGAAGTAGAAGTTACAGGCCCAAACAGGGATTTGCATTCGGGCGTTTACGGTGGTGCAGTTGCGAATCCCATTACCATACTTTGTGAGATGATTGCGAAGATGAAGGATGAAAATAATCATATCACCATTCCAGGTTTTTATGATGATGTGATCGAATTGTCTGCTGCAGAAAGAGAAGAGTTAAACAAAGCGCCTTTCAGTCTCGATGAATATAAAAGCGACCTTGGAATAAATGATGTTCTTGGTGAAAAAGGATTTACAACACTTGAAGAACAGGTGTCCGACCTACCTTTGAAATGAATGGTATTTGGAGGTTATACGGGGGAAGGCGCAAAGACAGTTCTTCCTTCAAAAGCTTTTGCCAAGTGTTCCATGCGTTTGGTGCCTAACCAGACTTCTGAAAAAATTACGCAATTGTTCTCTGATTATTTCAAAAGCATTGCTCCGGCAGGGGTAAAGGTGGAAGTGAAACCGCATCATGGCGGAGAGCCGGTGGTGACGCCGACTGATTCGGTAGCTTATAAAGCTGCCAGCAAAGCCATGGAGCAAACTTTCGGGAAAAAACCTATACCTACCCGCGGCGGTGGAAGTATTCCTATCGTTGCACTTTTTGAAAAGGAGCTGGGATTGAAAAGTGTGCTGATGGGTTTCGGACTCGACAGTGACCTTATCCATAGTCCAAATGAACATTATGGCGTTTTTAATTTTTTAAAGGGTATTGAGACCATACCGCTCTTCTTCAGGTATTATGCAGAGATGAACCGATAGTTATATTTAAGTCAATTCATATGGCATTTTCTTCCGGAAGATGCCATTTTTTTGTGATTTCATTTTCTTGGATTACTTTTATCCGGTAATGAGAGCACGCAAAGCACCTTTTGAATTAATCGTATGGACAACTGCTATCGTCTATTTGGCACTTATCAATCCGGAAGAGCAACACATAAGTCTTTGTTTATTGCACCTCATAGGTATGCCCTGGTGTCCGGGTTGTGGCATTGGTCATGCTATTTCATTCCTCTTGCATGGCGAAGTCATGAGTTCCTTTCGTTCGCATCCTTTGGGACTATTCGCATTGGTTGTATTAGTTTCCCGAATAATAAAGTTGATCAAAATGGAGTACTATCATTACATCGGAAGGGTCAACCCTGTTAATTCTTTTATTCACATCTCTTAAACATTTAAAATGAACAACAACCTATTAATGACATTGCCGGGAATTGAATCTGAAGAACTGCTGTTTGCTCAGGAGGCTATTAAAGATCTTTCTGAAGAACAACAAAAGAATTTTTTCCTTTTATATTCAGGGAGAAGGAAGGATCCTCAAACCATTTTGATATGCGCTTTGTTAGGATTTGTTGGTGTCGCGGGTGTGCATCGCTTTTTAGTGGGTCAGATAGGCATGGGCGTTTTGTTTTTCTTTACTGCCGGTCTTTGCTTTATAGGTACTATCGTAGACCTTATAAACTATAAGAAATTGGCACTTGAATTCAATCAGCGGCAAGTCATAGAGTGTAAGCTGATAGCTGGATCAATGGGTGCATAGTTGTGGTATCGCTTCGTTAGGGAGGAAGGATGAAAAGAAGATGAAGAAAAGAAATCAAACTTCTGATGTGTAAAATATTTCCAATTTATTGCGTTTATCTGAATTGATCTGCATACATTTGAATCAAGATGAATAGAGTTATTATAGTAATAGTGTTCATTTTTATGGCCCTGACTCAATTTTCCTGCAAGAAATCGGAGTTAGAAACCATCAGCGGAAATACTGCGCCTCCCGATACCAGTATTGAAATTGATGTGTACGAGGATTACGTAAATCGTACTTATATTCTCGTTTTAGGGCGGGAGCCGGATTCTTCAGAATTCAATGATGCTGTAAGTTTATTGAAAAACGGGTTGCTGGATAGCCCAAGCAGGTATGCTTTTTTAGATGAGGTGTTTTCATCTCCGGATTATCCCTGGAGGCAGTTCAACAAGAATAGAATTGAATTGTTGAATAATATTGATACTGCGGATATCACCATACAGATATTTATCTTCAGTTTTTTTCTGGCGGATTCCACTTATCAGGCATTTTGGCCGGGTTTGCAAATCGAAGTGGACCGGTTAGAAGAAATACAAGCCGCTTCTCATGAATATGCAAATGGAATAATCAACATACGTCAACTGCAATCAAAAATGATCAACAATTATTTTTATGATCAGATAAATATGGGTTCAGATAATTTCGTTATTTCTTCATTTCAGCATTTTCTGGATAGAAATCCCACGTTGGATGAACAGTCAAATGGCGTCAGTATGGTCAATGGAAATAATGCTATCCTCTTCTTACGGGCAGGTGCTTCCCGGGATGACTATCTTTCGATTTTATTTGATTCAGATGATTATTTTGAAGGTGCGGTGATCAGAATCTATAAAGATTATCTGCTTCGGTCGCCTTCGTCCATTGAGATGAGTGTGGCCGCGCTGAAATACAGAAATACCCTCGACTTTGAATCCGTTCAAAAAGATATTCTGGCAACAGATGAGTTTGCCGGTGTTGATTAATTGATGATAATGATGAAAGCATTTCGAATCATAAATTTCTTTACACCACTGTTGCTGGTGCTCATGTTGGCCTCCTGCGAAAAGGAAAAGGATTATATATATGAGGTAAATCCGGTAAACGTTCAACAGGGTGGAAGCACAAAGAACAATGCCAAAAGTACAGTGGAGTTCGTGACGATCGCCTGGGCTGATTTATTCGGCACACAAATTCCGCAACAGGAACTTGTGAAACTAAATACTGTTTACAGTGCCTTCGGGGATAAGAAACTTATCGAAGACCGTATTCTTTTAAATCTCCTGAATAAGCCCGGTATTCAAGTGCCGGCAGCTACTAACGTGAATGGAGATACGTTAAAATTTATTCAGAATACATATAAGAAATTGTATAACCGGAGTCCGGATGCATTTGAACAATACTATATGAAGGAGCAAATCAGATTGAACACTGCGATTTCCGCAACGGTGATCTGGTATGCGTTGATGAGTGCAGATGAGTATCGTTACTATTAGCAATCAGAGCAGAAAAGATGGACAGAAGACATTTCATACGTAAGGCCGGTTTGGCAGCAGCAGGGGCTTTCGCAGCGCCGTATCTCCTGCCCGGTGGACGATTGTTTGCCTCCAGTGGGTTACGTAAAGTGAATCATGTGGTGTTTTTATTGTTTGCCGGTGGAGTGCGGAATCTGGAATCCGTTCAGTTCAATGATGGAAACCTTATGCCAAATATGCTCAGCGGCGGTGGAACCATCTCACCTGATATTTTACCGGCAATCGATTTCCTGCCTCCCGGACCGCTCTCTCAACCCTTGCAAAATTATGGGACGCTGTTCCGTCAGTTCAGATATAAGGAAGGACCTACAGGACATTATAACGGACATACTGTCGCCGTTACCGGACAATACGTGAGCACCGACCTCAATATTCGCGAAGCCCCCTGCAACCCTACTGTTTTTGAATATTACAGAAAGCACAATAGTCCGCAACAAACTGCCTTGAACAGTTGGTGGGTAGCGAATACCCTCGGTCCTTATCCTGCGCTGAATTATAGCAGTGATCCGGGCTATGGTCCTGCTTATGGTGCAAATTTCATATCTCCCAATTTCCTGATCAGTCAGGATGGTTTCGATACACTCGGTGACCCCTCTTCATTTAGTACTGCTGAAGCTGCTGCCATCAGGAATATCCGGAAGTTTGCCAATGGTGTTTTTAATAAAAGTTATACGGATTCCGGTCAGGGAATAGTGAATACCGAAAGCGAAGCGCAGCAGTTGCAGCAATTTATTAGTGATCTCTATGGGAAGGCACAATCCGGGCAATATATCAATCCCTGGGGAGTAGGCACATCCATGAACAGTGATATGTACAATGTTATGTTTGCCGAAGAAATTATTCAGCAGTTTAAACCCGAGTTGCTGGTGGTAAATATGCAGGATGTTGATATCGGTCATTTTGATTTTAGTCAGTATGCAAATAATCTTCGCAAAGCAGATTGGGCCGCAGCACATCTTTGGAGCATCATTCAAAGCACACCTGGAATGGCCAATGATACGGTACTGGTGATTGCTCCCGAACATGGAAGAAATTTTAGTCCGAATACTTCCGTGGATGCTTACGGTCGACTGGCTTTAGATCATACGGCTCCTACAGATGGTACAAGTGGAGATCAGATGGCCAGAGAAATATTTTGCCTGATTGTGGGTCCTCCTACTGTAGTGAAGCAAGGTTTTGTGGTCAATAGTGTGGAAGGAGAAAGTACAGAAATTGTTCCCGTGATTGCAAATATGCTGGGGTTCGATAATAATATTCCCGGAAGTGCCGGATTGAAAAGTTATAATCAATGCGATCTTGCACAGGCATTTTATTAGCAACACAAATGGCAGATAGAAAATTCTCCTTGCGGAATACACTACACCGAAAACTTATTTACGGCTGTTCGCTCTTGTGGTTATTGGTGTCGATGAGCGCCTGTAAAAAAGAGGAGACTCCGGTGAACCCCTACGACGCTGTTGATTATAGTTCAGGCAACGAAAATGATACTGTTCCGGATCCGGCATCCATCACCGGTTTGCATAAAAACATTTTTTTTCCAAAATGTGCGAATCCCGGATGTCATGACGGTACCTTTGAACCCGATTTCAGAACAGTTCAAAGTACATACAGTACGCTCGTGTTTATGGGAGTCAATAAAACCACTTTGGATTCGATTAGCTTTTTCAATTACCGCGTCCTGCCGGGTGATGTGAACAATTCCTTCCTGATGGAGCGACTGCTGACAACTACCAGTGATTATATGCCATCTAACGGTGTCCGGTTACCGAATACTGATATTGATAATATCAGAGAATGGTTATTGGATAGCTGTCCCGATATCAATGGTAACCTTCCTCAGAAACCAAATCTTCCTCCAAATATTGTTGGTTTCATTGCTACCGATCAGCAGTTTGTGAGAATCGATACGGTACGGGTGGGCGGGATTCCATTTAACTCCTTTATAGTTCCTGCGAATTCAATTTTTTATTTACCCATTGTCGCCCTGGATACTGCTGATGGTGTTGCCGGAACGGATCCTGCAAATTTTACCCTGAGTCAGGTGCGTCTCTCGACCAATAAGGACGATTTTTCATCTGCCCTTACAATGAATGCGACATGGTTCTCGCCGATACCTTTCGCGGTTTGGCAATGTACCGTGAACACCTCAGTCTGGACAGCAGGGACCACAGTCTATTTCAGAATATATGTGAATGATGGTTTTCAGAGTAGCCCCGCAGAGTTTCCGAAGAGCAGTTCACTGGATTATTTTAAAACGTATTACTCATTTATTATTCAATGAAGAAGATTTTTAAATTGGAATGCTGTAGAAATAATTCAAAAATTTTGAAGGGTTGCTTCCTGTTTGCATGGTTGAGTAGTGTTGTTCTGTTCGCTGCCTGTGGCAAGGAAGACGATGATCCTTTTGCAAATCCGGATCCGGTCATTGAGCTAAAGGCGGTGACTCCCACAACGGCGGTTGAGTTCAGCGACTCCGTGGTGTTCACCATCTACTATAGAGATAATAACGGTGATCTTGGCGATAATAACCCTGCGGTGAAGAATCTTTTTCTGAAGGACAACCGTATTGGTATTGAATACAGCTATCGAATTCAGCAATTGGCACCGACAGGTTCAGCTGTTGCCATTGAGGGAAATTTAAATGTTGTACTGAACACCATTGCAAGAACTGATACCTCGTTGTCGCAAGAGTCCGCTACTTTTTCTTTGTATGTAAAAGACCGGGCCGGAAACAAAAGCAATGTGGTGACAAGTGGTCCAATTGTCATTGTGCCGCAGTAGAAAACTACAAGGCGACAATAATTCCAATACTCGGGATGATACTGCCGCTGGTATTATCCAGTTCCTTCACCAGATAGCGACTCGGATCATTCGGGTCAACGATGGGAGTACCGTTGACATCTTTTCGCACATTGATGTAAGGTGCTAATGCGGTAAGTTGATTGTATACGTTTTGGATATCAAGGAAAATATTCAAATTCCAGTTTTTGAAATAGTATTTTTTATCTATGCGGACATCTAATTGGTGAAATGCCCTCGTCCGTGAATCATTTAATCGGTTGTTGTCAAGAATACCCTGTCCACTGATATCCCAGTTTTCACGGAGAGATGAGGTGCTAATGTCGAACGGAGTGAAGGGGCTGCCGCTGTTATAACGGAAACGAATACCCGCTTCCCAGTTTTTCTTGAATGTTTTACCGGCAGTCAGACTAATAATATGCCTGTAGTCCCAACTGGATGGAGTAAAATCATTGCTGAGATTCGTGAATTCACTGTTTACAAAGGTGTAGGGAGAGTAATCCATAAATACCTTTGTAAAGTTTTTTGCTGGAATAGAAATTCTACGCCAAAGGATCTGCCTTCCGATCTTGAATCCACCGGTTCATCACCGATTACACCAAAGTCGCTGCCCTGATTCGCAATACTGATGGAATCGCTGAGGTCAAAAGGATAGTTGGCGTATAACTTATAAAAAGCCTTCGATCGTATATTTTGAGTTTTTCTTATTCTGGTATTCGAATCCGGCCACAAAATGTGTAGAGCGGATATACTTCACCCCTTTATTCACAAGCATGTTATCGTTGTCTCTGAATCCTAGAATAGTATAGGCAGGCAGTTGATAGTAGATGCCACTGTTCGCATTAAAAGTAAGCCGTTCGGTAATTGTTTTTGAAAGGGAGAGGCGGGGCGAAAACTGATCTGCGGGATTCTTCATTTTACTGCCGAAGGTATTGGCATCGAGTCGGCCGCCCAGAGAGATAACAAGTCCCATGCCCGGTAAAGTTTTGCTGATTTGTCCGAATGCGCCGTATTTAATAAAATTAATTTCTGAAGCATAGTTGACGGTACCCACATTCGGAATCCGGTTGAAGGTACTATTGGTATAAGTGGATTGCTCAGCACTGATACCTGCATTGGTTTTCCATCCGTTATTTAGGGTGGTTCGTTCCAATCTGAATTTATTTTCAATTTCCTCCGATGTATAATCCAGAATTTTATTGCTGCTTACTGCATCATCATTATTCTGATATTTTTCTGCGCGATTATTTAAATGATTGCGGCTAAGCACGACCGTTATATAACTGTTTTCACTGTATCGCTTGTAGCTCCCACCGATGGTATATGTCCACTGATTGTTTTCCGGAAGATTGCCCAGTAAGTATTGCTGCTCTTCCGTTTTATTTGCTTTTTTATTGAGTACAAATACATCGTAAGCCCCCAGGCCCAGGAAGGTGAATTCCTGTTTGTTGTCCGGCTTGATTTTATATTTAAACTGAAAGTCATTATAAGTTGGAAGGAAGGGGAGTTCCAAAGCCGCGAAGAGGAACTGAAGATAAGACCGGCGGTAGGAAGCGATGAGGGTGGAGTTTTTACTGATAGGCCCATCGAAAGTACTTGCCAGATCCGTTGCTCCTAATGTAAAGTTAAGCCCGGCTTTATCCGTTCTGCCATCCTTGAATTTAAGATCAAGGACCGAGCTGAGCGCATTGCCCCTGTTGGCGGGAAATGCTCCCGAATAAAAATCCACTTCATTGATAAAATCAACATTGAGTAAGCCCACCGGTCCACCTGATGCACCTTGCGTAGCGAAATGATTGATATTGGGGACTTCAATTCCATCCAGAAAGAATCGGTTTTCGTTTGGCGAGCCACCCCTTACTATTAAATCATTGCGAAAGGAGGGGACAGAGGCCACGCCGGGTAGTGACTGCAGTACTTTTGAAATATCTCTATTCCCTCCCGGATTTCTCTTGATCTCCGCAAGACCAATACTTCTCATCGAAAGGGGGCTTTCTTCTTTTCGGATAAATGGCTGTGCTGTGATAGTGATTTCACCAAGGGTTTTTTGATCTTCTTCAAGGGGAATGTTTATCTCTGTGACTCTCTTGGGAGTAAGTTCAATTTCAAATTGGTAATAAGATTTAAATCCGGTCATGATCACTTCCAGATTAAATAAACCGGGCTGGGGAACGGTGATCATATAGAATCCGGCAGAATCAGCGTTAGCCGGATAGGTTTGTTTTCCATCCTTCAGAACAACCGTGGCGAAGGGGACCGGCTCGTTATTGATAGCATTCAAAATGCGACCTTTTAGCAGGGACTCCTGTCCATAAAGTTGGCCGGTGAGTATCAGTAAAAGGATGAATAAAGTGGAGGTGGATCTCTTTTGCATAATCTTTCATAACAACTTCAACTGTGAATTGTTCTGAATTATTCTGCATATTTAGCCAAAGTTTTCAATTTAATGAGTTGGATGATTCTCCATTTACAGTGGATCTTTTCTATCAACAACCATTTTATGATTTCTGCTTAAGCACTATGTTTGCTGAATGGATAAACCCGGTATTTATTATTTAAAAAACGGATTATGCGTTTTACACCTTTTTCATAAAGAAAGTCAGGTCGTTCATTGTGGCATTCTGGTGAAAGCAGGTACCCGTGATGAGCCTGCCGGGAAGGAAGGTTTGGCCCATTTTATCGAGCATTCCCTCTTCAAAGGAACTGAAAAAAGAAAGTCGTTTCATATCCTCAACCGCCTGGAAGTGGTAGGCGGCGAATTGAATGCCTATACTACTAAGGAGGAAACCTGTGTCCACGCCTCAGTAATGAATCGCCATTTTGAAAGGGCCATAGAGTTGATTGCCGATATTGTATTTCATTCCGTTTATCCACCCAAGGAAGTGGAGAAAGAAAAAGAGGTCATCATTGATGAAATCCGTTCCTACCAGGATACTCCCTACGAGCAGATTTTTGATGATTTTGAGGGTCAACTTTTTAAAGGTCATCCTCTGGGTCATCCCATTCTTGGGACGGAAGAATCAGTACGAAAATTTAACCGGAAGGATCTGGTGAATTATACACGAACTCATTATGACCCCTCTTCCATGGTCTTTGCGGTGAGCGGAAATATCGAGGGAAAAAAATTATTGGCCTTAGCAGAGCAGTACTTTGGAGAATATAAAGGTCAAAAGAGCTCAATAAATCGAATTTCATTTAAAAAGTACAAACCGGAGTCCGTTATACAGGCGCGTGCGGTGAATCAGGTGCATTATATGATGGGGCGTCCGGCCTTTGGATTAAAAGATCCCAGAAGGTTTAGTCTGGTATTGTTTAATAATATACTCGGCGGACCGGGCATGAACTCCCGGCTCAACCTGAATGTCAGAGAAAAGTATGGATTTACTTATACCATAGAATCTGGTTACCATACGTATACGGATTCGGGTATTTTTCACGTTTATTTTGCAACAGATACCAAGCATTTCGATAAAACGCGGGAGTTAGTCGAAAAGGAACTGAGGAAGATTTGCAAGGAGAAAATAACTCCTTCGCGGTTTCAGCAGTATAAGGAACAAATGATCGGTCAAATTGAATTGGTTCAGGAAAATCGACTTAGTGTAATGCTGTCGCTGGCGAAAAGTCAATTGAATCTGGGGAAGGTGTTTACGCTGGAAGAGATTAAAAAGCGCTTCAGCGATATGCAGCCGCGGGATATACAGGAAGTTGCCAATGAAATATTAGATCCTTCATTACGCTCTGAGCTCATTTATGAGCCAAAATAGAATTCATTTGGAAAATCAGTTAATTCTTTCGTAATTTCGTAAGTATGAAACCGTTTAAGTATATCTTTCTTTTACTCATTAGTAGTTTGCTGTTGTCGTGCGGGAAGGATGAAAATTTCAGCCCGATACCTGAAATTACTTTTGAACGCTTTTTATTCTTTCAGGATGCATCCGGGAAGGATACTACAGTTGATTTTGTGTTTAGTCTTGTAGATGGCGATGGCGATATCGGCTTCCGTGAAAATGAATTTGACAATTCCTGTGGTGCTGATAATTTTAATCTTTATATCGCTTATGAAGAAAAGTCAGGAGCCACATATCGCCCGAAGAAATTATGGATTCAGGTTTCAGAAGTGACTCCGACATGCGATACACTGCTTTATTTTGATAGCGTTCAGGTGAGTTTTAATCAGCGCATGCAGTACATCGAACCTGCAGGTAATAGTAAAGGCATAGAAGCTACCGTTACTTACAGGATGGATTATACATCTGCTCTTGTTCTGCTGAGTCAGGCCGGTCGATTTGATTTTTATATTCGTGACCGTGCAAATAATAAGAGCAATAGAATTTATTCCACAGATCTTTTGATCAATAAATAAGTAGAACTCAGTCTTCCTGATATTTCGTCTTCATGAAGTTTTCAATGGAAGACAAAGCTGTTGGGGCCGATACCCACTTCTGCAGAATCTAACAAGGTGCCATCGCTGGCGAATCTATACATTTGAGAATTCGAAGAGAAACTTGCTCTCCCCGTGTAAATGGTTCCGCCCGGATGAATGCCTAATGCATACATTTCCCTTTCGATAAAAGGTATAACCGGATCATATATATCATTAATACCCATTTTAAAAACCTGTCCGGTATAAGTACTGCTCCCTTTCAGATAATATAATGTGTCTTTGCCGGAATTCATTGTTAGTTTTAAGGGGTGTTGATCAAAAACAAATGAAATAGCAAGTTCTATATTAAGAGAAGAAGGATCTATTTTTAGTAATCTGCCACCCGGATCATCGGGTGTGGGCGTGAAATCACTGCCAAGACTTCCGCGACACATCACCCATATCTTCCCATTCGCATCTTTACAAATAGACGCGGGATTGACTCCACATGGAATTTCAGTGATAATGTTAAGGGTATTTACATCCACCACTGTAATCGTGCTGTCGTCAGTGAATCCTCCGCTATTGCAAATAAAGAGCTTATTGTTGTCGAGGAGCATTTGTTCAGGCCCCTGACCACAAGCGATACTATCAATAATAGTTAATGAATTCAAATTGATAAGATATACCTTATTTGTACTCCAGTCGCTAATAAATCCCCGGGAAGCATTCCATCCACAAAAAAATCGTGGACTGTTTGCACCAAAGATAGTCCCGGTTTTTTTAAAATCCCCCATGGAAACAACTTCCACTTTCTGAGAATTATTCACGCATAGAAAGGCGCGGTTATTAAAGATAGTCATGGATTGTAAAACATCACCAACAGGAAATCCATTGGCAGCTTCAAAGATATCAGAGGTGCTATAAGCAGAGTCTGAAGAGAAGAATGATACTGAGGCATTACCGGCAAGGAAGGCGCCTTCGTTAACAATGAAAACCCCGTTTAAATTATCGGGCAAGGGTGAAGTACTTTCGTCTTTTTCTCTTTCACAAGAAGCGAAGGAGAGTACTGCAAGGCAAAATAGATAGGTTTGTAATTTATTTTTCATGGAGTTGATATGTTTAATACAACCAGCCATGAAGAAAATTCGCATAAGGAAGGGCAATAGGATAACCCCATCAGTTCTTTACTGAATCATGCCCGCCTTTCCTCCGAAGGTTTCTTCATGGATGGTCCTCTGGCAGGTCTTCTGACTCACAGTAGCAGTGGCGCCTTCCCATCCGACGAATGCGGAAAGTGGCTTTGCCTCTCTATTCACATCTTAGAAATGTAAACCTGTTTACAGCAGCGGGGACTGTTGCCGGATTTCACGGCATTCCCTTTTCATTTCCGTCGCGAAACGGAAAACCAATTGACAGGACGAAAGTAAATAAAACAAATTAAGTTTTCAGCGACTTTAGAAATCGGGTAATTCTTGGTGCAATGAGTTCATTGACAGGGAGGTTTAAAGGTTGGCATCCATCCAGAATTTTAATTCCGGAAGCGATATCCATTTTGTTTTGAGCAAACGTGACCAAATTCCCGGCTTGAGCATGAATCCCTGCAAGGTATTCCTGTTCAGTTTGTCCGGGGGTTGGTATGACCAGGGCACTGCGTTTGAAAGCACATAGATCCATCAATGTAGAATGTCCTGCTCTGCACACAATGTAGTTGCTATGTATAAAATGGAATTTCAATTCGCCGGGTGTGAGATGAGGTACCATATCAACGTTGCCGATTGTTCGACCGGAATTTTTCTGCGGTTGGCCGGTAACCATCAATACCGAGTAGGGTAATTCTTTTAGCTGTAGTAAAGTTGTTCTTCAAAAATGCTCCGTTGGGGTTCCGGTCCGGAAAAGGTGACAAAGATGTCATAACGCTTTTGCGTATCCGAAATAATTGCATCCTTCAACCTGGATAATGGACCAATAAATTCCGGTTGTAGGGTGCGAAGTGTGGTGGAGGAATGTGAAAGATCACCGGTAAGATTTTCGCTGCCTTCCATATCAGGTACCCATATTTCTGAGAATGGACGAAGGAAAATGCGGTTGAAGCGAAGAAGGAGAGGTTCAGTGAAACGCAAGAAGTCCGGGGCTTTTAATTGTAGCTGATGACAGATGAGTACAGAGGGAATGCCATCGGTATACGCACCATAGCGGTTATCGCTGATAATAGCATCGGGTTTTATCTTTTTTGCCAGCTCCGTGAATTGCTGATGTTCACGTTTAATGGCCGTATTGATTTTAAAGGATTGCAACACCATGGCCAATGCGAGCGGCATATTGCCCGGATACCGGACATCCACCCCTTTAATTTCATAATGTTCAAGAGTTGGGAATTCGGAGCGAAGCAGAAACAGTGAATCACCTTCTCCCGCCAGACTCACCTTAGTGTTTTGCCGAATGAATTCTTTTATAACGGGAATACTCCGGGTGGCATGACCGAGTCCCCAGTTCAAGACAGTATAAAGAATATGCGGTTGCTTTCCTGACACGTTCCAAAATTAACCCTTTGGATCTTGACTTTGCTTTTTAATTTTGTGCGGCAAATATGACAAAACGTAAATTACAGCGATTCGAAGAGTTAAAAGGATTTGAACGCACCTTTCAATATCCATTTCCATTGGTACATACTGATCATGGTTTAAGAGGAAATTGGAAGGAAAAGGTGTTTCAAAATAACAGACCTATTGTTCTCGAGGTGGGTTGCGGAAGAGGAGAGTATACTGTAGAGTTAGCCCGGAATTACCCGGAACTGAATTTTATAGGAATTGATATCAAAGGAGCCAGGATTTGGAGAGGAGCGAAAACAATCAATGAAGAACATATCCTGAATGGTGCTTTTTTGAGAGTGCATGTGGAATGGCTGAAGGAGTTCTTTGCCCCCGGAGAAGTAAAGGAAATTTGGGTCACTTTCCCGACCCTCAACCCCAGCTCTCAAGAGAAAACCGTCGCCTAACCAATCCTAAGTTCCTGCAACTTTATAGATATTTATCCGGTGATGATGGTGTTTTTCATTTGAAAACGGATAATTATGGCTTATTTGAGTACACATTAGAAATGTTATCGGGTGAGAAAGGCTCCATGGAAGCTTGCACTGATGATCTTTATGCAAATACGCCGGAAGGATTTAATTTATCTATTCAAACTACTTATGAAAAGAAATTCTTGCAGGAGGGTTTGAAAATCAATTATTTGAGATTCAGGTGGGCATAACTTGTTCCAATTTCTTTTCAGAAGATTTAAAATTTAATAAGCGTTCTATCGTCTAACCTTTTAATTTTACCACTAAATAAATAAATCATGAGAAAAACACTCATTACCCTAGGGATCATTCTTGTAGTTGTATTTGTATTGTATCGCTTGTTTGCCGGTAGTTATAATAACATGGTAGACAAAGAGGTTGTAGTACAGAATGCATGGTCGCAGGTCGAGAATGTGTATCAACGCCGTTTGGATCTTATTCCCAATCTTGTGAACACAGTAAAGGGTGCAGCCGAATTTGAGAAGTCAACATTGACTGCTGTTATCGAAGCCAGAGCAAATGCGACACAGGTAAAAGTGGATGCGAAGAATCTGAATCCGGAAGATATGGCGAAGTTCCAGGCAGCCCAGGGACAATTAAGCACAGCGTTGGGTCGATTAATGGTAGTGGTTGAACAGTATCCTCAGCTAAAAGCAAATGCGAATTTTTTAGAATTACAGGCGCAATTGGAAGGAACCGAGAACAGGATCACTGTCGAGCGCCAGAAGTTCAATGATACGGTTACAGATTATAATCAATACGTCCGCAAGTTTCCTCAGGTGTTACTCGCAGGCATGTTCGGATTTAAAGAGAAGGCCTTCTTTGCCGCCGATCAAGGTGCTGCTAAAGCTCCCGAAGTAAAATTCTGATCATGAAAGCGGTTGATATTATCGGATCTGCCGGTAAGGAAACGATTCGCAATGCTGTAGGTGCTGCGGAAAAGTTGACTTCCGGGGAGATTCGTGTTTTTATAGACGAAGAATGCAAGGAAGATGTGATGGATCATGCGGCTTTTGTATTCGCTGAATTGGGTATGCATAAAACCGAACTTCGAAACGGTGTGCTGATCTATCTGGCTTTAAAAGACCATAAGTTCGCCATCATCGGTGATGCAGGGATTCATGCAAAAGTGGGCGATGATTTCTGGAATCATGTGAAGGAAGAAATGTTGGAGCATTTTCGCCATGGACGAATAGTAGAAGGGATAGAACATGCAGTCATACAAGCAGGCAATAAATTAAAAGTGTTTTTCCCTAAACAGCAGCAGGATGTGAACGAACTCCCTGATGATATCGTTTTCGGAAATCCGGATAAGTGATGAAAAATCTAATTCTAATTTTATTGATTTCCTTCCTTGGAATTGGACAAGGTATGGCTGCGGTAGAATTCCTCCAAAACCTGATCCTCCAAGACTCGCTAACGATTTTACATCCACCTTATCTTCTCAGGAGTTGGATGAGCTGGAACAAAGGTTGCTTTTATTTCACGATACGACTTCCGTCCAAATTGCGATAGTGATGATATATACACTTGATGGTTATCCTTCGAGTGATTATGCTTTTGAGTTGGCGGAGAAATGGGGCATTGGCCAGAAGAATACAAATAATGGTGCACTATTGTTGATCGTGAAGGATGATCGTCAAATTTATATTGCTACCGGCTATGGTTTAGAAGGCGCTTTACCGGATGCGCGATGCAAGCAGATCATTGAGAATGACATTAAGCCTCTTTTTAAAGAGGGGAGATTTTTTGAAGGACTCTTAGCCGGAAGCTCCAAAATGATGGATGCGGTAAAGGGTGAGTATAAAGAATCAACGTCGAGAAAGAAGAATTCAGATGGATTTCCAAAGGTATTAGGAGTCATACTGATCATTTTATTCATGCTGATTTTTAAAGTGAGCAGTGTGATGCGGTATTCCCGTTTAAACAATACTACTTTTTGGATTGCATGGGCCTTGTTGAATGCAGCAAGTAATAAGCATTCCGGAAAATGGGGAGATTTTAATAGAGGCAGTGGTGGATTTGGTGGCGGAAGTTTCGGCGGTGGCGGCGGAGGAGGTGGCTTCGGCGGATTCGGCGGCGGCAGCTTTGGCGGCGGTGGAGCAGGAGGAAGTTGGTAGGGATTTCTTACCTGCAGGCTGTTAATTGAACCATGGATTTTATTTCTTAAAAATTCCTTTGGCTTATCCTAATGGTAAAATGACTTTGAACTTAGTTCCCTCGTTATCTTTTTCATACAAGAGTTGACCTCCGTAAGCAGTGATAATCTGATGGCTGATGCTGAGTCCTAAGCCTACACCTTTACCCGGCGGACGAGTAGTAAAGAAGGGAAGGAAGATTTTCTCGACATGTTCATCCGGAATTCCAATCCCATTATCGATGACTTCAATTTTGAATGGCACCATCAATGTTTTGGGTAATGACACTGATCACCCCTTCGTCGGTATTTCCTTTTGACTTACGGTCATGGATAGCCGCAACTGAATTGCGAAGGAGGTTGACGAAAATCCGGAAGAGATCACTGTATACTGCTTCGGTCTTATAATGAATCGCTTCTAATTTTAAAATGCTTTTTACCTGCTCATCCGTTAAAGTGCCTTCCACGACTTTCGTACTCACACCCACTGCATCTTCAATCAATGCATGCAGATTTACCTCTTGTTTTTCCTTGCCAAAGGCAGAAGAGTGTTCCGCCATACTTCGTACGATTTCACCGGCACGATGACCATGCTGTGAGATGCGCTTAATATTGTCAAGCAGGTCTGAACAGAGTTCGAGCGAATCTTCATCCGTAATAGATCCTTTCATCTCTTCTAACAAATCAATAGAAACGGAAGAGAAGTTATTTACAAAGTTTAATGGATTCAAAAGTTCATGCGCAATACCGGTAGTGAGTTGTCCTAAAGAGGCCATTTTCTCCTGATGGACCAATAGTCGTTGTGCTTCTTGCAATTCTTTGAGTGCTAATTCCAGTTCCATGGATTTAATCTCAACATTACGCTTTTCTTCCATGATCTGCATCGTGCGCAACTCCACCAACTCCTGTAACTTTTTCTCTCTTCCTCTGAATTCATTTACCACATTGTCATTCTGATTGCGAAGTCGGTTAATGAGTTCCTTCATCAAGAGCCTGTTCATATAGGGATGACTGCCCAATAAGCTGAAAAAATCTTTTTCTCCCAGACGCAAAATGATGACATCTGTTTTAGCAGATACCGATGCCGTACGGGGAGCTGAATCGATAAGCGATGCTTCACCAAAATATTCGCCTGCTTTCAATTCTGCCAGCTGTATTCCTTCGTCATGGACTTTCAAACTTCCCTTTTCAATAATATACATGCAGTCTCCGGGATCCCCTTTCTTAAAGAGCGGCTCTTCTGCTTTCAGATGTAGGCGTTCCACCATCATCGCAATACGCTCTAATAAGGAACGATCTCCGGTTTTGAATAAAGATGTTTTGTTTAATAATTCAACGAGATGAAGACGATCGTCGGCCAGATTCAGGAAAATGTTTTCCGGAACCACATTGCTACCGGAGGCCAAACCGATATCTTTAAGCAGTTGCCGGATATCATCCAGGTTTTCGAGTTTACCTTTGTTGCGTAAGGAGTACGCTGTCTCTGTATAAAAAAAATGATTTTCGAGAAAATCTTTTTCAAGCTCGTACCATTCAGTGAGTTTAATATTTCTGCCATGCTCTGCCCATTCTCTTCGGAGTGATTGACTGATTGTAAAGAAATCAGCTCTGCCGGTATAGTCCAGGTCCGCATCGCAAATAATCTTTTGCATTATACCGTCCGGCTGCCTGGGACTTGCGGTACTCAAAATAAGTTGTTGAATCGTCGCAATCTGTTCAGGTGTATAACCGAATTGCGGAAGATGTTCACCGGCTAATCGGGCACCTATGGGTTCGTTTTTATCGTATTGCTCTATAAATCCTGTGTCGTGAAATACCGCTGCTGTTTTTAAAAGAATGGTATTGTCGCTATCCAGTTTCTCCAACTGACATAATCTTTCTGTTGACTCTGTCACGTCAATAGTATGAGGAAGATTATGATAATAAAGATTGGCAGGTAAATGTTTCTTTAACAGGTCATATGCAAATGCTTCGGCCGACGTATAATTCATAGGGGTTGTTTAATCCGGTTTAATATTAAAGCCTAAAGTTAATAAAGTATTTTATTCCTGAGCCTGGGGTTCCCATTTTACAGGGTGCGGATGCTTCAGGTTCAATCCGGGCATGGTCCGGCGGGATTTCAGGTTTTGATCTGGAACTCCTGAATTTTGGTATCAAACCTTAAATCCATTTTTTGTCCAATACTTAGTATTTCAAATAAAACAGATTCCCGTTTTGTGGCAAAGACATCCACATCCGTCGTATTGATGAAGAAGAAAAACTGCAATTCAATTCCTGAATCAGTGATTTTGTCCACACGAATTGCAGGCATTGGATCTTGTATGATATCGGGATCCGCTTTCAATAGATTCAAAATAGCGGATTTGAAACTTTCAATTTTTTCCACCGGAGTTTCATAGCGTACGGTGAGCGGAAATAATGCCATGATCATGGTGCGCATGCTGATGTTCTCAAGGTCAGCGTCAATCATTTTTTTATTGGTGACGGAAACTACAGTCCGCTCAAAGGTTCTGATTTGTGTGCTTCTGAATCCGATTTTCTCCACTTTACCGTGAACACCACCTACTTTCACTGTATCGCCAATCGTAAATGGTTTATCCAGGAAGATGGCAAACGAACCGAGGAGGTTTTCCAGCGTGTCTTTCGCCGCCAATGCGATCGCGATACCTCCGATTCCCAAACCTGCAATAAGCGATGCAACATTCACATGAAATACAATACCCAGAGAAATGAAAAGACTCAGGATGATGATCAGGATTTTAATCGACTCCTTAATAAAAGGCACCAGTTGATCGTCGGATTTAGAGGAGGTTTGCTTTGCGCGATGGAGTAGGACAATGCCGAAGAAGTCAATCAGTCGGGTCAGGATCCAGGTCACAGAAATGATAATGAAAAACTGAAAGGCTTTCCAGATGACAAAACGCAAGCCGAAATTTTCTTCATTGGGCAAATGCCAGCTCTCCGGCCAATGTATTTGCTTGCAGGCAATGTAAACACTGATAAGAATAATGAAAAGACCAAAAGGCTTACGCAGTAATTCGCGCAGTTCCTTTACATCTACACCTGCTGCATAGCGCTTCAGGAATTGATAAATGAGTCCGGAAAGATGGTTCGATACATAGCGTTTGAAGATGATACCAATGAGGATGATCCCTCCAAACCATAGTAGGTCTTCTACCCGGTTCTCAAAAAACTGCTGATCCAGCCAATGTGTTTCCATGTTTTAAAAATTTAGAGCAGCTGCTTCAATGCAATTTCGTATCCGCTTGCCGTTATATCCTTGGTTCCTTTGTTGATTTGATGGATAGCATCCATCGCCCGATGTATCGTTGCTGCCACATCTTCAAATATCCCTTCTGCATCTGTTTTTTCCGGATTACTCATGAGGTAAGCAAAGACTCGGGCCATGCCGCAGTTAGATATAAAGTCAGGAATAACACTCATATGGTGATCCGCGTATCTGCCAATGGCTCCGAAGAATATTTCAGGATCAGCAAAGGGAACATTCGCACCACAGGCAATCACCTTCAGCCCTCTGTCGGCTAAGGAGGTGAGTTGGTCGAGTGTCACCAGGCGCGATGCTGCTGCCGGAATGAATATATCCGCTTCCTGTTGCCAGAAGAGTTCGTTGACTTTTTCTTCTTTCTTAAAACCTCCGAACATATCCTTCGTCCGGGAATGAAAAAGTTGGATGACTTCATCTTTCGTATAGCCCTCGCCGTTAAGTACACCTCCGTTGCGATCAATGATGCCGGTAAGTACTGCGCCCGCCTCTGCTAAATAATAGCCTGCTGCTGCTCCTACATTTCCCCATCCCTGCACAAGAACTTTTTTCCCTTTTAATTCTTCTCCTTTTATCTTATAAAAATGTATGACCGGCTGCGCCACTCCATAACCTGTAATCATATCGGCTACCCTGTAGGCGGAACCGGCAGGTACATAACGTGCATCATCCACCATCAGGCTGACACCGTTCTGAAGTTTTGTAATTCGTTCTTCACGGTCCTTGCCGACACTTTTGAAATGTCCGCTCACCACACCTTCCTGTGGATGAAGCAGACCCATCGCGGCGGTAATGGGGATGACCTCATGAATTTCATCCACGAAAAGATCACCACCTGTTCCGTAGCAGTTTTTTAACATCGGTAAAACCGCCTTGAACCATCTCTCCAACACTTCCTGCTTGCGCGGATCGGTGGGGTCGAAGTTGATTCCTGATTTTGCTCCACCAATGGCAGGACCGGCTACCGTAAATTTAATTTCCATCGTTTTTGCCAATGACTCTACTTCGCGGCGGTCTAATCCTTTGCGCATCCTTGTTCCCCCTCCGGCAGCACCTCCTCTTAAAGAGTTGATGACAATCCATCCCGTCGCTTCCGATAAGGGATCATTCCATTCAAATATTATTTCAGGCTTCTTGTCTTCGAATCGTTTGAGTAGTTCTAACATTATTGAGTTCTGGTTTTCCTGGTGCAAAGAAATCTATTTTTCGCCGATCCGGCTATCTTCCGAGCACAGGTAATTTATACATTATTTTCTTTTGATTTCCGATTTCGCGGATTATTGACTTGCTGAGTGAGGATTGTCCCCACGGTTGTTGGCTGAACAAACCCTCGTCGTATCTGTTCATGCCCAAAAAATAAATGCCGCCTGCAGTATCTGCACCCAAACAGCAATCCAGCGGACGGATACTCTTGAAGGCTTCTTCGAGATGTTTTTTTTCCAGCGCCGGAGGGAAGGAGAATATTCCCGCCACTTTCCGGTAACCATCTTCAAACCCTCTGCGGTAAGCGCTTGCAATAAATTCACATTCACCGGGCGGAGTCACTTCTTTCGGCCATGCATCAACGTTAGTAGATACATCGTTATGAGCATTTACAATTTGAATAGAGGTCGATGGTAAAACGGAAAGAACTTTCTCCATTCCTTCCTCTCCCGAAAGCGGGGGAAGATGCATTCCCGTACGCAAGCCCGAGAATACAATCAGATAGCAAGTCTCCCAGTACGAATTCATAATTCGGTCAAGAGTGCTTTAAATAATTCCGAGAGTTTTTTATCCGCTGTACCGGCAACAGCAATGATCTCTTCAAGCGTTACCGGTTGTAAATGATCCGGATCGCATTCATCGGTGATCACTGAAATGGCCAGACATCGCATGTTCATGTGTCGTGCGCAAATGATCTCCGGCACTGTACTCATGCCCACCACGTCGGCTCCGATTCTTCGCAGGTAACGGTATTCAGCACGGGTTTCCAACATTGGTCCGGGAACAGCAGCGTACACACCGGTATGTAATTTTATTCCCAATTCAGATGCTGCCGCCAACATCCTGTTTTGTAAATCCTTATCGTAGGGAGCACTCATATCCGGAAAACGAAGACCAAAAAAATCTTCGTTTTTCCCAATGAGTGGATTGTCGCCTTGTAGATTGATATGATCATCCAGCAACATCAGTTCGCCCTTTTTATACTCAGGATTTAAAGCACCGGCCGCGTTGGAAACGAGTAGGATATTTATCCCCACCAACTTCATTACCCTTACAGGAAAACTCAATTGCTGCATCGAATACCCTTCGTAAAAATGGAATCTCCCCTGCATCGCCACGACTTCTTTACCGCTCAGCGTGCCGAGAAGTAACTGCCCTTTGTGGGATTCTACGGTGCTCACTGGAAAATGTGGAATGCGCTCATAGGGAATAGACTCCTGATTTGCATCTCCTCCGCCAACCGGTGAAGGCCGGTTCCGAGAATAATTCCAACCGTAGGTTTTTCGGAGATGAATGGATTTAAAAATGCCGCGCTTTCCTGAGCTTCTTTCAACATGGCTGCAAAAATAGCCCTTTCCCGTCAGCTAATGCGTCTGAAACGATTACCTTTGCAGCTCATTATTACCCGTTTATGATTCAGTTAGCGTATATCCGTGAAAACAAGCAGGATGTCATTGCCCGTCTGGCAGTGAAAAATATGGATGCCACCCATGATATTGAGGAAATTTATACCCTCGATATCGAAAAGCGAAGGATTCAAACCGAATTGGAAATGCTGCTGGCAGAGCAAAATGCCCTGGCGAAGCAGATCGGTGAACTGTTTAAATCCGGGAAAAAGGCAGAAGCAGAGGATCTTCGTAACAGAAGTACAGCGATCAAGGAAACCTGCAAAAGTCTGGAGGAGAAACAAACCGAACTGGAAGAGCAGATCAAAGCGATACTCATCCGGTTGCCCAATCTTCCATCTCCGCAGGTGCCTGCCGGAAAAACAGCCGAGGACAATGAAGTTTTTTTACTCGATGAGCATTTCATGCCGAAGCTCGACGACGCGGCCTTGCCTCATTGGGAGTTGGCCACTAAATATGATATCATCGATTTTGAATTGGGAAATAAAATTGCCGGTGCGGGTTTCCCGGTTTACAAGGGCATGGGAGCGAAGTTGCAACGGGCTCTGATTAACTTTTTTCTGGATAATGCCGGTCGTGCAGGGTATACCGAGGTGCAACCACCGATTCTTATCAATGAGGATTCGGGTTTCGGTACCGGACAACTTCCCGATAAAGAGGGGCAGATGTATCATGTAGGACTTGATAATTTATACCTGATTCCCACTGCTGAAGTGCCGGTGACCAATATTTTCAGAGATACGATCGTAAAAGCAGAAGACCTGCCCATCAAGTGTACCGCCTATACCCCTTGTTTTCGTCGCGAAGCCGGCTCTTATGGTGCGCATGTACGCGGCTTGAATCGTCTCCATCAGTTTGATAAAGTGGAGATTGTGCAAATTGCTCATCCGGATCATAGTTATGAGATTTTGAATGATATGCGCACGTATGTGACCGGTTTATTGAAATTACTGGAACTACCGTATCGCGTATTGAAACTCTGCGGCGGCGATATGAGTTTTGCCTCTGCGCTGACGTACGATATGGAAGTATGGAGTGGTGCTCAGAAGCGCTGGCTCGAGGTGAGTTCGGTGTCAAATTTCGAATCCTTCCAGGCGAATCGTTTGAAATTGCGGTATCGCGAGGGAAATGCCAAACCTGTACTTGCGCATACACTAAACGGCTCTGCTTTGGCGTTACCTCGTATCGTGGCCGCCCTGCTGGAAAATAATCAGGAGAAAGATGGAATACGTATCCCTGCCGTGTTAATTCCGTATACAGGATTTGATAAAATTAAATGAGAATATTCATCACACTTCTTTTTTTACTACTTGCCGGCTTCAACGGGGAAATCTCCGCGCAGCCCGGACAATCCAATGCCGAACTGGCCAATCAGTATTTCAGTACGGGCGAGTTTGAAAAGGCGGTGGTGTACTTTGAAAAATATTATGATCAGGATCCTTTTGGTGCATACAACGGTTATATGCAATGTCTGATTAAAGTGAAGGAGTATGATAAGGCGGAGAAGCTGGTGAAGAAGCAAATGAAACGGATTCCTCAGGATCCCTCTCTGAAAATTGATCTCGGTGCTATTTATGAATTGCAGGAGGAGCCGGAGAAAGCGAAGAAAGTGTATGCGGATGCGATAAAGAATCTCAGTCCGGATATCAATCAGGTGAACCTGCTCGGCAATGGATTTACGAGGAGACAACAACTCGATTATACCGTTGAAACTTATTTGCAGGGACGGAAATTGCTGAAGGGTGCTTATCCTTTTTCTTTCGAGTTGGCAGAGGCGTATGCCCAGTTGGGAAAGTTTCCGGAGATGGTGAATGAGTACATTGAGATGATTGATTTTAATCCCGGTTATTTGCCCAACATTCAAACGATACTGCAAAATAAAATAGGGAATGACCTGAGTGGAAATCTCAGTGATCTGGTGCGTCAGAGTTTGTTGCGTAAAATTCAAAAGCGTCCGGAGGATACCAATTACAGTGAGTTATTGTTATGGCTGTTCCTGCAGGAGAAGGATTTTGAATCGGCTTTTATTCAGGCGAAAGGTCTCGATAAACGTTTAGGAGAACAGGAGAACGTCTCGTAAGTTTGGGAAGAACGGCTGTGAATAATCTGGATTTTCCCGTTGCTGAAAAGTGTTTTCAGTACGTGATGGATAAGGGTAGCACCAATATGAATTATGTGACTGCGCGCATGGAGTTGATCAATGTGACCAATGAACGCATCACCGGCTCGGGCACCTATACGCGCGCTGATTTACTTCGTCTCGAAAATGATTATGTCATCGCCTTGCAGGAACTTGGAAAGAATGTGGCTACGGCTCCGCTCATTCGTGGATTTTCTCATCTGCAGGCTTTTTACCTGCATAATACCGGTAAGGCCATTGAATTATTATTGGAAGCGATTGATTTACCAAATCTGAAAACGCAATTTAAAGCAGAATGCAAACTGGAGCTCGCCGATATTTATGTGTTCGATGGATTGGTATGGGATGCGGCATTGCTCTACGGACAAGTCGATAAAGATTTTAAAAATGATGCCTTAGGCAGAGAAGCGAAATTCAGAAACGCCCGTCTCTCGTATTATCTCGGTGAATTTGATTGGGCGAAAGATCAACTCAACGTGTTAAAAGCCGCCACCAGTCAGTTGATCAGCAACGATGCCTTATCGCTTTCACTCCTGATCACTGATATAACAAATCTCGATACCACGATGGAGGCTTTGCTGATGTATTCACGCGCTGATTTATACGATTTTCAGAATAAAGATAGTTTGTCGATGATCACACTCGATAGTATTCTTACCGTTTTTCCCGGACATATGCTGAGTGATGAAGTATGGTATAAGAAGGCTCAAATCCTAAAACCTCAGGGACGATTTACAGAGGCAGCTGCATTGCTGGCAGAGATCACTGAAAAATACCCGGAAGATATCCTTGCCGATGATGCGATGTATCAATTGGGATTGCTCTATGAAAATCAACTCAACGATAAGGAGAAAGCAAAAACCATTTACGAATCCCTGCTCACCAAATATCCGGGTAGTCTTTTTGTGGTAGATGCGCGTAAGCGTTTCCGTTTGCTGAGGGTGATAAAATCAATTGATTCTTTTAGTTGAAACGGGACTTTAGAACACGCCATTTGTTTCCGGAAATCACTTTCTTCATCCATTCTTGTCCGGTACATTCAACTAAAATACCTGCCATGTCTTCCTTCTTAGCGCTAGCCTCTTTGAAGCCGTATCTGCGTGCGGAAGCCTTTGAGTAGACATCTATTTAATAGCAATTGCCCTAGGAGTAACGATTTTATATTTAAACGCAGCGAACGCAGCGGGATCGCAGCGAACGCAGCGTTTTAAAAAGCAATCTCACTTTAAAACCAATTGTCTTAGAATAAACGATTCTATATTTATATGCCGCGAACGCAGCGGGATTGCAGCGAACACAGCATTTTAAAAAGTATTCTCACTTTAAGACCAATTGTCTTAGAATAAACGATTTTATGTTTAACGCCGCGACCGCCGCGAGATCGCCGCGACCGCCGCGTTTAAATGAAAAATATTATCCTTCCTGTCGTATACCTGATTTCCAAGGTGAAAAACGTACCAATAGGTACAATTAACTCGCGCTATTGCTTTCCGGGAATCTCTTCCTTAAGCCATTCTGGTTTTTAGTATTTTTACAAAAATATTATAAGCATGATTATTTACAATGTGACGGTGAATATAGATGAAGACGTAGCCGTGGAGTGGTTGCAGTGGATGAAGGAAGTACATATTCCCGAAGTGATGCAAACCGGGATGTTTACCGATCAGCGCATTTGCAGAGTACTGGCAGAAGAGGCAGGTGGATTTACCTATGCCATTCAATATACCTGCAAGGACATGGTGACCTATGAAAAGTATCGCGATGAATTCGCCCCGGCACTGCAACAGGCCACAGCGAAAAAATACGGTGGAAAATTTGTAGCCTTTCGAACCTTACTGGAGGTCGTGTGATGAAGTCTTATCAGGGTGTACGCGCGAAGAAGTTTTTAGGTCAACATTTTCTGAATGATGAAACGGTGGCTGCCGCTATTGTGGATGCTTTGATTTTACCCGATGGCATTGATCAGGTACTGGAGATAGGTCCGGGAATGGGAGTGCTGACGAAATATTTACTGCAACACGAAGAATATAAAACCTTCGCTATTGAACTCGACCGCGAGTCGGTTCCTTACCTGCTCGAACATTTTCCGGCATTGAAAGGTCGCCTGATGGAAGGTGATTTTCTGCAGTTGAATCTCGATGAACTCTTCAAAGATCGTTTTGTGGTGATTGGTAATTTTCCGTACAATATTTCTACACAAATTTTATTTAGTGTACTGGATTATAACGATAAAGTTCCGGTGGTAGTGGGCATGTTTCAGAAGGAAGTGGCCGAACGCATTGCCTCTCCTCCTGGCAACCGCGACTATGGCATCATGAGTGTGCTGCTCCAACCCTGGTTCGATATCGAATATCTTTTTACGGTACATGAACAACAATTCATACCTCCACCCCGTGTAAAATCGGCTGTCATCCGATTGGTTCGCACAACCCGAACAACATTAAAATGCGAGCAGGCATTCTTCACCAGAGTAGTAAAGCAAGGCTTCAGCCAACGCCGGAAAACATTGCGCAATGCCTTGCGTCCACTCTTGCCCGCTGATTTCTCCCATGTCCCCTATCTCGATTTAAGAGCAGAAGCCCTGAGCTGGCAACAGTTTGAAGAGTTGGCGGTGATTTTGAGTGGGAAGTTAGGGGTGTAAGAAAGATGGAGAATATGATTGGTTGAATTTATAGTTACTATGTCACATAGTATTTGCATTCGAAAAATATCCGTCATTTCATTGTTTGATTACCACACCATCATCACTTATTTTTTCCTAATGTGTATCACAAGATTAGAAATTCCTTCGAAAAAGGTTAATTTTTCTTCGTAATTTCAGAGGGAAATTTAACGATGCCATTAATAGAACTTGCTAAAAAAGGATTGTATTGTGCGCTTGCTGATGTCTATATTGATCCCTGGCAGGCTGTTCCCAATGCACTCATTACGCATGCGCATTCAGATCATGCACGCGGTGGCAACGGACTTTATATATGCCATGAACATTCGGTTCCTATACTTGCAGCGCGCCTCGGAAAAATTAATGCACAAGGCTATGCGTATGGAAAAGCATTTAGTTGCAATGGCGTAAAAATTTCTTTTCATCCCGCCGGACATGTACCCGGTTCGGCTCAAATTCGTCTGGAGCATAAAGGAGAAATTTGGGTAGTTTCCGGCGATTATAAGACGGAAGATGATGGTCTCTCACCGGCCTTTGAGCCCGTGCCCTGTCATTCGTTTATTACGGAATCTACTTTTGCATTGCCCGTCTTTCGATGGAAACCACAAGCAGAAGTTTTTAATGAAATCAATGCCTGGTGGGCAGGTAATGCAGCGGATGGAGTGGTGTCGGTGATGATGGTCTATAGTTTGGGAAAGGCGCAACGCATTTTGCAATACCTCGACCCCGGATTGGTCCTGTCATTGTTCATCCGGTGATAGAAGAGATGAATGAAATCATTCGCGGATTTTCTCCTTCGCTTCCACATACATTGCCTTTTAAAAATAATATCAATCCTGCACAGTTACGCAATGCGTTGCTTATTGTTTCGTCTGCTACGGCCGGTGAATGGCTGGATAAATTTAAACCCTACTCCATGGCTTTTGCTTCCGGCTGGACAAATTTGCGGGGTAAGAGTAAATGGGGGTCAGCAGATCGTGGGTTTACATTGAGTGATCATGCCGACTGGAATGGACTCAACAAAGCAGTAACAGCTACAGGTGCCCAAAAGGTGTACGTTACGCATGGTTATACTTCGGCCTATGTGCGCTGGTTGCGGGAACAGGGAATAGATGCAGATGAATTGAAAACATTGTATGAAGGCGATAACGCTGAACTAAAAATGATGCCGCATTCATGAAAGCGTTTGCAGCAGTATGTCGAGAACTCGAGCTATCTAAATCGTCTGCTAAAAAGGCAGAGGGTATTGCTCATTATTTATCTTCCGCGAGTGATGCAGATATCATTTGGATGTTGGCCATTTTTTCGGGAAAGAGGCCCGCTTCGGTTTTATCTCCTGCAAGTTTGAAGGAATATGCCATGGAGATGGCCGGATTGCCCTCCTGGCTCTTTGATGAATGTTTTGAGTTTATAGGGGATGTCTCCGAAACCATCGCACTGATTCTACCTGCACCTACAAATATGAAATCGATTCCTTTGTCGGAGGTCATGGAGGTTTGGCGGTCGATGAAAGCGGGAGATGCAGCGACGAGAAAGGAATTACTTTTCAGTTTATGGAATTCAATGGAGACCTATGAACGCTATGTGCTCAATAAATTATTAACCGGCGCCTTTCGATCTACCATTCCTGAAGGAATTTTATGTTCAGCGCTATTCCATCACACCGGTATTGACGAATGGAAACTTCGACTTCGTTTGCAACGCAACTGGTCTCCGGATCAAATCACTTTTCAAGAACTTGTTTTTAAGGAAGTAGAGAAGGAGTTATTCGCGAAACCATTTCCCTGGAACACACTCACTACATATCAAGCACCTTTAGCTGAATTGGGAGAAGAGGATTTATGGAGAGTGGATCTTCAACCCGAAGGATTGCGCATTCAAATAATAAAAAGAGATGGTGAAGTTTTTATCTGGAGCGCTACCGGTGATTTGATCACTCTAATATTTCCGGAGATAAAACAAGTTTTTAGTGAGATTAAGAATAGTTTTGTCATAACGGGTTTGTTGATTGCATTTAAAGAGGATAAATATTTACCACTACAGCTTCTCGAAAAAAGATTGAAGGCAAGGAAAACAAGTAAAATCCTGATGAATGAAGTGCCCGTAATTTTTTTTGCGGATGATTTGCCCGAGTGGGAGGGACGGGATATTTCTCCCCAACCCTTATATCAACGATTGGAGAAATTATCAGAGCTCATTCAATCAGTAAACCATTTCCAACTTCATTTACCTCGTCCGGTAATTTTGAATTTTCAAGAGGAGAGCGTTCAAAGTACGGGATCCATTTTTTCAGCTTCCTGTTCTTCATTTATGATTCGAAAATTAACAGCCCGTTATTATCAGGAAGGAGAACCAACTTATTTATGGACTTTGAAATCGGATCCGCTTTCGATCATTGGGGTCTTGATTTATGTGCAATCCGGTAACCCCGGAGCGGGTGGAGTTGCTGTAGAATTTACATTCGCTGTTTGGAAGCAAGAGCTGTTGATTCCCGTTGCTAAAGTCAGGCCGGAAAATCTTTCACCGGGAGAGATGCAAAAGATCAACGCCTATGTGAAGGGGAATGTGGTGGAGAAATTTGGTCCGGTACGAAGTATTGTTCCCGATTTGGTTTTCGAAATTGGTTTTGAAAAAGTGCAGCAGAGTAAACGGCATAAGTCGGGACTGATTCTACAGTCACCGCGAATAATTAAATGGCTACCGAATGAACCCATTCATCGAGGACATACTCTCGAGGATCTGCTTGCCATGATTTCCGGATGAGGAAGGTGTTGTCACAAGGGTGATAAGTCATACTTTTAGACATATCCTGAGTTCTTCGTCGCAAAAGCCCTGTAGGGGCGGTAACTCTGTAGAAAAGGATATCATCTTCTCCCACCTATGCCGGCGCCCGACCTTAGGTCGGGTGCCGGCGGTTGTATGGGGAGGGGAGTTTGTCGGTTACAGAGATACCGCCCCTACAGGGCTTTTTTGCTGGAAATTTTGTCCCATACGAAACCATCTAAAAACGAAGCGTAACTTGTCCCATGAAGTTGAAACCGGCCTGCGGATAATAGAAGTTTTCTCTGATACGGGTGTTGTCATAGAGGTACCCAAATGTATAGCCATTCGATGCGTAGAGTGTACTGAAGACATTGTTCAACAGTAAATCAAATCTGATTTTTTACAGAACTTGAACGTCGGCGAATAACTGATACGAATATCACCTACGGTATATGCCTGAAGAATGCTCGCCTCATTTTCGGTATTGTCGAGATATTGTTTTGAGATATGACGAACAATGAATGAGGCTTCTGTATTGGGGAAAGGTTGATATTGCAATTGGATATTGGAAATGATTTGTGGTGAAAAGGCAATGCTGGTATTTTTAAACACTTCTGCCTGCTGACCGGTATAGTTGAAATCGATATCATAACTATCGGTGTATTCCACGTAATTTTTTATTCTGTTATCACTGAGAGTAACATTTCCCTGCAGGATCATTTTTTTTAACAGTTGTACCGCTAATTCCAGTTCCATGCCGGCTCTGTAGCTGCGGTTGATATTGGTACGGGTATAGCTGCCCACATCATTTACTTTTCCGGTCAATACCAGCTGGTCGTAGTAATCCATGTAGTAGAAATTCATCCCGGAATTAAATCGTTTTGAAGCATATTTTACTCCTGCTTCATAGTCGATCATGCTTTCAGGTTTTGGTCTGGAAAGAGCACTCGATTCGGTATAATCGTTTCGGTTGGGTTCTTTATTCGCCACGCTGACAGATCCGTACACAGTCACGTTCATCCGGGGACGATAGGTAACGCCCATTTTCGGATTGAAGAACTGAAGACCGGCCTCTTGCGGTGCGGGAAGACCATCTTCATTGGGTCCTGTAAAACGATAATCTACCCGGCGAAGCTGCAGGTCGCCGAAGAGATGAAGTTGACGGGAGATTTCCCATTCTCCTCTCAAATAAGCATTCAGATCATCTTTCACCGCATTGTTTTCATAATAACGCTGACGGATATCCGAATTTCCGGCATATTCCGCCCATATCACCTCGCCGAAATGATCCCCATCGTATCTGTTCACCCCTCCCCCGAAGGTAAGCGTAAAGTTATCGATGATATTTCCCTTTAAGGTCCAGGTTGTGCCGTAGAAAAGATTGTCCAGCCATCTCCGCCGGATAAGATCTGTCGTGGTGATGATGGTGTCATTCAGTACCACATCTGCGATAGCATAATCTGAGAGTGACTGATTGCTCTTGAATTCTTCATAATAGCCGTTCCCTTTTGTTGCATGCAGGGCAATATTCAGCAGCCAGGTGGATTGACTCCATACCAGCTTTGATAGGTAACTTCCTTTCCGGTAAACAGATTGAAGCGAACGATAGTGTTCGCATTTTTCCAGGCAGTGCTGAGATAAAGGGATTGTAAGTCGGAGCTTCCTCTGTCAATAAATCCATCCGACTTAATGGAAGAAAGTCTTCCTTCCAGTGATAAATTATTCCGCAATAAACCGGTACCAAAAGAGAGATTGTTTTTGAACGTATTAAAAGTCCCGGCGGCATGACTGCTCTGTACATAAGCCGAATCACTGACATGAGCCGTTTGAATATTAATCGTTCCGCCAAAGGCGCCGGCCCCGTTGGTACTCACTCCTGCGCCTCTTGTCACTTCAATATTTTCGGCTGAACTGGCGAAATCCGGCATATTGACCCAATACACCAATTGCGACTCCGCATCATTTACAGGAATTCCATTGATGGTAACATTCACCCTGCTTGCATCGCTCCCTCTGATCCTGATTCCGGTGTAGCCGATTCCGTTTCCTGCATCGGATGTGGCGACTACAGCAGGTAACATCTGCAGCAAATAGGGTAAATCCTGACCGGTGTTCATTTTCTCAATTTCATCTTTACTGTACAAACTCACCGCCATCCCTGCATTATTCCCAGTTCTTGTGGCACTTACAATAACTTCATCAGCCAAGTGTGGCTTATTGGTGAGGAGGATGGTAATTTCTTTATCACCCGTTATTTCCACTACTTCCATTTTATTTTCAAATCCCATAGATCGCAGCCATAAGGTATGGGTTCCCGGGCGCAACTTGTTAATGATAAAAATACCGTCAACGTCAGAAATGACTTGTAGCTGCGTATTTTCTATGGAGATCACCACTCCCGAAATGGGAATATTTTGGCATCCTTTACCATTCCCATGAGTCGAAATTGAGCAAAGGAAAATTGTGTTTGCCAAACAAGTGAGCAGTAGGCTAATAAAGAAATATTTTTTCATGGATGAAGCGGATTAAAGGGTGACCGTAAAAAGCAACATCTATACACTTCCTACGCCGGTATGATCCGGATCAGGTGGTATGGGTGTAATCTCAGCCCTTCGGGGCACCCCAGTGTAGGGTCAAATGTAGTTAAATCGAACTGAACTGACATAAACTGTTGGTAAAAATATCTTGTTAATTCATAAATATTTTTAACTTTATCCTCACCAAAACACCCACACCATGAAATACCATTTTCCTTCCTTAACCGAAAAGCTAAGAGTCGTCTTGGTTTTTATATTTGCTCTCACCTATACTGCTGCTGTAGCTCAGATCAGTGTGAACGTGCCGGGAGGGGGAGCAGGTCCGGGTCCGGGTGCGGCATTTAATTATCGTCCGCTGGGTACATTTTGGGGTTATGACAGGAGTCAAATACAGCTTACGGCACCTGAACTCACTGCCGCCGGAGTACCGAATAGTATCATAATTTCCAGAGTATCATTTTTCTTAACCAGTTTCAATACTCCTACTCCTAATACACCGGTAAGGGTTTTGTTGAAAGAAGTTGCCGGACCTGCGGGACTTGCCGCTTCAACTTATGCTGCAGCCTCTGCAACAGCCACTCTGTGTTTTAATGGAAATGTCAGTTCTGCCACATTTTTACCGAATTCCTGGGTGACCATTGTCTTGACAAGTCCGTTTTATTTTAATGGAGGTGGAACTCATTTGGAAGTAATTGTTGAAACCAATTTTGGAGGAGGAGGAGGGGAAACCTTTAATGGTAAAGTTTTCTCGCGATCCACAACCGCAGGAAATTACTATCAATACTGGGGTACAGACAATACACCACCTGTTGGAAACGGATTTGTTACTAATACCCGGCCGGATGTGCAATTGTACTATAATGTCGCTACGCCCTGTGCAGGTGTTCCTGCCGGAATAACTGCTGTTCCTTCTTCCCCATCTGTTTGTGCTAGTACGCCTTATTCAGTAAGTCTTAGTGGACTTTATCCTCCTTTTAATAGTGGTTATACTTTTCAATGGCTATCTTCTACAGTAAGTGCGGCAGGACCATTTACTCCAATTATTGGTGCTACTCAAGCTATTTATGCAAGTCCCGGTCAGATTGCTACCACCTGGTATCAATGCCAGATACGCTGTAGTATGGGACCAATTGTGACCTCTACTGTTGCACAAGTGAATATGAATACACCAACAGGTTGTTATTGTAATTCGAATGCTACATCCAGTGTCGATACCGATATTGGTCAGGTAGTTTTTGGTGCGATGACCAATCCGGCGGCTCCCGGACCTACAACAAATAATCCGGCTTCCTTTAATATTTACACAAATTATACTTCAACAGTTCCTGTTCAGAATTATACCCAAGGTGTGCCATATCCAATTACCTTGCGTCAGATTACCTCTGGTAATTTTTTCTTTGCAGCCTATTTTAACGTGTTTATCGATTACAATCAGGATGGCGTATTTAACTCGGTTACTGAAAGGGTTTTCAGTGGTGGTCCAACGGGTCCTACCAGTGCTGCACCTGTCATTACTTTTGTTAGCGGTATGATTACAATTCCATTTTCTTCATTAACCGGCGTGACACGAATGAGAGTAGTTCTGCGTGAGGGAGGCAATAATACGAATCTTCCATGTGGCACTTATACATGGGGAGAAACAGAAGATTATAACATAAATATAGTTCCAGGGGTGCCTTGCGGACTCACCAACGCAGGTATAGCTACCACATCTTTGCCCAATGTTTGTCCGTTGCAAGCATTTACTTTAGGAATTAATAGTACGGTTACACTTGGTTCAGGTATGACCTGGCAATGGCAGAGTGGGCCGGCTGCCGGTGGTCCATAGACAAATATCGCAGGAGCGACCACTTATCCTTTCTCCACTACGCAGGCCGCTACCACCTGGTATCGCTGTCAGATTACATGTGGAGCTACAACGTTATTCACGACTCCGGTACAAGTCATTCAGAATAATGCTACGCAATGTTATTGCGTTCCGGTCCATATTCCCAATTGCAACAATATGTGGACTTCGAATGTGACATTTAATACCTTGAATAATTCAACCGGATGCACGAGTAATACTACTTTGGCGTACAATGTATATCCGGCAGTGGGTACGACTACAACTACCGTCACGCAAAATCAAACATACAATCTCAGTGTGACGACAAGCGGAGTTATCAGTGCTATCATATCTGTATGGATTGATTATAATTACAATGGTGTTTACGAGCCGGCCGAATGGCAACAGCTGGCAATAAATAATCCGCCGGGAAGTACAGCTACTGTTCCTGTAACCATTCCCGGTACTTCGGGGACAGGCCTAACGGGTATGCGTATACGATCGCGCTTTGTAGGTAATATCAATACTTCAACAAGTGCCTGTCTTACCTTTGGTTCGGGAGAAACAGAGGATTATCTCATTACCATTAATCCGTTCACACCACCCGCCTGCGCGGGAACCCCCGGTCCTTTTACTACATTTACTTCAGCTTCCACGGCTTGTTCAGGGTCACAGATAAATCTATCCTTGAATCCATTGGCGGGAACTGTATTTGGAGGATTAACTTACCAATGGCAAAGTGGACCTTCTGCAGTAGGTCCATGGACGAATATTGTTGGAGCCACTAATAAAACATATTCGTTTAACATTACGGCCAGTGAATGGTTCAGATGCGTAGTGGTTTGTACCAACAGCGGAGTAACCACAAATGCCTCTCCTGTTTCCATCACCGTCCAACCCGCCACATGGCTAGGCTTTACCGACGATTGGAATGACGCTACCAACTGGTGCGGACGTGTGCCCACTTTGCTGGATGATTCTCAGATTTCACTGATTGCATCAGGACGACCCGCTGCATCCTACTACTCCGGTAGTGGGCATTGGAGACACAATGCTCTCCAGAAATATTACCATTGCTGCAACAGATTCGATCACGGTACTTACAGATACAACCGTAATCATGAACATTGCTCAGAGCATCAATAATAACGGCAGATTTGCCATAGTCTCAACAAAAGCAGATTCTATAACATTTGGTACTTCGGCTACAACGTCCGCACTTATTCAGGCTTTCAGAGGAGGATCCACACCTGATAATATTGTTCAGGTAATTTATACCGTTTCTGAAATGCAGGCCGCAGGAATGTTGCCCAATGATATCATCGATTCCATCTATCTTCGGTTTTATACCAGAGGAAGTACGGCAGCTTATCAGAATTTCAATATTTCTTATATGCAGCTACCTGCACTTCAGGATCAGTTTGTGACAAATGATCCTTTGTTGGGAGTGACGACTGTGTATGCTAATCCCGCCTTGATTATTGGTACTCCTACCAATGGCGTTTATACCAGTTTTACTGCCAGCTCAGGCGTATTGAAACTTCCCGCAACGAATATGCGTTGGGATGGAGTTAGCAATTTACTCCTCCAAATCTGTTATGACATGACTGCCGGTACACCCGGAGAAATGATTTCATGTATTTATCCAGTACTGCACCCCGAAAATCATGTATCTGGTTAGGGTCAACAACTATCGGTACAGCTGGATGTGCACTTACCTCACTCTCTCCCGGTTTGTTATCGAATTTCGGGCAGGTGCCTTCTACCTTACGACCCAATATTGGATTTAGATTCCGCAGACCACAGAATTTCATGAATGGTCTTGTAGGCAGCGATTTGAACAATAATGCCGGAAGTAAATTCTGGTCCAGCTTTGCTAACCTGACCATAACAGGAAATATGAACAATACTTCACAGGTATTTGCAGATACCTCGGTGATCACGCTGAATGGTCTTTATAACAATAACGGATCAACAGATTTTAGTTATACTCCATTATTGTCAAATCGTAAGACCATTATGAATTTCAATGGTGTCGATTGGAACAACAATGGCATTTTTACGGCAGGAAATAGTTTGGTGAATTTCTCTGGAGCCTTATTACAGAATCTTGGTGGATCGAATGTTACTACTTTTCATGAGTTGAAAATAAATAAAACCGCTGCCGCGCTATCAGTAACCATGTTAAAAGATGTGATCGTGGATGACACACTTTCATTGACTCAGGGACAATTAAGGATGAATATTAATGCGATTACGATCAATAACGGCTCGTCTGTTACAACGGGTGGATTGTTAACACCTGTTGGACCGATCACGCGTACCAGTGGTTTCATCATCAGTGAAAATGCGAATGCACTCGTTAATTGGAATAATATAGACATTAAACAAGGCTACCGTGTTGTTCCTTTTGGTAGTGAAGCCATTGCTGCTCCTGTATACATTCCTTTTAGTTTCCAATTGAACAGCGGAGACATGGGGGATATGAGTATTTCAACATATAAAGCACCGGGCAACCTACCCCTGCCACCCGGGGTGTCACATTTGAATTCAACCACTGCCGCTGTAAATAATGCGGCCGCAACAGTTGATCGTTTCTGGATGTTATCCAAAACCGGACCTAATCCTGTTTCCAATTTGGTTTTCAGATTTACACCAACAGAGAGACCCCTTGGAATGAGTGCAATTATTCCTGCAAATCAGGGTAGGGCACAACCCTGGAGACAACAGCTATTGAATGGGGCTTGGATTCGTCTCACTACTCCTTATACAACACTTAGCTATATTCAAAATTACGCCTTAACTGCGCTGCCCTCTGATTCTGTCCGCGTTGTTAACTGGGATTGGCCAAGCCTTCCGGCTCAGGCTGCTCAGGCCTTCCCTCCGTTGTATGCGACTCCGGGCGGACCAATTGGTAATTCGCATCCCTGGACAGTCAGCATAAATAGTAATGCGTTACCTGTAGATTTAATCCACTTTGATGCGGAAGCCGTTGCATCGGATGTGCGACTCTATTGGAGTACTGCTTCAGAGGAAAACAGTGATTTCTTTACAGTCGAAAGGACTTTGAATTTTGAGGATCATACTGTCATCGCTACTGTTCCTTCTGCCGGAAACAGTTCAAACCTGTTGAACTATGAAACCTTTGACAAGAATCCTCTGGATGGAATCAATTATTACCGCTTGTTGCAAACGGATTTGGATGGATCAGTAAATGTTATATCTGACTATGTGCCTGTACGATTCGGAAAATCATTGAAATTTGAAATACTCAACTTACTTCATGATCCATCTTCTATTTTGGTTTATAATTATAACTCCAATGAAGATTTGCAAATGTTGATTGTTGATATGACAGGCAGAGTGATTCAGCAACGTGGAAATATTGCAGCCCAAAATGGCCTGAATATGCTGCAACTTGATCTCTCTTCATTGTCATCCGGAATTTATACCATTCAACTCAGGAATGCATCCGCTGCACAAAGCTATCGATTTATGAAACCTTAAATATGTTGATTATGAGCAGCCTCCGATGTGAATTCGGGGGCTGTTTTGTTTTCTGTTTACGGGGTGGTTGTTTTTCTTTTTACATTTGTTAAATAAATCACCCAAACATTCTAATGAAAAAATTATTGAACCTACTGGCGATCCTGACGATTGCCCTTCCTTCTATGGGCAAAACCCCGCTTTTCTGGAAGGATATCTCTAAAGAAAATGCCGCACTTCATGGTAAGGCTGCAATCAAACTACATCATCACGTCTAATGGAAGTGGATTTGAATTCCTTTTCCATGATGTTATTAACAGCACTGCTGAAGGCACTCAAGGAACCCTTTATTGGTGGAAATTCAATGCCTGATGGAGGTATTTCTCATTTCAAAATTGTGGAAACTCGGTAATTCCATCTGAATTAAAGCAAAAGTATCCGGGAATAAATACATGGGCCGGACAAAGAGTTGAAAATCCTTCTGCTACTATACATCTGGACAATTACGCGTTGGGGTTTTCATGCCATGATCCTTTCACCGGTTTTACTTTAAATCTGCTGCTGTGAGCAAAGCTTCACGTTCTTTTTGTGGTTTTAATTCAGCCGATTCCGAGAATGTCATTGCAGCTCAAAATATCAAGCGAGATGTGCAGCAGAACGGTGGTGGTTTGAATGTGTTAAGAAGTGAAGGTTCTACATTAAGAAGATACGAAGCAGCCATTGCCTGCACAGGGGAATATGCAAGTTTCCATGGAGGAACGGTTCCCGGAGTGCTCTCTGCAATAGTGACTACACTTAACCGGGTGACCGGAGTATATGAGAAGGAACTGGCGGTTCGCTTAGTATTAGTGCCTAACAATGACACATTGATTTTTCTCAATTCACAAACCGATCCTTACACAAATAATAACGGTGGAACAATGCTTGGACAAAATCAGGCTACGGTTGCAGGCAGAATCGGGAATTCCAATTATGATATAGGCCATGTATTCAGTACAGGCGGAGGAGGGATTGCCGGCTTAGGCGTTATTTGTAATCCTTTGCAAAAAGCCAGAGGTGTAACCGGTTCTAACACGCCTATTGGAGATCCGTTCGACATTGATTATGTAGCGCATGAAATGGGACATCAGTTTGGAGGTAACCACACCTTTAACGGAACCACCGGTGGATGCTTTGGAAATGGTAATTCGGCAACCGCATTTGAGCCGGGAAGCGGAACAACGATAATGGCTTATGCCGGAATTTGTTTGCCTCAAAATATTCAGGCGAACAGTGATGCTTATTTTCATACGGCTAATTTTGATGAGATCATTGACTATGTTACACTTTCTACGGGGGCGACTTGTGCACTTTCAACCCCAACAGGAAATACACCTCCTGTTATTAACTCAATAGGTACAGATCATGTTATTCCATACCAAACGCCTTTTGTATTGGAAGGCGATGCTACAGATCCGGATGGCGATACAGTCACCTATTGCTGGGAACAATACGATATCGGAAACGCCGGTGCTCCAACTAATCCGACAGGAAATGCTCCGTTGTTTCGTTCGTTTAATCCGACAACAAATCCGAAGCGTTATTTTCCGAAATTATCAGCTATAGTTGCCAATTCCGCTTCCATCGGTGAATTGCTTCCTACTTACGCCCGCAATATGAAATTTCGTTTGACTGCTCGTGATGGAAGAGTGAATGGTGGTGGAGTAACCTATGAAGAAGTATTGGTGAATTTACAGGTGATTAATACAGGTGCACCCTTCCTTGTCACCTCGCCCAATACTTCCATAACATGGGTGGCAGGTACGCAAGAGAATATTACCTGGAATGTTGTAGGAACAGATATCGCCCCAATCAATAGCCCGAATGTGGACATTTTTATGTCGTTAGACGGAGGCTTTACTTATCCGGTAACTTTGGCTACAGCTGTTCCTAATTCAGGAGTTGCGACAGTGACTGTTCCGGCTGTTTCAACTACGCAGGCTCGTGTTATGGTGAAAGGAGCTGCAAACGTTTTCTTTGATATTTCAAATGTGAACTTTAATATTACGAATCCGCAAGGTGTATTTGAAAATGCATCTCATGATGCGATCCGGTTATTCCCGAATCCCTCCGGTAGTTTTACCAGTTTCAGCATGGCCGGAAATTACAGAGGCGACGTGGTGCTGAATTTGTTTGATGGTTTAGGAAAATTAATGTACACTAAAAATTTAGAAAAGACAGGCGATGGTCTGCTTTTTGAGATGGACTTGTCCACATTGAGCGCCGGCGTGTATACTGTACGGGCAAGTTCGGCTATGGGTAATAGTTATGAAAAGTTGGTTATAGAATAGGAACGCTTGGTCGTACTGCCGGAAATAGATCTACTTGCGATTTGAAGTTTAGCAAGTGAATAAATAATGATATAGAAGTTTGCAAAGGGATGAAACCTCAAAAGTCATCCCTTTTTTTAATAATTTCTTTGTTAATTAAAGATATAAATTTATTCAGAGGGCTGCTTTATTTCAGGAATTACTTTTTTTAATCGCTTAATGCATCTCGATCCGCTGTATTTCTTAAATTTGTAACATCAATGAAAGTTATCCGTCGACTTCTTTATTTACTAATTGTATTTGTCCTTACAGGTATTGTAGTCGTTTTAATTTATCTCTCTTCACAGAAGCCGCACTACGATGGCAGTATGGAGCTTGATGGTCTTAACAATACGGTAGAGGTTATTTATGATTTCTATGGTATTCCCCATATATATGCAACAACAGAAGAAGATGCTTATTTTGCACTAGGCTATGTGCAAGCACAGGATAGACTTTTTCAAATGGAAATGACCCGAAGGGTAGCCTCCGGTCGTTTGGCTGAAATATTAGGTAAAGATTTTATAAAGGTGGATGCGTTTTTTAAGACACTTGGATTGTAGAACATGCAGAAGCCGCCAGCAAAATCTACCTCACAGGTGATTCAGAAAATTATCAAAAGGCAGCAAAGTCCTATCTCAAGGGAGTCAATGTTTTCATCAAAGAGGGAATTACACCCGTTGAGTTCGTGATGCTGGGGATCGATAAAGAAGAATATACTATTAAGGATTTGTATCTATCCTCGGAGTTTATGGCTTTTAATTTCGCAATGGGATTCCGAACAGATCCACTGATGAGTTTTATCCGAAAGAATTTGGGCAAAACATATTATTCCGATATATACACCTCCTATGTGAACGGAACGGAGAGGATACCTGTCCAGGATGATTCTACTTATTTTGAACCGGAAGCAACAGCCCGGGTTAAATCGTTTATGACTACGCCCGGCTCAGTGGCGGAAGTATTAAATAAAATCCCTATCCCACCAATTACCGGTAGCAATGGATGGGTACTGTCATCTGAGCGTTCGTCAAGCGGAAAAGTATTGTTCGGTAATGATACGCATATTGGTTTTGGACAGCCTGCTGTTTGGTATGAAGCACATATGGAATATCCGGGTTTTAGTTTCTATGGTAATTACCTCGCCGGACTGCCTTTTGCAGCCATCGGACATACAAAGGAAAAAACCTGGGGATTGACCATGTTGGAAAATGATGATCTCGATTTTTATCAGGAGAGAGTGAAGCCGGGAGATTCAACGCAATACTGGGCAAATGGACATTGGAATAAATTCACGACAAAGAAGAAAGTAATCAAGGTGAAAGGGGCGGAAGATGTGGTGCTGGCGGTGATGGAGAGCCGTCACGGACCGGTGGTGAGTGAAGTGATGCCGGAATGGAAGCAGGTAACAGGTGATGCTGTGGCCATGTATTGGACACACCTGAATTTTCTAATAATTTATTACAGGTTACCTACCAACTCAATCATGCAAATGATATCGATGAATTCAGAGATGGTGTTTCACAAATTATTTCACCCGGTTTAAATGTCATGTATGGAGATAAAGCTGGGAATATTGCCTGGTGGGCCGCAGGGAAATTGATGAAGCGCGCTGATGGAGTGGATCCTGTTGTATTGATTGACGGCAGTGATTTCAAACAAGATCCTCAGGGCTTTTATGACTTTAAGGATAACCCTCAAATGGAAAATCCTTCCTCGGGATTTTTATACAGCGCCAATAATCAACCGGACTCTATGAGCGGAGTTGGCTTATACCCCGGCTATTATGTTCCGGAGGATAGGGCGCTTAGAATAAAAGCACTGTTTGAGGAGAAAGAGAAATTTGGTATTAGTGATTTGCAGCGAATAAGTAATGATGTCCTTTCTCCGGTAACACCGGTTGTTGCAAGGTCAATTCTCGAAGCGATCAGGGTTGATGTGAAGCAGAAATCACCTGCTCATGCCAATGCGGCGAATTTACTTTCCACCTGGGATGGAAATCATCACCTGAGAGATCGTGCACCGGTAGTCTATTATAAATTGCTGTATCATATCCTGCGGCTTTCCATGCAGGATGAACTGGGTGAGGAGAATTTTAAAGTGTATTTATCCACTCACGTGATGAAGAATTCCGTGCTTCCCTTTATTCAAAATGATTCTTCTGTCTGGTGGAATGACGTGAATTCCCGTGATGTGGTGGAGTCGAGAAATATGATTCTGGAAAAAGCGTTTGAGCAGACCATCGCTGAATTGAAGGAGCAGCTCGGGAGTAATCAGGACATGTGGGACTGGGGTCGGGTACATGTGCTGGAGCATAAGCATCCCATTGGTATGAAGAAGCCATTTGATATATTTTTTAATGTAGGACCTTATCCTGTTGCAGGTGGGCCGGAAGTGATCAATCAAATGGGATTTGATTTGAACGGTGAGGGTGTATATCGTGTCAAATACGGTCCGGCAATGCGCATTGTGATGGATATGGCTGACCCCGAAAATTCAAGGAGCATTTTACCTACCGGGCAGTCGGGGAATGTGATGAGCCGCTATTATTACGATCAGGCCATGATGTATAATACTGGAAAATTCAGAAGACAAAAGATGAACAGACCCTTGATTGAATCGAACCGTTCCGGATATCTGACACTCTTTCCGTTAAAGAAAAATAAACTTTTTTTATTTGATGTGCCGTAACGACAATTGAAAACTTAAGTCTTTAGCACCTCCAGCATTTTAAAAGCAAGTGTTTGTGCAATTTTTATATTTGATTCATGGGTCCAGCCGGAAATATGTGGTGAGAGTACTACATTTTCTGATTGAATGAGATATTGAAACGCTTCCGGCAGTTGGCTGGAATCAATCTGTTCAAAGCTGAGCGCTTCGTATTCCAATACATCTAATGCTGCCCCTGTAATCTTCCCCGATTTTAACCCTTTCACCAATGCAGTGGTTTCAATATTCTTCCCGCGCGCTGTATTGATGAGGTAGATGTTCTTTCGGAATTTTTGAATCCATGAATCATTGACCAAATATTTAGTTTCATCGGTCAGCGGAACATGCAAACTGATGATATCACTCTCCATAAAGATTTGCTCTTTCGGGCATTGTTTTACAAAGGGATAGTGTTCTGCATCTATTTTAATATACGGATCATAAGCCAGAATGGTCATTCCGAATCCCTGCAGCCGTTGCGCGAAAGCAGCACCCATATTTCCGAAACCAATGACACCAATCGTTTTTCCTCTCAACTCCGTTCCTCTGTTTTCTTCCCTTCTCCAAATACCCTTCCTGACCTCTGCATCTGCCCTTAGCAAATGGTTCATACCCATCAACAACATTCCCAGAGCATGTTCGGCCACCGCATCACGATTACCTTCCGGTGCATTCAGGCAGTGTATGCCGGCTTTGGCTGCAGCTCCGACATCAATATTTTCCATGCCGGCTCCGGCGCGACCTATACACTTCAACTGTGTTGCATGTGAAATAAAATTTTCATCAATGCGAAAGCGACTTCGTATAGCGATACCGTTATACTTCCCGATTTCATCCACTACCTTTTCTTTGGACCAGCTAAAGCCTTCCACAGTGGTTACGCCGCCTGCTTCCAGTTCCTTTGTAAAAGCAGGGTGCATGGTGTCAATCAGAAGTACAGTAGGTTTCATGTTTTATATAGTTCGAAGAAATGGAATGTTTATAAACGATGATGAGGTATATTTATAACAACGTTCCGGTCAGTAGTAAGGCGGCAATACTGAAGTAGATGATGAGGCCTGTCACGTCGACCAAAGTAGCAATAAAGGGTGCTGACGATGTAGCGGGGTCGGCTCCCAAATGTTTCAGAAGTAAGGGCATCATTGACCCCATAATGGTTCCCCAAACCACTACAAACATGAGCGAGGATCCGATCGTTAAGCCGATGTAGAGCCAGTGTTCGCCATAAAGGTTGGTGAATACATTCCATAATCCCACGCGGGCAAAACCAAGTGTGCCTAGAATGAGTCCGAGCAATAAACCGGTACGAATTTCCTTACGCATAATTCTCCACCAATCGCCTACTGTAATCTCCCCCAGCGCAAGCGCACGTATAATCAATGTAGCTGCCTGTGATCCGCTGTTACCACCACTCGATACAATGAGGGGAATGAATAAGGCGAGCACCACTGCTTTTGCAATTTCATCTTCAAAGAAACCCATGGCAGAAGCGGTGAAAAGTTCTCCGACAAAAAGTACCACCAACCAGGGCGCCCGCTTGCGTATCATCTCACTAAACCCTACATCCATATAGGGATCCTGCAGCGCTTCCACCGCACCAATTTTTTGAATATCCTCCGTGTCTTCCTTCTTGGCCAGATCGAGAATGTCATCTACCGTAATAATTCCAAGCAACAATCCACCGGCATCGGTAACAGGCAAGGCCACTCTGTTGGTAGTGGAAAAAGATTTCACCGCGACTTCTTCATCATCAGTCACCAACAAGGAAGTGTATTTCCCATCCAATAAATCTTTAACAGGAACAGCATCTTCTGCAATTAAAATATCGCCGACTTTGATATCATCAATGAGATAACCCATATCATCAACAATGTATAGTACGTCGAGCGTTTCACTCTTTTCACCTACACGTCGTATATAGTCCAGCGTTTCACGAACGGTCCAGTCCTGATTCACTGCGATGTAGTCCGGCGTCATCAAACGACCGATAGAATCTTCAGGATAACCCAACAGAGAAAGTGCGACTCTGCGTTCTTTTTGTGTAAGTAACTTGATGAGCTTGTTGAGTTGCTCGGTATCCAGTTGTTCTAAAAGAGCTGTACGGTTATCCGCCGACATATCATTTAAGATCAACTGCACCTGACGATTTCTTAACACATCCAGCAACAATACCTGTGCGTTCAAGTCAAGCAATTCAAAAGTCTGATAGGCTTGGTCCCTATCGATCATATTAAAAACATATACTTGCTCATTTGTATTCAGGTCCTGACAAAGCATGGCCAGTTCCTCCGACAGCCACGACTCCAGTTTCAATTCCAACTGTTCTTTGTCGCGGTGCTGAATGAGCTCTTCGATAAAAGTTTTTTCTACATCGATATCCATAGACCTGTAAGGAGAATAATTTTATTTTGTTCTATCAGGCTAATGGCAGTGTAAGCAAAGTCAGGCTGAGAACAAAACAGCGTAAAACGTTACACCAGGGAAGCAAAGCTCCTCGTTTAGTTTTAGTTCAGAATGACGTATTCCTTTTCAGGAAAGCTGCTTTATGCGATGCCTTAATCCGACAACGCCTGTTCTACCCATTGGTGTCTTTCGACATTTCCGGGCAGCAGCCTCTGTTCATTCAGTAACCTCACCTAACAAGCTTACTGTCAATGGCCGTCGCAAAAGTAAGGAACAGCCTCTTGCGAAACAAGGTAGGAGGGAACGTTTTCTTTATTCAATACTCCTTTATTTCATATGTGATTAAGGTAACGTATTCAATGATTCATTGTGAAATAAAAAAGCAATTTTTAATAGATATCTAAATCAACCACTCCTTAAATAAAGCCTCCGGCTCTTAAAGGAACCGGAGGCTTTTAATGTCTAAGGAATGAAGTTCAGGAAGGGGAATTCACTTTTTGTTTGGCATATTGACTATAGGCCGGACATCTTTCACGTGGTTTACAAGAAACTACAGTGAGCAGAATCATTCCTAGAAGTAATAGTGCTGTTATCTGGCGCATGTTATCGGGAGCTGAGTGGCAATTTTATGGATGCAAAATAAAGGATTTTTTTTATGCTTTTGTTGGCGATTATCAATAAATCCTGCATTTATTAACATTTTAACGTGGATGGTTTGAAAAAAGTGTAATCCTTCTTTTTTTCATGATTTTATACGCTACTCACCCTTTTTTTGCTTTAATATCGTTCAAACCTTGTAATTTCGATCAAATGAGCGATAGTTTAACGGAACACCCCACCCTGACTTCAACGGAAATCCGGTTAGAAAGTTCCTGGAAGGAGCTGTTGAAGGGTGAATTTGAACAGGATTATTTCAAATCATTACGGGAGTTCCTTAAACTGGAAAAGTCGGCAGGCTATACCATCTACCCTCCCGGTCCCAGAATTTTTGCAGCATTTGACGAAACTCCGGTAGAAAAAGTGAAGGCCGTTATCATTGGACAGGATCCTTATCATGGTGATGGCCAAGCAAATGGACTATGTTTTTCCGTGGCAGAAGGGATACGTAAACCTCCTTCTCTCCTGAATATCTTTAAGGAGTTAGAACGGGATCTTGCCTTGCCAATTCCGGTAAATGGAAACCTCGACAAATGGGCACTTCAGGGTGTGCTTTTGTTGAATGCTACCTTAACAGTGCGTGCCAATACCGCAGGCTCTCATCAGAATAAAGGATGGGAGCAATTTACTGATGCGGCCATTCGGGCATTGTCAGAACGTTCTTCCGGATTAGTCTTTCTGCTCTGGGGCCGGTTTGCTCAGGCGAAAGCTGCGTTGATTGACAGGAACAAACATTTTATTCTGGAGGCGGCTCATCCTTCCCCATTGGCACGTACCGGTTTTGCCGGATGTCGCCATTTTTCCAAAACAAATGAAATACTGAAATCGTTGGGTAAGGAAGAAATTGACTGGAGACTTTGATGCAGGGAATTCGCTCATATATTAGTAGTTATTTACAGTCGTTTTCGCTGTTTTTTATGAATTTCGGAAAGTCGATGCCGTTAGTGAAGTGGCAATTTGCTTTATGTCTGGCCGGAGTTTTTTTAATGACAGAATCTCCCGCACAGCATATCGTTGCTTTTGAAAGTATCTTCCCGGAACAGAAAGCCATCTTACAGAAAAGCTATACGGTTTTCCGGAAGTCGAAGGTGAAGGAGACCGATTCGATGCTGGTCCAGGCGGAATTGCGTCGTTCGCTGGAATGGTTGTTCGCGAAAGGATACCTGGAAGCCCGCTTCGATAGTCTTTCCTGCAAAGATGGTGATTGCAGGGCATGGTGGTTCACAGGCGTTCGCTATGAATGGGCGGAATTGAGGATGACCGGCAAGGATGAATTTGTTTTTGTTTCGGCAGGGATCCGGGATAAATTTTACAGAAACAAACCCTTATCGCCGGGGGCTTACGCCATCATGGCTAAGAAAGTGCTGGATTGGTGCTCCAACAACGGCTATCCCTTTGCGTTAGTTCGTTTGGACAGTGTCAAGACAGAATGGGCAGGATTGAAAGCGCGCTTTACCGTGGATAAAGGTGATCCGGTGGTGATGGATACGGCATTGATCAAGGGCACTGTTAAGATTTCTGAGGCATATCTCTACAACTACCTCGGCATAAAACCGGGAGCGCCATTCAATGGAGCACTCCTCAGTAAAGTATCTGTACGTCTCCGTGAAATTCCCTTCGTGACCGAAGCCCGACCCTTTGAGCTGGAGTTTACACCGGGAAAAGCACGACCGGTCTTGTTTCTGCAATCGCGAAAAGCCAGTCAGTTTAATGGAGTAGTGGGGGTGCAGCCGGATAATGTCAATCCCGGGAAAGTATTCGTTACGGGAGATGTGCGACTGCGCTTATTGAATGCTTTCGGTAAGGCAGAACTGTTAGACCTTAACTGGAGCAATCCGCTGCCCCGTTCACAGGATCTTAAAGTTAAGTTCAGTTATCCGTTCTTGTTTTCGTTGCCGGTAGGGGTGGAAGGAGAGTTGATGCTCTTTAAAAAAGATTCCACTTTTCTGGAGCTGAACCGACAGATTGGCTTCCGTTATTTTTTTGCGGGGAATAACTCCTTTCGGGTCTTCTTCGGACGAAAAACAAGTAACCTGATTTCCACTAAAGGGTATGAGAATATTACCAGTCTGCCACCATTTGCTGACGTTGGCGCGAATACTTTCGGACTCGGCGTATTGTTTCAACGATTGGATTATCGTTTGAATCCGCGTCAGGGTTTCTCTGTAGATGTCAATGCCGGTGCAGGAGTTAGGGTGATTGACAAGAATGCCAGAATAAATCCGGAAGCATATGATAGTCTGAGTTTGCGGGCGACACAATACAAGGCAGAAGGAATAGTTGATTTTTATATTCCACTCTTTAGCCGGGCAGTGGTTAACATTGGCGCCATGGGCGGATGGATGCAAAATGAAAACATCTTCAGCAATGAATTGTATCGTTTCGGCGGACTGCGATCCTTGCGGGGATTTGACGAAGCTTCCTTACTCGCATCTTCTTATGTCGTCGGAAAAATAGAATACCGGTTTATCCTCGAGCAAAATTCTTACTTGTTACTTTTCTACAACCGTGCCTGGTACGAAGATAGAAGTAGGGAAGAAATACTTACGGACACTCCTTACGGCTTCGGTGCCGGTATCACCTTCGATACTAAGCTCGGCATATTTTCATTCACCTACGCCCTCGGTTCTCAGCAAAGTAATCCTATTGAATTCCGTGCAGCGAAAGTGCACTTCGGTTTAGTAAATTATTTTTAGTTGTAAATTATCCTCCCTAAAATACAGTGACAATTAGGTGTTTACAGATCATCGTCTCAAAAGGATTTTCCTTTTTAACCACTAAGGCACTCAGATTTCTATGGTTCAAACAAGCGTTTTTTCTTAGATTTTTCTAAGAAATGATGGTTGATAATTGATACGGTGAATTTCTTTTGATCACAGCCACAACCGTATGCAACATTTTATTTCTTACCGCATTTATAACGCTCATTTTATTTTTACCCTCACTTATCTTTCTTTGATAGTATGCCCCAAAATCATTTTTACTGTTTATTATAGATACCGCTCCCATAGTAAGTAGCGTTTTCAATGGTTTATTAGCCATTTTACTTACTCTTGTTTTGCCTCTAACACTGGAACCGGAAGTGTGTTCAAATGGTGCACAACCGCAATGACAAGCGAGCTGCCTACCATCTAGCATTCTTTCAAAATTATTTGTGGTCAGCAACAGATGTAATGCGGTCCACTTCCCAATACCAGGGACGGAGACAGCAAGCTTAACTTTATTCTCCATCTCTGGTTCTTTTTTCAATTCAGCAGCTATTCTTTTTTCTATGGCCTTTATTTTCTGTTCCAATTTCGAATGCATAGATTTCATTTCTTGTTTGAGTATGCCGGCACGATCACACTCCTCCATATCCTCTAGTTCATTGATAGGTTGCAGCATCATTTTAAGTGCTTTAATTAATCTATTGCGGAGAGAAATGAGGTCCCGTACAATTTGTATTGTCTTACCTGGCTGCACCCAACGCTGCATATTCTCACTATTCTTTGCAGCATAAATTGCAATTTTAATTGCATCCACTTTGTCATTTTTTCCTCTTTGAAGCCCGGAAGATCTAATGATTTTTATTGGCATTTCCAGCCATACAAAAGCATTCAACTTGCTTAAGTAACTTAATACTGGCTCGTTGTACACTCCTGTAAACTCGAGACAAAATACTACATCTTCAAGCTTGAGATTAAAAGTTTTTAGCCATACCCCCATGCGTTTTAATCCACTTTTACAATTCTCAATCCGAGTACTATCAAGCACTCGCATTCCCTCTTTAACTACCAGTGACATGTCCAATGTTTTTTTTGATACATCAATGCCAACAAAATACTTGTAATCGTTCTTTTTCATAGCTATATTTGTTTTAGGTTTCATTAACCATTGCTGAGGTTGTTTCGAGCCCTTGATAATAGGCCTTATGCCTGAATTTCTATTTGAAACCAACTCAGCAAGATCAGCAGGGGACTTAATCTGAGTATAGGACTTCCTCCTTAAGCACGAAATAGGTCCCCCTGCTGATTGGTTAACTTGCTAACAATTTATGAAATTTTTCAACTCCCCCCTGGACCCCCCTGTTAATACATCATTAAATTGTATTTTTCTAAGGTTACAAACCTAAAGGAGCACGAAGAATCACGGAGGAATTTTCTTAGAACAAGAATTTAAATTCTTTTAAAACATTCATCATCCCAAGGCTTTAAGACATCAACTCATTCCAAAACATTCATCAATTCATCAACTCATCAATTCATTAATTCTTCCCTTTCGAAGCGGAGTTTAGATTCTGGCAATGGTCTAATTTATGCAAGATCAGGCTTTTGTTTAAATCGCATTGTCCGTTTCCGTATCTTTGTCGCCCATGTCGCATAAATCCGGTTTCGTAAATATTGTTGGAAAGCCCAATGTGGGGAAGAGCACCTTGCTTAATGCATTGATGGGCCAAGACTTATCCGTTGTAACACCCAAGGCGCAAACTACCCGGCATCGCATTAAGGCTATCCTCAATACCGATGACTATCAGATCGTTTTCTCGGATACTCCGGAATTATGAAACCCGCTTATAAACTGCATGAGAAGATGTTACATGCTGTGGAGGAGACTTTTACGGATGCAGATCTGATCCTTTTTGTGACCGAATTTGGCGACAGGAAATTGGAGGAGGATCTAGCAGTTAAGCTGAAAAACCGTCATGTGCCCTTGTTTGTGCTGCTAAATAAAGTAGACAAAGGCAATCAGGAAGAAGTAGAAGCTGCCGTTCAGCTCTGGAAGGAATTGCTGGATCCGGAAGTGGTATTGCCCGTTTCTGCCTTGCATAATTTCCATCTGGATGTTTTGCTGAATAAAATACTGGAAGTGTTGCCGGAAGGTCCTGCCTATTTCGATAAGGATGAAGATATCAGTGATAGAAATACAAGGTTCTTCGTGGCTGAAATTATCAGAGGGCGAATTCTTCAACAGTATCAAAAGGAAGTTCCCTATTCTGTTGAAGTGATCGTGACGGAATACAAGGAAAGTCCCGAAATAGACCGTATCAAAGTGGTCATCTATTGTGCCCGTGAATCGCAAAAAGCAATTCTTCTCGGACATGGTGGTGCAGCCATCAAAAAACTGGGAATAGATTCCAGGAAAAAGATTGAAGAGTTTGTAGGAAAACAAGTTTATCTCGAAACCACCGTCAAAGTAGCCGACGATTGGCGCGATAACGATAAAATGTTAAAACGTTTCGGGTACGAGTAAAGGGAAATTAATTTATTGAAAGTAGTAGTAAAATTAAATTCGATTGATGATGAACAGATCAATCGCGAATAAAGAAAAGAATTCATGGCCAATATCGTTGCCATTGTGGGCCGCCCCAATGTAGGAAAATCAACATTTTTTAATCGTTTAACAGAGTCACGCAAAGCAATCGTCGACGAATCAGCAGGTGTGACCCGCGATCGTCATTACGGTAAGGCGGAGTGGATAGGACGTACTTTTTCGGTGATTGATACCGGTGGCTATGTAGTGGGTTCGGATGATATCTTCGAGAAGGAAATTCGTAAGCAAGTGGATCTCGCCATCGACGAAGCCAATATCATTTTGTTCGTAGTGGATGTGGCCGATGGTTTGACTGACCTGGATAAGGAAGTTGCCAATATGTTGCGGAAGTCCGGTAAGAAAATTTTCCTCGTCGCCAATAAAGTAGATAGCTCCGCGAGAATTCATGATGTGAATGAATTTTATGCGCTGGGTTTAGGTGATCCTTTTGGAATTTCGGGGATGAGTGGTAGTGGGACCGGAGAGTTGCTGGATGCAATGGTGGAAGTTTTTGAACCGGAAGATCTGGATGAGCCCGATGTGCCGCGTCTGGCCATTATCGGTCAGCCAAATGTCGGAAAATCTTCATTACTGAATACGTTGATCGGTGAAGAGCGAAGTATCGTTACACCGATGGCAGGAACTACGCGCGATACCATTTACAAACGTTACATAGTTTCGGTTTCGATTTCCTGCTGATTGATACAGCCGGTTTGCGGAAGAAAAGAAATGTGACCGAAGACCTGGAGTTTTATTCGGTGATGCGTTCTATTCGCGCCCTGGAAGAATCAGATGTTTGCCTACTGATGATTGACGCCACTGCCGGTATCACCTCGCAAGACCTGAAAATATTTCACCTCTGTGAGCGGAACCGTAAAGGCGTGGTTATCCTCGTTAATAAATGGGATTTGATGGAGAAGGATACCAATACCACCAAGAAAATGGAAGCGGCTATTCGCGAACGTATTGCTCCTTTTGAAGATGTACCCATCGTATTTACCTCTGCAACTACAAAACAACGGGTTCATAAAGCATTGGAGACAGCCGTAAATGTATTTAAGAATAAAACGCAAAAGGTGGCGACATCAAAACTGAATAAGTTGATTCTTCCATATATCGATAATTATCCGCCTCCATCCATTAAAGGAAAGAATATTAATATTAAATACATTACCCAGCTGCCAGGCTTTGCACCCACCTTCGCTTTTTTCTGCAATTATCCGCAATATGTACAGGCTTCCTATAAACGTTTTCTGGAAAATAAAATGAGAGAGAATTTCGATTTTAGCGGAGTGCCGCTCACGTTATACTTCCGTAGTAAGGAAAAGAATAAGGAAAGCTAACGGGTTTACTGGGTTGATCGCTTGTTGAATAAGAGATAGCCCAGGTGGAACATGAAGAGAGTTCTTTTTCCCTGCCTTCTATATAGTTTCCTGCCACACTTACCGGACCAAACGGGCTGTAGTAAACTGCATTGAGTGTTGCAATGAAGTAACGTTTGTTAAAAGCATCCCCATAATAAGGTTTGAAATTTCCTCGCTTAAGTATCTCCTGAAAAGGTTGGTAGGCATAACCTTCAAGTCGAAGATTTAAATTTTCTGTAATCCGAAAAACATTTTTTAGACCTATGCCAATATAATTATGGGCCCTGTAACTTTCAATAAATAAAGTTTGCATTTCCGGTATCGGCTGGAAACCCTGCGTTTGAGCTTTCGAGGCAATGTAGTTGGAGAGAAAAGGCATATTGGTGAAATTCATCTCCATAAAGAAGCCGCTTTTATACCACTTCACCGTCTTAAAATAATTTTCATAGCGCATGTTTAATTGAAACCAATTGTGCTTTTCGATAATGGTGTCCTGCAAAATCAAAGTGCTGCCGGGCTTTGTTATTTCCTCCGAATAAGAATAGCGCCCTCGAATTTCAAAAAAGGTGCCGTCGTTGGGATACATCTTTTTATTTAAAGTACTTCTTTCAAAAAATAAATAAGCAGAGTATCCTTCCATGGAGGTTTCATCTGCTGTATCTTTTTCACTGAAACTTCTCGTGAGATAATATTTGTCCAGGTTTTTAAATGCACTTATTCCTCCTATCAATTTTCCTTCATTTCGTACCGGTATCCCGAAACTCATGGCATAACTCCTGTCATTCTGAACTAGAAAGGAGGGTTTTACATCCGTGAAGAAAGAGGTGCTGCTTTTAAAATAATCCATCTTGTTGATGGTAAAGGAAGGTTCTGCAAAGAAGGGGAGTAGGCCGGGAATATCCAGTCGCATCTTCAGTTGTGCAGAATTATAGAGTTTACCGAAGTATAAATTTCCTTGCATGCGAACGCTTTGTTGTCCCCAAAAACTATGTCTGATGCTGATAAAGCCGGTATTAATGGGTTTAGAAGAGATGATTCCACCGAAATCTATCGACAAGCCCTTGCTTTTTCTGACGTCTACATGCAGATCGTATTCATTGGTGGAAGCATTAAAGATCAATCGCGGAAACAAGTAAACCTGGTTTTCATCAGCTATTAATTTGAACCAATTTTTACGCAATTGTGCCAGGTTGAGGCATTGGTTGCGGGGATTTAAAACAGAACGTATGTAAGTGGCCTGATCTTCATTTACTCCATAGACGTAAATCCGGTCCACGGTGACATGATAACCGGATTGTTGTAAGTGTTTTCTTTTTTGCTCCAACTCTTCTGGATTCACTGCTCGGGGTATTGCGGCCTTGATGGTTGAAATGAGTCGCTTTGTGCTCACATACCCACTGTCAATGGTGGCGGAGACTGCATTAAATTCAAAGGTATTGATGTCACTGAGTTTTGGTTCTATCAAAATATCCTGCGCCCGGGGAACAGCGTAAACAGTGGTTTGAGTAATCATCGTTTTAAGCTGACTCAAAAAATTGTTGGCGGAGGGCATTTCCGGTAAACTTGCGACACTAACGCCAATCATGATATCCGGTTGAAAAGTGTTCAGCATAATGTCTGTCGGGAAATTGTTGTAGATACCCCCATCGTAAAGTATGTTTTCTCCAATGAGGACGGGTGAAAAATAAAATGGGAAAGCCATGCTTGCTCTTACCGCTTGCGCCAGATCTCCTTTTGAAAAGATGATGGGTTTTTTAGCGGTGATGTCAGAGGCGATGCATCGAAAGGGGACGAGTAAACTGTCAAAATCATAGTTGGCCGTAGCCGAAGGGGAAGCAAATTGTTCCATCAATGAGAAATCAATCTCGGCAGTATTCACCACATTGCTGGGCAATTGTGTCTTGATGATAGAATCGATCTGGAGTTTAATCGTCGCCCAGGCCGCATCATCCGGGTTCCTCAGGTAATAGTATTTATGGTCTTCATCGAAGACACCGGAAGCCCATTTAACAAAATCCTTGCTGGTCATTACCTTTTCAATTTGGTCCGGCCGCAAGCCAATCGCATACATGCTGCCAATCAATGCGCCGGCCGATGTTCCTGTGATGTAGTCAATGGGAATATTGGCTTCTTCCAATGCTTTAATTACGCCTAAATGGGCCATTCCCCGGACCCCTCCGCCACTTAAAACGAGTCCTACTTTCTGTGCGATCAGTTGCTGAGAAAAACAGCAAAGCAGGATGACCGGCAATATTCGGTGGAAACGATGGGCGCGAAACACGGTGTAAAAATACGACAAAGCACTGCTTCTTAAATACCCGGAAGGCTTTTAAGGAGGGATTTAAAGTAAGAAGGAGCATTTTTAAGCCTTGAACCGTACCAGCTGAAATATTCACCATCTACCATTATGACTTTATCCGGTGAAATTATTTCTGAAAAATGGGATTTGTCGGATTCCTTAAATGGAAAAGGCTCCGACGAAAGGAAGATGAAGTCCGGTTTTTCGGAGTGGAGTTCATCAAAGTTAATTTCCGGGTATCTCGTCTTTGTGCCGATGGAGGTTAAGCCACATTCCTGTAACATGCTATTTATGAAAGTGCTTTTTCCGGCAATCATCCAGGGCTCTTTCCAGATATAGTAGGCTACCCTTGAATTTTGATAGGAAGTTGGTGGAGAAATTCTTTTAGTTGATTGAAGTTTTCTTCGATTTGATGGATGAATTCCACGGATGGTTCCTTCCGATTTGTCATTTCTCCAACAGATTTGATCATCGACAAGGCCTCTTTCAAGGTGTTCACATCACTTACCCAGACCGGAAATTCATCCATCAATTCAGCAAGCCCTTCCGCTGTATTTTCTTCCTTGTTCGCAAGAATTAAATCCGGCTGTAACTGCCGAATGACATCCGGTTTGAAATCCTTAGTGCCTCCGACTTTCTTTTTAGATAAAAACCATTTCTCCGGATGAATGCAAAATTTTGTGATCCCAACAACTTCTTCTTCTAAGCCCAGCTCATGCAGTAATTCCGTTTGAGAAGGTACTAATGAAATGATCCGTCGCGGCGGCTGCGGGATGAAAATCTCCCGTCCCAATTGGTCCGTAAAAATAATTTCACCGGCATTCAATGCAGACAATGCGGTTGACGTTTAGCGAATCATGATATCCGCAAGGTCAGAGCGGGTAATGATGTAATTCTTATCTCTCTTGAAATCCTTTACCAGCACCGCTTCGTATTCGCCGGCGACCATTTTCGCCAAAGTGTCTACAGGAGTGGTGATATCAACAAAGGGCAATGCATTGCTCATGATCTCTTCAATGCGGTTGTTCTTTTTTCCGGAGATTGAATGAGTAAATTCATGATTTTGTTTTCGAAGATGGAACCTACAATGCGTCCGTCAGAAGTGACCGGAAGCTGGCTGAAATTATTGTCCATCATTAATTTTAAAGCATGCCCTACGGTTTCATGTTTTTCTATCGTAGTAATGTCAATGTTCATGCGTCCGGAAACGATATCGTGTGCAGTCATTCCCGCCTTGTCAAGGTAACCCATCTTCAGCATCCATTCATCGTTAAAGATTTTACCAATGTAACGCGTGCCATGATCGTGGAAAATAATGACCACCACATCATCTTTCTTTAGCTGATCTTTTAGTTGAATTAATCCCGCCACAGCAGAACCTGCCGAATATCCCACCCAGATGCCTTCCTGGCGGCAGAGCTCACGCGTCATCACCGCAGCGTCTTTATCGGTCACTTTTTCAAAATGATCGATGACCTTGAAATCATAATTCTGTGGGATGAAATCTTCTCCTATCCCTTCCGTTACATATGGGTAAATTTCGTTTTTGTCCAAGATGTCCGGTTTCATGATATTTTTTCAAAGCGGAACCGTAGGTGTCAATGGCCCAGATTTTAATATTTGGATTTTTCTCTTTCAAATACATCCCGGTTCCTGTTACTGTTCCGCCTGTTCCGGCTCCCACTACCAAATGTGTGATTTTGCCTTCCGTCTGCTCCCAGATTTCAGGTCCGGTCTGCTCATAATGGGCCTGACGGTTGGAAAGATTATCGTACTGGTTGGGATAAAAGGAGTTGGGGATTTCGCGGTTGAGTCGCGCAGCAACAGAATAGTAGGAGCGGGGATCTTCCGGTTCCACATTCGTTGGACAAACAATTACATCTGCTCCGAAAGCTTTCAACGCATCCACTTTTTCCTTGGATTGTTTATCGGTGGTAGTAAAGATGCATTTATACCCTTTCACGATAGCTGCAATGGCCAGACCCATGCCGGTATTTCCGGAAGTTCCTTCGATGATTGTTCCGCCGGGTTTCAAGATACCAGCAGCTTCTGCATCTTCAATCATTTTCAGCGCCATCCGGTCTTTAATAGAATTGCCCGGATTGAAAGTTTTCCACTTTTGCGAGCACAGTAGCAGCGACCGTTGAAGTGACTTTATTGAGCTTTACAAGTGGTGTATTGCCAATCGCGTCGAGGATGGTATTGCAGATTTTCATTGAATTTAGTTATTAGAGGTAAATTTTAAAGTCCCGTTAGTTTATTAATGAAGGCGTGCATTAGTCAAACCGGACCGTTTATATCAATTGATTTTAAGTTTCAGAGTGCGAAGTTAAGCCCTACAGATGAATTCTAAGTTTTCAGGTGAGAATAAATTTTGGTTTTCTCTCTGATTTATAGGATACTCAGTTACTTGTGTAGATGTTATTTTAATAGGAGACATAATTTTACCTCCTTAAAGCCCCACTTCCGGCGATTCAAAAGTTAAAATTCCTATAAGTTGACTGAATTCAGATTTCAATTGTTGGTTTCTGAATTTAGCTTACCGGCATTTATCAAATTATCACTTTAGATTAAGGTAAGTTTTTGTCACTTGAATAGCGCGGTTCGTTCTTTCCTGATCACTTCCAAAAACGATATGAAATGGTCGGTTTGAATGGATCAAATAGCGATAGTATTCCGTAAATAATTCCTTCCTTTTATCAGGATGTTCCCGCAGCGGATCTTGTTCCCAGGGGAGGTCAATGTCTGTTAATAAAAATAAATCATAGGGTCGGCTTTTTTCTTCTGCAATTATCCAATCGTCACACCTTTGATATTTATACTCACTCCAGATTTTGATCACCATTAAGGTCGTATCGCAAAATAAAAGTGGTGGATGATTAACAAGGAGCTGATCTTCCGCTTGGCATTGTAATCTTGCTATTTTCTTTAAATCTTCATACCTGTAATTAGGCCCATAATTCTCGAGATAGCCTCTTGCCACTTCGGGTACATATGGGGAGTTGAAATGCCGGCTAAGGGCAAGTGCTAGAGATGATTTGCCCGTACTCTCAGGACCCACAATTGCTATTTTAATTGTTATCATGGATTTGGAGATGCCAGTTGTGCTTTCAACTCTTTATTCCATTGATACAATCCGAAAAAGGATAGAATAAGATATACACTAAAAAGGATGACGTAGAGGTGAAGGTCTTTATGGTAGTAGATGGCGATATAAACTAAATTAACACCCATCCAAAGTAGCCAGTTCTCAAGTTTTTTTCTTGCCACAAGATATTGCGCCACAAATGCAGTGGAAGTAGCCAGACTATCGGCCCAGGGAAAATAGCAGCTGTGAGGGTGATGAGTAAACCGCCAAGGAGTAAGGTAGAGAGAAGTATGAGCAAACAATATCCGGCTATTTCTTTTAGCGAAAGACGACTTACGCCAAGCCTGACATTCATTGTTCCTTTTCGTTTCCAATTGTACCAACCATAAATCAGTAAGGTGATGTACATGATTTGCTGAATGGCATCCGCATATAAATGTTGCTCGTAAAAAATAACCATGGATAGGCTCACATTGATCAATCCGACAGGAAAGCACCATACATTTTGACGCATGGTTAGCCAGATTCCTGTAATGCCGGTCAAAAAATGCAATGAGTTCTAATTTTTCTTCCATCTTCAGATTGCCTGCAAACTTAAGGCCTTCAGCGCCACGGTTTTTTTGAGAAGGAGAATAATATTCGATAAAGCCCTATTTGTATTTTATTCAGATAAGAAATTAGTATTAATCATAAGTAATTGAAAATCAACAGCTATATAACTTGAACTATTCTAAGAATTGTATTATCTCAAGGATGTGCTTGCTTTGTATTGTTCCGAAAGTTAAATTTGTTTTGAATTAACAGGCTATATGACCCCTCAGGACGCTTTTAACCGGATTATCGAATCGCTGCAGGTGAAGTATTACAGAGCGGCTATCCGTGAGGTGCTGAAGCCGGTGGAGTTGAATGGTTCCATCGAGCCACGCAATATTTTGGTGCAGGTGAAATCCGGAAATTTTTATGGCGAACGGGATTTCACTAAAATTGAAAAAGGATGTTTTTATTTTATGCCGGTAGGTTCGCCCATTTATTTCAGGCATGGTAAGAGCGCTAAATACCCTGCATTTGGAAAAGAAGGGTTCGCCTCTCCTGAATTGCGGGAACAGTATGTGAAATCGAGATTGCTGAAAGAAGGATATGATGATACTAGGGATATCTTTACCATTGCCGGGTTTGATGTCCATATTTATGGTGCCATTCCTTTTTTCTCCATACTGGAATTGCCCTGTTTTGTGATCCCATATGATGAAGAGATGAGTTATTTAATGGAAGCGTTGGTCAGCGAAGAGGAAAACAAAAGATTGGGGAGAGAAAGACTGCAGCGCAACCTGGCCGAAGAATTGGTGGTACATATTTGCAGATATATCTCCAATAAGCCACAGTACGAAAAGAACTTTGAAAAAATAAATTATCTGCTGGATAAACGGTTGGTGAATATCATTCAGTACATCCAGTCTAATCTGGGAGGTGATTTATCGAACCAGACGATTGCTCAACTGGCTTATGTTTCCAAGGATTATATTGGTCAATTTTTTAAAACCATGACCAATGCTAATCTACAGGATTATATCGAAAATCAACGTTTGGAAAAAGCACATTATCTGTTGCGCACCACTAAGGATAATGTGCAGGAGATCGCGCATAATATAGGTTTCAAGGATCCCGCTTATTTTAGCAGGAGGTTTAAGATGAAATTCAATAAGAATGCGAACCAGATCAGGAAGGAAAGCATTATTACCATTTAACTTCATTTTAAGTAAAGCTTGTTCATATAGAAGTACGGTGTTAATTTTTATGTTGGTCGGCAGAAATTAATAAATGTCGATTTTTTTCCGGGCTATTGTGTTTTGATTAAACTCGCAGTATAAATCTCATCCATGAAAAAAATTCTTTTATCTGCTACGGCACTTTTGTTTGCTACCCTTGTGTATGCACAAACCCCTCCGGCACAAACCTTACAAGCGGGCGATAATCTCATTGTAGATGGTGTAACTCCGATTCCACTTACATTGGTGTCAGAATTGAATCGTTATACCAATGTCCGTGGAGCAGGTTTTGCCGATTGGCATCCGGTTAAACGGGAAATGCTCATGTCAACACGTTTCGGGAATACAAGCCAGTTACATTACCTGAAAAATCCAATGGGTGCTCGAACGCAAATCACTTTTTTTGATGAGCCGGTAGGAAATGCTGTTTTCGATCCTAAGGAAGGAAAGTATTTTTTGTTTTCACGTGATGCCGGTGGAAATGAATTCGCGCAGATATATCGGTATGATATGGTGGATGGTGCCATCACATTACTTACAGACGGTAAACGTTCACAAAATGGTGGCATTTCATGGAATACAAAGGGGGATCGTGTCGCCTATGCTTCCACAAAAAGAAATGGTGCCGATCGTGATATTTATATGATGGATCCCTTAAATCCTTCGACGGAAAAATTAATTTTTGAAGCAAAGGGTGGAGGTTTCGGAATGAATGACTGGTCGCCGGATGATAATAGCATCATCATTGGTGAAGGAATCTCAGTGAATGAAAGTCGTCTATGGCTTTTGGATCTGAAGACCGGAACTAAAAAGAGATTATCGCCTGAAACAAAGGAGCAAGCGGTATTTGGTGGAGCAGTGTACCTTCCCGACGGGAAGAGTATTTATCTCACCGACATGGATAACGAATTCGAATACCTTGCGAAAATGGACATTGCCACAGGTAAGATAAAAGCAATTACTAAGGCCATTCCCTGGGAAATCTCTACCTATGATCTCTCTAAAGATGGAACCAAAATGATCTTTAGTACCAATGAAGCCGGCTTATCGAAAGTGTACTTGCTCAATACAGTCACCGACACTTACGAATTAATAAAAGAGATTCCCGATGGATTGATTGGTGGATTTGCCTTTCACAATAACGGAGAGGATGTTGTTTTCAATTATTCCAATGCAACTTCTTCAGGTGATATTTATGTGTTTAATTTGAAGTCAAGAAAATTTGAACGTTGGACAGAAAGTGAATTGGGCGGCTTGGTGGCGTCTCAGCTCAATGATGCAAAGCTGATCAAATGGAAGAGTTTTGACGGTCAGGAAATCTCCGGATTTTATTACAAGGCAGCGGCTAAATTTACAGGAAAGCGACCCGTTATTATAATGATTCACGGTGGGCCGGAAGGACAGTCTTTACCTAATTTTCTCGGCCGTAATAATTATTTTCTCAATGAACTTGGTGTTTCGATCATCTTTCCGAATGTGCGTGGAAGTACCGGTTATGGAAAGTCATTCGTAAAATTGGATAACGGTTACCTGCGTGAAAATTCAGTTAAAGATATTGGCGCACTCCTCGATTGGATAGCGGTGCAACCTGACCTTGATGCTTCACGTGTGATGACCATGGGCGGAAGTTATGGCGGTTATATGGCCCTTGCCTGTGCAGTGCATTTCAGCGACCGCCTTAAATGTTCCAATGATATCGTGGGAATCTCTAATTTCAATACGTTCCTTAAAAATACGGAAAGCTATCGCCGTGATTTACGTCGCGTGGAATATGGTGATGAACAAAATCCGGAGATGTATGCCTTCCTCGAAAAAATTTCTCCGCTGACCAATGTGTCTAAAATTAAAATCCCTATGTTCATTGTACAAGGCGGAAATGATCCGCGTGTTCCCCGGACAGAGGCTGTGCAAATGGCAGAGGCGTTAAAGAAAAATAATATTCCTGTCTGGTACCTCGAAGCAAAAGATGAAGGACATGGATTCCGAAAGAAAACGAACAGCGATTACCAGTTTTATTCTACGATTCTTTTTGTGAAAAAATATCTGCTGAATCAGGAGTAGTATTATCTTAGTGGCATAGCGTTAGTTCTTCCGGGTTAAAAGTAAATGTCGAAACCAGGAAAATGGACGCTAATATTTTCTCAACTCACTTTATTGCGTGTAGCAGCAATTTCGTAAATGAGATCAGGATTGGATTCAAATTGATTCCCCACAACAACAATGTCCGCTCCGGCCCGGTAGATTTCTTCTGCTTTTTCGGGTGTGCGAATGCCGCCACCTACAATCAATGGGATATTGATTTCTCGTTTGATGGCTTTGATCATTTCGACAGGCACAGGGTGTTTGGCACCGGATCCGGCTTCTGCGAAAATCAATTTCATGCCCATTTGTTCTCCGGCTAAAGCGGTGGTCGCAGCAATGTCGGGCTGATCAACCGGAATAGGAGCTACACCGCTTACATATTGAACAGTGGTCATGTTTCCGCCATCGATGAGTAAATAACCTGTAGGAGAATCTCAATTTCGGCGGCTTTCAGTCGTTTGGCTGCAAGAACATGTTGGCCGATGAGGAGATCAGGGTTGCGGCCGGAAATCAGACTAAGCAAAAGAATCGCGTCGGCATGTTCATCTACCTGCTGATGATTCCCTGGAAAGATGACAATGGGAATATCACACCTCTTTTAAGCGATGCAATAGTTCGGGCAATATCTCCTTGTGTGATGAGACTTCCACCTACAAAAAAGAAATCGACAGCCGCCTCCGTCGCATTTTTGCAAATCCTGTTCAGATGGGCTTCTCCCACTTTGTCGGGATCAACAAGGACCGACAACAAAAGTCGTCCGTTATTCATCGCCTCCTGAATCTGTTGGTAAATCATCATCTAAATGTTTCTCTCGCTTTCAATTGCAATAGTATGAACTAGCAGCACATCCTCCAAATTAATGAACCGATATTCAAATGTCCTCAGCAGATTATCCTTTTTATAGGTTGCCCATCCCCATCCACTAACATCATCAATAAATGAAGGTTTATTCACTTCCAATTGTTCCTTAAATAGGATTCCGCCACCACCTATGTTTTTGAATAGAGCTTCCTTGACACTCCAGATGAGGCCGATATCGTTTAAAGGATTTGATTTATCTAACCACTTCTTTTCGATCTCATTAATAAATCTCGGAGCCACCTTTAGCAACCGTTCATTGATTTCTTCCAGATCAAGTCCACAAGAGTATAAAGGATGGTACAATAGGCCCACATAGTGTGATGTATGGGAGATGGAAATAAATCCGGGAAAATCCTTTGGTGCAGGCTTTCCCAGTTCATCATATTGAATATCAATTATATGTTCATCACCTAGCTGTAGGGTGAGTAGGGAGATGGCCATTTTTTGAAGCTGCCGTTGGGGATGTTTATAGCGAATCAAAATTTCATCAAAATCTTCTTTCTGCACAAACTTTTCTAAGGCTTCCTTCGTTTCAGTGAGGTGCCAAATCCAGATATGTGCTCCGGAAGGCATAAGTTGATTAAAACTCAGGGGCATTTATATTAACAATTATAGAACCGCAAGGTATTGTTTCCGGATGAGAGAAACGTACGTGTGCACAAGATTTCTAAAAATGATGAAAACGCAAACAGCGCAGTATGTAAAATTTAAGGTAAAGGACATGTCCTTAGCCGAATGGGGTCGTAAGGAAATCAGACTTGCCGAAGACGAAATGCCGGGTTTAATGTCACTACGTACAGAATACGGAAAGCAAAAGCCGTTGAAAGGTGCACGAATCGCGGGTTGTCTCCACATGACTATCCAAACTGCTGTTCTTATTGAAACGTTAGTTGAACTGGGCGCTGAAGTGACCTGGTCTTCTTGTAATATTTTTTCTACGCAGGATCACGCTGCTGCGGCCATTGCTGCTGCCGGTATTTCGGTTTATGCCTGGAAAGGGATGAATGCTGAAGAATTTGACTGGTGCATTGAGCAAACGTTGTTCTTTGGTGAAGACAAGAAGCCTTTGAATATGATTCTTGATGATGGTGGTGATCTCACCAATATGGTGTTGGATAAATTTCCTGAGTTAATTTCCGGAATCAAAGGTCTGTCCGAAGAGACCACTACAGGTGTTCACCGCTTGTATGAGCGTATGAAGAATGGCACGCTGCCAATGCCTGCTATAAATATCAACGACTCTGTAACAAAATCTAAATTTGATAATAAGTACGGTTGCCGTGAATCACTGGTGGATGCATTGCGTCGTGCAACCGATCTAATGCTTGCAGGTAAAGTGGCTGTCGTTGCCGGTTTCGGTGATGTGGGTAAAGGATCTGCTGAATCATTGAAAGATGCAAAAGTTCGTACCATCGTTACTGAAATTGACCCGATTTGTGCGTTACAGGCGGCTATGGAAGGCTATGAAGTAAAGAAGATGCTGAACGCCGTGAAAGAAGCGGATATCATCGTTACAGCTACCGGGAATTATAATATCATCACTGAAGAACATTTCCGTGCTATGAAGCACAATGCTGTGGTTTGTAATATCGGTCACTTTGATAATGAAATTGACATGGCCTGGTTGAATACTAATTATGGTCACACCAAAGAAACTATTAAGCCTCAGGTAGATAAGTATACCATCGATGGTAAAGATATTATCATTTTGGCGGAAGGTCGTTTGGTGAATCTCGGCTGCGCAATGGGTCACCCAAGTTTTGTAATGTCAAATTCATTTACCAATCAAACATTGGCTCAGTTAGAACTTTGGACGAATACCGGTGCCTATGAGAATAAAGTTTATACCTTACCTAAACACCTCGATGAAAAGGTAGCGCGTTTACACCTTTCGAAGATTGGTGTTGATATCGACATTCTTTCTGAAAAGCAAGCGGATTATATTGGCGTGAAAGTACAGGGCCCTTATAAACTGGATACCTACCGCTATTAATACAAAACCCTATACATTGAAAAAGAGGTCGTTGAAAAACGGCCTTTTTTTCGCCTTGCTGGTTCAATTAGCGTCTTTAGAAATTTAAATAAAAAAGGTATAAAATAGATATAAAATAGATATAAAATAGATATAAGATAGATATAAGTGTTTGAAGTTAAATATGTTAACTCAATTGTAAATATGGAGTATATTGTTACTTAAGAGTTGAGTCCTGTATTGTAATAGGGGCTGTCCGGCAGGGCCATTGACAATAGATCCATCCAGCAAACTGAACTTACTACCACATGTGGAGTCAATAGCAAATATATCATTGGTGATGCCTTCTACAATGGAAGCTGAAACGTTAGGGTCAAAGGTGCAAGTGCGTTCATAAGCAGCAAATTCTGTGTTGGATTTCCGGACCACAATTAACCCCTTGTTTCCGGCATAATTATAATAAACCCAGTTGTTTATGGCGTTTAAATTGAAGTATTCAGGAGATTGAGGTTTAGATATTCATCAACTGCGACGGTAGGAACCCTGTCATCGTTCTTTTGCAGGCGGTTGAGCTGATGAGGAGGAAAGGGATAATCACCCATAGCGGAAACATATTCACGGAATTCTTCATGATTCTTTTTAATTATTATTTGTATTTTTGAATGAAATATACATATATTTGATCGTTAATTGAAACTCCAAAACATGAAAAAGCAACTATTCTCTCTGATCTTCTCTCTTGTGATGATCTTACCAATTGGATTAATGGCGCAATCTGATAAACTTGTTAAAGGCAAGCGGGGCGGATACATAGTAGCTGGTGAGCAGCAAGTTTACTTCGAAATTGTTGATGATGGAAGCAAAGTTAATTTTTATCCTTGTGATATTAATGGAGAATCGTTGAAAGTAATGCCTGAAATAGCAGATATTACAATTGTTTATATAGAAACGACTAAAATACATTATGAAAAAGATGTAAGAATCAAAGATGGTGTTTTCTCGGTGTACCCACCCAGAGAGTATCCTATTTATATATATGGTATTAACTACACCTTCAACGATCAGCAAGGCGCTGTCAAGTTCAGAGCACCAGATGCTCCTCAACCACGTTAAGGTTTTCTGAAAATTCTTTATAACCCTGTTAGAAAGACAGGGTTTTTTATTTAATGGAAGTATCGATTCTGTGTATGTTTGCGTTATATGAAGATGAAAAGCTTCCTGCGGATGTTATTGTTCGTTTTGATCTTGCCTGTCGCATTTGCAACAGCGCAATCAGACGGTAGCGCACGTAAGAAGCAAAAGCAAGCAGAGAAGGCAAAGCAAGAGCAGATTAAAAAGCAAATGAAGGCTGATGAAATCGGTCGAAAGCGTCATTTGAAATTACAATCGAAGGATGTAAAGAAGCGCTGGAAGAAAAATAAACGAAAGTATAAGCATGTAGATTCCTTCGATCGCCGCCCGAATTTCTGGCAGCGTATTTTTCCGCGTAAGCGACCTGAGAATCGTTAGCGCTATTCGGCGTATGCTCGCATATCAACAGGAACTACTGTAGTTACTCCGGGTTCCGCCATAGTGATACCATACATGATATCTGTTGCAGCCATTGTCTTCTTATTATGTGTGATGATAATAAACTGCGATTCGTGGCTGAAGGTCTTGATGATATTGTTGAACTTTTCAATGTTGTTGTCATCCAACGGTGCATCTACCTCATCGAAGATACAAAAGGGTGCCGGTTTCAACAAATAGATTCCGAATAATAGAGCAGTAGCTGTTAACGTTTTTCTCCTCCGGAAAGCTGGTGTATACTCAATGGTTTTTTGCCTTTCGGTTGTGCGATAATTTGAATATCGGTTTCCAACGGATTAGAGGATTCTGAAAGGATAAGATCGCAATTGTCATCATCAGTAAATAAGGAACGGAAGACTCTGATAAAATTAGCACGTACTTGTGTGAAGGCTTCCATAAATACCGTCTTGGCCGTTTCATCAATTTCATTGATCGTTTTTAACAAGGCTTCTTTGGCGTTGAGGAGATCCGTTTTTTCATTGATGATAAAATCATAGCGTTCCTTAATTTCCTTGTATTGTTCTAACGCCATAGGATTGATAGGCCCAAACTCATTTACGCGTTTTCGTAATTGTTCGGCTCTTGGTCGCATCTCCTCTTCGTTAAATTCAGGGTCGGGTTCCTGGTCGGATAAATCCTGTATATCGATGTTGAATTCAATGTTCAACCTTTCCTTAAGCGTATGCATCTGCAACTTTAATTCATTCAGTTCATCGTGTACTTGCTGCAAACCATTATCTGCTTGTTCTTTTTGTCGTCTTAAATCATTTAGCTTTTTTTCTTCCGCTTCAATTGCACTACGTGATTGTGTATATTCCGTTTCTGTTTCTTTATAGGCGGTTTCAAACGAAATTTTTTCTTCGAGCATCAATTTAAAGGCCTCGCTGTTGTTTTCAAGGCCGCCAATGAGTTGGTCCGTTTGTGATTTTACAGTATCAAGGTCGACTGCATATTGCTCTTTGTTTTTACGAAGTGATTCTGCCTGATTCGTTTTGTATCCAATGTCACGAATGATATTTTGAATCCTGTTCTGCTGTTGCAACAACACAATATTTTGCTGATTGAAAAGCTGTGATTTTTCACCGGATTCTCTTTGCAAAGTTTGGGTGAGGTCTTGTTGTAAATTCAGTTGTTGCACGAGTTTCTCTAAGCGTTCACGCAGTAGGGTAGGACTCAGCTCCGGATTTGATTGCTCTTCCAGTAATAGTTTTTCAATAGCGCCGGCTTCCTCATCCAGTCGTTCACTGTTTTTTCTCGATTGCTCTAAATTATTCGACAAGAAATCACGGTTACTCTGCAAGGTGTTTACCTGCCCGTTTAAACGGATAAAATCATTTTCCTGTCTGTTAATTTGCTGTTGAGTCTCTTGCGTGTTGTGCTTGATATCAGCCAATTCCTGTTCAGCATGTTTCACCTGATCACGGTATTGTTCAATGATGAGTTCCTGTTGTTTCAGTTCCTCTGCCAGTTTCTCCAGATTTCGAAATTTGCCGGTACGTTTTCCGTCAAACAAACCAACTGATCCGCCACCGACTGCATATTTCTGACGCAGAAAATGTCCACTTTGTGAAATAATAACAACAGATTGATCTCCTTCGAAGGGATAATCCTGCAGTGAACGATCTTTATCTAATACTTGTACGTGTCCGAGAAGGAAATGAAAAAGCCCATCGTATTTATGATTTCGTTCTATCGCATTCATCGCGGGAGTGCATCCTTCCAGAGAAGCTACTGTTCCGGATTTAAAATGTTGAAGCGTTTCTAAAACAAAGAAGTGAGCCCTGCCTTTTGCAGATTCATTCAGCGTTTGTAATGCCGCCCAGGCTTCCTCCATGGTATCCACCACAAAGTGATTCAGGTAAGGGTCAAGGAAATTTTCTATTGCTAATTTAAAGGGCTCCTCACAGACAATAATTTCACTCAACAGGGGTGCTTCTTTAAAACGCTGATGGTTTTTCTTTAAATAGCGAATGGATTCCGGATAACCTTCCATTTGCTCCAGCAAATTTTTCGTTAACTGGTATTCGTTATGACGTGCATCGAGTTTTCTTGATTCCGCTTGCAATACCTGATTCAATTCTTTCAAGCGGGTTTCCGAGAGCTTTAAGTTTTCATCCAACTCAAGGCGCAATTGTTTCAGGCGTTTTAATTCCTGATCCGCTTTTTCCTTGTCCGGTTGTATGGCCGCAATTTCCTGCTCTAAGTTTTTTAATTTCTCTGCATGTTCTGCTTGCTGATCCTGATGTCTTTTTACTTCATCTTTTATGGATTGAAAACGCGACTGCTTCACTGCCTGCTTTGTTTCGAACTCATTGATCATGGTTCGTAACTGATAAGTCTGTTGATTGAGTTCACGAATACTAACCTGTGAAGCTTCATAGGCAGATTTACTTTGTTCTGATTCCGTTTTAAGTTTACTAACGGTTTCGTCTAGCTGACGCAGGTGTTCTTCTTCGCGGATTTTTTCATCCTGGAGTTCAAGCAAGTTGTTCTGAATCTCTATTAAAGATTTATCATCCTGTTCTGACTGCAATTGCAATTGCTTTTGCTTTTCGATGAGGAAGTTCAGTCTTTCATTTCTGTTTTTCTCTTCGTTCTCAAATCGTGTTATTTCAATAAGCTTTTCATTCAATGCTTTTTGAACGGCCTGAAAATGTTTTTCTTTATCGGAAGCCGTCGTCTTTGAATTCTGAAGCGATAGTTCCAGTTTTTCCAACTCCTCCTGTAAAGTAACTTTTGTAGTCAGCTGCTCTTGTTCTTTTTTCTGAAAATCGATAAGAGCACTGCTTTGATGTCGTATGCTATATAAGGCAAGCTGTGTACTTAACGTCCGGTATTCTTCCCTGATACGGTAGTAGCGATCTGTTTTCTTGGCTTGAGATTCCAGTTGTTTCAAACTTTTTTCTATTTCAAAAAGAAGGTCGTTCACACGATTCAGATCTCCATCCGTTTCTTCCAGCTTTTGGAAAGTTTGTCGCTTTCTTATTTTATATTTGGAAATACCGGCTGCTTCTTCCAGCAATGTTTTGATGGTATTGTTCCTGTCCTTCAAAATATCATCTACCATATTTAATTCTATGATAGCATAAGAGTCAGGTCCGATACCTGTATCAAGAAAAAGATCGTTAATATCCTTCAGTCGGCAGGTAAGACCATTCAATAAGTACTCCGATTCACCCGAGCGGTAGAGTCTTCTTGTGATAGATACATTTGTATATTCAGTGGGCAGAATGCCTTTGTTATTTTCAAATGTCAGGCTTACCTCTGCCAGATTAGAGGGCTTGCGTTGTTTTGTTCCGTTAAAGATGATGTTCTCCATCTTTTCACTCCGGAGCAGACGTGTTTTCTGTTCCCCCAATACCCAGCGCATCGCATCTACTACATTTGATTTTCCGGAGCCGTTAGGACCTACAATGGCGGTGACTCCCTCATCGAAATGAATAATTACTTTGTCGCCAAAGCTTTTAAATCCTTTAATTTCAAGTGACTTTAATCTCATCTTACTTTATCTCTTATTAAGAAAAGAAGGTTCCCCGTGCATTCATCGGGAACCTGCTTCTACAAGGTTTAATGCGCATAGAATACAAAGAAAGATCCTTGGCCTTCAGGTAGAAGTTTCCGGATTTTCATTGAAATTTCAGTATTTACGCAATGCAAATGTAAAAAACAGGACCTTCTGATACCAGCATGACACTACTTGTGTTGAAAAGTGTTTATTTTGAGCCCATGGAAATAAAGACTCTCTTTTATGTGGCGATCGGAATCATCTGGCTCCTTTCAAAATTTCTTGAAGCGAACAAGAAATCCAGGGAAACCAATAAACGTGTGGAAGGGCCTGTTATTGTCGTTCCGCAGGAAAACCAAAGACCGGTTCAGCGACCGGTGGTGAATCTCCCAAGGCAAAAGCAGGTACGACAACCGAAAATGACTAGAAATATGCCCCAATCCATCAAAAAAGGTGAAGAGGAGGGAAAAGTTGTTAATTACGAGAACTATTTTTCAAAAAGAAAGCCATTATTTACTGAAGAGACTGTAATGCAGGAGGTTCAAATTCTTGAGCATAACGAAGATCACCCAAATTCAATTGGTTCTGATATTTCAAAAGAAATCCGTAGTGGAACTTTTAACTGGAACGGGCTGTGGTAATCAATGAGTTATTGAAACACCAGCGTTTTGGATGAAAAAAATGATGTTGAAAACTTGAAACCATTTGAAAGTGGATTTTGAAATTCAAATCAAATGTTTCTATTTTTAACCCCACCCTAATAATTAACCTAACATTAACACTGATTAAGCTACAAACTAAACCCTATGATAAGGAATGTCTACTTAACACTAGTGCTTTTATTTCTGACTACTGCCGGCGCTATTGCGCAAACTGGCGCTATCAGAGGTAAAATTCTGGACAAAGCTACCAAGGAACCATTGCCATTTGCCTCGGTAGTTGCAGAAATGAATGGAACCCAAGTTGGTGGTTCCCAGTCGGATTTTGAAGGAGAATATACCATCAAACCGCTGCAACCGGGAAGTTACACCCTCAAAGTAACGTATGTTGGTTATACCGATCTGGTAATTACCGGAGTACTGGTATCGAATGACAAGATTACCTTCCAGGATCTTTCAGTTGGTAAAAAGGTGACGGAAACCAAAGAGGTGGAAATCATTGCCTACAAAGTGCCTTTGATTGATAGAGGTAATACTTCTGTAGGAGCAACACTTACCCGTGAGGAAATTGAAGCTGCCCCAACCCGGGATGTGCGTTCGGTGGCTTCTCAGGCCGCAGGTGTCTTTCAAAAAGATGATGGAGACGGCGTTAACGTTCGTGGATCGAGGACAGAAGCAACCGATTACTATGTAGATGGTATTCGTATTAGAGGTAGTACCAATCTTCCACAAGCCGGTGTCGAGCAAGTCACAACTATTGTTGGAGGTACGCCTGCTCAGTATGGTGATGCTACCGGTGGTATCATCAGTATTACCACCAGAGGTCCATCAAAGGATTTCTCCGGTGGAATCGAAGTAGTGACTTCAGAAGTGTTGGATCAGTTTGGATACAATCTTGTTTCCGGTAATTTATCCGGTCCCATATTAAAAAGAAAGCTGGAAAATGGTGCCACTAAGTCGGTTCTTGGTTTCTTTATAAGCGGTGAGCTTCAGTTAGATAAAGATCCTGATCCATCTGCGATCGGTATGTATCGTCTTAAAGATGCTGTATATAATGACATGAAGCAAAATCCAATTCGCCCCTATCAAACAGCGAATGGCTTCGGTTTCGATAATGCAGCAGCATTTTTTATACGAGGGACGATTTTAACAAAGTAGATAATAAAGAGAATGTTGATCAGTTGGGCTATCGTTTTACAGCTAAACTTGATTTCCAACCGGTGGATAATACTACCTTTACATTAGGAGGTTCCTTTAACGTGAATGACCGTACCAGTTATGCTATTAACAGGGTGGCTTATAACTCGGAGGAAAATCCAAATATTAAGGATACGGATTATAGGATTTTTGCTCGAATTACGCAGCGAATTGCATCGACTTACAAGTCAGAAGAAGGTTCTAATTCATCTTCAGCATTCAGAAATGTTTACTTCTCCTTTCAGGCGGAATACAATAAAAATCAACAGTTGAATCAGGATCCTGATCATAAGGATGATTTTTGGCGCTATGGATGGTTTGGTCGTTTTCCGAATGCCCGCGTGAAAGGTTTCGTGCCTACCAGCATCGATTCTTTGGGCTTCCTGGTGGAAACGCCCATTTATCTCGATAATTTCAGTTATGAGCCGGTTGGAGTAAATCCTTTAAGTGAAGCATATAATATCTCGGCTTATGATTTCCTTCAATCTGCTACAGGTTCTTCAACGTTTAATAATATCAATACTATTCGTGGTCCGGGTGGAATACGTAACGGTGATGGTGTGGCCAGTGTGATGGCTATTTGGGAAGCGATGGGTAATGGAAGAAATTTATACCAGAATTTCGATAATGATCAGTACCGTTTCACCTTGAGTGGTAACGCTGATATTAAAAAGCATGCCATTCAGGTTGGTTTTGAATTTGAACAACGTATTGATCGTGCTTACAGCCTTGGACCTCGCGGATTATGGACACTGGGTCGTTTATTCGCCAATGACCTGAATAAATTATTGTTAGTTGATCAAAGTAATCTGATCAGTTCAGACACGAACTTCGTTGATGGAACAGTAAGAAATGACTACGGAACCGGTTATGTCCCTGTAGTGGATGGAGACGGTAATATCGTTAACGGTTTCTATGAAAATTTACGTAGCGGGCTTGGTGTTGCCAACAATCAATACGTGGATTTCGATGCCCTTAGCCCGGAACAACTTGACATCGGTATGTTTACTGCTGATGAACTTATCCTTAATAATGTGGTTGGTGGATATTATGGTTTCGATTATAAAGGAGATAAGTTCACCGGTACTACCACCTTTAAAGATTTCTTCACCAAGAAAGTAAACGGTGTATATACCCGTGAAATTGATGCTTTCCGTCCAACTTATCTGGCCGCTTATATTCAGGATAACTTCGCCATCGATAACTTGAATTTCAATATTGGTTTACGTGTGGATCGTTTCGATGCAAATCAAAAGCAATTGAAGGATCGTTATCTTTTATTAGATGCATATAATGTAGGTGACTTCCCTGTAGCCATTGCCGGAAAACCTGATAATATCGGGAATGACTTCATTCCTTATATCGCCAATGCAAATGATTTAACCTCTGTAATCGGTTATCGTGATGGAGATGTATGGTATGACGCAACAGGACAAATTGTAAGCAATCCTGATTTGATCGCACAGAAATCTTCATCCGGTCTTATCCTTCCTGCTAAAAAGGATGGTGCCGGAACTGTTGCAGGAGAAGATTGGAATGTAGATGCTGTTTTCCAGGATTATGAACCTCAAATTGTAGTGATGCCTCGTGTTGCATTTAGTTTCTCGATTACTGATCAGGCGCAATTCTTCGCACACTATGATGTATTGACTCAACGTCCTACTTCTAACCTTAGAAATGATCCGATGGAATATCTGGCATTGATTCGTAACCCTGATGGTTTGATAAACAATGCAGGACTTCTTCCTGAGCGTACTACAGATTATGAAATTGGATTCAAACAAGTAGTAAGTAAGAGTTCTGCATTCACCATTTCTGCCTTCTACCGTGAAATGAAGAATATGATACAAGCAACGAAAGTGAATTTTGCCTATCCGTTTACCTATACTTCCTATGCGAACATCGATTTCGGTACAGTAAAAGGTATGTCATTGATTTATGACTTACGTCGTACCGGTAATGTAAGAATGCTGGCTAACTATACACTTCAGTTTGCAGATGGTACCGGTTCAGGTGCCACATCAAACATTGAGTTGACCGATACGGAACAACCCAATATCCGCTTCATTGTTCCTTTAGATTTCGATACCCGTCATGCCTTCACCTTATCACTTGACTATCGTTACGGCGAAGGAAGTGCTTATAATGGTCCGATGTTATGGGGTAAGCCCTTCCTTCAGAATACCGGAGCGAATCTGGTATTCCGTACGAATTCCGGAACTCCTTATACCCGTCAGGCACGTGCCACTCGTGAGGGAGCAGCTATCGGCTGGCAGGATAATGGTCAGCGTGTAGTTGAAGGAGTAATCAACGGAGCACGTACTCCATGGCAGTTCAGGATTGATGCACGAATTGAAAAGGATTTCAATCTGAAACTAAGCGAAAAGAAGAAAGCTACATTGAATGTTTACCTGTGGGTGCAGAACGTACTGAATACACAAAATGTAACCGGTGTTTACCGTGCAACAGGTAATGCGGAAGATGATGGATTTATTAATTCACCTGACGGACAGCAGCTCGCAAGCGCTCAAACAGATCCACAGGCATTTATTGATCAATATAACATTCGCATTCAGAATCCTGATAACTACAGTTTACCACGCAGAACAAGACTTGGTCTTCGTTTTGACTTCTAATCTGAACCACTACAAACTCGTAAAAAAACGCTATGAAAATATTTCGATATAAGATCACGCTAAGCCTTGTGCTTATGTTAGCGGGGTCAGCAGCTACGTTTGCTAAGATGAACGTGGGTGCAAATCGTTTGGCTTCAGTACCCAATACCGGAGCAAAAACTGCCGCCGCCTGTCCTGTTACTCAAGCACAGATTGACCTGGATGTAAATCAGGTGCGTGCCCGTGTACTGGTTGGTGGAGACTTATGGTGGGATCCATTCGGACAAACCCCCTATTATGAAGTGCCTATCGGTTCTAATAAAAATGCCCTTTACTCAGGCGCATTGTGGATCGGAGGTTTTGATCAAAGTAATCAGTTGCTCGTTGCGGCTCAAACCTACCGTCAGCAAGGTGCTAATGATTTCTGGGGAGGTCCAATATCCAGAGATAATGGTACCGGCGCCATCAGCATTTCGGATGCACGCTGTCTGGAGTTTGATAAGTTCTGGACTATCAAAAGAGAAGATGTAGAGAACTTCCTTGCCAATGGAGTAACTACACCGGATATTGAGTCATGGCCGGGGAATGGAAATGTGGCAAATGGAGAACTTCCGTTTTTGGCTCCTTATTTTGATGCCAATAATGATGGTACTTATAATCATGAAGACGGTGATTATCCCTATTTTAAATTAGATGGTGATTATCCTACTGATCCGAATACCAATGAAACAGTATGTAATGATTACATCTTCGGTGATGAATCTATCTGGTGGGTATTTAATGATGTTGGTAACAGTAAAACGGAAACGAATAGTAATCCTATCGGTTTAGAGATCAGAGCACAGGCATTTGCATTCAATACCACAAATAATGTGAATTTCATGACCTTTTATAAATACCAGGTCATCAATAGATCCAGTAACGAATTGGATTCAACTTACTTTGGAGTATGGTGTGACCCGGATCTTGGAAATGCATCAGATGACTATGTAGGTTGTGATGTGGGATTGGGATTAGGTTATTGCTACAATGGTGACCCGGATGATGATGGTGGTGGTGGTTATGGTTTAAATCCTCCTGCTGTTGGTATAGATTTCTTCCAGGGACCTTTAGCAGATTTGAATGATGGTGTCGATAACAATAAAGACGGTCGCGTGGATGAGCCCGGTGAGCAAATTACCATGTCTCGTTTTGTCTATTATGAAAACGTAAATAATGTTCCGAATGGTAATCCGGCAGTAACGGATGATTATTATGAATACCTCAGCGGAAGCTGGTTGGATGGTGCGCCGATTACTTACGGCGGAAATGGAAAAGGAATTGGACCCGGTGCTACAACAACACCTTGTGAGTACATGTTCCCCGGAACTACAGACCCTAAATTCTCTACACCATGGACAATGGTAACTGCAGGAATCCAACCTACAGATATGCGTTGGTTACAGTCTGCCGGTATTTTTACCTTGCAGCCGGGAGCAGTTAATTACATTACAACGGGTGTGGTTTGGGGTCGTGCAACAGCAGGTGGTCCTTTAGCTTCCGTTGAAGTGATCAAACGTTCTGACGATTTAGCACAACGATTATTTAATAACTGTTTCCAGGTATTGGATGGTCCGGATGCTCCTGAAGTAGCTATTCGCGAAATGGATCAACAGATTATTTTATCATTGGAGAATACAAGAAATGATAAAGTAGAATTGTATTCACAGTTTGATAAAAATATACCCGGTGTTATAGCGGATCAGATCAATGATTCTACTATCGTATACGATACTTTGTCTATCGAAGAAAGAAGCTATAAGTTTCAAGGGTATAAAGTGTATCAGGTAAGTGATGAGAACGTTTCTATCTCTGATATCAGTGATCCTGCAAAGGCAAAATTGCTTGCACAAATCGACCTTGAAGATGACGTTACGAAATTGGTGAATTACTCCTTCGATAATAACCTGCAGGCCTTTATACCAAGTCAGAAAACCGATGATATTAATGCCGGAATTACTCATAATTTTATCATCACGCAGGATCAGTTTACATTGAAGCCTTTGGCAAATTACAGTCCATATTACTTCATGGTAATTTCTTATGCAAGTAATAACTATAGAACATTTGATGCATTTTCACCGGATCCTGTGCAAACACAGGCAGAACCTTATCTTCAAGGTCGTAAAAATGTGAAAATCTATTCAGCGATTCCGCATAAGCCTGTCGTGAACAACGGTGGAACGGTAATGAATGCAGCTTTTGGAGATGGATTTAAAATTAAACGCATTGAAGGAACCGGCAACGGTGGAAATGTATTGGATTTGACCAGCGAAACAGTAGCAGAGATTTTAGGAAGTGCAGACAATAGAGCTGTGAATCCTGTTTATGAAGCAGGACTAGGCCCTATCGATGTGAGTATTTATGATCCTTTGAAAGTGAAAGGTGGTGGTTTCAGAGTTCGTTTCAATGGAGTTGCAGATGACTCCAGATACTTCATTGAAAATAATCCTGCAGGAACACTAATAGACAGTAGTTTATTCACTTTGAGCAATCCTTATGAGCAATTGTTGGAGAACAATAAAATCGCTTTCAATATTTTCAAAATCACCGGACAAGAACCCGGAGATGGATCAGATGAAAACGGTTTCCTTGAAGCTACACTTACCTATTCAAATCCGGCTAAACCCTGGTTAACAGGTGTAGCTGATGTGGATGGTTCACCCACCAGAGATTGGATTCTCTCCGGAACAGAATCAACGGATTTGGCTGCCGCCGGAATACCTTTAGATCGTAATTCGATTTATGAAGGAGTACTGGAAGGTACATGGGCGCCATATAAATGGTTGCGCGTGCTGCTGTTGGAGCACCAAAGTTGAATTCCTCCATTGTGGATGTGTTATCAAAATGGACATCATTGGCGAGTGTGGATGTGGTGTTTACATCTGATAAAAATAAATGGACACGCTGCTCTGTGGTTGAAACAGGTGAAGATACTATGCCAAATATTGGAGCTGCTAAAAAGTTTGATAAACGCAGATCTCCTTCTGTGGATAAGAATGGTGTTGCAGGCGATGGTGTAGTTTCCACGGATCCGAATGATGCAGACTTCGTTTCGGCTACAGGTATGGGTTGGTTCCCGGGTTATGCAATTAATGTAGAAACAGGAGAGCGCTTGAATATTGCATTCGGTGAGAATTCATCATTAGTTGGAGAAAATAGCCAGGATATGATTTGGAATCCTACCTCTAATATCGGTACTGATGCAAATGGCAGATTAGCATTTGGTGGTATGCATTATATATACATCTTCAATAAAAATGGAGTTCTCGCTACTGATATTCCAATTTATGATAATGGTGTGAGAGTGGATTCTTTACTGAATACCTTAAATGCAGTTGCGAAACGGAATGTGTTCAAAGATTGTATCTGGACTTCATTACCATTGGCTCTTGGCGGAAATCCGCTGTTAGCTACTGACGCGAAAGTACGATTACGAGTTGCGAAGAATTACAGAACATTTACTTCGAGCAACACTGCTCAGGTGAATGGAGGGAATCCCTTGTACGAATTTGATATTCCTCAATCATCTGTGGCCAGTACAGGTCAAACGGAAGCAGCCAAGGACGCACTGGATTTAATTAGAGTTGTTCCAAATCCATACTATGCGTATTCGACGTATGAAAAAACACGTAAGGATCAGTTGGATAATAGAGTTCGTGTAACTAATCTGCCAAGCAAGTGTACAGTTTCGATTTATACAATCAATGGAACCTTGATTCGTCAGTTCAAACGCGACTTCCAGAGTGATGTGTCAGATGGACTTGCAGTTGTGGAAGGTCAGGACTTTAATCAGGCGACAACGCTGGATTGGGATCTGAAAAATACTGCCGGTATTACTGTGGCTAGCGGCGTTTACATTATTCATGTGGATGCAGGTTATCTTGGTGAAAAAGTGGTAAAATGGTTCGGAGTTATGAGACCAATAGATCTTGATTCTTTCTGATTAGTTAATTGTAAAATAACAACCCTGAATTCGTATGAAAAAACTTCTAAATTATATATCAATTGTTAGTGTAGCTCTTGGATGGACGGGAGCACCTGCCTTCGCCGGTAATGAAGACCGTGCAGGTCAGGCGAGAGCGAATGAGCTGCTCATCAACCCATGGGCCCGAACGGCAGGTTGGGGTGGATGTAACATCGCTCTGGTTAGAGGTGTGGAAGCCTTAAGTTTAAATGTGGCCGGAATGGCGCATAATAAAGGCACCGAAGTTACTTTCGCTCAAACCGATTGGATGAAAGGTTCTGATATCAAAATTTCAGCCTTTGGTCTGGCACAGAAAGTAGGGGAATCAGGATCACTTGGTCTTGCAGTTACCTCTATGAATTTCGGTGATATTGATCGTACTACGGAAGCTCAACCTGATGGTGGACTGGGTAAGTTCACACCACAGTTTCTGACGATTGCCTTCAGCTATGCAAAGAGTTTCAGCAATAGCATCTACGGAGGTTTGAGTGTTCGAATGATTTCTGAATCAATCAATGATGTGAAGTCACAAGGTATCGTAGTGGATGCGGGTATTCAGTATGTAACCGGCTTTAACGAAGCGAAAGATGATCTGAAATTCGGGATTGCTCTTCGTAATGTGGAACTCCAATGAAGTTTGATGGCGAAGGTCTTTCTTTTAGAAATGATAATGCTTCCAGCAATATCAGTGTCCTTCAGCAACAGCGCGCAGAGCGTTTTGAAATGCCTTCATTAGTGGCAATTGGCGTATCTTATGATATTAAGTTGAAAGAAGAACACCGTCTTACCCCTTCATTGTCGTTCACAGCGAATTCATTTATCCGTGATCAGATAGGACTTGGAGTAGAATATGGTTTCCGTCAGTTGTTCATGCTGCGTGCCGGATATACTTTCGATAAGAAAGATAGAAATGCCATCGTTGATGATGAGATTTCTGCTTTGATCGGTCCAAGTGCCGGCGTGAGCGTGATGGTGCCCTCGGAAAATCCGGAAAGACATTCGGAATTGATTATGGTTACCGTGCAAACGAAACATTTGATGGTACACATACCATCGGTGCACGATTTAATCTCTAATCCGTTCTTGAAAATTAACCGGAAGACCTCTCCTGTTCAGGGAGAGGTCTTCCGCATTATTATTATAACTAAGAAATTGTACTATGTCAAAAATCACATACCTCACCGAAGAAGGATTGAAGAAATTACAGGAAGAGTTGAGTCACCTGAAGTCGGTGGAACGTCCTAGTATTTCCCGTCAGATTGCTGAAGCAAGAGATAAAGGTGATTTATCGGAAAATGCAGAGTATGACGCAGCAAAAGATGCACAAGGACTCCTGGAACTGAAGATCTCAAAAATGGAAGAGCTCGTTGCAAGCGCCCGCCTCATCGATGAATCAAAACTGGATATCTCAAAAGTATCTGTTCTCTGTAAAGTGCGCATTAAGAACATTAGCAATAAGGCTGAAATGTCGTATATTCTCGTAGCAGAAAATGAGGCCGACCTGAAGTCCGGAAAAATTTCCGTCTCTTCTCCCATAGGTAAAGGCTTGCTCGGAAAAAGAGTAGGTGAAGTAGCAGGCATCCAAACACCCGGCGGCATCATCAAATTTGAAGTGCTCGATATCGCCCTCTATCATTAGAGCGACAGTGGCAGTAAGAAATCCGCGCTAATCATTTAAATCCGTGTAATCGGCGTTCCTGATAAAATAGTATCTCAAAAACTTCTGTCTTTATTCACTATGTCCACGCTCTTCACCCGCATCGTTAACGGAGAAATCCCCTGCCATAAAATCGCCGAGAATGAACATTTCCTCGCCTTCCTCGACATCATGCCTCTCGTGGAAGGCCATACGCTCGTCATTCCTAAACGTGAAGTAGATTATATTTTGATTTAAACGAAGACCTTTTCTCCGGACTCTGGCTGTTCGCAAAATCGATCGCACCCTCCATCGAAAAAGCCATCCCCTGTAAACGGATAGGCATCGCCGTTATCGGCCTCGAAGTCCCTCATGCGCATATTCACCTCGTGCCGCTTAATTCAATTGGTGATATTAATTTTTCAAAACCAAAACTTACTCCGACACAATCCGAATTAGCAGCAACTGCTAATAAAATAATTTCTGCTATCAAATAGTTGGTTTGCGTTAGCTAATTTTCATTTACAAGTAACTTTTTGCCGCTAGCTGCTTGCTTCTGGCTTCTTGCCGGTTACTCGGTAAAATAGAGAGCTACCTGCTTTTTTGAATCAGCTTATGTTTGGTGTGTGGTTATTGTCTTTTTAAACGGGATACTTCTTGAAAAAAGCAAGCAGCAAGCAGCAAGCAACTACTTTTTCTCCCTACCGGGATTTTCAGTTATAAAAGCTGCCCATCCCGAATAGGATTTGCCGGACTTTTTTGCCGGTCCAACAATTTTTTTAGCTTTAGAAGTGGATTGCTCCAAAACGGTATTCGTTTGAAAATAATGGCATAATGCTACACCCACTGCATCCGTAGCATCCAGAAATTTTGGCGACTGCTCAAAGGCCAGTAAGCGCTGCAACATCGCCGACACTTGCTCCTTGGAGGCCGCCCCCTTGCCCGTAATGGATTGTTTGATGAGTCGTGGAGAATACCCGTACACCGGAATCTGATGCGATAATGCCGCCGCCATAGCCACTCCTTGCGCCCTTCCCAACTTCAGCATCGACTGTACATTTTTTCCGAAGAAGGGCTCCTCAATGGATAGCTCATCCGGATGATGGCGCTCAATCAACTGCACCACGAAATGAAAAATATCTTTCAACCGATCGAAATGAGAACTGCTTTTGTCAATTTTTAAAATGCCGGCCGAGATGAGTTTGAGCTTCGAACCACTGACACTGATGATCCCATAACCCATGACCAGCGTGCCGGGGTCAATACCTAAAATGATTCTCTCTTTCGCTTTCGTCACTGCTGCAAATGTGAGAGTTTTTTATGAAGTTCCCAGCAAACTATTCCGGCACATACTGACACATTTAACGAGTGCTTGGTGCCCTCTTGCCGGATCTCAATACTTCCATCGCAAAGATCAACCACCTCCTGACTCACCCCATCCATCTCATGCCCGAAAATAATGGCCGTGGCGGGTAATTGCGGAAGAAAATCCTCAAGCGAAATGCTCTCCTGCACCTGCTCCAAAGCATAGACTTTTACCCCTTCACTTTGAAGCTTTTTTACAGCGGAAAGCGTGTCCTTATCATACTCCCAGGGCACTGATGATGTGGCACCAAGAGCCGTTTTTAAAACTTCCTTGTGAGGCGGTTGTGCAGTAATACCGCAGAGAATAATTTTCCCGATCCGGAAGGCATCCGCACTCCTGAAAACAGAGCCAACATTGAGGGCGCTGCGTACATTATCCAGTATCAAAATAATTGGTAATTTCTTTATCTGTTGATAAGCAGTGAGGTCGGGGCGACCGAGTTCTTCGTTGGTTAGCTTCTGCACGCGAATGGGTATCTTAGCGCAAAGTTAAGTATAGCCGTGAAAGAAGAGACACCCCTCATGCAACAGTACAATAGCATCAAGGCGAAATATCCGGATGCGCTGTTATTATTTCGTGTGGGAGATTTTTACGAGACCTTTAGCGAAGATGCCATTAAAGCTTCGAAAGTGTTGGGCATTGTGCTTACCAAAAGAAGCAATGGTGCCGCCGCAGCCATGGAACTCGCCGGTTTTCCACATCATTCACTCGATACCTATTTGCCGAAACTGGTGCGTGCCGGCATGCGTGTCGCCATCTGTGATCAACTCGAAGATCCCAAAACAACAAAAAAAATTGTGAAGCGCGGAGTGACCGAAGTGGTAACGCCGGGTGTGACATTCAGTGATAAAATTCTGGATCATAAATCGAATAATTTCCTCGCTGCTTTTTATCCGGCATCAGAGTCGGGCAGTAAATCGGGTCTCGCTTTGGTAGATGCCAGCACCGGAGAGTTTTATGTAGCAGAGGGGAACAGTGATTATATCGATAAATTATTGCAGAGCTTTCAGCCCAGCGAAGTACTGGTGCCACGTAGCGCGAAGGCGAATTTCGAACAAAAGTATGGTCAGCGGTTTTATACCTATTCCCTCGATGACTGGGCCTTTCAGTTGTTGTTTGCCAGAGAAACATTGTTGAAGCATTTTCAAACCATTTCCATGAAGGGATTTGGCGTTGAGGAAATGCAGGCAGGCGTTGTGGCTGCAGGAGCCGCTTTGTATTATCTGCAACAAACACGTCAGGAAACACTCGTTCATATTTCCGCCCTCTCCCGTATGGAAGAAGATCGTTATGTATGGCTCGATCGTTTTACCATTCGGAATCTGGAGCTGGTGAATTCTCCCCATGAAAATGCCAGAACATTATTGAGCGTTCTGGATTTTACGGTTTCGCCAATGGGAGGGAGGATGTTACGCCGCTGGTTGTTGTTGCCACTCAAAGAAATTATTCCCATCAAAGAGCGACAGGATAACGTTGAGGTATTAACGAAAAGTGAAGAGCTGTTGGAAAAACTCCAGGCTGATCTGAAAGGAGTAGGAGACCTCGAGCGCATCGCCTCCCGGATTGCCATCCGTAAACTGGGTCCGCGGGAAGCCATGCAGTTAAAGCGATCTCTCCTCTTACTGGCCCCTATGAAGGAGCAACTCGAAAAGGTCAGCCATCCCGGATTAAAAGCCATTGCCGGTCGTTTACATTCCTGCGAAGAATTGCTAAATAAATTAACGATGGCTTTGTCCGATGATCCTCCTGCCCTGCTGAACAAAGGCGGAACATTCCGTAAAGGCTATCATGCCGCATTGGATGAGTTAAAAGAACTGGCGTTTGAAGGAAAAGATTATCTCCTTAAAATTCAACGTGAGGAGAGTGAAAAAACAGGCATCACCTCACTGAAGATTGCTTTTAATAATGTCTTCGGTTATTATATCGAGGTCACCAATGTGCATAAAAACAAAGTGCCGGCCTCCTGGGTGCGCAAACAAACACTGACCAATGCAGAGCGGTATATTACAGAAGAACTGAAGCAATACGAAGAGAAAATTCTGGGTGCTGAAGAAAAGATTCAGAAGATTGAAGAAACACTTTACGCGGAATTGCTGGAATATATGTCTACGTACATTCTTTTGTTACAGCAGAATGCTTCGGAGATGGCCCGCCTCGATTGCCTCTGCAGTTTTGCCTCAGTGGCGATGAAGTACGGCTATGTTAAACCCGCATTAGATGAATCGCTGATTCTGAATATCCGGAATGGCCGACATCCCGTCCTGGAGCAACAACTACCACTCGGCGAAAGTTATATTCCCAATGATGTCTACTTAGACAATGAGCAACAGCAGATCATCATCATCACCGGTCCGAACATGGCGGGTAAGTCGGCCATACTCCGCCAAACAGCGTTGATCGTTCTGATGGCACAAACGGGATGTTTTGTCCCGGCACAGGAAGCGACCATTGGCATGGTAGATAAAATATTTACCAGGGTAGGGGCTTCCGATAATTTATCACAAGGGGAATCGACCTTCATGGTGGAGATGAATGAAACGGCGAGTATTCTGCACAACATCACTAACAGGAGTCTGGTATTGTTGGATGAAATCGGGCGCGGCACCAGTACGTACGATGGCATCTCCATCGCCTGGGCCATCGCCGAATTCATCCACGATCATCCTACAGCGAAAGCCAAAACACTTTTCGCCACGCATTACCATGAGCTCAACGAAATGGCAGAGAGCTTTGGAAGAATTAAAAACTTCAGCATCGCCATTCACGAAAGCGGCAACAAAATACTATTCCTGCGTAAGCTCATTCCGGGTGGCAGTGAACATAGTTTCGGAATCCATGTAGCGCAAATGGCCGGGATGCCCACCAAAGTACTCAAACGGGCACAGCAGATGCTCGAAACCCTCGAAAAAGCCCATGGCCTCAATGAAATTGTAAAATCCAGCGATGCAAAAGCCAAAAAGGACGAGTTGCAATTGAGTTTCTTCCAGTTAGATGATCCGGTTTTGGAGCAAATCCGTGATGAAATCCTCCAAACGGATATAAATACTCTTACTCCCGTAGAGGCGCTGATGAAATTAAATGAAATTAAGAAGTTGATTTCGAGAGAGAAAGTGAATTTAAACGCCTGAGGATTTGAAATATAGGCCTATTAAGTTGTATTTTTGCAACCCATTGCGAAAGTAGCTCAGTTGGTAGAGCACGACCTTGCCAAGGTCGGGGTCGCGAGTTCGAATCTCGTCTTTCGCTCCAAAAAACCTCCCATACAGGAGGTTTTTTTATTTATTATAGTTTGCTCGGTCGGGGTCGTCTCGTCAAGTCAATTTATTGACTTGACGAGAAATCTCGTCTTTCGCTCCAAAAAAGCTTCCATTGTTAGAGGCTTTTGAAGTTAATATTCACTTTTCATCGAGATTTCTATTACTTTTGCACCTCTCAAACATTTCCCAAAATTCTGAATTCTTAATTCTGAATTCTTAATTACCCGCCCGGGTGGTGGAATTGGTAGACACGCAGGACTTAAAATCCTGTGGCCTTACAGCTGTACGGGTTCGACTCCCGTCCCGGGTACAAAACAGAGCGAAGAAACAGAACCAGAGCGATGTTTCAAGCTCTGTTTTCCCTGCTCACTCGCACTGTATCCTCGCTCTTAAATAGTATCTTAATTATAAATCCCTTTTCAAAATAAAATCTTGAACCAACCACCTTTTTAATTAAAAGAGTTTCTCAAAAAGCACTTTCAATCCAATGAAATATCACGTATATGCTTTATCAAGCACTGTTAGAAATTATATTTATGTAGGGTTAACAAGTGATTTAGACCGAAGACTAAGGGATCATCAAAATGGATATAATCCAACTACAAAACCATATAGACCATTTGAATTGATTTTATTGGAAGAACATGAAACCAGGGTATTGGCAAGAGAGAGAGAAAAGTATCTTAAAACCAGTGCAGGAAAGAGATGGCTGCGTAGTCATAAAGTAAATATTAAATCATAGCTGTACGGGCCTGCCTGACTGCCCACAATGAGAACCAAGAAATTAAAACAAGTATAGATTGGTTGATGTTTATAGTTTTTAAAATAGTCGGCAGGCAGGTTCGACTCCCGTCCCGGGTACAAAACAGAGGGAGAAACAGAGCGAGAGCGAAGTTTTAAGCTCTGTTTTCCCTGCTCACTCGCACTCTTCCCTCGCTCTTAAATAGAATCTTACTATACATCGTTTTTCAAACTAATATTATCATGTTTCTATATCTAGTCCTTTGGTCTAAAAAAAATCCCATATTCCAGTCCTGAAAATTCCTTTGCACTGTAGCTTCTTCTCGATTCATCCTGGTTTCTCAATTCAAAACAATCTTCTACCCATAAAAACCGAGAACGAGTAACAGAACGGAGGAACAGATTGTTAAATACCAGAAAAGAGTTCCATATTCCCTTTCCTATAATACTATATATTTGCACTTAGATAGTATCTTGCCATAAACCCTTTTTCAAACCTACAATCTTATGTTCCCATTCCAAAATCTTGAAGTCTACAAGAAATCCAAATTATTCCATCTTCATTGTAAGGAGATCATCCTTACCCGCAAACTCGATTCCTACGTCAGAGACCAGCTAGGGCGTGCATCATTCAGTGTTCCATTGAACATCGCCGAAGTAAGGACAGGTCGCGACATGTCACCATCATGGAACGTCCTGTCACCAGTGATGTTCCCGGTCGTATCGTCGGTATGTAGTGACAGGTCGCGACCTGTCACCAGTGATGTCCCCGGTCGTATCGTCGGTATGTAGTGGCAGGTCGCGACCTGTCACTACGTGATGTCCCCGGTCGTATCGTCGGTAAGTAGTGACAGGTCGCGACCTGTCACTACTTTGCCACCATAAACATCCTACTAAAAACGCCCTCTTCCACAGTCCCTCTCAATATATACGCTCCCTCCGGAAACTGACTCGTGTCTAATCGTATTTCTTTTTGTTGTCCGGTGTTTATTTTTTGGAGTAGTCGTCCCATCATATCGTAGAGTGCAAGTTCCGGTACGAATACCGCAGATGGAAGACGGATGATGAGTTCATCTACCGCAGGGTTGGGGAAGAGCTGCAGCATGTTTCCTAATGTTTCATTCAATCCTACACAACCGGTGATCATGATGCTGTCTCTCGCCATGCAGCCAATGCTATCACGAATCTCTACCCAGTATTGTCCCGGTCCGTTGATCACCAAGCTCGTATTGCTGCTGCCGTCCTGCCAGAGATGGGAATAGCCCGGCACACCTTGTAGCGTGTAGGGATATCCACTGCCGCAAATGACAGTATCGCTGCCGAGTGTAAGTGGGACATTTAACTCCGTCATGCTGATCTGAATGGTGTCGTATGAATCCTGGCAGCCTCCTGTTACATGTAACCAATAGGTGCCCGGTCCAAATGCAGTGTAGGTCGAAGCAGTGCTTCCATCCTGCCATTCGTAGTTGAGAAAGGTGGTGTTGGGAATGATCGTATAAACATTGCCGGCGCAAATCGTAGTGTCTTTACCGATCTCCACATTGCCGTACGTGAATCCTTGTGTGAAGGTGATGGTATCGCTCGCGATACAGCGGTTGGTGTCAACAGCTACGACCCAATAGGTGCCGATGGTGTTTACGCCATAGCTGGTGAAAGAAGTGCTGTTGTCTTGCCACACAAACGACTGCCAGTTATTGCCAATGGATAAGATAGCGAAACTGCAAAGGATGGTGTCCGGTCCGAAATCAATCGGTGCTGCCGTGATGGTTTCAACGATAAAGGTATCTATAACGGCACCGCAGTAACCAAAATACTTCATGGTGAGCGTGTCGATGCTTCCTGCAATGGAGCCCGTTAGTTCAATGGTGCTGTCTGTGGCATTACTCACCGTTCCGGGTCCGTGGTGCATCCAAATGGTAGAATCGCCCGGTAAGGCATAGGCGACTTCAAATGTTTCCGTGACATTCACACAAATTTTTCGTGGTCCGGATATGCGTGGCGTACTGAGGAGCTCAATGCCCTTTACAAAATTCGGCATCGCCCAACCAAACCATAACGGGTTGGGATTATTTAGGAAATCTACAGTATATCCACACGCAGTACCGGCAAGATTGGGCTGATCAATATAGTCAATATAGAACTGATCTCTTGAAATCCATATGCGTCCATCAGGGCCTAAACTCATGTTGGCAAATTGTTTGGTTGTCGTTCCGGTAAATGGATCTAAACGGATTTCAGAAGCCAGAATTGCTGCAGGTGTACCCGCGGCCATATTGTACTGAAACACTTTTCCCTGTCGCAAAAGTCCAACATATAATTTCGAATTGTCTGGAGAGAATTCAATGCCGTAAGGTGTTTCATTGACTAAAGAACTGTAGGTGATTTCAAACGGATTCGAAGCAATTCCTGTGTTTTTATTGAAATCGGCAACACGTACGCGGTTGGGTAAAACGGTTGAGTTGATGCAGTATGCTACCTTGAGCCCGTCATTTGAAAATTTTATTTCTCCGATACCTCCGTTAAAACCTCCGTTAGCAAATGGGGAAATGACAGGAGTGGTTGCAAGTCCTGCAGCACTGAGTAAATAGGAATAAATCGTATCTCCGTCAAAGGATGCTGCAGAGATCCAGATGTCAGTGCCGTTGCCATGATACGTGCCTCCTACATGTTCATTGATTTTACTCCGTACCGGAAGATTTTTTTGTCCGGTGATGACATCTCCTAAACCACCATTGAGCGAAAGATCAATCACGCTGTATTTTAAACCTCCTGTATATTGGTTCTCGCCGCAATCTGCTGTGAAGAGATAGTAGAGTGTAGTGGATCCCGGTTTCGGTGCAAGCAAACATCCTTGTGTAGAGGAATAGCATCCGGCGAGTCCGCTTCCATTGGGCATAGACTGATGATTGCGGTTCCATACTGTTAACCCATCGGTGTAAAGCAATAAATTTCCATCGCGATCAGAGAGAGAAGAGGTGCATTCGTCGGCAATACTTTGTCCGGGAACAGCACTATAGCCGACTACCGGAAAACTTGTACCGGAGAAATGCAGAGAGAAATTCGGCAAATACCAGTTCTCTAACATGCCCGCATCTCCGCAATCTCCAATTTTGAAATAGAAGACCTCAGACGTATCGCTGCATTGATTGCTGTTTGCAATGTTATAAATGTAATGACTGCCCGGCGTATTAAATGTCTGTATAAAAGTTTGTATCGTCCCCTGATTTACACCATCCAGCACCCATTGCGCGGAATTGGAATTGGTGCTGCCGTCGTTAAAATTTAAGGTGCTCCCAATGGCATAAGGTCCGCTGGCCGGGGCTACAACAAAGAAGGCCTGTGCATCACAAAGTACTTCTACGATTTTTGTAATGCTTTCTTCACACGTAGAATCACTGCTGTTCACAGTTAATGTAATCGAATAATAGCCGGGACTGGTAAACACATGCGTTGTATTGGCAGAGGTGGAGATGAGTTGGTTGTTCACATACCATTCATAGGCAATTGCACCGGCTGAAGCGTCCGAAAAATTTAAACTCCCGCCAATGACAACCACATTATTACTCATGTTGAAGTCAGCAATGATGGGGTTTAGGCAAGTAGGCTGGCAGGAAACAGATTGAAGTAAACTTGCCCGTACACCGGTAATTGCAGCTTGCATGCGATCGCTTTGTCCGGTGGTGAAAAGAACTTTGCAACTGTTGAGGCCATAGTCCATGTAATTTTCGATGAGATCATTTTGATCTCCTAATCCTCCAACACCAACTGGCCGGAATGGATTGTTGGGGCTTAAATCGTCATCATCGCTGTTGCAGGTGTTGGCAGTGAGCGGACATCCTACAGCTCCTGTACTCTGGTCGGGGGGTGTGTCGCAAACTTTATCTCCATCGGTTTGGCAGTTGTTGTTGCCACAAGCCCCTTCAAAGGTATGATAGAGCCCGAGATAATGTCCCGCTTCATGTATCAATACTTTAGTGGCATCAGGGCTATTGCCAAAATAAGCCGCTTCGTTTACGATACCGTCTTCATCATTTCCATGTGATGCCGGTAAATACGCATATCCTGCAACACCACTACCGCCTCCAAGAGATGTAATTGAATTCACTACCCAAATATTCAGGTAGTAATTGGGATTCCAACGGATGAGATTCTTTAACGTGTCATCATCATTTTCGGATATCATATCCGTTAGTGTGGATACCACTCTGTTGATGCCGGTAGTGTAATTTCCGTTTTCATCCTGCGATGCCAGACAAAATTGTATGTTGGTATTTACACCATTACCGGTTTGAAAGGGTCCGGTGTTTGAAAAGGCCTGATTGAGATACTGTATGGCAGTATTAACTTGCGCGTTTGAAATGTTTTCGGGTCCGTTGTTGTGAATGATATGCACCACTACAGGAATTGTCAGCACAGTATTGCTTTGCCGGTAAACGGATAATTGTTGGATTTTCTGATAGATATAGTCATTCATTTCCCGCATCCGGTTTCGGTAATCGGGATCACGGGACAGTTTGGAGTGGCGATGCTCGTCGCTGGAACATCCGGGAAGTGGTGCTATTTGCGGGACTTGTGCCCGGCTAAGGCCGCTGAATAACAGCAGCACGAGTAAGATTAATTTTTTCATAGGGATGGATAAATTGCGTGGTTAATAGAGGGTTAAGATATAAATATTTATTTGAATTGTTGAAAAGACACTGAAAATCATTGAAAAAATGACATGTTTTGGATGATTATAGAGATAAATTAAACAAGTCATGGGGTGCATTGTTTACCTTTGTGGGCACGTTGGATGGCTGTCGGCTGACCGTGCAAAAACTATGTTGGATAAAATCAATCTCCCTAAACCCGTCTGGATCGTTTTCGGTTTCCTTTTCACAGGACTGGGCATTGCCGGTTTTATCTTGCCGATGATGCCGGGATTGGTGTTTTTTATTTTGGCGAGTTTTTGTTTTGCGAAAAGTTCCCCGCGCATGCTGCGTAAAATTTTAGCACATCCTCAGATAGGTCCACAAATTATGGATTGGAAAAGAGGAAGGGGGATGCGCATGAAGACAAAAGTTCTGGCCATTTTACTCGTAACCATCAGTCTCTCGTTCAGTGCCATATTTATGGTGAAGTTGGTGTGGGTGAAATGGATTATTTTTTTCTCCATATTCGCAATCACTGCTTATATTTTATCTGTTAAAACAAGAAAGAGTAAACCCGCAATAGTACCTATACCTCAATCCACTGAATATGGCTCCGTCAAATCCCTTGAAAACACTAAGGAAGTTCACCACTCCTCTCAAGTCTCCACTCAGAGGGGGAAATGATTCCGATGTCGGCGAAGTGTTAATGCTCGTCGCATCATATGATAAGAAGAATCTTTTAGTAAGTGAAGAAAAGTATGACCTGAACGGTGAATTGGAAGAAGTACATACGTTCAATTACGATGATCGCGGAAATCTCATCGAACATATTTTTGAAATTCCTTCCGATAATATCAGCGAGCGTTTTCTGACTACCCGTAACGGGGATGGATATCCGTTAATGATTATAAAGTATTATGGTGAAGATCCCGGTGAGAAAACGGAATATACCTACGGTACCCATGCGCAACCAGTAAAAATTCATCGCTACGATGCGGATGGTGAATTTGAAGCGGAGGAAGATTTGCTGTATGATGATCAGTCTAGATTGATGAGCAGAAAAATTAATTCACCGGCAGAGGGTAACCGGGAGTTTCGTTTTAGTTACGATGAAAAGGGGAATCTGGCCGGTGAAGAAGAATACGATAAAGATGGTAAGTTGGTGGCGAGTGTGAAGCTGGATTACGATGAGGAAGGGAAGGAGACAATAGTGGCGAAGTTTAACGGTGAAGGAAAGTTGATTTCACGTCAGCTTTCAGAGTATGATGAATTGGGAAGATTGAAACGGAAGGTGTCCAATGGTTTTTATACGCGGGTGAGCGATTACGAGTACGATGAACTGGGACGCGTGACGGAAGAAGCTTTGTCGGATGGTAATGGATTTGTGATTTCACGGAACCGCATGGCGTACGACGATGGTGGTCGCTTATTAGAGGAAACCGTATACGAAACGGATTTAACACGCGCCGGGCGAGATACACATCTCTCCAGCCGCTATGAATATGAATTTTTTTAATAGGATAAAACTTCCTGTTCAACAGGTTGTTCTATCCATGTAATAGAAAAAGAGAATGGCATATAAAAATCTGCAACATTTTATTAAGGTGCTTGAAGCAGCAGGCGAGTTGGTGCGTATTCGTGAATATGTGAGTCCGAAGTTGGAGATTACGGAAATCGCTGACCGTATTTCCAAACAATATGGTCCCGCATTGTTATTCGAGAACACAGGTTATGATTTTCCGGTGTTGATCAATTCCATGGGGACAGAGAAGCGGATGGCGATGGCACTTGGAGTGGAAAAATTGGATGATGTGGCCGCGGAGATTGAACAACTTTTTAAAACGATGACGGGGCCTAAGCATTCATTTTTGGATAAGTTGAAAATGCTTCCTCAATTGGGAGAAATTGCCTCCTGGATGCCGAAGGAAGTGAGTGGGAGAGGAGCCTGTCAGGAAGTAGCGATGAAGGATCCGGATATTACCAAATTGCCTGTATTGACGTGCTGGCCGGAAGATGGGGGTCCCTTTGTCACCTTGCCCGTCATCCAAACCCGCGACCCGCATACCGGTATTCGCAATGTAGGTCTTTATCGGATGCAGGTCTTTGAACCCACCATGACCGGTATGCATTGGCACCGGCATAAAGTATCCGCTCGTCATTTTAATGAATATAAAAAGCTTGGACAGCGTATGCCCGTTGCCGTTACTATCGGCGGAGATCCGGCCTATACTTATTCCGCCACGGCTCCCTTGCCCGATGGTGTGGATGAATTCATGTTGGCGGGATTTCTTCGGAAGAAGCGCGTGGAGCTGGTAAAATGTCTGACGATTGATATGCATGTTCCTGCAGATGCAGATTTTGTCATTGAGGGCTATGTGGATCCGAACGAAGAGTTTATTCTTGAAGGTCCCTTTGGTGATCATACGGGCTATTATTCCCTCGCGGATTATTATCCCCGTTTCCATATAACGGCTATCACTTACCGAAAAGATCCTGTCTATCTCTGTACCATTGTGGGGATCCCGCCTCAGGAAGATGCCTGGATCGGAAAAGCCACCGAACGCATTTTTCTGGCGCCGATAAAGATGACGATGGTTCCGGAGATTGTGGACATGGTTCTACCTGTAGAAGGTGTGTTTCATAATCTAGTGATTGTTAAGATCAGAAAAGATTATCCCGGTCAGGCGCTGAAGGTGATGAATTCGCTCTGGGGTGCCGGCCAAATGATGTTTACCAAAATGATGGTGATTGTGGATGGTGATGTGAATATTCACAATCAGGTGGAAGTGGCGCAGTATATCGCCAATCATGTGGATCCGTTGCGCGACATTACTTTTTCTCAAGGACCTACAGATGTACTCGATCATAGTTGTTCACGTATGGCTTTCGGTGGAAAGATGGGCGTGGATGCAACTGCGAAGCTGGAAGAGGAAACATTGCCCGGTGCACTTTCTGACAAAGTAATTATCGGAGAATTAAATAAATCTGTTCCTGCTATTTTGGAAGCATCTAAAATGTATTCTGAAATCAGGGAAGTAAATAGTTCATTGCTGGATATCGGCGTACCATTGGTGTTTGTTTCCATAGAAAAGAATCGCAAAGGTCATGTAAAGGAGCTCGCCGGAAAATTACTGGAGATGGACGCGTTTCGTTTAGTGAAGGTGCTGATCTTTCTTGAACATACCATGGACATTGCTGATGTGGCCGATGCCGTCTGGCGTTTCTCCAATAACTTCGACCCTAAACGCGACCACTTTAATTTCCCTGCCGGTAAACAGGGAGAAGTGAATCATATCGCTTTCGACGGCACACGTAAATTGAAAGAATTTGACGGTTTTGATCGCGATTGGCCTAATATTTTAGCTTCCGATGAAACAACTATGAATCGTATAGATGCTATTTGGTCGAAGCTGGGTTTGGGTCCAATGATTCCTTCGCCCTCCCGAAAGTACAGTCGGCAGTTGTATGCAGGTGGTGCTGTTGCTGATCCGGAAGCGTTAAGTAATCCGGTTGCAGAATAGTATTAAAGGGAAAAAAGGTGTTGTAAGTATTTAACGTTTTTTGTTCTTTAAGAAATTGACTTTTGTAAGGTCTTTGCTTAGTTCAGCTTTTTTATACCTCTTCCGCAAACGAAATTTGTTTTCGTGAAAGGGATCCTTTATCTGTTACTGATTGTTGCGCTCAGTTGCTCCTCCTGTGAAAAGGAATCGGAGATCATCTCCGGCAATGTAGCACCTTCTGATCCTACGGTTTCATCGGTGCAGATCAGGCAATATGTACAAAAAGTCTATCTGGCGATCATTGGCACCGTTCCTTCCGATACGGATATGGTCAATGAGATTAATTTTCTGGCAAGGAATAATTGCTCGGTGAATGATCGTTCAAATTTATTGGATCGCCTGTTTGCAAATCCCTTATATAAGACCAGTCAGTATGTATCAAAAAATGATCTGCTGCTGGAAGCCATTACATCTTCAGAAATTAATGATATCATCGATGATATTCAGGATGACTTAAATAGTACAAGTACGATTGATACAGCCATTCTGAATCGTCAACTCTTTGCCATGCAACAATTGCAGACGGCTAAGCTGGATTATATCAACGGAACAATAAATCTGGCGGAAGTGCAGCGTCGGATGACAGCCTCTGTGGCCTTCACCTATGCCAATGGTTATGGAGATGCCTGGATCGAAGCGGTGTTTGGCTTCTTCCTCTTTCGTTTACCCACTTTGGATGAATTGGATCAGTCCGGTACGATGCTGGAAGGTTTCCCTGCTTATCTTTTTCTGCAGACCGGTGCATCAAAGGAAGATTTTATTCAGATATTTTTCTCTTCCCGTCCTTTCAAAGAAGGCCAGGTGAGAGCATTGTTCAGAGAGCATCTCTATCGTGAACCCAATACTTCAGAGTTGATGAATTATACAAACAGTTTCAGTAATACGATGGATCATAAATTACTGATGCGTCAAATATTCTTAACCAATGAATTCCTGCGTGGTGAATAAATTCAGAAATATGTTGTTCCTCCTCCTTGCCGCAAGTTTCACAGCCTGCATGGAACCGGAACCGATCTATGAGGTGGAACCCATTCTCGTGGAAGTCCAGGGTGGTCAAAAGAAGGCCGTTAAAACAGATCGTCAGTTTGTTTCCGGTGCTTTTGCCGATGTCATGAAGAAGCAGATTACTACCTCTGAATTGGATGAGGCCATTTATTGCTATGATGCCAATAGTGATAAGGAAATGATACGCGATATGATCATCCGTGATTTGCTGAAGCGTACTGCAGCCGTCATTCCATCTGTATCAGAGATGCGCAGTGACCCTGAGAAATTTGTAGGAGATACCTACCGTCGTTTCTATAAAAGAGATCCCTCTGATCTGGAACGATGGACGGTGCAGAATCAGTTGGCACAGGATACATCAATAAGTCCGGTGATGGTATTTTATGTGTTTATGAGTGCTGAAGAATATAGTTATTTCTAAATAAAGATATGAATCGTAGAAAATTTGTAAAGTCATTGGGTCTGTCAGCCGCAGGTGCGTTTGCAGTGCCGTATATATTGCCTTCCGGTCGACTCTTTGCCGCCACCGGTACCCGCCTCGCGAACCATGTCGTGCTCTGTCTCTATGCAGGTGGGGTCAGAAACCTGGAGTCTATCGATAAAGCGGAAGGAAATCTGATGCCGAATATCCTTCGCGGAACAGAATCCATCTCTCCGGATATCCTTCCCGGCTTTGATCCTGTTCCTGCGCCGGTACTGGCAACGCCATTGTAGGATTATGGTACTTTGTTCAAAGGGTTTCGCTATGCGAATATTTCTCCCGGACATTATCAGGGACATTTTACGGCTATCACCGGCCGTTATACCGGATATGATATTAATTTCAATCAACCGGCTGCGTATCCGACCTTGTTCGAGTATTACCGTAAACACAATAGCCCTTCCAATTCCGCCTTGAATGCCTGGTGGGTGTCGGATCATATAGGGGAGAATGAAAATCTCGCCTATAGCATCAGTCCCGATTATGGCGCTCAATACGGTGCCAATTTTTTTAGTCCGTTGAGTGTTTTTACGAGTGGGAATTATAAACCCATTGACTTGTGTCGTTCGTTCACTACCACCGAAAGACAGAAGATGGGTACCATGCTTGATTTTCTGAATCGTTCATTTGTAGAACCTGTCCTTCAAGAAGTCCCTATGGTGCGGAATACTGAACAGGATCGTATAGCTATACAGAGTTTTTATGGAAATCTCGCCACACGTCAAAAGAACAATCAACTCTGGGATCCCTGGCAGATTGGTACAGGGATGAATAGCGATATGTTCAATATGTTCTTCGCTGAGGAAATTATAAAGGAGTTTTCCCCCGAACTAACGGTGGTGAATATGACCGGTGTGGATGCAGGTCATTCGAATTTCACGGAGTATTGCAATAATATGCGTAAAGCGGATTATGCTGTTGGCCGCTTGTGGAATACCATCCAGCAAACTCCCGGTATGGTGAATGATACCGTACTTATTGTTGTTCCTGAAATAGGTCGCAATACACAGCATAATTCTATTCGTGATGCTTACGAACGCTATGGTCTGGATCATTCTGATACGATGTCGCGCGAAATATTTTGTCTCGTGGCAGGCCCTGCCGGAAAGGTGGTGCAAAATAATGTGATTACAAATGTGACCGGTGAGAGTATAGATATTGTTCCAACCATTGCACATGTACTTGGATTCCATCCCGACATTCCGCAAGGATATCTTCCGGGAAGTCCCTTGTATCAGGCATTCACCAGCTAAGAAGAAAGATGCAAACGATGAAAATATATTTGGTGGTCGCGATGATGGCATTGGTGGTATGTTCCTGCAGTAAGGAAGAAAATCCGTTTCCTGCCGAAGTGTCGGACGATGGTGGCTCAGTTTCAAACCCTGATCCGAATAGTATCTCCGGCTTGCATAAAAATATTTTTGCTCCCCGATGTGCGGTCCCCAGTTGTCATGGCGGTACCTTTGAACCGGATTTCAGAACAGTGGAATCCACCTACTACACGCTCGTATATCAGCCGGTAGTGAAGAATACCATCAATGAAAAATATACCTACAGAGTTGTACCGCGTGATACCGGAAAATCATGGTTGTATCATCGCGTCACCAGGCATGATTCATTGATTCCGCGTATGCCGATTTATATGGATGCGTTGAGTACAGAAGATCTCGGTCATATAAAAACATGGATATTGAACGGTGCACCGGATGCAAGAGGTGTATTGCCTGTGCTGGCGAATTTACCTCCAAAAGTGGCAGGATATAACGCGTATGATGCTTCCTTTAACCGCATCGATGTTTTGCGGTCCAGTTGGAGTGTGGCTTTTCCTGCTCCCTACGGACAACAAATTAATTTCTGGGTGTTTGTCGATGATGAGGAAACAGAGGATAAAAACTATTGTTAAATCAAATGAAATTTAGTCTTGATCCAAATGATTTTTCAAATGCGGTTTCTGCCAATGCGACCTGGGTGAATGGTCCCGTTTGCTGGGGATGGGTGGTAAGTGTGAACACCGGACAATTTCCTGCGGGATCAAAAGTGTTTATGCGGTACTATATCAAAGATCCCATCCTGAATCAGGTGTTTGAAATGCCGAAGAATACTTCCTATTCTTATTATAAAACAAATTTCTCGTTCCAGCTATGAACAGAATCCTGTTCTTCCTGCTGCTGATGGCAGTCCTTTCTTCCTGTAAAAAAGAAGAGTCGCCTTTTTCAGAAGTGCCGCGCATTGAAGTGCGTTCTATTTATCCGGATAGCGTGAAAGCGTTTACCGACAGTATTGTGGTAGAGATTTATTACGAAGATGGTGATGGAGACCTCGGTGAAAATAGTCCCTTTACGCAGAATTTATTTCTGGTGGATCAACGCAATCAATTGCAGTTCGGATTTCGAATCGGTAGAATTGCCGCTGAAGGAACACCCGCTATCCGCGGAACGATGAAAGTAGTGTTGCCCTATACAAATCTTGTAAACAATGCCGGTCCTGAACAATTATTTTACAAAGTGAGGGTGGTCGATAGAGATGGTAATACTAGTAATACAGAAAATACAGGCTCCATTGTTGTCGTAGAATAAAAATCAGGGAATACTTAGCCAGCTTTGAATAGGGTAGTGGTCGCTGAGTTTTCCGTTCTTCACCCGAAAGGAATGCGTTTGAATATTTGGACTATGTAGTATGTAGTCGATTCTGAAATTGATGGGAAGTTTAATATAGGTGCTTCCAAATCCTTCTCCTTTTTCTATAAACGAATCGTCTAAATCATTTTTTAAGGTTTGATAAGTGTATGAAAATGGTGTATCGTTAAAATCTCCACAAAGAATAATCGGGTAGGGGCAAGCAGCCATATGTAATTTCAGTTCATCTACCTGTTGACTTCTCTTAATGGCGGCTTTCTTTATTCTCCTCAATATATTTTTCGTGTTTTTGAGTTTGTTGTTATTGCTTTCCAGCGAATCAGGATATTCCAGAAATTCATACTCTTCCTGTTTAAAATGATTAGATTGAAAATGCGCATTGTAAACGCGAACCGTTTTGTTGTTGATATCAAGATCAGAATAAATACAGAAATTGGACTTCCCTTCTTCATAAAAGACAGTCCCTTCATCAAGAATCGGAAATTTACTGAAAGTCGCTAAACCCCAATGACTGGTTTTACGAAGAGTGATACTGTACTTGATCGTTCCGAAATTGGCATTGATGAGTTTTTTTATGGTATCGTTATTTTGAAAATTACCTTTATCATCATGAAAATATTCCTGAATGCAAAGAATGTCCGGCTGCTCTTGTTTGAAGAATTTGAAGATGGACGCTCTTGTTTCCAGGTTGCCGGTCCAGTTGTATAAATCAAAAAGCCGTACATTATAGGAGAGCACTTTGAATGCATTTTTCGGTTGCATGACTTCTACCTTGAACAAACCGGGCCGGTACAGTTGACTGCATTTATCATGGCCGATGAGTATCACTGCCGCAGAGAGAAAGGCGAGACGACTTTTTCTGCTTGTCCAGAACATGACAAAAAGTAGGTTGATGAGTAACAGAACCGGAAAGGTATTGGATAAAGGCTGTAAAATCCAGAGTTTCTCGGGACTGATCCGCATCGCTGTCTGACAACAGAGTAAAAGCAAAGCCACGAAGAGGTTGATACTAAAAATAAGTTTTAACCAGATATTTCTATCCTTCTTCTCATTTTTAGTAGTTCTTTCATCCATTTTTGAGTAAAATATTTTCACGATAAAGTAAAATAAAATTATCCATAATTAATCCATATGCAGATGCATTACCTTTGCAAAATATGAACAATCTGAAACTTGGTTTCTCCTCCTGTCCGAACGACACTTTTATTTTTGAGGCGCTTGTTAACAATCGTTTAGGAAGTTCTTTAATTGTGGATCCGGTGATCATGGATGTGGAAGCCCTGAACAGACTGGCAGAAAATGCTCATCTCGAAGTGTCGAAAATGAGTTTCGCCGCCTTTCCTGCTGTTTCGGCTAACTATCAGATACTTTCTTCCGGCAGCGCTCTTGGTCGTGGTTGTGGTCCCTTGATTGTTAGTAAGGAACCGATTGATATGTCGAATCTTACTTCAATGGAAATTGCCATTCCCGGAAAAAATACAACAGCGAACTTGCTCTTGAGTATTTTCTTTCCTCAACTGACCCTGAAAACGGAAGTTTTATTTTCTGAAATTGAAGATAAAGTACTTAGCGGCGAATTTCCTCTCGGACTAATTATTCATGAAAGCCGGTTTACCTATGCCGAAAAGGGTTTGCATAAAGTGGCCGATCTGGGGGAACTTTGGGAGCAGCGATACGGGTTGCCAATTCCTTTGGGGTGTATAGCAGTCAAAAGAAACATGCCGGAAGCGGAAAAGATGGAAGTTCAAAGTCTGGTTCGGCAAAGTGTGGAATGGGCTTTCCGTCATCCCGAAGATTCCGTCGAATATGTTGGTAAACATGCTTCGGAGATGAGCAGGGAAGTGCAGAATATGCATATCGGATTATATGTGAATAATTTTTCTTTAGATTTGGGCGAGGAAGGCAAGCAGGCCATTCGCATGATGTTCAAACTGGGCCACGACTCCGGTTTCTTCCCGGAAGCAATGGAGCCAATATTTATTAATGATTTAATTTGAGAATATGATAGTTGTAACCGGCGCAGATGGTTTCATAGGTAGTTGCTTAACCGGCAGATTAAATGAACTGGGACATGAGGATCTGATTCTTGTGGATGAATTTCATACTCCTGCAAAGGAAAAAAATCTGTTGGGGAAGAAGTTTGAGAAAAAAATTCATAGAGATGCTTTTCCGGAATGGCTGGCTGAAAATTTCAAGGATGTAGATTTTATTTTTCATATTGGTGCCCGCACAGATACCACCGAGTTCGACATGGAAATATTTAACCGGTTGAATCTTTTTTACTCGCAAAGTATCTGGAATATTTGCAGCGATCATGGAATACCATTGGTGTATGCCTCCTCTGCAGCAACATATGGAGAAGGTGAATTTGGCTACGACGATGATGTTGCCGGAGTGCCGCGCTTACAACCCTTGAATCCCTATGGTTGGTCGAAACAGTATTTCGATTGCTGGGCCCTGGAGCAGAAGAAACAGCCTCCGCAATGGGCGGGATTGAAGTTTTTTAATGTGTATGGCCCCAATGAATTTCACAAAGGAAGAATGGCTTCCGTCATTTTTCATGCGTTTAATCAAATCAAGGAAAATGGGAAGGTGAAGTTATTCCGATCGCATCGTACCGATTATAAAGATGGTTGGCAACTACGCGATTTTATCTATGTTAAAGATGTGATGAAGTATGCATCTTCCTCATGAAAAATAAGGTGCCCTCGTCCATTTATAACCTGGGTACCGGAAAAGCCAGATCCTTCTTTGATCTTGCGTCCGCTACTTTTAATGCTTTGAATGTTGAACCAAATATTGAGTTTATCGATATCCCTGCCGATATTCGCGACAAGTACCAGTATTTTACGGAAGCGAAGATGCAAAAGTTGATAAATGCCGGATATAATAAACCCTTTACTTCGTTGGAAGAAGGTGTAAATGACTATGTGAAAAATTATCTTTCTACAGCTAAATACTATTAACCGGAAGGAATGCAAGCATTGAAGCCACTCTTGAAATCGAAAATAATTCGCTATTTAATTTCTGCCGGATTAGCCACCTGGGTGGATGTGGTGGTGTACTTCGTTTCTTTTAATTATTTGTATAAAAAAGAGGACATCGATATTTTTGGCTTCTATACCGTTTCCGCACCTACCGCCTCATTGATCCTGAGTTATACCATCGGACTCCTGACAAATTTTACCCTCACAAAATTTCTGGTCTTTAAAGAATCAGAATTGGAAACCCATAAGCAATTGTTCCGTTATGTGATGGTCGCCATCCTGGTCCTCATCCTGAATTATTTCTTAATGAGTTTCCTCATCCGTCAATTGGAATGGTATCCTACATTGGCCCGGGCCGTGTCAGCGGTGAGCATCGGCGTTTTGAGTTTTGTGGTACACAAATCGTTTTCATTTAGGTAGTGACAGGTCGCGACCTGTCATCATTAACAAAACGATCATAGATTACATCACAGTGACAGGTCGCGACCTGTCATCATTAACAAAACGATCATAGTTTACATCATGGTGACAGGTCGCGACCTGTCATCTTTAACAAAACGATCATAGTTTACATCACAGTGACAGGTCGCGACCTGTCATCTTTAACAAAACGATCATAGTTTACATCACGGTGACAGGTCGCGACCTGTCACTACCTGTCATCACAACTGAGCCTTTAATTCCTCTAAAAATTTTCTGGTACGAAGTAAAGTTTCCTTGATCTCTACATCTCTCGCCAGGGTATCTCCTTTTTGCTCGAGCATCTTTTTCGCTCCTTCTAAGGTATAGCCCTTTTCTTTTACCAAATGAAAAATGACACGCAGATTGGCAACATCTTCTGCAGTAAATAAACGGTTGCCTTTTTTATTTTTCTTGGGCTTTAATATATCGAATTCCTTCTCCCAGAATCTGATCAGCGAGGCATTGACCTGGAATAGCTCTGCCACATCTCCGATAGGATAGTACAGCCGCTCAGGTTCTTTGTCGAAATCTATTATTGGTGCCATGCTGTTTTAAAAAATTTTTAGTGGAAAATATTTCAAACTTCCATTCCTCAGTCAAACGACTGGTTCGACTGTGAAGCCTGCTCTCGAATCTTTTCGTATTCTTCCGCCGTGAGGTCGTTGAAGAAGAAATTGATCGGGTTGATTTTCTTGCCGTTCTTGATGACTTCATAATGCACGTGCGGACCGGTAGAAGATCCCGTGTTCCCTACATAGCCTATGATATCTCCTCGCTTTATTTTTTGTCCCGGCCTTACCGCGAACTTGCTCATATGTCCATACAAGGTGGAATACCCATAACCATGATTGATGATGATATGATTCCCATAGCCTCTGCCGTTATATTCGACTTTCGCCACAATGCCATTCCCTGTCGAATAAATTTCTGTGCCGATAGGCGATGTGAAATCAATACCCTCATGCATCATATGGGTTTTGTAGATGGGGTGAATACGATAGCCGAAACCGGAAGCCAAACGGGCAATACCACTCTTGGTCACGGGTTGAATCGCGGGAATGGACGCCAGTAATTCCGCTTTCTTTTTTACCAGTTCAAATACTTCATCGTAAGATTTACTCTGAATATAAAGTCTCCTGTACAATTTATCCATTGAACGGGACGTGTTCGTCATCAATTCCGAGTTATCATAGTTGTCGAGATCGCGGTATCTGTTTACTCCGCCGAACCCCGCCTGTCGCACTTCTTCCGGAATGGCCTCCGCTTCAAAAATGACCCGATAGACCTGATCATCCCGCTTCTGAAGGTCGTCCAGCACCGCATAAGCCAGATCCATGCGCTGCTGGAGAAGCTCGTATTGCAGGGTGACCGCGCTCAATTCCCGCTTCAACTGCTTTTCTTTCGGTGAATCTAAAAAGGAGTAGGCCAGCAGAAGTACAATCGTTCCGAATACTGCAGCTGTTGAAAGCCAGCCCATTACCCTCAGAAATCTCTTCTTGAAAGTAATTTTAACACGCTCGAATTTCAGCGAATCCGTGTTGAAATAATACTTCGTCTTGGGCATACCTTTTAGTTAACTTTGTGCGTCATTACAAAAATAACAGATTTCTCCTACCAAACAGAATGAGTACCCAGACTTCAGCTCAAATACGTCAGTCCTTCCTCGATTTCTTCCAATCCAAAGGCCATACGATCGTTGCTTCAGCGCCGATTGTTGTTAAAAATGATCCTACCCTCATGTTTACCAATGCGGGAATGAATCAGTTTAAAGATATCTTCCTCGGGAACCAACCTGCGTTTGCAAAGCGTGTTGCAAATACCCAAAAATGTCTGCGCGTGAGTGGAAAGCATAACGATCTCGAAGAAGTGGGTGTGGATACTTATCACCATACGATGTTCGAGATGCTGGGCAATTGGTCTTTTGGTGATTACTTTAAAGAGGAAGCGATTGAATGGGCCTGGGAACTGTTGACAAAGGTCTATGAGCTCCCCAAGGACAGACTCTACGTGACCGTTTTTGAAGGAGATGAGAAGGAGAAGCTGGCGTTTGATCAGGAAGCATTTGATTTTGGAAGAAGTGGATTGCAGAAGATAGAATTCTTAGAGGCAATAAGAAGGATAATTTCTGGGAGATGGGGGAGACCGGTCCCTGTGGCCCATGTTCAGAAATTCATATTGATTTGCGCAGTGAAGAGGAGAGGAAGAAGCTGGATGGTAAACAACTCGTGAATGAAAGTCATCCGCAAGTGATTGAAATCTGGAACAACGTTTTCATGGAGTTCAATCGCAAAGCGGATGGAAGCCTCGAACCATTGCCTGCAAAACATGTGGACACCGGAATGGGCTTTGAACGTTTGTGCATGGCCATGCAGGGAAAAGTTTCGAATTATGATACGGATGTGTTTACGCCCACCATTCATTTTATGGAGAAGGTGTCGGGCATCGCTTATGGGAAGTCGGAGAAGACGGATATCGCCATGCGTGTGATTGCAGATCATATTCGCGCGATTTCTTTTACCATTGCCGACGGACAATTGCCCTCGAACAATAAGGCCGGCTATGTGATTCGTCGAATTTTGCGCAGAGCAGTGCGTTATTGCTTTACCTTTCTCGGGATCAAGGAACCCTTTCTGTATAAATTAGTGCCCCTGATTGCCGAACAATTTAAAAATGTATTTCCGGAGTTAAAAGCACAGGAAGATTTTGTGACTCGTGTTATTCATGAAGAAGAAGCTTCCTTTCTTCGGACACTCGATACCGGTATAAGAAAGTTTGAAGCCAATACCGGAAATCCGATCGCGGGCGACTTTGCATTCGAACTCTACGATACCTACGGTTTCCCGATTGATCTCACACAATTGATGGCGCGGGAGAGCAATAAGTCGGTGGATATGGAGGGCTTCAACGCTTGCATGGCTGAGCAAAAGAACCGTTCTCGCCAAGCTACCGCCATGAGTACCGACGACTGGACTTCAGTACGCGAGGAAGATGCGGTGGAGTTTGTGGGATATGAACTGCTGGAATGTCCTTCGGAGATTTTGCGCTACCGGAAAATTAAAAAGGGAAATAAAGAACAATATCAACTGGTATTGAACCGTACGCCCTTTTATGCAGAGAGTGGCGGACAAGTTGGAGATACCGGTGTGTTGGAATACAATGGAGCGAAAATCCGGATTACCGATACACAAAAGGAAAACAACCTCATCGTGCATTTTTGTGATCAGCTTCCTGCAGATGTGAATGCGGTATTTACAGCGCGTGTAGATTTTGCACGAGGTTCCCTGATCACCCGTAACCGTAGCGCGACCCATCTTATGCATGCTGCACTTCGAAAGGTGTTGGGTACACATGGAGCGCAGAAGGGATCGCTGGTCAATGATGAATATACCCGCTTCGACTTCTCCCATTTTGCTAAAGTGACCGGGGAGGAAGTGCATCAGATAGAAGTGCTGGTCAATGAAAAGATCCGCGAAAATATTGCACTCAATGAACAACGCAATGTCCCTATTAAACAAGCGCAGGAGAGTGGAGCGATGGCTTTGTTCGGAGAGAAATACGGTGAGTTTGTGCGAATGATCACCTTCGATAGAAATTTTTCAGTGGAGCTTTGCGGTGGTACACATGTGAAAGCAACAGGAGAGATCGGATATTTTAAAATCATTGGAGAGAGTTCTGTCGCTGCCGGAGTACGACGTATGGAAGCCATCACTGCCGATGTCGCTGAAGCCTGGTTGAATGAACAGCTTTCCGCCTTAGATCAGGTTAAGGAACTGGTAAAAAATCCGAAAGATGTGGTGAAAGGTGTAGAAACTCTTCTCGAAGAAAATGAATCCTTGCGCAAGCAACTGGACATTTACAACTCGAGAAATCCCGTCAGGTAAAGGCAGAACTGCTGAAGAAAATCGTTGAAAACGGCGGCGTAAACATGATCGTTGAACAAGTCGACCTGAATGCCGATGCCATCAAAAATATTTCCTTCGAACTAAAACAACAGGTGGACCATCTCTTTTGTGTCCTGGGTTCTAACGTAGATGGCAAGCCGCACTTATCCGTCATCATCTCCGACTCACTCGTCGCTTCAAAATCCCTCAACGCCACTCAAATCATCCGCACCCTCGCCAAAGAAATCCAGGGAGGAGGAGGCGGACAACCTTTCTACGCCACCGCCGGAGGCAAAAATCCCGAAGGTCTCACCAAAGCACTCGAAGGCGCGAAGAATATTTTTTCTTCGTAAAGAGATCTTACTCCGCGATAGAATTTTATCGTAACTAATGATTTTCATGATTTGAAAATTTGAAGATGTACCGATTTGAAGATGTTTAATTGGGAAGATCTGTCGATTAAAATCAGCGACTATCCGCCAAATCCGTCTCGTCCCGCAAGTGACTATATCCGAATTCCCTTTTAAGTCATAATGGGTCCTGAATTTTCTCCATAATTCCTTCCATTTCATAACCATCTTCAAATTAACCCATCTTCAAATTTTCAAATTAACCGCTAGGACGCAAGGCTGCTTCGCTGATCGCAAGGGGCGCTAGGTTAGATAGTCAAATCAGTGACCATCCGCCTAATCCGTTTAATCTGCGTTCCCCTTTATCGGCGCTATATCCCTGAAGACGCCATTCCATCATCACATCCCCATCTTCAAATCGGTACATTTTCAAATCTTCAAATTCCCTATATTCGTCAACCAGAGTTAAAATATATGTCCAAAAATCATCCTTCCGGATTACCCTTCCTCTTCCTGTCTGAAATGTGGGAACGCTTCGGCTATTACCTCATGATCGGCATCTTTACCCTCTATCTTAAAGATGTAAAAGAAGGCTTCGCCATGACCGAAGCAGAAGCTTCCGATCTCTACGGGACCTTTATCGCCCTGGTGTTTTTAACCCCCTTCCTGGGCGGACTCATCGCCGACCGTTACTGGGGCTATACCAAAGCCATCGTTATTGGAGGAATCATGATGGGATTGGGCTACTGCCTGATGGGTATTCATAATCTTTCGGCACTCTATGCCGGGATGACCCTCGTGATTTTCGGGAATGGGTTCTTTAAACCAAATATCAGCACCTTATTGGGAAATATTTATTCCACCGACGAGTACCGTCACCGGAAAGATGAAGGATATAACATTTTTTACATGGGGATAAATATTGGGGCGTTCATCTGTAATTTCTTTGGTGCGGCTTTACAAATTATGCTGGGCTGGGGCTGGGCCTTTATGGCAGCAGGAGTGGGGATGTTTATCGGCCTTTTTGTGTTCCTGTCGGGAAGAAAACACTATGTTGGCTATGATCAGAAAAAAGGAGTCCATAAAGACGATATGCCGATGTCAAAAATCGGAGCAGTCGTTTTACTCCCGGTCTTCGTTTTTGGTATTATCGGATGGTTGATACCGGATAATATTTTTGGCAGCGACAGTACGGATGCGTTTATCCTGAGTTGTTTGCCCGTACTTTATTTTTATGGAAATCTTTATTTCACGGCGAAGAAGGAAGAAAAGGGACCCATTGGTGCGATGCTCGCCATTTTTGCGGTGGTGATTCTCTTTTGGGCGGTGTTCAAGCAAAACGGTTCAGCGCTGAATACCTGGGCCGACCGGTATACGGATCGCAGTCTGAGTGGAACTACAGCAGAGGTATTTGGTGTGCTGAAGCAATCCAAGGAAATTACTTACGCGAAAGATACGGTGCCGGTCTACGATGAGTATTTCCGTTTACAAAAAGTAGATGGAATAGTAAAAGAAGAAGTAAATTATCCGGTCTATTTCCGAAATGAAAATGAATCGAAGCTACCGGAAGAAGGAGAAAGTATCAATGTTTGGGCGACCAACCTCAGTCAATCGATCAACCCCGGCTGGGTGATTTTACTCACACCGCTCGTGGTAGCCTTCTTTACCTGGCTGCGCGGGAAGAAAAAGGAGCCCTCCACACCGGCGAAAATCGCGTACGGATTATTCATCTCAGCGCTATCGGCATTGGTCATGGTTGCCGCCGCGAAAGCAGGGAGTAACGGAGCAGAAAAGTAAGTGTCTGGTGGCTGATTGGCTGTTACGGGGTGATCACCATTGGAGAATTGTTTTTAAGTCCGATGGGACTGAGTCTGGTCTCGAAACTGAGTCCTCCGCGGATCACAGCACTCATGATGGGTGGCTGGTTCCTGAGCACCTCCATAGGAAACAAACTCAGCGGTGTGCTGGCCAGCTTATGGGATAAATACGAAATGAAAACCGACTTCTTCCTCTTCAACTGTTTCCTCTTACTGGTCGCTACTGCTATAGCCTTCTCCATGCTGAAATGGTTGAATAGGATATTTAAAGCGAACACGTAATAGGCGTTCAAGGAATAGACCAGCGTCAGAGTCAAATCGTCCCGCGCCCCTGCATTTTAACCTGATTATCCGGCACCTTTTCCGGTGATTTCCGGCAATGAAGTTCATTGAAAAAAGCATATATTAAAAGTATTTTCTTTGATTGAGAGAGGGCAATTAGAACACACTCGGTAATTATATACTTCAAGCTACCTTTACTAGTGTTGGTAGAGTGGTCTTAACTATAGTATATTTGTTTCAATGAAATACAATTCATCAAATAGTCAAGGAGAAATACTGCCAAATTTATTGGGGCTACAGACCGCAAAGGACGTGAATGAATCAGAATTTGAAGGATTCCTAAGGGCTGAAATTTATTTTACTGAAAAACTTACGCCTAGAACTAAGTTTACCGTGAAATATATATTGAGATTACATAAAGAAGCGTTAAAACATCTATACTCTTTTGCAGGTAAATTAAGAGATGTGAATTTATCTAAGGGTGGATTTCCCTTTGCAGCAGCAAAATTTCTGCCTGAAACTATGGCTGCATTTGAAGAGGAAATTTTGTCGGGTTTAAAGAAAATATACGAAAATAAAGAATAGTTAATAAGTGATATTGCGATTGTACATGGTGAGCTTTTATTTATTCATCCTTTTCGCGAAGGCAATGGTAGAACGGCCCGGTTGCTGGCAAACCTCATGGCAAGAAAGGCGGGTTACGGATCACTTAAGTTTGAAAAAGTTGGCAAGAAAGAATTTGAAGAATACATTGCTGCTGTACAATCTTGCGGGAAAAAAGATTATTCAAAAATGATTGCGTTTATAAAATCTATTTTCCCAGACTAATTTCAACCTTCTTCAGCGTTTCTTTGGCCACGCTTAAAGAAATATCGATACCCTCAATTCTAAAAGAAGCAATCAATGACTGTAATATTTCATCCCTGAGGCCTTGGGTGTCTTTGGATTTCTTTGGGATTGCTTTCACGTTATAAAAATACAAAAAATACACGTAATTAGCAAGTCTATCGAAAATTCCGAATTAGACAGAATGAGTTTCTAAGTGAAAACGAGAATCTTCTCAAAAAACCTCACAAAAGGCCACCCACAAGTTACCGAATGTTTAATTTTTCCTTCAAAAGCCTTCTTCATATACCTTTATTTGCTTACTTTTATTAGAAATTTTACGACCATGAAAAACCTGTTCCTGACTTTCGCTCTGTTTATCACTAAAGTAGATGCGGTAGGTAATATCCAATGGCAGAATACCATTGGGGGAAGCAATAATGATGAACTTTTTTCTATCCAGCAAACAGCAGACGGGGGATTCATTCTGGGCGGATATTCCTTTTCAAATATTTCAGGAGATAAGACCGAAAATTGTTTTGGACTTGAGGATTACTGGATAGTAAAAGTCGATTCGGTAGGAAACCTCCAATGGCAGAAAACCATTGGGGGAAGTAGCACTGATGTACTTTTTTCCATCCAACAAACCTCTGATGGAGGATATATCCTTGGGGGAAGTAATGAGACACAAAGTGATATTAATTACTATATTGTAAAAGTTGATTCGGTGGGTACGATCCAATGGCAGAATTTCTTCGGAGGCAGTGGTAGTGATGGTCTTAATTGCATCAAGGAAACTATTGACGGAGGATATATCTTGGGTGGGAGTTCCGATTCAAACATTTCAGGATATAAAACGGAAAACTGTTTAGGTGGTCCTGATTACTGGATAGTAAAGGTCAATTCAGCAGGTAACCTTCAATGGCAGAATACGATCGGTGGCAGTACTACTGATCAACTTTTCTCCATTCAACAAACTTCTGACAGGGGGTATATCCTTGGAGGACATTCCTATTCAAATATTTCAGGAGATAAAATTGAAAACTGTTTGGGTGGTAATGATTACTGGATCGTTAAAACCGATTCGGCTGGTAACCTCCATTGGCAGAATACTATCGGGGGAGGCAATTCAGAAATCCTTGTATCAAACCAACAAACCGCTGACGGGGGATATATTCTAGGCGGCTTTTCCTTGTCATACATTTCAAAAGATAAAACGGAAAACAATTTAGGTTTTTATGATTACTTTATAGTAAAAACCGATACTGCTGGTAACCTCCAATGGCAGAATAACATTGGAGGAAACGATAAGGATCAACTTACATCCATCCAGCAAACTTCTGACGGAGGATATATTATTGGTGGATATTCTGAATCAAACATCTCCGGTGATAAAACGGAAAATTGCAATGGAGATAAGGATTATTGGATCGTCAAATTAACAGGTAAATACAATCTGGTTTCCGGAAAAGTGTTTGCCGATTTAAACAGCAACGGAATGCGTGATAGTGGAGAACTACCTTTACCAGCAAGGAGAATTACTGAACAAAGTACTGGTCGCTTCGCGTTCAGCGAGCAAAATGGGAATTATTCGGTTTCTGTATTGTATTCAGGTAATTATTTAGTTACTCCTCAACCATTGAATTGGTGGAACCCGGTGCCCATTTCTCAATCTGCGACGTTTTCAGGAATTCAACAAAATGATTCCCTCAACGACTTCGCATTCCAACCCCAAGGAAGTTTTGAAGATGTTTGCATCACAATTACCCCACTTGGAAATTTCCGCAGCGGCTTCACAGCAAGTTACATGATCAGTTATGGTAATTATGGTAATACTACTGTTACGCCCACCGTAGCTTTTTACCCCGATAGCAATGTCACCTTTCAATCAGCTACAGTTACACCCAGTCAAATCTTTCCTGATTCAGTGCTATGGAATCTCCCTGCATTAACACCATTCCAAACCTGAAGCATCGTCGTTACCGTCAATGTGAACCTAGGACTCCCCATCGGAACACTCATCAACAGCAGCGCGCATATCGAGCCTTATGCCACCGATGATAACCCCAGCTGCAACAACAGCAATTGGGAAGTGTACACCACCGGTTCTTTTGATCCGAATGATATTCTCGTTAACGAAGACACCCTCACTACGACACAACTCAGCAGTGCTCCCTGGTTAGAGTACATCATCCGCTTTCAAAACACCGGTAACGACACCGCTTTCGCGGTAAAAATTTTAAATCCGATTGACACCAACAAACTCAATCTCTCCACTTTTGAATTCACCAATGCCTCGCATCCCGTCAACCTGAACTGGATCAACTATCAGCGCAACATGGAGTTCAAATTTGAAAATATTTTATTAGTCGACAGCAACACCAACGAACCCCTCTCACATGGATTCGTTCGCTATCGCATCCAACTCAAAACAACCCTCACCGCCGGCGATTCCATCACCAACTTCGCCGCCATCTACTTCGACTTCAACGAACCAGTCATCACCAATACAGCTAAAACCAGTATCATTCTCCCCACAGGAGTTGCAACTGCATCACCTGCAAAAGGAAAATTGCATGTATTCCCAAATCCTGCAGAGAATACAATCAACATCTCCGGAATTCAATTGGAGAATGGGAAAGCACAGTTACGGTTGATGGATATTTATGGGAAGTTAATTCTTGAGAAAACCGTCACAACCACAAATTCAACACTAGAAACAAACCAACTCGCTAATGGGGTCTATCTGATTCAATCAGGGGAGTGAGGGCGACGTTTGTGAAACAGTAATCTCTCATTATGAATCCTCAAACCTCTCTCCAGAATGAGCGATCATCACATCATCACATCTTCAAATCTTCAAATTATCACATCTTCAAATTAAAGTCATGACTAAAATTTATACCTCCGTCCTACTTTTTTTGTTTACTTTCATTAGCATTTAAACCTGGTTTTTCTCAGGAAATTGAGTGGCAGAAAACGATTGGGGGGAACAATGTAGATTGGTTAAGCTCAATGAAGCAAACTTCTGACGGAGGATATATTTTAGGGGGAACTTCTGTATCGAACTTCTCTGGAAATAAGACAGAAAATTGCATTGGAGGAAATGATTATTGGATAGTCAAAACGGACTCTATTGGGAATATTCAATGGCAAAATACGATAGGAGGAATTCTAAATGATAATCTAACTTCTGTTATGCAAACCGCTGACGGCGGATTTATTTTGGGAGGATATTCAGAATCTTACATATTTGGAGATAAAACAGAAAACTGTTTAGGAGATTTTGATTATTGGATTGTTAAAACCGATTCACTTGGGAATATCCAATGGCAGAATACGATTGGAGGTATTTTAGAGGACGAATTGTTCGCACTTCAACAAACAGCTGATGGCGGGTATATTTTAGGTGGAAAATCCAGGTCTGATATTTCAGGTGATAAAACTGAAAACAGCCAGGGAGGCTATGACTACTGGATCGTGAAGACCGATTCTATTGGTAATATTCAGTGGCAAAATACGATTGGTGGCAGTATAAATGATGAGTTGAACTCCATTCACCAAACTGCAGATGGAGGTTTTATTTTAGGTGGATTCTCGGGTTCTAGTATTTCCGGAGATAAAACCGAAAACTGTTTAGGTGGTTATGATTATTGGATTGTAAAAACGGATTCACAAGGAAATATTCAATGGCAGAATACACTAGGGGGATCTGTAAATGATTTTATGTATTCAGTTCGGCAAACTGCAGATGGTGGTTATGTCTTAGGCGGAAATTCCAACTCAAATATTTCCGGAGATAAATCGGAAAATTGTTTGGGGTTTGATGATTTCTGGATTGTAAAAACTGATGTTGCTGGGAATATCGAATGGCAGAATACCATAGGTGGTAGCTTTATTGATTGGATGTCTTCTGTTCAACAAACCAACGATGGGGGCTATATTTTAAGCGGGTCTTCTGCCTCAAATATCTCCGTTGATAAAACTGAAAATAGTTTAGGTGACATAGACTATTGGGTTGTAAAATTGGATACGGCAGGGTATATACAATGGCAGAATACTATTGGAGGAAGTAATGCAGATAGGCTGACTTCCGTTCTGGAAACCACTGATGGAGCATATGTTTTGGGTGGATGGTCTTGGTCTGACATTTCTGGAGATAAAACAGAAAATGTTATGTCCTTGAGGATTTTGGGTTGTAAAATAAAGAGATCAATACAATTTGATAAAGGGGCAATTGTTTTCTGACTCAAACAATAATAGCATTCATGATAGCGGAGAACCACAACTTGCTAATCAAAAGATTACTGAGCAGGGTTCTAATAGTGTTTGCTTCAGTGATCAAAATGGAAATTATTCCTTATTTGTTCTTGATACCGGAAATTTCATAGCGTCTCCTCCATCAATCAACTGGTATAACCCTGCTCCCGTATCTCATACAGCAACTTTCACTGGAATCCACCAAACCGATTCCCTCAACGATTTTGCCTTCCAATCGCAAGGCGCTTTTGAAGATGGTAGTATTACGATTACTCCCATAAGTAATTTTCGGAGTGGCTTTACTGCTTATTATCAAATTAAATACAGCAATTATGGTACTACCAATATATCACCCAGTGTTTATTTTTATCCGTATAGTAATGTCACATTTCAATCATCAACTGTTACACCGAGTCAAATCTCACCTGATTCAGTAATATGGAATTTGTCCCCGATGACTCCATTTCAAACTGGTAGTATCATCATAACTGTAAATGTGAATTCCGGACTCCCGATTGGAACCCTCATCAACAGCAGCGCGCACATCGAACCCTATGCCACCGATGCAAACCAAGGCAACAACAATAGTAGTTGGGCAGTAAATACCACAAGCTCCTTTGATCCGAATGATATCCTTGTTAACGAAGATACCCTCACCACCACCCAACTCAGCAACGCACCCTGGTTAGAGTACATCATCCGCTTTCAAAACACGGGTAACGACACCGCTTTCGCGGTAAAAATTCTAAATCCGATTGATACCAACAAACTCAATCTCTCCACTTTTGAATTCACCAACGCTTCGCATCCCGTCAACCTCAACTGGATCAACTACCAGCGCAACATGGAGTTTAAGTTTGAAAACATTCTCCTCCCCGATAGCAACACCAACGAACCCCTCTCGCATGGCTTTGTTCGTTATCGCATCCAACCCAAAACAACCCTCACCGCCGGCGATTCCATCACCAACTTCGCCGCCATCTACTTCGACTTCAACGAACCTGTCATCACCAATACGGCTAAAACCATTATCATTCTCCCCACTGGAATTGCATCTGAAACTCCAGCACAAGGAAAATTGCATGTCTTCCCTAATCCCACAGAGAATTCAATAAACATCTCGGGGATCAAACTGGAAAACGGGAAAGCGCAGTTGCGGTTGACGGATATTTACGGGAAGCTGATTCTTGAGAAAACGGTGACAACTACAACTTCAACACTCGAAACAAATCAACTCGCTAATGGTGTCTATCTGATTCAATCCGGGGTAGGAGGGCGACGTTTGTGAAACAGTAGTTATTGAATTTTAACAAGTATAAACCATCATGAAAAAAATAAAAAACAGTTTTATTCTTAAATGGACTTTGCTTTTATTGTTTAGTACAACAATTGCTTTCGCTCAGGAAATTGAATGGCAGAATACGATTGGAGGGGGGAGTATAGATTATTTGAACTCCATTCAACAAACCTCTGATGGAGGTTATATTTTAGGTGGATATTCTAATTCAAGTATCTCAGGTGATAAGACTGAAAATAGTATAGGAGGTTATGATTGTTGGATAATAAAACTGATGCCTCAGGGAAGTATTCAATGGCAAAATACAATTGGAGGTAGTTCGGAGGAAGGTCTCAGTTCAGTTCATCCAACTTCTGATGGGGGATATATTGTATGTGGAACTTCAGATTCAAACATCTCCGGAGATAAAACTGAAAATAGTTTAGGTGGCCAAGATTATTGGATCGTAAAAATGGATTCGGCGGGTAGTATCCAATGGCAGAATACAATAGGAGGAGATGATACAGATGTTTTGCGTGCAATTCAACAAACCTCTGATGGAGGTTTTATTTTGGGCGGATATTCTAAGTCAAGCAATTCTGGAGATAAGACGGAAAATTGTTGGGGCGTTACGGATTATTGGATAGTAAAAACCGATTCTCTGGGGAGTATCCAATGGCAAAATACGATTGGGGGGAGTTTAACTGATGTTTTACAATCTATAATACAAACGTCAGATGGTGGATATATATTAGGTGGCTATTCCGAGTCAAATATTTCAGGAAATAAAACAGAAAACAGTCTGGGGTCGGGGGATTGTTGGATCGTAAAAACCGATTCGTTAGGGAATATCCAATGGCAGAATACCATTGGAGGGAATGGTATTGATGAAGTGGCGTCAATTTGTCAAACCACAGATGGAGGTTATATATTAGGATGTGTATCAGAGTCTAATATCTCAGGCGATAAGACAGAAAATAGTTTAGGAAGTTTTGATTTTTGGATTGTAAAAACAGATGTTGCTGGAAATATTCAATGGCAGAATACAATTGGTAGTAGTGTAAGTGATCAATTTAGTGTTGTTCAACAAACTCCAGATGATGGTTACATTTTGGGTGGTAGTTCCTCCTCAAAGATCTCAGGTGATAAGACGGAAAGTAGTTTATTTGTTGATTACTGGATTATTAAAACCGATCCAATGGGGAACATTCTATGGCAAAATGTAATAGGAGGTAGTCATGTTGAAATGTTGAAAACTATTGATCAAACTGCTGATGGGTGTTACGTTTTTGGCGGATATTCTCGCTCTGACAGTTCAAATGATAAAAGCGAGAATAGTATAGGAAGCTCTGATTACTGGTTTATGAAACTTTCCGACAATTACAATTTTATAGTTGGACAGTTGTTTGCTGATTTAAATAGCAATGGTTTTAAGGATATCGGGGAACCTCCTATAACAGGCAGGAAAATTACCGAATCAACTTCTGGTCGTTTTGCATTCACTGAACAGAATGGCAGATATACCATTGGTGTTGTGGACACTGGCAATTTCAATGTATTTCCGCAAACAGTAAATTGGTTTGGAGCTACACCTGCATTGCATATTGCTTCATTCACTGGAATTAGTCAAACTTATTCACTCAACGATTTCGCCTACCAACCGCAAGGAACATTCGAAGATGTATGTATTACCATTACTCCTCTCGGAAATTTCCGCAGCGGCTTCAATGCAAGTTACATGATCAGTTACGGAAACTATGGTAACACTACAGTTACACCAACAGTTTATTTTTATCCCTATAGCAATGTCACCTTTCAATCCGCAACATTCACTCCCAACCAAATCTTCCCTGATTCAGTGATTTGGAATCTCCCGGCATTAACCCCATTCCAAACCGGCAGCATTATCGTCACCGTTAATGTCAACCCCGGACTCTATCGGAACCCTCATCAACAGCAGCGTGCATATTGAACCCTATGCCACCGATGATAACCCAATCTGCAACAATAGCAATTGGGAAGTGTACACCACAGGCTCTTTTGACCCGAATGATATCCTTGTGAACGAAGATACCCTCACCACCACGCAACTTAGCAACGCACCCTGGTTAGAGTACATCATCCGCTTTCAAAACACCGGCAACGATACAGCATTCACCGTTAAAATTTTAAATCCGATTGATACCAACAAACTCAACCTCTCCACTTTCGAATTCACCAACGCCTCGCATCCCGTCAACCTGAACTGGATCAACTACCAGCGCAACATGGAGTTCAAATTTGAAAATATTTTATTAGTCGACAGCAACACCAACGAACCCCTCTCACGGCTTTGTTCGTTATCGCATCCAATCCAAAACAAATCTCACTGCCGGCGATTCCATCACCAACTTCGCCGCCATCTACTTCGACTTCAACGAACCCGTCATCACTAACACTGCAAAAACTATTATTATTCTCCCTACCGGAATTGCAACTGCAACACCAGCACAAGGAAAACTCCTTGTCTTCCCAAATCCCGCAGAGAATTCAATCAACATATCAGGAATTCAATTGGAGAATGGGAGAGCGCAGTTGAGGTTGATGGATATTTATGGGAAGCTTATTCTTGAGAAAACAGTCAATGCCATAACATCTCACATTGAAATAGATCAGCTCGCGAATGGGGTTTATCTGATTCAATCGGGGGGTAGGAGGGCAACGTTTGTTAAGCAGTAATATCGAGTATCATTAGAATTAAACATTTTCAAATCTTCAAATCCGTACATCTTCAAATTGAATTATGACTAAAATTTATACCACCGCCCTATACATTTTTTGTTTACTAACAGTAGCATTCAAACCTGTTTTTGCTCAGGAAATTGAATGGCAGAATACGATTGGGGGGAGTTCTTATGATGAAATAGTTTCAATTCGACAAACATTTGATGGTGGTTATATTTTAGGTGGAGTTTCCTATTCAAATATCTCTGGAGATAAAACAGAAAACTGTTTAGGAGATCGGGACTATTGGATCGTAAAAACTGATTCTGTTGGCAATATACTATGGCAGAATACGATTGGTGGTAGTGATGAAGATTTTTTGAGAGATATTCGACAAACCTCTGATGGAGGATATATTTTAGGAGGCTATTCCCTTTCAAACATCTCAGGCGATAAGACGGAAAATCGTTTAGGATTATATGATTACTGGATGGTTAAAATTGATACTGCAGGGAATATACTTTGGCAGAATACAATTGGAGGAAATGCAAATGATGTATTGTATTCGATTCAACAGACATCAGATGGAGGTTATATCTTGGGGGGAGGATCTCTATCAGGTATTAGTGGAGATAAGATCGAAAATAATTTGGGAGGATATGATTTCTGGATCATAAAAGCCGATGGACTGGGAAATATACAATGGCAAAATACTATTGGAGGTAGCGGAGTCGATGTAATATTTTCTATCCAGCAAACCATTGATGGAGGATATATTTTAGGAGGTTCGTCCTCATCAAGTATCTCAGGCGATAAATTGGAAAATAATTGGGGAGGTGGTGATTACTGGATTGTTAAAACTGATTCAGCCAGGAATATTCAATGGCAAAATACCGTTGGTGGTAATTATAGTGATGAACTGCATTCTATTCAACAAACACAAGATGGGGGATATGTTTTAGGTGGATCATCCTATTCAAATATTTCCGGTGATAAGACAGAAGACAGTTTTGGAGGTTTTTTTGATATTTGGATTCTAAAGACGGATGGGTTGGGAATATCCAATGGCAAAGTACGCTTGGTGGGAATCGTGAAGAAGGTTTAGACGGTATTGCACAAACAGTTGATGGAGGATATGTTTTAGTTGGTTCTGCCCGTTCAAACATTTCTGGAATTAAGACGGAAAATTGTTTTGGCAATTCTGATGGCTGGGTGGTAAAAATTGATAGTTTGGGGAAAATAAAATGGCAGAATACAATAGGAGGAAGTCTTAGAGATGCACTAACATCTGTTCAGCATACTACAGATGGCGGAATAATTGTGGGGGGATTCTCAAATTCAAATATTTCTTTAGATAAGACAGAAAATAGTTTAGGGTTGAATGATTTCTGGATCTTGAAACTGAACGATAAGTACAATAATATATCCGGGCGACTCTTTGCAGATGTAAACAGCAATGGAGTTCAGGACACAGGAGAATCACCTTTGCCGCTGCGGAAAATTGTTGAACAGAGTACCGGCCGTTTCACTTTTAGCGACCAGATAGGAAATTATAGATTATCTGTTTTAGAATCAGGTAATTTTTCAGTGTCACCACAAGCAGTATCATGGTTTACTCCTGTTCCAAATTCACATCCAGCCATTTTTACAAGTATACAACAAACGGATTCCCTAAACGATTTTGCATTCCAGCCTCAAAACAGTTTTGAAGATGTGTTTATACTTATAACTCCTTTGAATAATTTTCGAAGTGGATATCCAGGCAGTTATATGATTAGTTACGGGAACTATGGTACCACCACTGTAGCACCTACCGTATACTTTTACCCCAACAGCAATGTAACCTTTCAATCGGCAACCGTCACACCAAGTCAAATTACACCTGATTCAATACTATGGAATCTCCCTCCACTGATACCTTTTCAAACTGGCAGCATTATCGTTACTGTTGATGTCATCCCCGGACTTCCAATTGCCACCCTCATCAATAGTAGTGTACATATTGAACCTTATTCATTAGATGCAAATCAAAGTAACAACAATAGTACTTGGGCGGAGTACACAGATAGCTCTTTATTCCCCAACAATATCCTCGTGAACGAAGATACCCTTACCACCACACAACTCAGCAACGCGCCGTGGTTAGAGTACATCATCCGCTTTCAAAATACCGGTAACGATACAGCCTTCACCGTAAAAATTTTAAATCCGATTGATACCAACAAACTCAATCTCTCCACTTTCGAATTCACCAACGCCTCGCATCCCGTCAACCTCAACTGGATCAACTACCAGCGCAACATGGAGTTCAAATTTGAAAATATTTTATTAGTCGATAGCAACACCAACAAACCCCTCTCACACGGCTTTGTCCGTTATCGCATCCAACCCAAAACCACCCTCACCGCCGGCGATTCCATCACCAACTTCGCCGCCATTTACTTCGACTTCAACGAACCTGTCATCACCAACACCGCAAAAACCAGTATCATTCTCCCCACCGGAATTGCATCTGCATCACCAACACAAGGAAAATTGCATGTCTTCCCCAATCCCGCAGAGAATTCTATCAACATCTCCGGAATTCAATTGGAGAATGGAAAAGCGCAGTTGAGGTTGACGGATATTTATGGGAAGTTAATTCTTGAGAAAACGGTGACCACTACAACTTCAACACTCGAAACAAATCAACTCGCTAATGGTGTCTATCTGATTCAATCAGGGGGGATGAGGGCGACGTTTGTGAAGCAGTGAATTTTAATGATACATACTATGAAAAATTATTACATGGATATTCTTTCAGAATTTGTCCACCAAATAGGGCGGGTAATTATTCTTTTATTGGTTAGTGCATCAACATTATTTTCTCAGGAAATTGAATGGCAGAATACGATTGGGGGAGTTGGAATGATGAGCTTTACTCTGTTCAGAAGACTTCTGATGGAGGGTATATTTTGGGTGGAACTTCCAACTCAAACTTCTCCGGAGATAAGACAGAAAATAGTCGTGGGGGTAATGATTATTGGATCGTGAAACCGATAAATCAGGGATAATAGAATGGCAAAAAAACATTTGGGGAAGTGCAGACGATGAACTTCACTCAATTCAACAAACCACAGATGGTGGTTATATTTTGGGAGGAACTTCAGGATCTGGAATTACAGGCGACAAAAATGAAATTTTTTTAAGTGGAGATACTTATTTCATCATAAAAACGGATTGGGTTGGAAATATTTTATGGCAGAATACAATTGGGGCGAGTTCAAGTGATAATTTGAACTCAATATTTCAATGCATGGATGGTGGCTATATTTTAGGTGGATGTTCTTCATCAAACATATCCGGAGACAAAACAGAAAATTCAATGGGAACTGTTGATTATTGGATCGTCAAAACCGACATGTCAGGCGTTGTCCAATGGGAGAATACAATTGGGGGAAGTAGTCCGGATTATTTATGGACAATTCAACAAACCATGGATGGTGGCTTTATTTTAGGAGGAAATTCCTCTTCAGGCATTTCCGGTGATAAGACGGAAATTAGTTTTGGTAATGATTATTGGATTGTAAAAACTGATGAGGTCGGAAGTATCCAATGGCAGAATACGATCCTGGGTAATTCGATTGACGAGCTATTTTCAATTCAGCAAACCACTGACGGAGGCTATATATTGGCTGGAGAATCTTATTCCAACTCTTTTGGAGATAAAACCGAGAATTGTTTAGGTAACTCAGATTTCTGGATTATTAAAACGGATTCAACGGGAAATATTCAATGGCAAAATACGATTGGAGGAAATGTATATGACCAACTGCGCTCTATAAAACAAACTGATGATGGAGGATATATTTTAGGCGGAATTTCCGAATCCGTCCTTTTTGGAGATAAGACAGAAAATTGTTTAGGAAATTATGATTACTGGGTTGTTAAGACCGATAGCGCTGGGAGGATTCAATGGCAAAATACGATTGGAGGAAGTGGATTTGATTGGTTAACATCAATTCAGCAAACTGTGGATGGCAACTATATTTTAGGTGGAATGTCTCAATCAAACATTTCAGGAGATAAAGAAGAAAATTGTGTTGGAAGTGCTTCATACCGGGATTATTGGTTAGTGAAACTTACTGATAAATATAATTTAATTACCGGGAATGTATTTGCTGATTTTAACAGTAACGGTCTTCAGGATAATGGAGAACAATATCTTAGATCATGGAAGATAACGAAGAGAATACAGGTCGTTTCTCTTTCATTGATAATAATGGCAGATATTCGCTATCAGTATTGGATTCTGGCAGCTTCACGGTTTTACCACAATTATTAAATTGGTGGAGCGCTATACCTGTTTCTCAAACGGCAACTTTCACTGCATTTCAACAAATTGATTCCCTCAATGATTTTGCTATCCAACCCAAGGGAGTTTACGAAGATGTTTGTATTAAGATTACTCCTCTGGAAATTTCCGTAGCGGCTTCAACGCAAGTTACATGATCAGTTATGGCAACTATGGTAATACTACTGTTACGCCAACAGTTTATTTTTACCCGTATAATAATGTCACCTTTCAATCAGCAGCAGTTACCCCAAACCAAATCTTCCTGATTCAGTAATCTGGAATTTCCCTGCAATGAACCCATTCCAAACCGGCAGTTTCATCGTCACCGTTACAGTAAACCTCGGACTCCCCATCGGCACGCTCATTAACAGCAGCGCGCATATTGAACCTTATGCTACCGATGATAACCCCAGCTGCAACAACAGCAACTGGGAAGTGTACACCACCGGCTCCTTTGATCCGAATGATATTCTCGTGAATGAAGACACCCTCACCACCACACAACTCAGCAACGCGCCCTGGTTAGAGTACATCATCCGCTTTCAAAACACCGGTAACGATACAGCCTTCACGGTAAAAATTTTAAATCCGATTGATACCAACAAACTCAATCTCTCCACTTTTGAATTCACCAACGCCTCGCATCCCGTCAACCTCAACTGGATCAACTACCAGCGCAACATGGAGTTTAAATTTGAAAACATTCTCCTTCCCGATAGCAACACCAACGAACCCCTCTCGCATGGATTCGTGCGTTATCGCATCCAACCCAAAACCACCCTCTCCGCCGGAGATATCATCACCAACTTCGCCGCCATTTACTTCGACTTCAACGAACCCGTTATCACCAATACAGCTAAAACAATTATTATTCTCCCCACCGGAATTTCATCTGCATCACCTGTACAAGGTAAATTAAATGTCTTCCCAAATCCCGCAGAGAATACAATCAACATCTCCGGTATTCAATTGGAGAATGGGAGAGCGCAGTTGAGGTTGACGGATATTTATGGGAAGCTGATTCTTGAGAAAACGGTGACAACTACAACTTCAACACTCGAAACAAATCAACTCGCTAATGGTGTCTATCTGATTCAATCCGGGGGTAGGAGGGCGACGTTTGTGAAACAGTAAACTGCCATTAAACATCTTCAAACCTGTCTCCCGCATAGGGAGATCTTCAAATTGACAAATCTTCAAATCGACAAATCTTCAAATTGACGAATCTTCAAATTAATGATAGGAGAGCGACGTTTGTGAAACAGTAACCTGCCATTAAACATCTTCAAACCTGTCTCCCGCATAGGGAGATCTTCAAATTGACAAATCTTCAAATCGACAAATCTTCAAATTGACAAATCTTCAAATTGACAAATCTTCAAATTGACAAATCTAAATTGACAAATCTTCAAATTATTGATAGGAGGGCGACGTTTGTGAAGCAGTGAGTCTGAACGGCGGAAGAAGAGTAGAAAGTTTTTTACCGTATCTGATTCGTATAAAAGATTGAAGCAATTTCCTTTTTAATCAATAACCATAAAACGGGAGTGGAATGTATTCTTTTCATTCATCAAGCGGAGGGTATATAGTCCGCCTGAAATATTCTCCAGCCCAATGGTACGCTCACGAGGAGCAAGTTGTGATTTACGGACCAGCATTCCACCGGAAGAATATATTTCTATATCGGACATGGTTTCAAAGGAACGTGCAAAACGAATCATTTGCGCCGCCGGATTTGGATAAACCAGTAGAGCCGATGAGGCCGGAGTTTCAATCAGCCCTGATGTCGTGGGTGCATATACGGCAATGAAGGACGTTAAATAGGTGCCACTGCTGATGGTATAAACAGCATTTTGCGTTAGATCCATATCAGGATTGCCCCGAAATATACCCGCTGTAATAAGATGGCCTGCTGCATCGGAGTTGATGGTGTTTGTTATTCCGTCGCAAACGAAAGTCCCGCCTCCAATGGTACTTCCGCTTGCATCGACTTTAAGTAAAAAATTAGAGCTGGATCCGCTACTGAAGGTGATGCCCGGACCCATTAACACAGTTCCGGAAATTGATCCACCGGTAATCAGATCAGTGCCGATATTCGTGAGGCTTTGATTGCCGAAGGTGATGCTCCCTCCGGAATATTGTTTTATCCAAATGGGAGTCATCGAAGAATCATATGCTGCGAAGAAGCCATCTTCATTAAGCGCTGAAGAAGCGACATAATTTAACGAGCCCGTTCCCGGGTCAAAGTCAACACTTCCCTGAAAATTTCCAACAACAAAAAATCTTCCGTCCGGATAAACAAGCAACGAATGTGGGTCCACACGTGCACCGGTGGGGAAATCGCCGATGGTTTTTTCCCAAAGTAGATTACCAAGGTTGTCAAATTTTGTTACCGTTAATTCATAATATCCAACCGAACAGAGATAGCTATTGCCGGCCCCATCACAACTAACACTTTTATTATCTATGCAATATGAAGTAGGGTTGGTGATGTGGTTATTCCAAAGAAATTGTCCGGCATTGTTGTAGCAGACAATTTGTGCGTTGTTTCCTGAAGGAATAGAAATGCCGGTACCGGGATCAAGATCCATACCGGTGGAAGGATTGAAGGTAACAATAATATTGTCGTTCGATAACAGAGCGAGTGATCCGGCGGCAAGTGATGCACCAGTTCCGCCATAAGAGTTTGCCCATTGAAGATCTCCGTTTGAATCGTATTTGACCAGAAAGAAATCAGGATAAGTTGGTTGGAGACTGTGAAGTGTGTCAACACCACTTAACGAAAGGTCAACATCTATCCCTCCGAAATATTCACCGAGTACGATGATCTCATTTTGGCTGTTTATTTCCAATCCGTTAATGGTGAAGGCCTGAATGGAAGTGGTATAGGTGAAGAATTTTAACCAGATCAGATTTCCGGAAATATCTGTCTTGCTGATATAGTAGTTGTAGCCGGGGTTCGTAAAGGCGGTATCTGATGGTCCGCTGCCGGGATCCATATCCGCAATACCCGCAATCGTGCCGCATTGAATAATATTACTCTGGTTGTCAATCGCAGTGTAATAAATTTTGCCATTAAAGGTATTAGTTCCCGCATGTGCAAAGGCCCAGTCGCACGAGGTGTTTTGTGTAAACCCTGCAATGGAGAAAAAGAGGCATACGGTGAAGAGATACAGCTTATTCATGTTAAAATGTTTATGTTTGATAACATAAAGATGGTGATTTCCTCTGATATAGCAAAGGCTGTGCATTTAAATTTTCCCGTGGTCACATGGCGAGTGTCTCGTCAACACAAATCCCGATACTTCGACTTCAACGAACCCGTTATCACTAACACCGCAAAAACGATTATCATCCTACCCACCGGAATCACATCTGCATCTCAATCACAAGGGAAATTGCATGTCTTCCCAAATCCCGCAGAGAATACAATCAACATCTCCGGAATTCAATTAGAGAATGGAAAAGCGCAGTTGAGGTTGACGGATGTTTATGGGAAGTTAATTCTTTAGAAAACAGTCACAACCATAACTTCAACACTAGAAACAAATCAACTCGCTAATGGAGTCTATCTGATTCAATCAGGGGGGATGAGGGTGACGTTTATGAAACAGTAAAGTGATTGTGTCTTAAATAAAATCGCCATCGTTCGCAAAGACACTAACCATGAAGCGTATCGCTTTTCGCGATTCTGCTTCATGGTAAACCTTAAACGAAAGAGAGGGGGTCGTAATGACAGGTCGCGACCTGTCATTACGACCCCCCTCTCTTTCGTTTAAGCAGTAGCTTTTGATTTCTCAATCTGCGCCTTCATCCACTCCGTAGTCACTGACCCCGGACGCTCTAACGGATGTCCTAAAGCACGATCCCAGAGTAGGGAGGTGAGTACACCGATGGCACGAGATACACCGAAAAGAACGGTATAGAAATCATATTCGGTCAGACCGTAGTGAATCAATAAAACGCCGCTATGCGCATCAACGTTAGGCCATGGGTTTTTAATCTTTCCTGTCGATTTAAGAATCTCCGGTACTACTTCGTAAAGCATCTGTACGATTTTGAAAAGCTCATCGTCCGCTAAATGCTTTTGTGCAAATTCCTGTTGTGCGATATAGCGTGGATCTGTTTTGCGAAGTACTGCATGTCCGTAACCCGGAACTACACGTCCTTCCGCTAATGTCTTCTTCACATAGTCAGCGATGTCTTCCTTAGTAGGCATCTTCTCGCCATAATGAGCGCGCAAGTCATAAATCCAGCGTACCACTTCCTGATTTGCAAGTCCATGTAACGGTCCCGCAAGTCCGTTTATGCCCGCAGAGAGAGAATAATACACGTCACTTAAAGCTGAACCTACAAGATGTGTGGCATGAGCCGATACATTTCCTCCCTCATGATCCACGTGGATGGTCAGGTACAAGCGCATCAAAGCTTTCATACCATCATCATCGAAGCCGAGCATATGTGCGAAGTTGGCACCCCAGTCTAATTTTGGATCCGGCTCTATATGTACTCCACCCTTGTAAGTGCGGCGATAAATATAGGCGGCAATCCTCGGTAGACGTGCAATACAGTTCATCACATCTTCGAACATCGGATCCCAATATTGCTTTTTGTTGATACCTTTTCGGTAGGCAGCAGCAAAATTACTTTCAGTCTGCATCGCAAGAATCGCCATGCTGAATTGAGTCATCGGATGAGTCCCTTTTGGAAGCATATCCAACATGTCAAAAACATGCTTTGGTACATGACTGCGACGAGCCCAGGCATTGCTCACTTCTTTCGCATCTTCCTCCGTAGGAAGATCTCCGGTAAGTAGTAAATAGAAAATTCCCTCCGGCAAATTCTCGCCACCGGAACCTCTTGGCAACTTCTCTCTCAATTCAGGAATTGAATAACCCCTGAATCGAATGCCTTCGTCAGAATCCAATTTTGAAGTTTCCGTTACCATGCCGATCATGCCTTTCATGCCATGATAAACCTGTTCTATGGTATACGAACCAAGTACAACATGTCCATGATCCTTTATCATGGTTTTGATTTCTTCAGCGAGTGGCAGAGCTTTCTCTGCAAATTTTTCTTTTAAGCGATCCATTATTTTTTATACTATATGCAAAGGGTAGATTCTGTGAGCGAAGGTAATAAACGTTACAACAACGACCAATAGATAAGGTTAAGCCTTGTATCGTTTTTCAGGATAAGTGCATTCTGTTTCCAGAGTTTTATAGGATACCGACTTTTTATTGCGGTGTTTTGAATTCAGATCAAGTTGTAATACAAGTACGATGATGGTAATAATGAAGGCCGCTACGATCAATACCAAGCTGCGGTTTCAAGCATTTTCTTTGCCTTTTTCTTAGGACTCGATTCCTTTTTAATGCGGACTCTCCTGCGAATTTTTACCCGTTTTTCCGTCTGCGCCGACTGCCGGTATGCTCTTCAACAAGTTCGCCTCCTTCTTCCTTTTCATCTTCATCCTCTTCCTCCTCATGATCATACGTTTCATCAAGGTCATCCTGATTTTCTATGGTTTCAGGGTCATCATCATCGGGGTGTTTATTCTTGGCCATATTAAAAGATGGTTAAATTTTTTATCGAATGTATTTAAAGCTTCTTCCTGCAAAGATGGAACTGGCGCCGAGGTCTTCTTCCAAACGCAATAGTTGATTGTATTTTGAAATCCTGTCTGAACGGGAAGCCGAGCCTGTTTTGATCTGGCCTGTATTTAACGCAACAGCAAGATCTGCTATTGTGGAATCTTCCCTTTCTCCGGAACGATGACTCATCACAGCCGTATAGCTATTTTTTAGCGAGATTTACTGCATTAATCGTTTCCGTTAATGTCCCTATTTGATTGACTTTCACAAGAATGGAATTTGCGGTTTTCGCATCTATTCCTTTTTGAAGGCGTCGTGAATTGGTGACAAAGAGATCGTCTCCCACCAACTGAATCTTATCGCCCAATACTCTCGTTAACTCATCCCAACCCTTCCAGTCATCCTCTGCTAAACCATCTTCGATAGAAATAATAGGGTACTTTTTGCACCAATCCGCCCAAAAACTAACCATCTCAGAGGAGGTAAGCTTGTCACCGGTCGATTTCTTAAAGATATACATTCCGCTGGCTTCATCGTAGAATTCAGTACTGGCAGCATCCATGGCAATGAAAATATCCTTACCTGCCGAATACCCTGCTTTTTCAATGGCTTCCAATACCGCCTGAATAGCTTCTTCATTCGATTGCAGATTGGGCGCGAATCCACCTTCATCTCCCACATTGGTACTTAAGCCCTTCGATTTTAGAACACCTTTCAATGCATGAAAAACTTCTGTTCCCATTCGGAGGGATTCCGCAAAACTATCTGCTCCTGTAGGCATCACCATGAACTCTTGAAAATCAATCTTATTATCCGCATGCGCTCCTCCATTGAGGATATTCATCATAGGAAGAGGAAGGGTGCAGGCATTTACCCCGCCGATATATCTGTATAGCGACATTCCGGATTCAGCCGCCGCCGCTTTTGCAACAGCAAGAGAAACTCCTAAAATGGCATTCGCTCCCAGATTTGACTTATTCTCAGAACCGTCTAACCGGATCATCGCCTCATCAATCGCACGTTGATCAAAGACCGAAAACCCCTTTAATTCTTCAAAAATTACCGATTTGACATTATTTACTGCCTTTAAGACCCCTTTTCCAAGAAATCTGGACTTATCATTGTCCCTTAATTCTGCAGCCTCATGCTTTCCGGTAGAAGCTCCCGAGGGAACTGCAGCACGGCCGGAATAACCGCTTTGTGTAAATGCTTCAACTTCAATGGTTGGGTTTCCCCTGGAATCAAGAATTTCCCTGGCGTGGAGGGCTACAATTAAGCTCATAGATGAAACGTTATTATTAGAGGGTCGTAAAAATAAGAAATAGCTGTCGTTTTGCTTCACTTAAACTTCAAATATTTAAATAAACAATTCCTAAATTTGCAAATCATGTTCCGTCACCTGTTTCGTCCGCTTTTGTCCTTACTGGTCTTACTGATCTTTATGGGATCTGCAGGCTGGCTGTATACCGGGCATTTTTGTAAGATGGAAGAAGCTTGCGAAGAAGTGGTTTCGGGAGATTGTTGCAGCGACAAGGGAGATGCCTGTAAAGTAGATCAATCCGCTTTTGGAGATGATCGCCTTGCTCGGAAAGTGACTTCAGATAGAAACGAAAGTGCTAGTGAGAACCTTTATTCAACCAATGACGAGAACTGTTGTTTTGACGTTGACTTTTATCTCAATTTTCCGGTGTATAAAACAACTTCTTTCGGAATTCCGGCAGCTGGATTTCTTTCCATTGATTTTGTAGTCAATACCTATTTTAATAGTTCAAATTTCCTGAATAGTTCATTTGGTTTTGCAGGGATGGCTACTCCGCCACCTCTACATGAATGGGTTTCCTTGTCGCAAAGATTGGCAGTGCTGAGTGTTTTCAGAGTCTGATAACAGTTTAATTTATATGGATGGCTACGGCCTTTACTTATCGATTAAACCCATGATTCATGAAAAAAATAATATTCACGCTGTTGTGTCTGGTCTCCAGTTACTACCTCACAGCTCAAAGTATAAGCATTAAAGGTATCGTCCGCGATGCCTCTTCCGGTAAGTCATTGCCCGGCGCCACAGTTTTATTGCCCGCTCTTCAATCCGTAACAGTATCAGATATGCAAGGGCGATTTTGCTCGAAACGACCGGAACTTTTCCTGTGCAGTTAGTGATATCGTATGTGGGATTTCTGCCTGATACCCTCGTGGTACGGGAGGCCTCGGAAGAACTAACTATTAACTTATATGCTTCTCTGGAATTAAAGGAAGCTGAAATTACTGCCCGTCGGCAATCCACAGAAATTTCTACACTCCAGCCGCGAAATGTTGAATTGCTGAACGAGGGCGAGTTGTTAAAAGCAGCTTGTTGCAATTTATCCGAAAGCTTTGAAACCAATCCTTCTGTAGATGTGAATTACACGGATGCAGTAACAGGAGCCAGAGAGATTCAATTGCTGGGTTTATCCGGAATCTATACGCAGATGTTGGGAGAAGCCATTCCTACCCTTCGTGGACTTGCAACACCCTATGGATTGATGTATATTCCGGGTTCATGGATGGAATCGATTCAGATTACCAAAGGTGTTGGCTCTGTTGCATATGGTTATGAAGGGATGAATGGTCAAATTAATGTAGAATATAAAAAGCCGCTTGAAGAGCAACCGCTGCTGCACCTGAATGTTTATGGAGATGCTTTCGGCAGAGCAGAGTTGAATACTATTTATACGATGCCGCTAAAGAGCAACTGGAATTATATGTTCATGGGACATGTCAGTGGTTTGCAAACCAAGAATGACCATAATAATGATAATTTTATGGACATGCCACTCTATCGGCAGATGAATGTTTATAACCGTTTGCATTACAATAGCAGGAATAAATTCGAAGGTCAGTTTGGATTGAAGGCCATGCTCGAAGATCGTACCGGAGGAAATATAGGCTTCGACGAATCAAAAGATAAGTTCACTACCAAAGCCTATGGTTTCCGGATTGAAACACGTCGTGTGGAAGCCTATTCAAAAACAGGAATGGTGTTTCCGGAAACACCCTATAAATCGATGGGTCTTCAACTCTCCGCTACTTTGCATGATCAGAATGCCTATTTCGGGTTAAGAACCTATTTAGGCACTCAATATTCCGGATATGCGAATTATATTTACATGACTGTGATAGGAACAACAGATCATAAAATTAAAACCGGAATGGATTTCAAGTATGACGTGTACGATGAGTCAGTAGATGATAGTGCGTTTACCAGAACTGAATCTGTTCCCGGCGTGTATGTTGAATATACCTATGGTTGTGAAGAAGAAAAATTTGGTGCCATTGCTGGGGTCAGAGCAGATTATCATAACCTTTTTGGTTGGTTGTATACGCCGCGAGTGAACCTGAAGTATAATTTTCTTCCTGAACTTATTGTGCGGGCATCGGCCGGGAGAGCCTATCGAACGCCCAATACGTATTCTGATAATATCGGGTTGTTCGTGAGTGCTAAAGAACTGGAAGTATTGGAAAAACCGAAAATGGAAGATGCATGGAATGGTGGAGTGAACCTGACAGCAAGATTTAAAGTGAATGGAAAGGAAGGAAGTGTAGCACTAGATGCCTATCATACCTTCTTTAATAATCAATGGGTCTCCGATCAATTTAGTAGTTCCACATCCGTTTACTATTATAATCTAAAAGGGGAGTCGTCGGCCAGTTCAATGCAGGCTACAGTTACTTATGAACCTGTATTGGGACTTGTGATGAAAGCTGCCTGGCGATTTGATGATGTAAAAGCCGACTATCTTGATTTCCCGGATTTGTCTAAACCCTTGCTGGCACGTAATAAATCATTGCTCAATATTGCCTATACCGATCGTTCAGAGCGGTGGAGGGGAGATGTCACACTGCAATGGGAAGGACCAAAACCATTGCCACTTGCAGCAGGAACCGATCATGGAAATCATGAAAACGGAACCGGCTTCTCCAAATCACCGGATTATTTTCAGTTGATGGCTCAGATTACCCGTGTTTTCAAAATTTGGGAGATTTATCTGGGGGCTGAAAATATTTTGAATTATACCCAGCATCAGGTCATCCTCGGCAGCGATAACCCTTTCGGATCGGATTTTGATGCGACTCAGATATGGGGTCCGGTGATGGGAACAAGAATTTATGCCGGAGTGAGATTAAATATTAACAAATCAAAAAATTAAGGAAAATGCTGAAAATTAAAATAGTTATTCTACTCCTATTTTCCATGGCTACGGCTTATTCACAGTCTGATACTATCCGGGTTAAAACCAGTGCCCAATGTTCAATGTGCAAGAAAAAACTGGAACATGATATCGTCTACACTAAGGGCGTGAAATTCGCAGCTCTTGATCTGAAGACAAAGCAATTAATGGTTATTTATAATCCGGAAAAAACGAGTCCCGATAAAATTCGACAGGCCGTTTCCATGATCGGTTATGATGCGGATTCAATACCTGCCGATCCAAAAACCTACAAGAATCTGAGTGATTGTTGTAAGAAGGGCGGACACGATGATGAATAGCAGAATACCTCAGTAGAAGCTTGAGCTACACAATAGCTTTTGATGCGAAATTCATGACATCATTACCCGTAATGGTCTTGTCACATAAGATAATTAAACGCTCTACCACTTTTCTTAATTCTCTGATATTTCCTGACTTTTACCTGCATTCACGGGTAAAATCTAAAGTTAACTGTATTCAGTCGGTTAAGTTAATGGTTTTCTACTTTAACCTCACTCAGAGCAGGTATAAAGTAAATTAGAGTGATTAAAACACCATATAGAACAGTAACAATTCCAAACTTAAACCTACCTACGCTGAAGCTTCTGCAGGCAGGCGCTGCGTTCGCGGCGGGTTCGCGGCGGTCGCTGCGTTTAAACTGGAAATTCTTTATCAGAACATTCTTTTATTCAAAACTAAGATTATTTATGGTTGAAAAGTAAAGTCGAAGCTCAGGGAAAAAGCGATTATATTCATCTTCAAAGAAATTGAAAGACCGCACTAAAAAGTACTAGTTAGGAGAAGGGCTGACCCGATTATTAAGCACAGAATTCCTTAGTATAAGCTTTATCTAAACAGTAGCTTTTGAGGCGAAATTCATGACATCTGTCCCGGTGATCGTCTTATCGCATAAGATGATCAAACGCTCTACCACATTTCTTAATTCTCTGATATTTCCTGTCCAGTTGATTTTTTTCAACTCTTCATAGGCGTCTTTCGAAAAAGTTTTCTTCGGCATCTTATAGTCTTCACAAATTTGCTCCATAAAAAATTCAGCAATTTGTGGAATATCGTCCTTCCGTTCATTTAAAGAGGGAACGTGAATTACAATAACACTTAAGCGGTGATATAAATCTTCACGAAAATTATTCTTTTCAATTTCTTTTTGCAAATCCTTATTGGTAGCGGCTATTATTCTGACATTGACAGGTATTTCTTTCTCTCCACCAACTCTGGTGATCTTATTTTCTTGTAAGGCGCGAAGAACTTTTGCCTGTGCAGATAAGCTCATGTCACCTATCTCATCTAAGAATAAAGTGCCATTATGTGCCAGCTCAAATTTTCCGATCCGTTGTTTAACGGCAGAGGTGAAAGCTCCTTTTTCATGGCCGAATAATTCACTTTCGATTAACTCCGAAGGTATGGCGGCGCAATTGACTTCAATTAATGGAGAAGCATTTCGATTACTTTGCTCATGAACCCATCGTGCAACCAATTCTTTCCCTGTTCCGTTTTCTCCGGTAATTAATACACGTGCATCTGTGGGCGCAACGCGGGCAATCATTTCTTTTATTTTAAGAATGGGCTCTGAATTACCAACCATATCATTGTTACGGGTGATTTTCTTCTTTAGTGTCTTGGTTTCTTTCACCAAAATAGAGCGGTCAAGGGCATTTCGTAACGTGATAAGCATGCGATTCAAATCAAGAGGCTTGGAAATAAAATCATAGGCTCCTTTTTTAATCGCTTCCACTGCCGTTTCAATTGTTCCGTGACCTGAGATCATGATAACCGGCGTGTCATTCTGAATTTCCATGATTTTCTCCAGTAATTCAAGACCATCCATTTTAGGCATCTTAATATCGCAGAGCACCACATCGAATTTTTCTGATTCGATCTTCTTTAACCCTTCAAGCCCATCTGCAGCATCCTGCACTTCATGTGATTCATATTCAAGAATCTCTTTCAAAGTGTTTCTGATGCTTTTTTCGTCGTCTATTACTAAAATTTTTGCCATAAGATCTTTATTTTAAGTCGGCAAGGATGCCTTCTTTAAGAGCATGAGTACTCAGGTGGATTTCGTTGATTGTTGCCTTTCGCAGCACAAATGTAAGCAATAGAGAGGCGAGCAGGATCATATCAGCACGCATCTTTAAAATCCCCGGTATACGTAGCCGCTCTTCATAGGTGGAGGAGAGTAGTTCACGATGTAATGTCCGGTATTCACTGAGTTTGAAAATATAATGGGTTTTGCGCCCAAGTTTCAGATTGTATTTTCTCAGGATAATATTCGCAAAAGTATCAAATGAGCCACTGGAGCCGATGAGCCTTTCCGGTTTGAATTTATCACAGGCTTGAAGCAGGCTTTCCAGTTCTTTTTCAAGTAATTTATTTAAGTCAGCTACTTCTTTTGGCCGGATGGGATCTGAAGGGGCCAGTGTTTCTGCCAATCGGGCGGCGCCAAGCCGGAAACTTTTTTTCCAATGAATTTTTTCATCATTACATAAAATAAACTCCGTACTTCCTCCTCCAATATCCATGATCAGCGAACAACTTTCAGGGAAGGTCATCGCGGACTGTACACCTTTGTAGATGAGAAAAGCTTCACGGTCCCCGTCAATTAACTGAATAGTAAATCCGGTTTTCCTTTTTATCTCTTCGAGCAAAACAGGTCCATTAATAGCATCTCTCAAAGCAGCGGTGCCGTGAATAATAGTCTTATCTACCTTGTAGCCGTTAATAAGTTCTTTATAATCCATCAAGGCAGCTAAGGCTTTTTGTGCAGGGATCGGACCAATCAGCCGGTTACGAATTCCCTGTGACCCCAGTTTGACCACTCTCTTTCTGCGACAGAGAAACTTCCAGCCATCGCCTTTTTTCTCTGCTACCAAAAGATTAAAAGTGTTGGTGCCGCAATCTATAACAGCAACGCGTTGTTGATGCATCTAGCCTTTGTAAAATAACCAGCGGGAAAGCTCTTTGTAGGTGATTTTTTGCCATACAACAATATTCCTGTCCGGTAAATTTTTCCCGCCAGCCATGTAGCCCCGATAAAGCCTAAGATTAACAATGAAATGGACAATGCCAGTTCCCAACCGGGAACGCCAAATGCAATTCTGACCATCATCACAACCGGCGAGGTGAAGGGAATTATTGAAAACCAAAATCCCAACTGACTATCCGGATTTTGAACGATCGTTTGAGCTACAACAAAGGCGAGGATGAGTGGTATGGTCACAGGAAGCATAAACTGCTGGGTCTCCGTTTCATTATCCACAGCAGCACCTATTGCAGCAAATAGAGCACTGTACAATAAATAACCACCCAGAAAATAAACAATGAAACAGGTGATGATCAACGGGAAGTTGATACTTGACATTTGTCCAAGCACTTTGAGATCATATCTTGTTTCACTTCGCTGTTTGCCCCCAATTCCTCTAATCCTTTTGGATCAAGTTTATCTTTCCCCATTTGCTGGGCAATAACAGTAGCGTCTTTACCCGAATCTACCAAAACTTTACCCGCGATCGTTGTCAATGTCAATGTTAATACGATCCAAAGTAAAAACTGAGTTAACCCTACCAGAGCTATACCTACAATCTTGCCCATCATTAATTGAAAGGGTTTTACAGAAGAGATGATAATCTCTACAATACGATTGGATTTCTCTTCAATGACACCTCTCATTACCTGCACGCCATAAAGAAAGATAAACAGATATATCAGGAAGCCGCAAATAAATCCTACCACGGTCGCAAGTTCTGCGCTATTTTCTTCGCCTTTTAAGGACAGTGTTTTCAGGTCTACTTTCGTATCGATCGACGAAAGGGTTTTCTGGTCGATTCCGGCTGACTTCAGCTTATCGTTTTCAATTTGCTTCTTTAGGATACTCTCAATATAAGTGGTGACACTAAGATTGGCCTGCTTTTCAGTAAACAACATCGCACCTCCTGGGTTCTTCATCATATCAGAAGGCAGGAAAAGTATACCGTAGTGTTTTTCAGGGTCAAAAGCAGCCTTCGCCGAATCAAGAGATAGCTTGCTATTAATAAATACCACACTTTCAGAACCGGGCAAGGTGGAGGTGAAAATGTCGGGGTTCTGGTCAATGACGAGTATTTTACTCACATTATCCCCTGAGTAATTCGCAATCATCACCGGTGCTAAGGCCAGTGCGGCCATTAAAACCGGGCCAAGAATGGTCATGACAATAAATGATTTCTTTTTAACGCGTGACAGGTATTCGCGTTGTATAATTAAAAGGATTTTATTCATGATTCGATGGTTATGGGTTGAGTTACACTTTGAATAAAAATATCATTCATACTGGGAAGAACTTCTCTAAAACTATGAATCGTGACATTCTGAATCAGTCCTTGCAACAGCGCATTAGTATTTACTTCATCATTTATTCGAATACTGGCTTTCATCCAGTCGCCATGCGCTTCATTGCTGAGCAGTTCAAAATTACCCCAAAGGCTGTTGGCCAGACTAATATTGGTGCCCTCGTATTCAATTTCATATAGATTACTTCTAAATGAACGGCGGACATCACGCACAGGCCCTTCCAGCAATTTTTTGGATTTATTAATGAGAGCAATATGCGTACAGAGTTCTTCAACTGACTCCATGCGGTGAGTCGACAGAGCAATAGTAGTCCCGTTCCCTTTCATGCGCAGCAACTCATCTTTAATCAGGTTGGCATTAATAGGATCAAATCCGGTAAAGGGTTCATCTAATATAAGTAAAGGTGGTTCATGCACTACCGTTATAATGAACTGCACCTTTTGTTGCATCCCTTTCGAAAGTTCTTCAATTTTTTTTGTCCACCAGCTTTTAATTTCAAAGCGCTCAAACCAGGTTTTCAACCTTTTCAAGGCTTCACTTCTGCTGAGACCTTTTAACTGAGCCAGATAGAGGGCTTGTTCACCCACTTCCATCTTCTTATAGAGGCCGCGTTCTTCCGGAAGATATCCTATAAGAGAAGTATGTTTCGGGTGGAGGTGTTCATTTCTAAACAGTACTTCCCCGGAGTCGGGAGCCGTTATCTGGTTAATAATTCGGATAAGAGAAGTTTTCCCAGCGCCGTTTGGCCCCAGCAAACCGAAAACTGCACCTTCAGGAATCGACAAGAAACCTTATCTAGTGCAATATCTTTTGCATAAGACTTAGACACATTTCGTACTTCAAGAATGTTATTCATAATAATAGTAGACTAAAATCAGGAGGCTAAAGTAGTTTAGATAAAAGAAAAGTCGGTATTTTTAAGAAAGATTAAGTGAGTCAAATGCAAGAAAAAGGCGGAATCGGACAAAAATGGAGGAGAGAAATGGGAGATATTGACGCTAAAGTGGAGGTATTAATCGGAAAAGACGGACTTTTTTAAACAATATGTCGGTGATTATTAATAAGATATGAACTATTTGAATAAATACTTGCTGAAATATTTGACAAAGAGAAAAGACGTAGTAATTTTGCCCTCCCGTTTACGGATATCCGCAAGGAGAAGTGAGAAAGTTCTTAAAAAAGATTAAAATAAATTTGGTGGGAAGAAAAAGAGTTTGTACTTTTGCACCCCCAATTACGGGAAAATAGTTCTGAATTAAGATTGAAACAAGTCAAGTAATAAGTGTCGGTAGCGACACTGAATTGTATCAAACGTTCTTTGAAGGATTGGAAGGAAATAACAAGCGCAGTACGAGCTAAGACTCGTATTGAGTAGAAATCTGAGCAAATCATATTCTGACGAAAGTTGGAATTCAAACATTAATTACAATGGAGAGTTTGATCCTGGCTCAGGATTAACGCTAGCGGCAGGCCTAATACATGCAAGTCGAACGGGATTTCGGGTAGCAATATCTGGATGAGAGTGGCGCACGGGTGCGTAACGCGTATGCAATCTACCGCTGACTGGGGGATAGCCCTCCGAAAGGAGGATTAACACCGCATAACACTATGAAGGGGCATCTCTTTGTAGTCAAAACTCCGGTGGTCAGCGATGAGCATGCGTCCGATTAGCTAGTTGGTGAGGTAACGGCTCACCAAGGCAACGATCGGTAGGGGGTCTGAGAGGATGATCCCCCACACTGGTACTGAGACACGGACCAGACTCCTACGGGAGGCAGCAGTAAGGAATATTGGACAATGGGCGCAAGCCTGATCCAGCCATGCCGCGTGAAGGATGACGGCCCTATGGGTTGTAAACTTCTTTTAGCAGGGAAAAAACCCCTCGATGCGTCGGGGGCTGATGGTACCTGCAGAATAAGGATCGGCTAACTCCGTGCCAGCAGCCGCGGTAATACGGAGGATCCAAGCGTTATCCGGATTTATTGGGTTTAAAGGGTGCGTAGGCGGATAAATAAGTCAGTGGTGAAAGCCTGCAGCTTAACTGTAGAATTGCCATTGATACTGTTTATCTTGAATATAGTTGAGGTGGGCGGAATATGACATGTAGTGGTGAAATACTTAGATATGTCATAGAACACCGATTGCGAAGGCAGCTCACTAAGCTATGATTGACGCTGAGGCACGAAAGCGTGGGGAGCAAACAGGATTAGATACCCTGGTAGTCCACGCCCTAAACTATGATCACTCGATGTTGGCGATACACAGTCAGCGTCTAAGGAAACCATTAAGTGATCCACCTGGGGAGTACGACCGCAAGGTTGAAACTCAAAGGAATTGACGGGGGCCCGCACAAGCGGAGGAGCATGTGGTTTAATTCGATGATACGCGAGGAACCTTACCTGGGCTTGAAAGTTAGTGAATTTCCCTGAAAGGGGAGAGGCCGAAAGGACACGAAACTAGGTGCTGCATGGCTGTCGTCAGCTCGTGCCGTGAGGTGTTGGGTTAAGTCCCGCAACGAGCGCAACCCCTATCTTTAGTTGCCAACAGGTTATGCTGGGGACTCTAATGAGACTGCCTGCGCAAGCAGTGAGGAAGGTGGGGATGACGTCAAGTCATCACGGCCCTTACGTCCAGGGCTACACACGTGCTACAATGGATGAGACAACGGGCAGCTACACAGTAATGTGATGCTAATCTCTAAACTCATTCTCAGTTCGGATTGAGGTCTGCAACTCGACCTCATGAAGCTGGATTCGCTAGTAATCGCGTATCAGCAATGACGCGGTGAATACGTTCCCGGGCCTTGTACACACCGCCCGTCAAGCCATGGGAGTTGGGGGTACCTGAAGTCGATAACCGCAAGGAGTCGCCTAGGGTAAAACCGATGACTGGGGCTAAGTCGTAACAAGGTAGCCGTACCGGAAGGTGCGGCTGGAATACCTCCTTTATAGAGCAGATTTCAAACTGCTTGTTATTTCCTCCATTACCTTCTTCTATTGAAGGAATCCCAAAACGAGTTCGGAGTAGGCCTCGAGACAGTGAGGCTACGAAAAAGCTATAATCCATAGTCCCGTAGCTCAGCCTGGTTAGAGCACTACACTGATAATGTAGGGGTCAGCAGTTCAAATCTGCTCGGGACTACCAACTAATTCGTTCTTGGGGAATTAGCTCAGCTGGCTAGAGCACCTGCCTTGCACGCAGGGGGTCAACGGTTCGAATCCGTTATTCTCCACCATTGTACTCCGAAGCTTCCGCAAAGGAGTGCAGGTTTCCGCTTCAAACCGGAAATAAGTTCTTTGACATATTGAAAGAAAATACACTTGACATCTGAATCTTCAGATGTTAAAGAGAAAGTAATTAAGGGCGCATGGAGGATGCCTAGGTTCTCGAAGGCGATGAAGGACGTGATAAGCTGCGATAAGCTTCGGGGAGGTGGAAATAACCTTTGATCCGGAGATCTCCGAATAGGGAAACCCACATAACTGAAGGTTATGGACCATGCTTGCATGGAGCAAACCCAGGGAACTGAAACATCTAAGTACCTGGAGGAAAAGAAAACAAAAGTGATTCCCTAAGTAGTGGCGAGCGAAAGGGGAATAGCCCAAACCGTCCCTGTTAAGGCAGTGGCGGGGTTGTAGGACTACAATATGATCTGTAATTTTAAGTTGAAGCTTTTGGAAAGAAGCATCATAGAGGGTGATAATCCCGTAAACATAAGAATTGCAGTGATAGTAGTATCCTGAGTACCGCGAGGTCGGAGACGCCTTGTGGGAATCTGCCGGCACCATCCGGTAAGGCTAAATACTCTCAAGAGACCGATAGTGAACCAGTACTGTGAAGGAAAGGTGAAAAGAACCGCGAACAGCGGAGTGAAATAGAACCTGAAACCATGCGCTTACAAGCGGTCGGAGCCCTTTCGAGGGTGACGGCGTGCCTTTTGCATAATGAGCCTACGAGTTACTCCTCATTGGCAAGGTTAACCCCGTAAACGGGGGGAGCCGCAGCGAAAGCAAGTCTGAATAGGGCGTATAGTCAGTGGGGGTAGACGCGAAACCTTGTGATCTACCCATGACCAGGATGAAGTGACGGTAACACGTCATGGAGGTCCGAACCGGTGAACGTTGAAAAGTCCTCGGATGAGTTGTGGGTAGGGGTGAAAGGCTAATCAAACTGGGAGATAGCTCGTACTCCCCGAAATGTTTTTAGGAACAGCGTCGAGGTAGAGTGTCATAGAGGTAGAGCTACTAATTGGGCTAGGGGGCTTCACCGCCTACCAAACCCAGATAAACTCCGAATGCTATTAACATATACCTGGGAGTGAGCCATTGGGTGCTAAGGTCCGAGGGCGAGAGGGAAACAACCCAGACCATCAGCTAAGGTCCCAAAATCTATACTAAGTTGACAAAACGTTGTCCGATTGCATTGACAGCTAGGATGTTTGCTTGGAAGCAGCAATTCATTTAAAGAGTGCGTAACAGCTCACTAGTCGAGCGATCGGGCGTGGATAATAATCGGGCATCAAGTATAGTACCGAAGCTATGGACTTAATGTAAATTAAGTGGTAGGGGAGCATTCTAGTTGCGCTGAAGGCGTGCTGCGAGGCATACTGGAGCGGCTAGAAAAGCAAATGTAGGCATAAGTAACGATAAGGCGGGTGAGAAACCCGCCCACCGTAAGACTAAGGTTTCCTGATCAACGTTAATCGGATCAGGGTCAGTCGGGTCCTAAGGCGTAGCCGAACGGCGAAGTCGATGGACAACAGGTTAATATTCCTGTACCAGTGCACAATGCGATCTGGGGACGGAGAAACGTAGCAACTACGTACTGACGGATATGTACGTTGAGCCGAGCCTTCGGGCAAAGCGAAGTTGTAAAGTAGCTTCCGAGAAAAGCCAGTAAGCTTCAGTTGTGTACTGCCCGTACCGCAAACCGACACAGGTAGTCGAGGAGAGAATCCTAAGGTGCTTGAGTGATCCATGGCTAAGGAACTCGGCAAATTAACCCTGTAACTTCGGAAGAAAGGGTGCCCCCTCTAGGGGGGGCCGCAGTAAAGAGGCCCAGGCGACTGTTTAACAAAAACACATGGCTTTGCTAAATCGAAAGATGATGTATAAGGCCTGACACCTGCCCGGTGCTGGAAGGTTAAGAGGGGGGGTTATTCGCAAGAAGAAGCATTGAATTGAAGCCCCAGTAAACGGCGGCCGTAACTATAACGGTCCTAAGGTAGCGAAATTCCTTGTCGGGTAAGTTCCGACCTGCACGAATGGTGTAACGATCTGGGCGCTGTCTCAGCCGTGAGCTCGGTGAAATTGTAGTAGCGGTGAAGATGCCGCTTACCCGCAACGGGACGGAAAGACCCCGTGCACCTTCACTACAACTTAACATTGATTTTGATTAAATGATGTGTAGGATAGGTGGGAGACTTTGAAGCGGTGGCGCTAGCCATCGTGGAGTCAACCTTGAAATACCACCCTTTATTTATTTGGAATCTAATCCCGAAAAACGGGAGACATTGTTTGGTGGGTAGTTTGACTGGGGTGGTCGCCTCCAAAAGAGTAACGGAGGCTTTCAAAGGTACCCTCAGCACGCTTGGTAACCGTGCGTAGAGTGCAATAGCATAAGGGTGCTTGACTGTGAGACCGACAAGTCGAGCAGGTACGAAAGTAGGATATAGTGATCCGGTGGTTCCGCATGGAAGGGCCATCGCTCATAGGATAAAAAGGTACGCCGGGGATAACAGGCTGATCTCCCCAAGAGCTCACATCGACGGGGGGGTTTGGCACCTCGATGTCGGCTCGTCACATCCTGGGGCTGGAGAAGGTCCCAAGGGTTCGGCTGTTCGCCGATTAAAGTGGCACGCGAGCTGGGTTCAGAACGTCGTGAGACAGTTCGGTCCCTATCTGTTGTGGGCGTTAGAAGTTTGAGAGGGCCTGACTCTAGTACGAGAGGACCGAGTCGGACGAACCTCTAGTGTACCTGTTGTGGCGCCAGCTGCAGCGCAGGGTAGCTATGTTCGGTTAAGATAAGCGCTGAAAGCATCTAAGCACGAAACTTGCCTCAAGATGAGTCTTCTTTATAAGGGTCGTCAGAGACTATGACGTTGATAGGCTACAGATGTAAAGATGGTAACATCAAAGTCGAGTAGTACTAATTACCCGTAGACTTTCCACGTACAAAAACGCCGTACGTCAAGTGTATTTTCTTTCAATCCCTGTCTATCATCTGAGTTATGATGATAACAATATTGGTTTAGAACCATAAAATATTTATGGTGACTATAGCAATGGTGTCCACCTCTTCCCATTCCGAACAGAGAAGTTAAGCCCGATTGCGCAAATGGTACTAGAGTAACATCTGGGAGAGTATGTCGTCGCCGTCTTAATGAAAATGCCCCGCTTGTCGGGGCATTTTCTTTTCTTTCACTTTCCACTTTCCACTTTCCACTTTCCACTTTCCACTTTCCACTTTCCACTTTCCACTTTCCACTTTCCACTTTCCACTTTCCACTTTCCACTTTCCACTTTCCACTTTCCACTTTCCACTTTCCACTTTCCACTTTCCACTTTCCACTCTCCACTCTCCACTCTCCACTCCCCACTCTCCACTCTCCACTCTCCACTTTCTACTTTCCAATATCCAATATCCTATATCCTATATCCTATATCCTATATCCTATATCCCATCTCCCATCTCCCATCTCTTCCTCTCATGCTGTCCTTCCAAAAACTATTTTTATTCTGAAACTCTGATTTTTTGTTTCTTTTTACCATTTACAGTTCCTTTTTCTTTTTCTTTGATCTCACGTTTCGCTCAGTAGCTGTATATGAAAATCACCTGTTTGTTCTTTTGTTTGTCGCTGTCCTTCTTGACCGGATTTGCTGCGAAAATGGATAACGCAATGGTGAAAGACTCTCTGCCCGATTCCCTTCCAACCCATATCCCTCCCGATAAGTATAATAGTTTTGTCCTTTCTGGCACACCGTTTTCCTATGATCGTCTTTTCTCTGCTTTTCAGTATGATTCTCTCCCATTACCACTCGCAGGACAATATCGTTTTGGCCTGAATCCCTATAAACAGTATTTTGAAATGCACTCTTTTCTACCTCCTCTTGATACTAACCTTGGTGTCTCAGATATTAAAGTCATCCTGGGCAGTACGCGCGAACAGTTGTTGTTCCTCGATCATCAACAAAAAATTTCGAAAAGAATGACAGGTCAGATTAGTTATAATAGTATCGTTTCTCCAGGCTTTCTATTAAATTGTCTGGCAAAATTTCGCCGACTTAAGTTGGGTTTTAATTATAATTCTAATGCTGTTGAGTCTTTTGTTGGTTTTCAATCGGCTAAAGTGGAAGCTGATGAAAATGGTGGGATTAAGCCGGATCAAAGTATTGATGGCCTTTCTAAATCTGAATTCGAACAATTGCAAACCTTTCTTTCTGATGATAAACGTGTTGTTCGTCGTTTGCAAGTGGAATGGAAGAATAGCATTCTTCTTTTTAGTCCGACGCAAAAGGATTCTTTAGCTTCTCTTAAATTTAAATTTCACGCCGATGCTGCATTTCTCAAATGGGGTACTTCCTACACCGGCTCTGCGGATACTGCTTTTTATCAGGATGTTTTTAAGGATACTTTAATTACGAATGATACCTCCGGCTATAATGTGACATCATTGCAACCTGCATTGGGACTATACATGATTAAAAGGGGTTTAACCTTTCCTTAAAGGGGGGGCTTTCTCTTGCATATATTAATCAACGAATTGATTCAGTGAAATCATCCCCTGATTATTTAAGTCCATTTGTTACACTTAGAATCTCTTCCGGTGGATTGTCCCTTGTTTCAACAATCTCGACGGTGACAAGTGATGATGTGAATGATGGTGATTTCTCAGTAAATGCTATTGCTAATTTTGATTTGGGAAATGCATTAATTTCTTCGCTGCAGTTAACAACGGGAATTTCCGAAGTAGCACCTGAGGCTACCTCTTTATTCTATTCTTCAAATCATTTTAAGTGGAGGAATGTTTTTAAAAAGGAAGAGTATACATGGGTTAAATCCTCAGCTACCTTCTTTAATAATCGGGTTCGATTGTATTCTAATTTCTATCAATTGAAAAGTCCTGTGTATTTCAACGGTCTTGCATTACCTGCTCAATTTAATGCTTCCGTTGCTGTAATGGAAAGTGGATTTCAATGCGATTGGATCCTGAGGAAATGGAGAGTGCTGAGTAATGTGAGGTATTCAGGATCTTCAAAAAGCGTGATTCGTGTTCCTGAATTCGGATATTATCTGCGATTATCATTCAGGGATCGTTTTTTCAAGAAAGCATTACTGGCTGAATTCGGATCTTCTGTTTATTCGTTCTCCGATTGGTCTGGGTATGGATTTATGCCGGCAACCGGTGCAATGTATCTTCAACAAAATCAAAATGTGGGAGGCGCTCCTTCACTGGATGTTTTTATTAATGCAGATATCGGGCGGGCCACCCTCACTTTTTTGATGCAAAGAGTTAATGATCGGTTTTTCGGGGGAGAAAATTACATTTTAGCAGGCTATCCTGCCCCCCAGGACATTTAAATTTGCCCTCACCTGGCGGTTATACAATTAGACTACAATTACTTTTTTGGTACTAAATTCAGGCGGCAAATCACGAAATTTTTCAAAAGCATTGGAATTAATTCTGCTAAACGTGCAGAATAACCGCTTTCGTTATCGTACCAACCTACAATCTTTACCATATGCCCATCATTGAGTACAGAAGTAAGTTGAGCATCAAAAATACAGCTGGCATCATTTCCAATGATGTCTGTTGAAACGATCGGGTCTTCTGTGTATTCAAGTATTCCCTTAAGCTTCTTCGCGGCGGCATCTTTGAATAAAGCATTTATTTCTTCAACAGAAGTCTTTCTGGTAACGATACACGTGACATCAGTCATAGACCCGTCTATAACTGGTACGCGTATACCCGCACCACCAATTTTGCCTTTAAGATTTGGAAAAACTTCTGAAATCGCCTTCGCAGCTCCTGTTGATGTCGGAATAATGGATTGTGCCGCTGCTCTTGCCCTTCTCAGGTCTTTATGTGGTGCATCGTGAAGATTTTGATCACCTGTGTAAGCATGAATCGTGGTGACGTATGCTGCTTCAATACCATATGCCTCATCAAGTAACTGGATCATGGGGGCGGCATTGTTAGTGGTGCAGGATGCATTGGAAACTACTTTCTCTTTGCCATCCAGTGTCCCTTCATTAACTCAATGACAATAGTTTTGACATCCCCTTTTGCCGGAGCAGAAATGATTACTTTTAGCACCGGCTTGAATATGCATTTCTGCTTTGGAAGCATCTGTAAAATGTCCTGTTGATTCAATCACTACATCGACATTAAGCGACTTCCAGGGAAGTTTGGAAGGGTCCTTTTCGGCATATAGTGGAATGGATTTCCCATTGATGCGAATGGCTTGGTCTTCGGCACTCACTTCTCCCGGGAACCGTCGGTGAATGGAGTCGTATTTTAATAAATGTGCCAATGTATGTGCATCTGTAAGGTCATTTATAGCAACAAGTTCTATGTTTGATGTGAAATAAGTTTGCGAAGTAGCGTCCTGCCTATTCGGCCAAAGCCATTAATTGCGATTCTGATCATTTATAGTATGAATTGTTTTAAAAATATATTAATTGATATTCCATTTTGTAATACTCAAAAGTAATAATTTATAATCCCTGATGGTCTCTTATCTGAATTTATTTTATTTTTAACGTAGATAGCAAGCTGTAATTGTATTTGCTAATGAGGAAATTGAAAAAAGATGAGTTTTATTTTAACTTTTAACCATAAGTAAATTCAAAAATGAATAATGATATTTTAACAGTAGAAGAACTAAAGCCTGCCACTGTTCCCATGATCGTTAAGTACTGGCTCGAATCTGACGCCAAATATCTCATGAGTCTGGGAGTTGATCTGAAGAAGTTGCCTTCCGGTGAAAAGCTTACCGGCATGCTCATGCAGCAGTTAGAATTACCAGCGGATTTAAAAAAGTCATATTGTATCATATGGTTGTTGAATGATAAACCGGTCGGTCATTCTAATCTTAATCCGGTAACTTTTGGTGAAGAGGCATTTATGCACCTGCATTTATGGAACAGTGATGAAAGAAATAAAGGCCTTGGTATTGCATTTTTAAAATTAACCATACCAATTTTTTTTAGTGCTATGCAAATCAAAAAACTTTATTGTGAACCCTACGCATTAAATGATGCGCCAAATAAAATTTTAAATAAGTTCGGTTTCAACTTTGTTAAGGAATACATAACAACTCCGGGATCGTTGAATTTTGAACAGTCGGTTAAAAGATGGGAACTGAGTGCTGATGATTTTAAGTTTTTAAATAATACCTGAAAGCAGTCAGAAAGGTCTTCCCGGAAAGCGAATAACTATTTCAACCTGCCTAGTCCTTCCTCCCATATATTCATCTTTGATAAAATGAGAAAGGACCCCGTATGCGATTTTCCAGGTCTGTACTGATTCAAGTCCTTGAAGTCGAATTGAGTAATGTCAGGACACCCGCCCCTCACCCCATTCTCGTGAGTATTTAATACTTTTGAACGGAGAAGTACTTAGAGAAGTATTAACTGTCCTAATCCATTAGAAATTAATAGCATGATGAATTTATTGCTTAGAGGAATTGCTTTTCTAAAGGGAGTAACCCTCTTGTTAAAGCCCCATCTTTATTTGGGGTGGTTGAGGTTCCCTACATTGATGTTTTCGAATGTGTTAAGTCTGAGTAAATGGATTTCTAACCAGAACAAGACAGGTATTTTAAATGATTTTTATTCACCAACCAGAGACTATTCAAAAAGATATAAACTCTATCAATATGTACTCGAAAAGTACAATCTAAAGCAAGAAGCTCTTGATTATCTGGAATTCGGAGTTTGTGGGGGTTTTTCATTTAAGTGGTGGCTGGAAAACGCTCAAAATCCGGAAAGTCACTTTTTTGGTTTTGATACTTTTGAAGGGTTACCTGAAAATTGGGGGACCTTCAAAAAAGGCGACATGTCTGCCGATATTCCTGTTACAGGTGACTTCAGAGCTGAATTCGTAAAAGGCTTGTTTCAGGAAAGTGTTCCTGTTTTCCTTGACAAGTATAATCTGAATAACGGTCGGAGAAAAATTATTCATTTGGATGCAGATTTATTTTCTTCTACTATTTATACATTGACACGTCTTGCACCCTACCTAAAGAAAGGCGATATTCTGATATTTGATGAATTCAATGTGCCGAATCATGAGTTTTATGCATATAAAATATTTACAGAATCGTACTATGTGAAAACTAAACTCATTGCGGCTGTAAATAATTATTTTCAGGTAGCATTTGAAATGGAGTAGTTTTATAAAAGGCCTGTAAATTTTCTTTAATTTTATATTATAACTACTATTAAATGGACTTGTTGGTAAAGTCGTAGGAGAAGTGGGTAATGTAAATTGAAAACTAAAAAAATAAAATAATTTATATTGCTGTTAATATGAGTAAAAGAGAGAGAAACAAAGGCTTTGAAAGTGATGATAAGGTTTCAAGTCAGGTAACATTACTGAATCCGGAGCATAATTTCAATTTAGGATCAGGATATGTTTGGTGGTTTGTAGGCGTCATTTTCGTTGCAGTTTTCTTTTTAATACTTAAAATGTTTACTCTGCATCCCTATGCGAGTGATGAGTTTATTTATATCTGTCAGGGGAAGTTTATAGCAGATGGCTTGATTCCGTATAAAGATTTCCCCATGGCTCACCCTCCATTACAAGCGATTTTTGCAGCAACGCTTTTTAAGATGTTTGGTTATGATTTTGAAGGATTTCGTTTGCTTGGAACGCTATGGTCATTGCTTGCCGGGGTGCTGCTTGCGATACTTGTAAAAAGGGAATATGGAAGAGTAGCATCTGTTTTTTCTATGGCATTATTTCTCCTCGCTTATGAACCACTAAGAGCATCCATTCATTTTACCGGTGTGAATATGACGATTGCTTTGTTAATGGGTGCTTTACTTTTGTTCAGAATGAATAAGATGCTCCTCTGTGCATTGTTTTGTGTGTTGGCGGTCTATACCAGACTGTATGCCTTGCCCGCCGTCCTGGCGATAACGATCTCCTGCTATTTGAATAACCGTAATGATGCTGTTAAGTTTATTAGCTACGGAGTAGGGTTGGGACTACTGCTTTTTATTGTCATTGGAATCTGGACCGGATTTGGAAATTTCATGAATGATGTCTTCCTTTTTTCAGGCTCAGAAAACTGCGATGGGCGAAGATAAGTTGTCATTTATGCGTGATGCTGTACTCTTTCATAATGCAATTCCATTTTTCTTGTTTATTTTGGGGTTCAGTTACCCTGTTTATTTTATTTTTTAAAAAACTCTCGTCTGCCAATTCCAATGCGAAAGGGAAGGCTGTAGCATCAGATAAAAAATATTTTTCGCTGCTTTGGCTTTCTGTAAGTTCCGTAGTCCTTATCCTCGGAATTCTGTTAAATATGAATCGTGTATGGATGTATTATTTTGTGTTGGCATTTCCGTTTGCTGCTATCACAGGAGGATGGATGGTCTCCAACTGGATACTGAATGTTAAATCGATTTTTAATTTTAAAGGCGGAAATATCTTAACCCCGATTATCAGTCCCTTATGGCTTCGAGTATCATTGTTGCTTTTTATTGGATTCTATTTGATCTCCCCCCGGTTTGAGAAAAGATTGGAGTACTACAAGACAGCGATGCGCGATCCACTGAAAAGAACCGCTACCTATGAATGGCGGGATGGTTATTTGCCTGTTGTAGTCAATACAATGATTAAAACGCTTTTCTGGAAAGATGTACGTTTTATCGGGGAAAATTACTCATCATTTACTTTCTACCTATGGCATTGCAGCAGGGTAGTAGATGTTGTTTTTGAAGTTGCTGAGGAAGTAAAAAAGAGAGCGCAAGCCGGTGATACTATTTTTGGAGATTCAGGAACTGCTCCTCTCGTTTCACTCCTTACAAAACTAGGTATTTCGGGGAATGAAGTGGATACGAATATAGAACGGTACAGATCCGGAAATGCAGATCCGCGTGAATTGGTGAAAAGAATTGATGTGCCAACAACGAGGTTCCTGCTTCTCAGAGATAAGTTTGGTATTGCCGTACTTCCGGAGATTCAGAACATGGTTGGGCGAAATTACAAGGAGGTGAAGTCGTTTAGAAGTAAAACGGGATTTACTTTACGCTTGTTTGAACGCCTTCCTGCATAGGGATAAATACGAACTACGAAAAGCACGAAATGCGAAATACTAAATGTTGATATAATATTTTTACAAATCAAGCAAGAAGAAAGTAATTTCAAACTCCATTTTCAATGGGCTTATTTATAATTGAACCGGAAAGTGCTTAATTTTTTTTTCAAAAGTGAGGATAGCTTTTTTAAAGAAATGAAGTGAAATGTTGAATCTAAAACATATGTTTCTCGGCATGATAGGAGGATCTTACCAATGGTCCACTCTCTACATAGCGGAAACCTTTCTCTAAACCGATTTTTTTATATTCAGCAAATTCATCAGGATGAATAAAAGCTGCAACCGGGAGATGGGAGCGTGTGGGCTGTAAATATTGTCCTAAAGTTAAAATGGAAACACCGGATGCTAGTAGGTCCTCCATTGTTTCAAGTACTTCGGAATATTTTTCTCCTAGTCCAAGCATTACCCCTGATTTGGTACGGACACCTGCACCACTAATGCGTTTCAATACTTCTAACGATCGATCATATTTAGCCTGAACGCGAACTTGCTTTGTTAAACGGCGCACGGTCTCGAGATTATGTGATATAATTTCCGGTGCAATATCGATAACGCGTTGAAGATTTTCCCATTTGCCCTGAAAGTCGGGGATTAATGTTTCAAGCGTAGTGCCGGGACTGATTTCTCGAATTGCCTTGATCGTTTCTACCCATATGAAAGAACCGCCATCTTTTAAATCGTCTCTGTCGACTGAAGTGATCACGCAATGTTTAACCTTCATTAACTTTACGGATTCTGCCACTCTTGAAGGCTCATCGCTATCAACGTGGAGTGGTCTTCCGGTGGCTACCGCGCAAAAACCGCAGGATCTGGTGCATATATTTCCAAGAATCATGAACGTTGCTGTACCGGCCCCCCAGCACTCACCCATATTGGGACAATTGCCACTTGCACAAATAGTGTTTAATTTATGTTCACTTACAATTTCTCGTACCTTTCGGTATTCTTCACCAATTGGTAGCTTGACCTTTAGCCATTCCGGTTTCCTTGGTTTGTCAGAAATTGTTTGGATTAATGGAGAGGATTGTTCACTCATAATACTTCTTCACGTGCTTTTTTCACCATTTACGGCCATACATGAGCGTTAGATAAAAGGATACAAAAATTTGTTTATTATCTGTAAACGCCATTATTGGAATTTCTTTTGGATATATATCTGCAATGATGCCGATTTCAAGGGCTTTAACATCTTCAAAGAAGGGTGCATATTCAAAATTGACTCCGGCTTTTACGTACCCTCCGGGTCGGAAAAATATTCGGTCGAGTCCCTCAGTAAAAGGAGCCCTGCCATAAATATTGTCAATAAAGTGCTCGTCGGGATTGTATCTCTCCGTTACTACCACAAATTCTCCGAAAGTACCTGTCGGCTCGAGAATATTCAGAAATACAGGCTTTAAAATTCCCAAAGAAAGTCCTCCGGAATAAACAGCTCTGATTTCAACACCATTTCGGTCACCTTTACTGAAAAAGGTTTTTTGCCTGCCAACACCGGCTCGAAGAATATGAAAAGAATTTTTCTTTCCAAATACGTAAGATCTCGCATTGTCAAAAGCCTGATTGACCGATTTAATTTCCTTTGGGTGTTTCATGCCGACAAAATCACCTTCGAACATTAATTTTTTATATCCGGTGAGATTTATTGACCTCCGAAATTGTACTCCCCAACCACTGGTGTGGAAATTAATTCCTCCGGTAGCTTCATTCTTCATGAGTACAGGCTTTTCCTCAACAAATTCATTAGGGTTAGGTTGCGCAAAACTTACCCTTATGCCTAAAAGGCTAATCAATAAAACTAAATAAAAACCGATTAATTTCATTACAACAAATATACGATGATTTTAAGTTCAGGTTCCGTTGATTCTATTTATACACTAATTTTACTTCATGGCTACAATTGAAACCTTTTATGAAGGCAGCTTAAGGACGATTGCAAAACATGTTGCTTCTGATGCTATAATTGTTACAGATGCCCCCGTGGATAATCATGGAAAAGGAGCAGCTTTTTCTCCAACTGATTTATTATCAGCATCTTTGGGGAGTTGCATGTTGACGGTAATGGGTATTGCATGTCAAACCCATGGGATCCATATGGATGGAACAAAAATGAATATAACAAAAATTATGGCTTCAAATCCCAGAAGGGTGAGTGAAACCAAATTGACTTTAGTTTTCCTCATTTGACTTTTGATGACCACCAAAAGCTGATACTTGAGCGTGCGGCCAGAACTTGTCCTGTTGCATTAAGTTTGCATCCTGATATTAAACAAACAATTCGATTTGATTGGTAATGATAGAAGAAAAGAAATTTTTTATGCGGGAGGCCTTTAGGGTCGCTATTGAAGGAGTTGTAAAGGGGGTAGGTGGCCCGTTTGGTGCAGTGGTTGTCAGGAATGGTGAGATTATTTCCAGGGGATGCAACAGCGTGCTTTCCACGAATGATCCTACTGCGCATGCGGAGGTGGTTGCTATACGTGAAGCATGTAAAAATCTGGGAAGTTTTCAGTTGAACGATTGTGAAATATACACTTCTTGTGAACCATGTCCAATGTGTATGGGTGCAATCTATTGGGCCAGACCTCTTAGAGTATATTTTGCTGCGAATAGATTTGATGCCGCCGCAGCGGGATTTGATGATTCATTTATTTACGATGAACTACTCCTGCCGGGTGAAGAAAGGAAAATACCTCTTCTCCCATTTTTGCGGGAAGAGTCCGCAGCACTTTTTAAAGTGTGGAACGATTCCCCGTTAAAAAAGCAGTATTAATCAGATTGTCATTATTCATCCCTTGTTGTAAAGTGAATGAAATGTATTGCTGTTATTAAAAGAACTTGTTCTGTATTATTAATCAAATCGCAAAACACGAATCGGGTGTATTCCTGACACTATTTTTGCCGGTATAAGCATTACCAATGCCCCTGTTCCAATGACAATGCCATTGATAATTAACCATCCCGTTACTGAAAAATTAATAGGAACCTTAGATAGGTAATACGATTCTTCCGGTAAAGTTAAGATTCCCGTTTTCACTTGAATCCATGCCAGACCAAGTGAAATAATATTTCCTATTAATAAGCCTTTTAACAAAATGTAAAATGCTACAGTGCCAAATATTTTTCCAATGAAACTGTCAGTCGCTCCAATTGCTTTCAGGATTCCAACTTCCCTGGTGTTTTCCATGACTAATACGAGCAAAGTGGACGTCATAGTAATTGCTGCCACTAGTGTAATTAGTCCTATGATGACAATTACATTGAGATTTTGAAGTTCAAGCCAATTGAAAAGTTGTGGGTATAATTCTTTCGTACTTTGAGTGTTTAATTCATACCCCGCTGTTGCATATATTTTTTCGAACAATAGAGTTTTGTTAGCATCTGCATTGGCAAATACCTCATAGCCGCCTGCCTCACCATTTTCCCAGTTGTTTATTTGTTGGATAAGGCGTAAATCACATAATAAATACAGATTATCAAACTCCTCGCTCAATCCTGTATTATAGATGCCTTTCACTGTTAACTTCCTGACTTTTTTTTCCTCCTGAATAAAGAACAATAGAAAGGAGTCACCGGTTTTAAGGTTTAATTTTTTCGATATGTTTTCTGAGACGAGCACCTCTTTAGAATAACTACTATCCGGAAAATTTATCATGTCACCGGCAATAAGTTTTTCTTTAAAAAGACCGGGTTCAAAATCCTGATCTACCCCTTTTAGCACCACCCCTTGTATATCATTTTCAGATTTCAAAAGACCTGCTTTTAATGCAAACGGCTGAAGATGGCGTACACCATCTATTTTTTTAATTACTGAGATCTTATTTTCTTCTAATTTTACAGGGGCTTCTTCAAAAGAGGCATTATTATTGAAAGCACTGATTCTATAATCAGCAACGAATCCGGTAACCTTTCGGGTGATTTCATTCCTGAATCCGGTGACAACCATTATAGATATCAACATGGCTACTGTTCCCAGAATAATACCTGTGATAGCAATCCGGATCACGGGTCTTGTGGTAGCCGAGCGGAGACCTTCCGAATGGATTAATCGATTAGAATAAAACTGAATGAGCCTGAAAGATTTCATTTTATTATACTTGCGTCTGAATTAAAGCGATGCTCCTATATGACTGTAAAGATATCAAATAATTGTAAATGGGTTTTTTGTTCAGAAAGCATGCTGTTGCAGGCCTTGTTATCTATATTCCTTTTCTTGATTTCAAGTATTAAGCTCCATGCTGAACCCCTGCCGAATGAAATTATTGTTTGTGAAGAACGAACAGAACAGTATATAACGCTACTGAAAAATAGGCGAGTGGCTGTCGTCGCCAACCCTGCAAGCAGAGTGAAAATGCACATTTAGTAGATACCTTGTTTTCATTGGGAGTGAATGTTAAAACCGTTTTCGCGCCCGAACATGGCTTCCGTGGTGAAGCCGAGGCCGGAGAACATGTTTTGGGTGGAACTGATCCAAAAAACCGGGGGTTCGTGTTATTTCACTTTATGGTGGTCATAAAAAACCAGATCAAAACGATTTGGATGGGATAGACATAGTCCTTTTTGACTTACAGGATGTAGGCGTTCGTTTTTATACTTACATAAGCACTTTGCAATATATCATGGAAGCGTGCGCTGAGTATAATATTTCATTGATTGTCCTCGACCGGCCTAATCCCAATGCACATTATGTAGATGGTCCTGTATTGAAAAATGAGTTTAAGTCATTCGTTGGTTTGCAGAATATTCCTGTAGTTTATGGTATGACTATTGCAGAGTATGCATTGATGTTAAACGGTGAAATGTGGTTAAGTAATGGAGTGACTTGTAGTTTGCAAGTCGTAAAATTATTAAATTGGGATCATAGTAAAGATTATCATTTGCCTGTTGCGCCTTCACCTAATTTACCTAACGTGGCGTCTATACGATTATATCCATCACTCTGTTTTTTTTGAAGGCACTTCGGTAAGCCTTGGCCGTGGCACTGACTTCCCCTTTCAAAGTTATGGTTTTCCGGAAAACAAGATTGGGAATTATACCTTCATCCCAAAGAGTATTAAGGGTAAAGCGAAGCAACCTTTGTATGAAAATGTGGTTTGCAAGGGCTACAATATTTCAAAGTGGGCAGAGAATAATCGTCCTGATAAAATACATCTGAAATGGATGATTGAAACATGGTCCGTTTATCCGAAGAAGGAAAATTACTTTAATGCGTTTTTGAGAAACTGGCGGGAAACGCAGAATTACGGAAGCAAATAGAAGACAGCTGGTCAGAAGATAGAATTCGAGCCTCCTGGGAAAAAAGATATTGCGGACTTCAGAATGATCAGAATGAAATATCTGTTGTATCCGTAAAATGAAAAAGCACCCTCGTGAAAGGGCGCCTTTTCATTTTTGTTTGGTTCTTTATTTTATTGAACGCTAAATCTGAAATTGCTGCGTTGAGTTCCTTGCTGCAGAATTAAAAGATAGGCGCCTTTTGCAAATCCTTGTACAGGTATTTCTTCCACATTTTCACCTGTAAATGAATTTCGTACCTGCTGTATTAATTCACGTCCCGCCATGTCACAAACTTTGACAACATAATCCTCGTTTTTATCAGTGATGAAGGAATAGAAGAGGATGTCATTTACAGGGTTCGGATATCCGTTCAGGAAGAATGGGTTTGATGCGTCTTCCCGTGTAGTAATATTTGTGGTGTTAAATATTACAGGCGATGTCCATGCACCTGCTGTACCTCCGCATCTTCCTCTTACTTCAACACTATAAGTTGAACCGGGTTTAAGTCCTCTTAACTCATAAGAACCGCTTTGGCCTGTTGCGTTGAAGTAAGTGTTATGCTCTACACCGGTATTTATTCTTGTATAACGAATGCGAATGGTATCCATGGAGTTGATATTGCTCCATACGATTCGTGCAGTTGATGCAGTAACATTCGTAGCACTTACATTGCCCATAAATCCACAAGTGTCAAGTGTCTTGAAGAAATAGGTTTGTGAGTAAGGACTTGTGAATCCACTGCAAGTACTGTTGACCTGCCATTCGTAATTCGTGTTAGATACAAGATTTATCAGCTGAATGCCGGTTGAGTTTAAGTTCCCCGGGATATTTCGGAAGAAGTAAGTACTCGTTCCAACGGGTCTGTATCGAACCATGAAAGAATCTGCTGTAGTCGTATACCATCTTACTGTGGCGCGTTGTGTCGTTATACTTTCACTTCTCAAATGTTGTGGTGTTGATCCGCAGAACAAGGGAGTTCCTAATGTTTTGAAACTGGAAGTTGTGCTCATATAAGATCCGGATGCGCAGAGATTTTCTAATGTCCAGTTGTATGTTGTTCCCGGAATCAAATTGTTTATTCTCCAGCTTGAAATACTGCCACCAACTTCCTTCATCATTATATTCGATGTGCCCGGTACCCAGTAGCGTATGATAAATCGCTCACCGGTTATCGCAGGATTCCATCCCAGCATTGCAGTAGTATCGCTGATATTATAGGATGTCAGCATATTGGGCGCAATACAAGTTCGTGGAGTAACTGATCCTGTCTGTATTGAGGTAGCTCCTGAGGTACAGCCAAAAGCATTGGTTGCCGTCACACTCATTAATTTGGGTTGGATGACATTAATGGTTGCCCCATTTGCTCCGCTCGACCATTGATAAGATACAGCAGACGGCTCATAGGCGTTCAATTGAAATGCTGTATTGGGAATATAAGTGATAGAAATAGAAGGATTCATTGGCTTTGGATGAACGCGCAGTGTCACAGAATCAGTAGTAAGTACATTGCCATTATTATCTCTCGAGTAGACATAATATGTTCCGGCCTGATTAGCAGAAATTGTAGCGGTAGTTTGACCACCCGGAGCCCATAAGTAATTGGCTCCACCATTTGCAGTTAATCCAACAGCTCCACCTGTACAAAAACTTGTGCTTCCAATTACTTGAATTAGAACAGGGCTTGGTGTATTCACCTGGCTGATAGTAACAGGATTACTTGTAGCTGTACAACCTGCAGCATTGGTTACTCTGACTGAATAATTTCCGGGATTGGAAACAGTGATGGATGCTGTTGTTTGTCCTCCGGGTTACCATAAATAAGCGCTCGCATTTGATGCAGTAAGAATGGTGCTTTGACCAATATTCAATGTAGTAGGTCCATTAACGGTAATTGCCGGAACAGGCAATGCTGCTACACTTACGTTCACCGGGCTTGAAGCCGATGTGCAACCGTTGGAGTTGGCAACAACAACACTATAGGTTCCGCTGGAGGATACTGTAATACTTGGTGATGTAAGACCATTCGACCAGGTAAATGAAGCACCTGTACTTGCAGTGAGTGTGACATTTCCTCCTTGACAGAAAGTCAGAGGTCCGCTGCTTGTTACAGTTGCAGGTATTGCTGAAGTGACAGAAACATTTACTGGCGCAGATACAGCGGTACAACCATTGCCGGTATTTACGGAAACAGAATAGGATCCACTTTGTGATACAGTGATGGACTGGGTGGTTTGTCCACTCGACCAGGTATAGGCATTGCCTGATGATGCAGTTAATGTTACACTTCCTCCCTGACAAAAGTTTGTCGGGCCGCTATTGGATATTGTTGCAGGGGTATTTGCATTTACTGTAACAGCAACCGGTGCAGATACAGCAGCACATCCTGTACCTGTGTTTACAGAAACGGAATAGGAACCACTTTGTGAAACAGTAATGGCTTGTGTTGTTTGACCATTAGACCAGGTATAGGAATTACCTGCAGATGCTGTAAGCGTAACAGAACCACCCTGACAGAATGTAGTAGGACCGGAAGTGTTTACAGTAGCAACTACAGTTCCGCAAGCGGGTTGATTCGGATTCAAATTTGTACTGGCATTTGTGGTAAGAAGAACTTTGTCAATCTCAATGTTCGAAGAGCTGGCAGTAAGAGATAAAAGGTATTGTTGACTTGCTAGACTTGTAAATTTAATATTTTGTCCGCTGCAGGCATCAACACTGTACCATTTCCATTGTGTATCTGTAATGCAACCGATACTTTTAGAAGCCTGTCCGTTTACACCTACGCTAATACCACCGCCGGTGCTGTTTTTACTGCGGGCACGCACCCAGAAGTAATATGTGGGCTGATTACGTGGATTAAAGGAGTATTGCAGTACGGTAGGAGTAGCAGAGGTGAATGTGATATAGGAGGTATAATTGGAATAGTCATTGGCCGGTGTTCCAGCGGGTACTTCAGTGGCAATTTTCGCAGATGAAGATGAGTTGTCAGCAAGTTCAGCCTCTAATTCAAAATCCTTACTCCATCTTTCAGGATGTTCATATTGATGCCATTTGTCTAATTGATAAAATACTTTAGCAGATGGATTTGTCGCATCATAAATGTATACGGAGCCTTGTCTTCTGAATTCTATTTTGAGGGAATCATTACCTAATTTGAACTTAGCAAAGCTGGAGTTAGGTGCATTACCGATGGTATTCGCATCCACCATTTGAGCAGCTGTAATCACATATTTATTTGCACCATTTAATTTGCGTACCGCCACAAGTTTTCTTGCATCACCGGTATAGAAAAGGTATTTAGGATTGTTAGGCTGTAATGTAGTAGTAGTAAGGAAGTATCTTGGTACATCTCCTTCTAACAAAGTTCCATTACGCAAGAATTCTTCATAGCGGGAAACAATTCCTTGAGTATAAACCGGCATTACAGTTTGCCATCCCCAATTTTTGGCATCCGGGAAAGGTGTTGAAAGATTGAAAAATCCGGTATAGAAGAATTCTGATCCCCAGGCAGCAAGTACTTTAAGGCAGGCAAGATATTGAGCAGGACGTGGGTTTTGTGTTTCATCAGCATTCCAACCGGCACAAACAAAAGGTGACATTAAGCTATCGCCGGCTTTCTCTTCAAAGTACTTGCAATCAGCAAACCAACCCAAACCATGCCATGCCCCTGCCCATGCCTTCCAGTTATCCGGCCAGCGCAAATAGAAATCTCCTGTTGAATAGTGATGTCCATTGATTTTAGATTGGATTGCTTTACCTCTTGGCCATACCGGACGATAATCGGATTGTCCGTCAAGACCATAAAATGTGTAAGCTGTACTTGGACTGATAGACATAAACTGATCACGATAAAGACTTACCTGATCGGCATATTTGCGACCGCGATAATCATTAATTGATTCAGTAGTTTTACTTGCCGGATATCCTAAATTCAGGTAATCCGCTTTAACCACAGGATCGTTATCAATTACTTTTCCATTAAGACTCATTAAGTACATAGCCTCTCCGTTATCATTCATAATATCGAGAGGCCTTCCCAATGCATTTAATAAATTTTGAAAATAGGGTTTCAGATAATTGCCATCTGAAATGAGGGTAGAGTTCGGTGCAGTAGGAGAGAAGTATTTAACCCCGCTTACCACATTTCCACCCATATCAAGGTATTGACCGCTGGAATTCCTTACATAATTATCCGGCGTTAGATTTTGACTGGTGATAAGTGGTGTTTGATTCATTAAACAGATTGCTGAAGTCTTGTACGAAGGATTTCTTTTTGCAATTGCTGCAAATGCTCCCGGTGTTGAAGTAACAGTATCCGTATAAGAGCTGGCTGTTCCGTATGAATCAATCTTCCCGTTAATCATAAAATAGTAATTCCAGTTTTTGTAGAATTCCTCATTATTAACTTTCGCCGTGGCTACCATTTGGGTACGTGATACTCCGGGTTGCTGCCAACCGGAGAAATATTCAATATCAAACCAAATGAAATTTCGATTCAGGGTATGCCCGGGTTTAAGTCGGGGCAACGGATACGATTGTAGCTGTTGCGTTGCTGATAACGTCCCGGTGGCGAACTCCATCGGATCCGTTTGAGCGTTGGTTAATCCCACTACACCCAGTAATGAAATCAATAGTAGTAATTTCTTCATTGCTGTTTTTTTTGTTTTTGGCACGAGCTTTGTGCTGCTGTTGTCGATTTGTTATTTTTAATGCAGGCAAGATATTCGCACACGGGAAGGTTTGCTGACCTTTCTATATGTATTCTTGTCTTTGAAAGATTTATAAAATATTTATATAGGGAATTCCATGGAAAGATTGAATTCTCTTCCTTTAATTGAAAATAGGTTGAATTTATTTTAGAAATCCGATGGGATTCTGATGTAAGGAAATCGGGTTAAACTTATTTTTAATGAATAATGGCCGAATAAACATTTCAAAATTGAAAATCTTCGTCAAATTAAAAAGCCCCGCATTTTGCGGGGCTTTTAGTAAAATTCTTAATTATTGATTAATTCAAACTACCTCATTCACTGTTTGATCTGCAGTTTTTATATAATTCTTTTATATTTAATCCACAGATCATCTCTGAAAATTATTTCGTTGAAACCAATTTAATTCGTTTGGTTGCTTCCGGCGTAATAATTTCAGCCATGTAGATGCCATTTGAAAGGTGTGTGGTGGCATAATCTATTCTTGTTTCCCCCTCACTTACCATTGATTTCTCAAGGATAACATCGATTAATTTTCCGGTGGCATCAAACAATCGAATAGATACTTCTGATGCTTGAGCAAGTTCAAAAGCAAAAGTCGTGTTATTGCTGAATGGGTTCGGATACGCCATGAACATCGGCTCTCCTGCAAGTACTTCACCTTCTCTGCAGGGTACAGTTACATTAAATGAATTGGAATAGGTGCTGCACATTCCCAAATAGGCTCGCAGTTTATAAACTCCCGCTGATGATGCAGTATAATAATTTCTGGTTCCCCAGTAAGCTAAATTATTATTCTTATACCAAATATAGAAGGTGGCATTAGAGTTGGTCACATTAAAGGTGACGTTACCACCCTGACAGAAATTTAAGGGGCCATTAGGTGTAACGGTGAATGTGGGCGATGGTCTCACGGTTACTGTTGTTGCGGATGAAGTAGCAAAACAACCTCCTGATTGCGTAACCCTCACCGTGTAATTTCCACCTGTAGTTGCAGAAATTGATTGAGTTGTTGCGCCGTTTGACCATAGGTATGCAGTTCCTGAACTTGCAGTTAACGTTACACTTCCTCTCCTGACAGAATGATAATGATCCACCCGCATTTATTGTCGGTGTTGGTGCATTTCCTGTTCCAATGGTAACTGTAGTCGCTGCAGAAGTTGCAGAACAGCCACCGGTTTGCGACACTCTGACAGTATAATTACCTGCTGTAGTTACATTGATGGAATTCGTAGTTGCACCATTGGACCAAAGATAAGCGGTGCCGCTGCTTGCTGTTAATGTTACACTGCCACCGCTACAAAAAGATGTAGGACCATTCGCTGAAATGGTTGGCGTAGGCGCAGAACCGATAGTAATTGTAGTCGCTGAAGAAGTCGCAGAACATCCGCCACTTTGCGTAACTCTAACAGTATAACTTCCTGCTGAAGAAACAGTGATAGCATTAGTAGTAGCGCCATTGGACCATAAGTAAGCAGTGCCGGTGCTGGCAGTTAGGGTTACGTTGCCTCCTGAACAGAAGGTGGTAGGTCCGTTTGCAGAAATTGTTGGAGTTGTTGCTGAACCAATCGAAACTGTGGTTATCGAAGAGGTAGCAGAGCAACCACCACTTTGCGTAACTTTAACTGTATAATTTCCTGCTGATGAAGTGGTAATCGCTTTAGTTGTTGCGCCATTCGACCATAAATAGGCTGTGCCGGTACTTGCAGTCAAAGTGACATTGCCACCGGTGCAGAATGTTGTTGGTCCGCTGGCAGTAATGGTTGGAGTAGGTGCTGTACCTATTGTTACTGCTGTTACTGCAGATGTTGCAGAGCAACCGCCGGTTTGAGTAACCCTCACTGTATAATTGCCCGCACTGCTCACTGTGATAGCATTCGTTGTCGCACCGTTAGACCAAAGATATGCAGTTCCAGAACTGGCCGTTAGAACAACACTTCCTCCTGTACACAAGGTGGTAGATCCATTTGCGCTTATTGTTGGAGTAGGAGCTGTACCAACTGTTACATTCGTTAATGCAGAAGCTGATGTACAACCACCACTTTGCGTTACTGTAACTTTATAACTACCCGCAGTTGTTGCGGTAATTGTTTTGGCTGTTGAACCTGTAGACCATAAATAAGCAATCCCGGTATTGGCAGTTAAGGAAACACTACCACCACTGCAAAGTGCAGTAGATCCGCTGGCTGTAATGGTTGATGGCGTTACTGCATTTACCGTAACGGTTGTTACTGGTGAAGTAGCAGAACCGGCACCTGAATTTACAGTTACTGTATAGTTACCCGAAGTAGAAACAGTAATAGATTGTGTTGTTGCTCCATTCGACCATGAATAGGAAGTGCCTGAGTTTGCTGTTAAAGTAACTGATCCACCGGTACAAAAAGTAGTAGCTCCGCTAGGCGTAATGGTTGCACTTGCTGTTGCGGAGCAAGGAGAAGCGAAAGGAGACTGAATATTACCTGAGTTCTGGGTGATAATTATTTGATCGATTTCAAGGGTAGAATTCGTAGGTGTAACCGTGATCTTGTGATTTCCGGGTGTCAGGCTAGCGTAGGTGATTTGTTGTCCGCTAGTACCATCGTAGCGGTACCATGTCCAGGTGTTTCCTTTTACACAAGGAACGGTATTGGTTTGACCATTATCAAGTTTTACCGAAAATCCGCTGGTTCCTCCGTTAGCACTTCTGGCACGAACCCATACATAATGATTAACTCCGCTAGTTCCTCTTGGATTGATATTGTATTCAACACCATTTAGATTTGTAAAAGATACAAATGAAGTGAAGTTTGAATAATCATTTGCTGCGGTACCTGAAGGCACTTCTGTTTTAATGCTAAATCCATTCGGTGTATTGTCAAATACTTCAGCTTCCAGCACGAAATCTTTTGACCATCTTTCCGGATGCTCATATTGATGCCAGCGGTCCAATTGATAAAATACTTTTGCAGAGGTATTACTTGCATCATAAATATAAACGGAACCTTGTCTTCTGAATTCTAATTTAATGGAATCATTGCCTAATTTAAATTTACCATAGCTAACCATTGGAGCATTTCCCACGGTATTCGCATCAACCATTTGTGCGGCTGTAATGACATATTTGTTTGCACCATTCAGTTTGCGGACAGCAACAAGTTGTTCTGCTGTCGCCCGTATAAAACAGGTATTTGGGATTGTCAGGTTGTAAGGTGGTGTTGGTTAAGAAATACCTTGGAACATCTCCTTCAAGCAATGTGCCTTGCTTCAGATAGTTTTCCCATCTTGATGTTACTGCCTGAGCATAAACAGGCATAACTGTTTGCCATCCCCAGTTTTTCGAATCCTGAAAAGGAGTAGAAAGAAAAATATGCAGGGTAGAAGAATTCGGATCCCCATGCAGAAAGAATTTTCAATAAGGAAAGATATTGTGCAGGTCTTACGTTTTGTGTTTCATCTGCATTCCATCCGGCAGTACAAAATGGTGACATCAAACTATCTCCCTGTTGTAATTCAAAATACTTGCAATCTGCAAACCATCCGAGTCCATGCCATGCTCCGGCCCATGCTTTCCAGTTATTTGGCCATCTTACATAAAGATCACCGGTTGGATAATATCTGCCATTGATTTTTGATTGAATGAATTTACTTTTAGACCAAACCGGGCGATAATCCGATTGGCCGTCTAACCCGTAATAAGTATATGCAGTTTGTGGACTGGCAGACATAAACTCATTACGATATAGCTGCATAAACTGAGTATACTTTTGTCCACGATAGTTATTGATAGAAGTAGCGGTCTTAGTTGCCGGAAATCCCAATGCATTATAGTCAGCTAGTACGGCAGGGTCATTATTAACAACGCCACCATTTAAGCTGATGAGTCGCAAGGATTCACCATTGTCATTTAAAACGTCTAAAGGCCGGCCTAAGGCTGTCACTAAATTACTCAAATAATTTTTCAAATAAGCTCCATCCTGTTGTAACAAAGCTCCCGGTGCTGCAGGGGAAAAATACTGGCCGGAGGTAATTACATTTCCGCTCAGATCGAGATATTGTCCGCTTGAGTTTCTGATATAATTGCTAGGTGCCAGAGTAGAACTATTTACATTGCCAGGGATCTGGTTCATCAGACAAATAGCTGAAGTTTTGATCGATGGATCTCTTTTCGCCACATTAACAAATGCACCCGGTAGTGATTGAATGGTGTCAATATAATCATATGGATTGCCGTAAGAAGTAATGTTTGGGCTAATCACATAATAGTAGTTCCAGTTTTTATAGAACTCCATATTATTCGTTTTGGCATCTATTACCATTTGAGGACGAAGTACTCCTGTTTGGCCCCATCGTGAAAAATAGGCGATGTCGAACCAGTTAAAATTTCGGTTCATTTTATGGCCCGGTTGGAATCTTGGAAGCGGATATGAGAAAAGTTGCTGTTGAGCAGTCAGGTTTCCGGTGGCATATTCCAACGGATCCGTTTGAGCATTCACTAATCCCACCGTGCTAAAGATGGAGATTATTAAGAGCAGTTTTTTCATTTTTTTTGGTTTGTGTTTTTTGGTACTAACTAAATATTTTGGTTTGTGTTGATTGTTAATTGCTTCAGTTTGGGCAATAGTATTCTCCTTCCTTGATAGGAGTATTTTTTTGAAATATTAAATTGGTATTGGTTTTACTCTGTGTTGGCCAAATGTATCAATAAAGATGTAACAACAAACAACTTTGCGGCTGCAATATCTTAATTATTTGATAATCAATACAAAAAAAATGAAATTGTCGATAAAAAAACGCAATTGACCAATAAAAAATTGATATTCACCATCATTTTTGAATCGTTCGCCCATATCAAAAGTGGGTATTCGCCATTAGAATCCGGCCATTCGCTTAAAAAAAATTAATTTTTGACCTATAGATCGAAGCCGTTCACCCTTTAAAGGGTTGATTTCACTAAAAGAATAAATTATAAATAAGTCGATTAACTGCCTTTAACCGGTTTAATATTTCTGAATCGGTTGATCAGGTAAGAGAGTATGATAAGAGTCATAACTATAAAATTACGTTCAGGTTGCCTTCTTTGTTTTGTCGTTGTCCATTGGGGCTGCCAGCAGAGACTTTGTAAACATATGTCCCCATAGGAACCTTTTGACCACCATATGTTCCATCCCAACGCTCATTACTATTCGAAGTTTCAAATATTAATTGCCCCCATCGGTTAAAGATTTGCATGCGGAAGTCCTTTATGGCTTCACCTGCTACCCCAAACGTGTCGTTCAGTCCGTCACCATTAGGGGTGAAAGTGTTTGGAATATATAGACTCATGGCAGGAATAATCTCCACCTCATTAGAAATACTAAACACCAATGGTTGTCCCGATTTATAAGCAATGACTCGATATTTTCGGCTTAAGGAAACCTGTGCATCAGAACTTTCGGTGATGCACAGCATTAGAAATAAAAGCATAAAGCTTTTCGTGAATACAGACTGACTTGATTGTTGCATATCCGTTAATTTGATGGATGCAAACTATCACCATTTCATTTCGACAGTTACTCATAATCTTGCATTGACACACTTATGTAAGATTTTACCCATTGATGATACTCGCTTAAATCTGTAATTGTGACCTAAAAGCGAAAAACATATGGGGCATTAAAACCGTTTCTTTTCTTCATTTAGGTAGTAAGAAATTAGTCAGTATTTGAAGAAGTTATCAGGAAACAGGTGCGTGTCAAGTCCAAATTCAATCGAAAAGTCTCATTTCGTATTCTTTAATATATTTGATGAATAGATGAATTAATTCTAATAAACGAAAAGTATGCTTGCTCGAAAATTTGTAGTTGCTGTTGGATTGCTAATCGTATTCGGTTTTAAATCTGAACAAGTAAATGCTCAGGATGTTTTGGTGAATCAACTGGCTGACTGGTTATCCGGTTCTTTTAATAGTAAAGAGCAGTCATTAAAGGACACTTCTTATTATCATATAAATTTGGAAATAGTTCGGATTTGGCGGGATCGGCAGGACGGGATCTGGTTATATGTTGAGCAAGCTATGGCTGGAAATATGGAAAAACCCTATCGGCAACGGGCTTACAGACTCACCCAAACGGATAAAAACACCTTTGAAAGTGCGATTTATACCTTCAATGATCCTGTGAGATTTGCCGGTCGTCCTGAGCTGATCAATAAACTACCGCTGGACAGTATTTATAAAAAAGAGGGTTGTTCAGTTTTCTTAACCTGGAATATCGAAGAGAACTCCTTTATAGGCAGTACCGGCGAAAGAACTTGTCCTAGCGAATTGCGAGGCGCGAGCTATACAACTTCAGAAGTGAAGCTCAAGGAAAACATGATGCTCAGTTGGGATCGTGGCTTTAATGAGGATGGAATTCAGGTATGGGGAGCAGAGAAGGGAGGTTATATATTTCTCAAACAGAAAAAATAATTTTCAACAGCTGCTTTGAATTTTGATTTTTATACTATATTTGATTTTAAATCAGATACAATGAAAGTTATTATTCTTTTTTATGATAATGAGTTGAAATTCCGGAATCGGTTATTATAAAGGGCTGTATACTTATACGGCCCTTTTCTATTGTTGAAAGTAAACCTCTAAACCCAATGGTTATGCATACTAAACAACAACTCAATGAAATGAAAAATGAACACGATCAATGGCAAGATCGTATTCGTTTTTACAAAGATGAAATTTCTCATTTCAATAATCATCTTGGCCGATTGTCCTTATCAAGAAAAAGTGTTGACCTGATGGCCTCTGTAGAACATTTTCAAAATCAATTTATAAGGCAGAAAGAAGTGCTGGATATTATCAGGCATGATTTTAAACAACATGAAAACTTAATTGAGGCTTTAGAAGGCGGAAATGCTTCTGAACCCAATGATGGTATACAAAGAATACATTCTATTCAGCGAGATAAACTGGATCAATTCGAGCATATCTTTCATGAATTAAGAAATGATTTTAATATCTTCCTAAATAAGGCAGACTAAATCAAGCTTTAGAAAATAGAAATCATAGCTATTGCTATCAGCAGAAGAATGAATTCTTCTGCTATAAAAAGTATTTGCTGTTTTCTATCGGTTGTGGAATTTGACATGGTTATTACAAGGGCTTTTTCCATGACCAAGGTAATTGCAATTGTAAATAATGTTGAAACTATTTCGAGTAAAAACTTTCAAGAATATTACACTTTGAAATCGTGTAAGTCAATTCTTCTTTCACAAAAAGAAATCTCATCCTCTATGTTATTAGAGCAAATGATGATCGTCTTTTTGGATGCATATTCATTGATTAAATTTTTATACCAAGCGACGCCCTTTTTGTCTAGATTTGAAAGAGGTTCATCTAATAGTAAAACCGGAACATCACTTAATACAGCCAATGCGAGTTTGATCCGCTGTTTCATTCCTGAAGAGAAGTGTTTTATGGGTTTGTTTCTACTTTCATCCAGCTCAATTATTGAAATAAGTTCCTTTTCATTCATGGAGTGCAGAAATGGTTTAAAGGAAGAGTAAAAGGAAATCAATTCATGCATGTTGTATTCCTCATGCATATCCAGATACGGTGCTGCGAGACTTATTTTTTTATACCAGTCCTCCGATTTTATTTCCGCATTATCGTATAAATAGTGAATAGTTCCTTCGTTTAATGATTGAAAGCCACTTATAGTTTGTAGCAATGTTGATTTTCCGGAACCATTAAAACCTATAATTGCGATTTTTTCAAAAGGATCAATTTGGAAATTCAGATTTCGGAATATCCATTGATGGAGAAATTTCTTACCGGCAGATTTTAACTGAATTGTTATCAAAATGATATTTGTATTAGTCAGTCTTCATCAAATTGGCATATGGTCCACGAATAATACCTTTGTCAGAAGACCTGATAAAATCGAGGATTAAATTTCTATGCTCTGATGAACTAAATTCTTCTTCAACCACAGCTATTGCTTTCGAAATGGTATGACCCTTTTGATAAATTGTTCTGTAAATATCCTGTATTTCGTCAATCACTTGTTTGCTGAAGCCCCTTCTGCTTAAACCAACAGCGTTTATTCCTGCGTAACTTAATGGTTCGCGTGCAGCTTTAACAAAGGGAGGGACATTTTTTCGGACTCCGGTTTGTCCACCGATAAAACTATGTGGTCCAATAAACATAAACTGTGAAACGCCTACATAACCTTCCAGTATTGCCCAATCATATATTGTAACATGACCGGCAAGATTTACGGAGTTGGCCAGAATAACATGATTTCCGATGATGCAATCGTGGGCAATATGGACATAGGCCATTAACAAACAATGCTGACCTACTTCTGTGCGCCCCATAGCAGCCGTGCCCCTGTTTATGGTCACACATTCACGAATGATAGAGTGGTCGCCTATAACGGCTGTTGTTTCCTCTCCTTTGAATTTAAGATCCTGAGGAATGGCTGAAATAACAGCACCGGGAAATATCTTAACGTTGTTACCAATTCGTGCCCCATCATACACGGTTACATTAGATCCAATCCAGGTATTGTCTCCAATTACCACATCACCATGTATACAGGAAAACGGATCTATTTTAACGTTTTCACCTATTTGTGCTCTGGGGTCAATAAAGGCTAGTGGAGTTGACATCAGCTTTTTTTAACAATTTGTGCCATCATTTCTGCTTCCATTACAACTTTGTCACCAACAATTGCTGAACCTTTCATATGGCAAATCCCCCTTCTGATTGGTGTTACAAGTTTCAGGTCAAAAATAACTGTATCGCCGGGGCTTACTTTTTGTTTAAATCGCGCATCCGATATTTTCATAAAGTATGTACAATAATTTTCAGGGTCCGGAACAGTATTTAAGACTAAAATTCCGCCGGTTTGTGCCATAGCTTCAATGAGCAATACTCCCGGCATAACGGGATTGTTCGGGAAATGCCCTTGAAAAAACCATTCGTTCATGGTGACGTTTTTGATGCCAACTACACATTCATGGTCGAGTTCAATAATTTTATCAATTAGTAAGAACGGGAAACGGTGCGGCAACATGGAGGTGATTTTTGCTATATCACATACAGGTGTAACATTTAAATCGTATTTGCGGATTTTCACCCGGTCACGTTTATTACCTCTTTTATTTTCCGGGCAAACTCAACATTGGCGGCATGCCCGGGTCTTGCTGCAAGGATATGACATTGAATGGGCATGCCAACGAGAGCGAAATCACCAACAATATCAAGTAGTTTATGTCTGGCAGGCTCGTTTTGAAAATGCAACTGAACATTGTTTAATATCCCCTTTTCTTTTACCTGTACACTTGGTTTATTAAATAATCGGGCCAGATCATCCAGTTTATCCTGACTAATCTCCTTGTCAACTACAACTATAGCATTATTAAGATCGCCACCTTTAATTAAATCATGTTTAACGAGTGCTTCTAATTCGTGTAAAAAGCAAAACGTTCGGCAAGTGGAAAAATCTTTTTGAAATTCATTTATTTTGTGCAATTGGGCATGCTGCGTCCCTAAAACAGGGCTATTGTAATCCACCATTACGGTGATGCGATAATCCGGGCTGGGTACGGCGAGCATTTCTACATTTCTGGCGGGTTCTTCATACGAAAGCACCTCATCGAGTACGTAGACTTCACGATCTGCATTTTGTTCTACAATTCCTGCTTGTAGCAAAGCGTCAATAAAAGGAGCCGAGCTTCCGTCCAAAATAGGAACTTCAGGGCCGTCAACTTCAATGATAGCATTATCAATTTCAAGACCTACCAGGGCTGCAAGGGCATGTTCGGTAGTACTAATTTTTGCACCATGTTGTTGAAGTGTTGTTCCGCGGGAAGTATCGGAAACATTATCAGCATCTACTTCAATTTCAGGTGCACCTTCCAGATCAATTCTTTTAAATTTATACCAATGGTTTTCCGGGGCGGGTTTAAAAGTGAGATTGACTTTCACTCCGGTATGAAGACCAACTCCGGAAACGGTAACTGGATTCTTAATCGTTCTTTGTTTTTGCATCATTACTCAATCAGGAAGGGGTTGATTTTAATTCCGAAAGCTCTTTTTGCAGTTCGGATATTTTTTTTTCGAGTTCCGGTAGTTTTTTAAACAACACATAGGTGCGTTTGTAATCTCCAATGGCGAAAGCCGGAGATCCCTGAAGAATTTCTCCGGGAGTGTTAATACTGCTGCCAACTCCGGATTGAGCGGCAATTTTTACTCCATCTGCAATTTGGATATGCCCTACAATACCTACCTGGCCGCCAATCATACAGTTCTTGCCAATTTTAGTGGAACCGGCAACACCGGTCTGCGCAGCGATCACCGTGTTTTCACCAATTTCCACGTTGTGAGCAATCTGAATTAGATTATCAAGTTTAACACCTTTACGTATAATCGTACTTCCTAAAGTAGCCCGATCAATGGTGCTGTTGGCTCCAATTTCTACATGGTCTTCAATGATTACATTTCCAATCTGAGCCACTTTTTGATAGTTGCCCTGATTGGGCTGGAAGCCAAATCCATCTCCGCCAATAACAACACCTGCATGTAAAGTGACATCTTTGCCGATAATACAATCAGAATAGATTTTAACTCCCGGAAAAAGTGTAGTATCATCCCCAATCGTGCAATTGTCACCAATATAGCTATTGGGATAAATTTTAACTCTGTTACCCATCTTTACGTCTTTGCCCACATACGAAAAAGCGCCGACATAAATTTCTTCCCCATATTTTGCTGAGGGATCTATAAAGGACATGTTATCGATTCCGGATTTGTTCCTGCGGATCGTATTGTAAACCTCGAGTAATTTTGCAAAGCTCTGGTAAGCATTTTCTACTCTGATCAAAGTGGCATCAATGTTTTTTTCAGCTTCAAAATCACGGTTTATTATTACAATGGATGCTTTAGTTGAATAAATAAACTGCGCATAGGCAGGATTAGCCAGAAATGAAAGTGAACCAGCGGTTCCTTCTTCAATTTTCGATAAACCTGTAACCTTTACATCGGGGTTGCCTTCCACAACTCCATGAAGAAGTTCGGCGATCTGTTGCGCAGTAAATTCCATGATAGCCTGCAAATTTAAAAATAAAGATGATGGGAAATTATTCCAACGGCCTAATTAAATCATTGTTTTTCAATCAATTCAGGTAGTACGCAAATAAAATGTTTTTGAATCATAGAGGAAAGAACGGCAACACCCATCTGATCGCTGGCAATACTTAGTTCAATAGAACTTCCATCCCTGAACAGAATCTGAATAGGTTCACCGCTAGGATCGTAAGCATTATTGCTGATAGAGCCGATAAAGGCAAAGTAATGCGCCTCGCTTTTCTTGATATTAAACTGCTGAAGTGCAGCTTCTTGAGGGAACCAATGCACTTTCTGTAAATGCATCTTTTTGTAAACGTATTTTATATAATGATCTGTTAACCATTCCTTTGCATAGTCTGCTGAGTACCTGATCAGAATGGTAGGCCCATACTTTAATCGATGAGAAAATATCATAATCATCAGCATAGCATAACTTTGGAGTAGTTCCTGTTATTTCTCAGATCATTTTCGGTGCAGTTATTTTCCAAAATAAGAGAAAGCAGGAGTAGCAAATAATTTTTCACCGGAAGAAACCAATTCCTTTGCCCGAATTAAAATATTTACAAGAAGATGTTCCGCAGCCAAAACCGTCTTATGTAAATAAACCTGCCAATACATCAGACGACGGGCAATGATGAATTTTTCAATCGAATAAACGCCCTTTTCCTCTACGACCAATCGCCCTTGTTCAATGTTCAACATTCTGATTATTCTTTGCGCGCCAATTTTACCTTCTAGCACACCTGTATAAAAGCTGTCCCGGTTTAAATAGTCGAGTCGATCCATGTCTAACTGACTTGAAACCAACTGGTGTAGAAATAACTTTGGATAAGTTCCTTTAAAAACCTGAATGGCCAGTGAAAGTTTGCCTTCAAATTCTTCATTTAATTTTTCCATGAACAAAAGCGAAACAGACTCATGGCTAATGCCGGTTACGATGCTATGTTCCAGGGCATGAGAAAATGGACTATGGCCTATATCGTGGAGTAGGATAGCGATTTCAACGGCTAAAGCTTCTTCTTCACTAATCTCATGTCCTTTACTTCTCAAAGTTTCAATAGCCTGAACAGTCAAATGCAGGGCTCCAATCGCATGTTGAAAGCGGGTATGTAAAGCCCCGGGATACACCATGTGGCTCATACCTAATTGCCGGATTCTTCGTAACCTCTGAAACCAGGGATGCTCCACCAGATCAAATATCAAAGGATGAGGTATCGTAATAAAACCGTAAACGGGATCGTTAAAGATTTTTTTCTTATTGGTGTTCAATGTAGAGAATATAATGAGGGCAAATTTACGATTTAAAGTACTTGACCCACATTCATCAGGTATGACCGAATGTTATAATGCTGAAATAAATGACAGGTTAAGTCGTTCTCAAGCAGTCTTAGATTACTTTTGCGTAATTCAGGATAGCATACATGAAAAAGTATTTACTGATTAACGTTTAAAATTGAGGTAAAAGAAGATATGGAAAAAGTAAAAATTCTTTGGGCAGATGATGAAATTGACCTGTTGAAACCACATATAATGTTTCTTGAAAACAAGGGCTATCATGTAACAACGGCCAATAACGGGCGGGATGCCGTTGACCTTGTAAAGAGCACTGAATTTGACATTGTTTTTCTGGATGAAAATATGCCGGGGTTGAATGGGTTGGAAACACTGGTTCAAATAAAGAACTTACGTTCTTCTGTTCCGGTAGTGATGATTACGAAGAATGAAGAAGAAGCCATCATGGAAGAGGCCATCGAGGTAAAATTGCTGATTATCTCATCAAGCCGGTAAACCCGAATCAGATTTTACTTTCATTAAAAAAGAATCTTGAAGATAAACGACTCATTAGTGAGAAAACTTCTCAGGGTTATCAGCAGGAATTTCGTCAGATTGGTATGTCTTTAAGTGACCGCCTATCCTGGCAGGAATGGGTGGATGTGTATAAAAAACTTGTTTATTGGGAGATAGAACTGGAAAGGACCAAGGACCCCGGAATGTACGATATCTTAACTATGCAAAAATCGGAAGCCAATCAGTTGTTCAGTAAGTTTGTAGAGAATAATTATCTCTCCTGGCTGAAAGATCCTGAAAAAGCACCGCTGATGTCCCATTTTTTATTGAGGAGGAAAGCATTGCCATTGGCTGAGAATACAGAAGAACCGGTTTTCTTTTTATTAATTGATAACTTGCGTTTTGATCAATGGAAAGTGATTGAACCTGCTATTCGAGAGATCTTTAAGGTAGTGGAGGAGGACACTTATTGCAGTATTTTACCTACTGCCACTCAATTTGCAAGGAATGCAATTTTCGCGGGAATGATGCCCTCTGAAATACAAAAGCGTTTCCCGGATAAATGGATAGGGGATGAAGAGGACGAAGGAAAAAATAATTTTGAAGAAGATTTTCTCGCAGATCAATTTGCAACGACTTAGGAAGACGTATAAATTTTCTTATACTAAGGTGACCAATCTAGAAGCCGGAAAAGTATTGGCGGATCAGGTGCCAAACTTATTCAGAAATAAATTCAATGTCATTGTTTATAATTTTGTTGATATGCTTTCCCATGCTCGTACTGATATGCAAGTGATAAAGGAATTGGCAGAGGATGAAAAAGCCTATCGATCCATTACACGATCCTGGTTTGATCACTCGCCTTTACTCGAAACCTTAAAGCGGATTGCTGAGCGTCCTGCTAAATTGGTTATTACTACTGATCATGGAACGATAAGAGTAAAAGAACCTTCTAAGATTGTTGGTGACCGAAATACAAACACTAATCTGCGCTATAAGCAGGGAAGAACCTGAATTATGATAAGAAAGATGTGCTGGAAATCGAAACCCTCCGATGCATTTTTACCTAAAGTTAATGTAAGTACGGCCTATGTATTTGTAAAAGGAGATAAGTTTTTCGCGTATCCTAATAATTTCAATTACTATGTGAACTTTTTATAAGAACACCTTTCAGCATGGAGGGATATCTCCGGAAGAGATGATACTTCCGGTAATAACATTGCAGAGTAAAGTATGAGATTTACCAGGGAAATTGTTACATTGAATGATTTAGACGGTGTTGCCGGTGAAATTCTGGAAAAAGCTTCCAACTATAAAATATTTTGTTTTCATGGAGAGATGGGGGCCGGTAAAACGACCTTGATTAAGTCAATTTGTCGAAAACTTGGTGTCAGCGATGAAGTTCAAAGTCCTACCTTTTCTATTGTTAATGAGTACGAAGACAGTTGTAAAAAGCCAGTATATCATTTCGATTTCTACCGGTTGAAAAATGAAGAAGAAGCCTATGATTTAGGGTACGAACACTATTTCTTTTCCGGTTATTTTTGTCTTGTTGAATGGCCTGAAAAAGTGAAGGACTTGTTAAAATTGAAAAAAGCAGATATTTTTATAGAGTTAATGGCTGAGAAAAGGCAAATAACAGTTGAATATGACTAAGGGTATAAGCGGAATGTCTGCATTGGCACAGCAGGGGATATTACTTCCTCAGGAGAGTGTTTTGGAAGTAGCCAAGCTTCGAAAAGAATTATTTATTGGAATACCTAAAGAAATTTCTTTTCAGGAGAATAGGGTGCCATTGGTTCCAGAAGCAGTAGCTGTTTTGACCAATAATGGTCATCGGGTATTGATAGAAGCCGGAGCAGGAATCGCAGCCAATTTTACGGATTCAGATTATAGCGAAGCCGGTGCTCAGATCGGATATTCTTCGGAAGAAATTTTTAAAGCAGATCTGATTTTGAAGATTGCTCCTCCTTCATTAGCCGAACTGGAATATTTTAAAGATAAGCAGTCTTTAATGTCCATCTTGCAAGTAGGCATGCAGCCGGAAGGATATATTCACCGATTAGGTTCTAAAAAGCTCACAGCTTTAGCGTTTGAGTATTTAAAGGATGAAACTTCCGTTTACCCTGTTATTCAAGCGATGAGTGAGATTGTTGGGAGCGCTGCTATTTTGATAGCTTCTGAATTGATGAGTAATACCGTAGGGGGTAAAGGGGAGCTGCTAGGCGGAGTGCCCGGTATTCCTCCCACCGAAGTAGTTATTATTGGCGCCGGTACAGTAAGCGAATATGCCGCAAGAGCCGCTATGGGTTTGGGTGCAAATGTTAAGATTTTTGACAACTCAGTATATAAACTCCGTCGTATTCAAAGAAATTTAGGCAGCAGGGTATATACTTCTACAATAAATCCGGTGACACTTCTTAAAGCATTAAAGACTTGCGACGTTGCCATTGGTGCAATTCTATCAAAAGAAGGGCGCTCTCCGATTGTAGTAACGGAAGAAATGGTTTCAGAAATGAGTTTTGGTTCTGTAATCATTGATGTAAGCATTGATCAGGGTGGATGTTTTGAAACTTCAGAAGTGACAAATCATTCCCATCCTGTATTTAAAAAGTACGGAGTAACTCATTATTGTGTTCCAAATATCGCAAGCCGTGTTTCCAGAACTGCTTCTTATGCACTCAGTAATATTTTTACACCCATTTTATTGAGTATGGGAGAAGAAGGAGGTATGGACGCTCTACTTTGGAAAGATGCACATGTTCGCTCAGCAGCCTACCTCTATAGAGGTGCTGTGACCAATAGGTATGTCTCCGATTTTTGCAGATTACCTTTTCGCGATTTGAATTTGCTTATGGCGACAAGAATTTAATTCACCCCTTAGTGATTTGTGTTTTTTGTAAAAGACACGAAGATTAGTTGTCCTTTTCTTGATCAGTTATTTTTTCAGAAGGTGAGGACTGGATTTAACCTGTTGGTTGATCCTTTCTCCCCATTCCCTGCTAATTGTATTCTAGGTATATTTCTGTAAGCCATTAAACCATTTTGGTTTTTGGTGTTGATGGATTAGACTTGAATCCTTTTATCATGAATTATTTTCTAACCTGTTTCATGAAAATTTGCACTAAGGCATAAAAAAGAGAGGCCATTCGTTAGAACAGCCTCTCTTTACTATTTATTGGTTCGCTTATTCTATTACCAGTCGAATTTGTTGCATTTCATTTCCGGCACGGACAATGACCATGTAGATTCCGGAATTTAAGTGTGAAATATTCATCTCTTTGCTGTTAATTCCGGGATTTGCTTCTCCTTGTTCTGAGAATACCATGCGACCGGAAAGATCAATCAGAGTGATGTTGTAATTCGCTGTTTCATTTGCATTGAAGCGGATTTGCACATTTTCTCTTGCAGGATTTGGAGCTACGTTCAGACTGCTGAGTAGTTCAGGAGTAGTGTTGATACGTGGTGCTCCGCAGAATGCAAAGTTGAGACTGATTCCACTTAATGATCGGAGACCGCTTTGTCCGCAAGCATTACTTGCTCGAACAGAGATCACCTGACCTGTTGCAGGGTTAGGGCCGAAGTTTACAGTGATCGTTTTAGTGCCCTGACCACTTACTATCGTTGCTCCACCCGGAACAGTCCATGTGTAAATAGAGGCTCCTGCTACCGTTGGGATTTCATACATAACACCAGCTTGGCCGGGGCAAATATTTACAGGGCCGCTTATTGGTGCAGGTTGTCCGGGAGCTCCTAAGATGTTTATAGATCTTGCACTTCCTGATCCGCATCCATTTATACCGTTCACAGTAACAACACCGCCGGTAAATCCATTCGCTACACTGAATGTTATTGTATTGGTTCCTTGACCGGAGATGATACTTACACCCACAGGTACATTCCAGTTATAACTTGTAGCATTGATACTGCCTGCAGTAGTCAGCATGGCGTTACTCGCTCCACACAATCCTGAATTTAAGCCGGTGATTACAGCCGGAGTTAGAGGAATGTTGTTGCCAATATTCTTGATTCTTGTCGCACCCGTACCGCAAATGTTTGAGGCACTTACGGAAATCGTTCCTCCATTATAGGCTCCACTTACACTTACGTTGATAATGTTAGAACCTTGTCCACTTGAGATGGTCATTCCGGTTGGAACATTCCAGTTGTAAGAAGAAGCTCTGGCCACTGAAGCAATGGAGTAAGTTACATTGTCTCCCGGACATACTTTAGCAGGTCCTGATATGGAAGGTGGTCCAACTGGTGCAGTATAGTTCATGTCAACTTGTACGCTTGCTGTTGCGATTCCACCACAAGGTGTTGTTGCAGTCACAGTCATTGCTCCGCTAATTCCATTGTGAATGGCTTGTCCGGTCCAGCTTACAAAGATTGAGTTTGTACCTTGTCCATTAACGATAGTCATTCCAGCAGGAAGTGTCCATGTGTAGTTGCTTGCACCCGGGGCAGGAGCAATACTGAAGGTGGCAATATTGAAGATGACAGGAACACATTGTTGAGCCGGGCCACTGATGCTTCCTAAAGGAATAATTACGTTGTCGTCAGTTAAACCATTACAGTTGTCATCAATTCCGTTACAGATTTCGATAGCTGCAGGATTTATAGCAGCATTGTTGTCGTCGCAATCAGTGTTGTCAGCAACATAACCAGCAGGAGCACCATCACAAGTAGAAACAGAGGAAGCCGCGTTACCGAAACCATCACCATCCACATCAGCATAGTAAGTGATAAACACCAGACCATCATCTGTTAAACCGTTACAGTTATCATCGATACCGTTACAAACTTCAGCAGCACCGGGGTTGATGGCAGCCACCGCATCATTACAATCAGTATTAGAAGCTACACCACAAGCAACAGGAGCACCGGCACCGTAAGTGTCACCGTCCACGTCAGCATAGAGGAGTTGAGCATCGTCGAAATCAGTGTTGTCAGCAACATAACCAGCAGGAGCACCATCACAAGTAGAAACAGAGGAAGCCGCGTTACCGAAACCATCACCATCCACATCAGCATAGTAAGTGATAAACACCAGACCATCATCTGTTAAACCGTTACAGTTATCATCGATACCGTTACAAACTTCAGCAGCACCGGGGTTGATCGTTGCAACACCATCGTTACAATCAGTATTAGAAGCTACACCACAAGCTACAGGAGCACCGGCACCGTAAGTGTCACCGTCCAGGTCAGCATAGAGGAGTTGAGCATCGTCGCAATCGGTGTTGTCAGCAACATAACCCGCAGGAGCGCCATCACAAGTAGAAACAGAGGAAGCCGCGTTACCGAAACCATCACCATCCACATCAGCATAGTAAGTGATAAACACCAAACCATCATCTGTTAAACCGTTACAGTTATCATCGATACCGTTACAAACTTCAGCAGCACCGGGGTTGATCGTTGCAACACCATCGTTACAATCAGTATTAGAAGCTACACCACAAGCAACAGGAGCACCGGCACCATAAGTGTCACCGTCCAGGTCAGCATAGAGGAGTTGAGCATCGTCGCAATCAGTGTTGTCAGCAACATAACCAGCAGGCGCACCATCACAAGTAGAAACAGAGGAAGCCGCGTTACCGAAACCATCACCATCCACATCAGCATAGTAAGTGATAAACACCAGACCATCATCTGTTAAACCGTTACAGTTATCATCGATACCGTTACAAACTTCAGCAGCACCGGGGTTGATCGTTGCAACACCATCGTTACAATCAGTATTAGAAGCTACACCACAAGCAACAGGAGCACCGGCACCATAAGTGTCACCGTCCAGATCAGCATAGAGGAGTTGAGCATCGTCGCAATCAGTGTTGTCAGCAACATAACCTGCAGGAGCACCATCACAAGTAGAAACAGAGGAAGCCGCGTTACCGAAACCATCACCATCCACATCAGCATAGTAAGTGATAAACACCAGACCATCATCTGTTAAACCGTTACAGTTATCATCGATACCGTTACAAGCTTCAGCAGCACCGGGGTTGATCGTTGCAATACCATCGTTACAATCAGTATTAGAAGCAACACCACAAGCAACAGGAGCACCGGCACCGTAAGTGTCACCGTCCAGGTCAGCATAGAGGAGTTGAGCATCGTCGCAATCGGTGTTGTCAGCAACATAACCAGCAGGAGCACCATCACAGAGTAGAAACAGAGGAAGCCGCGTTACCGAAACCATCACCATCCACATCAGCATAGTAAGTGATAAACACCAGGCCATCATCTGTTAAACCGTTACAGTTATCATCGATACCGTTACAAACTTCAGCAGCACCGGGGTTGATGGCAGCCACCGCATCATTACAATCAGTATTAGAAGCCACACCACAAGCAACAGGAGCACCGGCACCATAAGTGTCACCGTCCAGGTCAGCATAGAGGAGTTGAGCATCGTCGCAATCAGTGTTGTCAGCAACATAACCAGCAGGAGCGCCATCACAAGTAGAAACAGAGGAAGCCGCGTTACCGAAACCATCACCATCCACATCAGCATAGTAAGTGATAAACACCAGACCATCATCTGTTAAACCGTTACAGTTATCATCGATACCGTTACAAACTTCAGCAGCACCGGGGTTGATGGCAGCCACCGCATCATTACAATCAGTATTAGAAGCTACACCACAAGCAACAGGAGCACCGGCACCATAAGTGTCATTGTCCAGATCAGCATAGAGGAGTTGAGCATCGTTGCAATCAGTGTTGTCAGCAACATAACCAGCAGGCGCACCATCACAAGTAGAAACAGAGGAAGCCGCGTTACCGAAACCATCACCATCCACATCAGCATAGTAAGTGATAAACACCAGACCATCATCCGTTAAACCGTTACAGTTATCATCGATACCGTTACAAACTTCAGCAGCACCAGGGTTGATGGCAGCCACCCCATCATTACAATCAGTATTAGAAGCAACACCACAAGCAACAGGAGCACCGGCACCGTAAGTGTCACCGTCCACGTCAGCATAGAGGAGTTGAGCATCGTCGCAATCAGTGTTGTCAGCAACATAACCTGCAGGAGCACCATCACAAGTAGAAACAGAGGAAGCCGCGTTACCGAAACCATCACCATCCACATCAGCATAGTAAGTGATAAACACCAGACCATCATCTGTTAAACCGTTACAGTTATCATCGATACCGTTACAAACTTCAGCAGCACCGGGGTTGATGGCAGCCACCCCATCGTTACAATCAGTATTAGAAGCTACACCACAAGCAACAGGAGCACCGGCACCATAAGTGTCATTGTCCAGATCAGCATAGAGGAGTTGAGCATCGTCGCAATCAGTGTTGTCAGCAACATAACCAGCAGGAGCACCATCACAAGTAGAAACAGAGGAAGCCGCGTTACCGAAACCATCACCATCCACATCAGCATAGTAAGTGATAAACACCAGGCCATCATCCGTTAAACCGTTACAGTTATCATCGATACCGTTACAAACTTCAGCAGCACCGGGGTTGATCGCTGCCACACCATCATTACAATCAGTATTAGAAGCTACACCACAAGCAACAGGAGCACCGGCACCGTAAGTGTCACCGTCCAGGTCAGCATAGAGGAGTTGAGCATCGTCGCAATCGGTATTGTCAACAACATAACCAGCAGGAGCGCCATCACAAGTAGAAACAGAGGAAGCCGCGTTACCGAAACCATCACCATCCACATCAGCATAGTAAGTGATAAACACCAGACCATCATCTGTTAAACCGTTACAGTTATCATCGATACCGTTACAAACTTCAGCAGCACCGGGGTTGATGGCAGCCACCGCATCATTACAATCAGTATTAGAAGCCACACCACAAGCAACAGGAGCACCGGCACCATAAGTGTCACCGTCCAGATCAGCATAGAGGAGTTGGGCATCGTCGCAATCGGTATTGTCAACAACATAACCTACAGGCGCACCATCACAAGTAGAAACAGAGGAAGCCGCGTTACCGAAACCATCACCATCCACATCAGCATAGTAAGTGATAAACACCAGACCATCATCTGTTAAACCGTTACAGTTATCATCGATACCGTTACAAGCTTCAGCAGCACCGGGGTTGATGGCAACACCATCGTTACAATCAGTATTAGAAGCTACACCACAAGCAACAGGAGCACCGGCACCGTAAGTGTCACCGTCCAGGTCAGCATAGAGGAGTTGAGCATCGTCGCAATCCGTGTTGTCAGCAACATAACCAGCAGGAGCACCATCACAAGTAGAAACAGAGGAAGCCGCGTTACCGAAACCATCACCATCCACATCAGCATAGTAAGTGATAAACACCAGACCATCATCTGTTAAACCGTTACAGTTATCATCGATACCGTTACAAACTTCAGCAGCACCGGGGTTGATCGCGGCAACACCATCGTTACAATCAGTATTAGAAGCTACACCACAAGCAACAGGAGCACCGGCACCGTAAGAGTCACCGTCCAGGTCAGCATAGAGGAGTTGAGCATCGTCGCAATCAGTGTTGTCAGCAACATAACCAGCAGGAGCACCATCACAAGTAGAAACAGAGGAAGCCGCGTTACCGAAACCATCACCATCCACATCAGCATAGTAAGTGATAAACACCAGACCATCATCTGTTAAACCGTTACAGTTATCATCGATACCGTTACAAACTTCAGCAGCACCGGGGTTGATGGCAGCCACACCATCATTACAATCAGTATTAGAAGCTACACCACAAGCAACAGGAGCACCGGCACCGTAAGTGTCACCGTCCAGGTCAGCATAGAGGAGTTGAGCATCGTCGCAATCGGTATTGTCAACAACATAACCTGCAGGAGCACCATCACAAGTAGAAACAGAGGAAGCCGCGTTACCGAAACCATCACCATCCACATCAGCATAGTAAGTGATAAACACCAGACCATCATCTGTTAAACCGTTACAGTTATCATCGATACCGTTACAAGCTTCAGCAGCACCGGGGTTGATGGCAGCCACCGCATCATTACAATCAGTATTAGAAGCCACACCACAAGCAACAGGAGCACCGGCACCATAAGTGTCACCGTCCAGGTCAGCATAGAGGAGTTGAGCATCGTCGCAATCAGTGTTGTCAGCAACATAACCAGCAGGCGCACCATCACAAGTAGAAACAGAGGAAGCCGCGTTACCGAAACCATCACCATCCACATCAGCATAGTAAGTGATAAACACCAGACCATCATCCGTTAAACCGTTACAGTTATCATCGATACCGTTACAAACTTCAGCAGCACCCGGGTTGATGCTTGCCACCCCATCATTACAATCAGTATTAGAAGCCACACCACAAGCTACAGGAGCACCGGCACCATAAGTGTCACCGTCCAGATCAGCATAGAGGAGTTGGGCATCGTCGCAATCGGTATTGTCAGCAACATAACCAGCAGGAGCACCATCACAAGTAGAAACAGAGGAAGCCGCGTTACCGAAACCATCACCATCCACATCAGCATAGTAAGTGATAAACACCAGACCATCATCTGTTAAACCGTTACAGTTATCATCGATACCGTTACAAACTTCAGCAGCACCGGGGTTGATCGTTGCAACACCATCGTTACAATCAGTATTAGAAGCTACACCACAAGCAACAGGAGCACCGGCACCATAAGTGTCACCGTCCAGATCAGCATAGAGGAGTTGAGCATCGTCGCAATCGGTATTGTCAACCACATAACCTACAGGAGCACCATCACAAGTAGAAACAGAGGAAGCCGCGTTACCGAAACCATCACCATCCACATCAGCATAGTAAGTGATAAACACCAGACCATCATCTGTTAAACCGTTACAGTTATCATCGATACCGTTACAAACTTCAGCAGCACCGGGGTTGATGGCAGCCACCGCATCATTACAATCAGTATTAGAAGCTACACCACAAGCAACAGGAGCACCGGCACCGTAAGTGTCACCGTCCAGGTCAGCATAGAGGAGTTGAGCATCGTCGCAATCCGTGTTGTCAGCAACATAACCTACAGGCTCACCATCACAAGTAGAAACAGAGGAAGCCGCGTTACCGAAACCATCACCATCCACATCAGCATAGTAAGTGATAAACACCAGACCATCATCCGTTAAACCGTTACAGTTATCATCGATACCGTTACAAACTTCAGCAGCACCGGGGTTGATGGCAGCCACCCATCGTTACAATCAGTATTAGAAGCTACACCACAAGCAACAGGAGCACCGGCACCGTAAGTGTCACCGTCCAGGTCAGCATAGAGGAGTTGAGCATCGTCGCAATCCGTGTTGTCAGCAACGTAACCAGCAGGAGCACCATCACAAGTAGAAACAGAGGAAGCCGCGTTACCGAAACCATCACCATCCACATCAGCATAGTAAGTGATAAACACCAGACCATCATCTGTTAAACCGTTACAGTTATCATCGATACCGTTACAAACTTCAGCAGCACCGGGGTTGATCGTTGCAACACCATCGTTACAATCAGTATTAGAAGCTACACCACAAGCAACAGGAGCACCGGCACCGTAAGTGTCACCGTCCACGTCAGCATAGAGGAGTTGAGCATCGTCGCAATCAGTGTTGTCAGCAACATAACCCGCAGGAGCACCATCACAAGTAGAAACAGAGGAAGCCGCGTTACCGAAACCATCACCATCCACATCAGCATAGTAAGTGATAAACACCAGACCATCATCTGTTAAACCGTTACAGTTATCATCGATACCGTTACAAACTTCAGCAGCACCGGGGTTGATCGTTGCCACACCATCATTACAATCAGTATTAGAAGCTACCACAAGCAACAGGAGCACCGGCACCGTAAGTGTCACCGTCCAGATCAGCATAGAGGAGTTGAGCATCGTCGCAATCTGTGTTGTCGATTACATAACCTACAGGAGCACCATCACAAGTAGAAACAGAGGAAGCCGCGTTACCGAAACCATCACCATCCACATCAGCATAGTAAGTGATAAACACCAGGCCATCATCCGTTAAACCGTTACAGTTATCATCGATACCGTTACAAACTTCAGCAGCACCGGGGTTGATCGTTGCAACACCATCGTTACAATCAGTATTAGAAGCTACACCACAAGCAACAGGAGCACCGGCACCATAAGTGTCACCGTCCAGATCAGCATAGAGGAGTTGGGCATCGTCGCAATCGGTATTGTCAACAACATAACCTACAGGCGCACCATCACAAGTAGAAACAGAGGAAGCCGCGTTACCGAAACCATCACCATCCACATCAGCATAGTAAGTGATAAACACCAGACCATCATCTGTTAAACCGTTACAGTTATCATCGATACCGTTACAAGCTTCAGCAGCACCGGGGTTGATCGTGGCAACACCATCGTTACAATCAGTATTAGAAGCTACACCACAAGCAACAGGAGCACCGGCACCGTAAGTGTCACCGTCCAGGTCAGCATAGAGGAGTTGAGCATCGTCGCAATCAGTGTTGTCAGCAACATAACCAGCAGGCGCGCCATCACAAGTAGAAACAGAGGAAGCCGCGTTACCGAAACCATCACCATCCACATCAGCATAGTAAGTGATAAACACCAAACCATCATCTGTTAAACCGTTACAGTTATCATCGATACCGTTACAAACTTCAGCAGCACCGGGGTTGATCGTTGCAACACCATCATTACAATCAGTATTAGAAGCTACACCACAAGCAACAGGAGCACCGGCACCGTAAGTGTCACCGTCCAGGTCAGCATAGAGGAGTTGAGCATCGTCGCAATCGGTATTGTCAACAACATAACCTGCAGGAGCGCCATCACAAGTAGAAACAGAGGAAGCCGCGTTACCGAAACCATCACCATCCACATCAGCATAGTAAGTGATAAACACCAGACCGTCATCTGTTAAACCGTTACAGTTATCATCGATACCGTTACAAACTTCAGCAGCACCGGGGTTGATGGCAGCCACCGCATCATTACAATCAGTATTAGAAGCCACACCACAAGCAACAGGAGCACCTGCACCATAAGTGTCACCGTCCAGGTCAGCATAGAGGAGTTGAGCATCGTCGCAATCAGTGTTGTCAGCAACATAACCCGCAGGCGCGCCATCACAAGTAGAAACAGAGGAAGCCGCGTTACCGAAACCATCACCATCCACATCAGCATAGTAAGTGATAAACACCAGACCGTCATCTGCTAAACCATTACAGTTATCATCGATACCGTTACAAACTTCAGCAGCACCCGGGTTGATCGTTGCAACTGCATCGTTACAATCGGTATTGTCAGCAACATAGCCAAGAGGAGCAGTACAAGCCATAACAGAAACTAAAGGATCACCATAGGTATCCGAATCAGTATCCGCATAGAAAGGTGACTGAACACCTTCGTCAATAGATCCATCGCAATCATCATCTATCAGGTTGCAAATCTCGGTAGCACCTGGATTTACAGATGAGTTGTTGTCATTGCAATCGGTGTTATCAGCAACATAACCAAGAGGAGCAATATTGATGAAAATCACTGTGGAGCTTAAAGGGTCTCCATAAGTATCATTATCGGAGTCGGCATAGAAAGTATATGGAGTACAACCGTTATTTAAAAATCCATCACAATCTTCATCTGTAAAGTTTCCACAGATTTCAGTTGCCGCCGGATTTATACTTAAGTCGTTATCGTTACAATCAGTATTAGAAGCTACACCACAAGCAACGGGAGCACCGGCACCATAAGTGTCACCGTCCAGGTCAGCATAGAGGAGTTGAGCATCGTCGCAATCTGTGTTGTCGATTACATAACCTACAGGAGCACCATCACAAGTAGAAACAGAGGAAGCCGCGTTACCGAAACCATCACCATCCACATCAGCATAGTAAGTGATAAACACCAGACCATCATCTGTTAAACCGTTGCAGTTATTATCGATACCGTTACAAACTTCAGCAGCACCGGGGTTGATGGCAGCCACCGCATCATTACAATCAGTATTAGAAGCTACACCACAAGCTACAGGAGCACCGGCACCATAAGTGTCATTGTCCAGGTCAGCATAGAGGACTTGAGCATCGTCGCAATCAGTGTTGTCAACAATATATCCGGCAGGAGCACCATCGCAAGTTGAAACAGAGGAAGCCGCGTTACCGAAACCATCACCATCCACATCAGCATAGTAAGTCACGAATACCAGACCGTCATCAGTTAAACCGTTACAGTTATCATCGATACCGTTACATACTTCAGCAGCACCGGGGTTGATGGCAGCATTACCATCGTTACAATCAGTATTAGAAGCTACACCACAAGCTACAGGAGCACCGGCACCGTAAGTGTCACCATCCTGATCAGCATAAAGGAGTAAAGCATCGTCGCAATCTGTATTGTCAACAACATAACCTGCAGGAGCACCATCACAAGTAGAAACAGAGGAAGCCGCGTTACCGAAACCATCACCATCCACATCAGCATAGTAAGTGATAAACACCAGACCATCATCCGTTAAACCGTTACAGTTATCATCGATACCGTTACAAACTTCAGCAGCACCCGGGTTGATCGTTGCAACTGCATCGTTACAATCGGTATTGTCAGCAACATAGCCAAGAGGAGCAGTACAAGCCATGACAGAAACTAAAGGATCACCATAAGTGTCCAAATCAGTATCTGCATAGAAAGGTGACTGAACACCTTCGTCAATAGATCCATCGCAATCATCATCTATCAGGTTGCAAACCTCAATAGCTGCAGGATTAACTGCAGGATTGGTATCATCACAATCTGTGTTGTCGGTTACATAACCAACAGGGGTAGTACAAGCGAGAACAGTCGCTAAAGGATCACCATAAGTGTCAAGATCAGCGTCGGCATAGAATGTTAATTGAACACCTTCATCTGTATTGCCATCACAATCATCATCTATTAAATTACAAACTTCAGTAGCGCCGGGGTTGATAGCAGCTACTGCATCGTTACAATCATTATTAGAAGCTACACCACAAGCAACAGGAGCACCGGCACCATAAGTGTCACCGTCCAGATCAGCATAGAGGAGTTGAGCATCGTCGCAATCGGTATTGTCAATTACATAACCTACAGGCGCACCATCACAAGTTGAAACAGAGGAAGCCGCGTTACCGAAACCATCACCATCCACATCCGCATAGTAAGTGATAAACACCAGACCATCATCTGTTAAACCGTTACAGTTATCATCGATACCGTTACAAACTTCAGCAGCACCGGGGTTGATGGCAGCCACCGCATCATTACAATCAGTATTAGAAGCCACACCACAAGCTACAGGAGCACCGGCACCATAAGTGTCACCGTCCAGATCAGCATAGAGGAGTTGAGCATCGTCGCAATCAGTGTTGTCAGCAATATATCCGACAGGTTGATTGCAAGAGGTAATAGATACCAATGCGTTTCCAAATCCATCGGCATCAAGATCCTGATACCAAACCGGAGTAGGAACAATGGTAATATTGAAATTGCAAGTATTTACTAAGCCGGCATTATCTGTTGCAGTATAGGTAATTAATGTTGTACCTACAGGGAATGAATCACCGGAGTTATAATTCGAAACAAAACTTGAAACCGTACAATTGTCGGACGCTGTTGGTGCAGTCCAGGTTACAATACTTTCACATTGTGTAATATCTGCAGGACAATCACTGATCACAGGTGCATCCACATCCAGATGATTAATGGTGATAGAAGCCGTTCCGGTACAACCGTTAAGATCAACAATAGGAAAATTATGTGTACCAACACCTACTGTGAAAGATCCTTCACCTGTGTATGGAGCAGTACCGCCGGTTCCTGTAACAATTACAGAAGTTTGTCCATCGATACAAGCCACATCACTTCCTGATACGTTGCCACCTACCTGAGCAGGTTCTCCAATAACAGCAGTACATTGTGCAGTACAACCGTTTCCATCAGTAACAGTGACTAAATAACTTCCCGCAGGTAATGAAGAAACAGTAGTTGTAGTTGCTCCTGTACTCCATAAATAGGAATATAATCCTCTGCCGCCATTGGCATTTACAGTAGCAGAACCATCACTACCTCCAAAACAAGTTGCATCGGTAGGATTACAAACTGCGGTAAGCAGGGGAGGATCGTCTACTACAATAGTAGAACTTGTATTACAGAAATTTGCATCTGTAACAGCAAGATGATAAGTACCTGCTGGTATATTGAAAAGGAATCATCATTAGTTCCTACGGATTGAAATAAGTTGTCAAACCATTCGAATACAAATGGTGGAGTTCCACCACCGATTGAAGAAACGGCAATCCCGTTACTGGCACCGGTACATAGTGGTTCAGCATAAGTTAAGTTGATATTTAATACACCTGGTTCGATGATTGTTCCCTGAGCTTCAGCAGAACAGCCGTCATTGTCTGTTACAGTTACTGAATAGGTGCCTGCACTTAAATAGCTATTGATTTCAGTTGTTGCATTGTTACTCCATAAGTAAGTATAAGGTGCAGAACCCTGATTGGGGGAAGCTGTAATACTACCATCTGCCATGCCGAAGCAGGAGATGTTTGTTATGTTCAAAGAAACAGAAGGAGGAGGTATGTTATCTATGACATATGAAAAAGGACCACCGGTACAGCTCGGTTCTGTTGGAACGATATTGCCATAGTTGTCCGTGATGTCAAGAGAGTAATTTCCTGTAGCGAGATCATAAATGGAATCAATCACTGAGTAGGAAATTGTATCACGGATAATAGTCAGACCATTTTTCCAGACATACCGGAATGGTGCTGTTCCCAACACCATAGTAGATATAATTTTTCCATTGTTAAGATTACAACTGGCATGTTTGATGACTTCGTTAGAAACAACTGCTTTGGAAAGGATAGTACGAACCGGTGAAAATCCAACGCAACCTGAAGGCAATGTTATTTTTGCCTGGAAGGAAGAGCCATTTCCGATTACATTTAAACTATCGTAGTAGTTTTGGTTGCTGATGATGTTTACCCAGTCCAATAGTGTTCCAACAGGATATCCTCCTGAGTATGCACCGGTATCAACGACCTGAATATAAAAATCTGTTCCGTTGCACAGAACAGTATCGCCGGGAATAACTTTTGGTGAAGGATTTTCAATGACTGAAACAGCTACTGATGATGAACTTGTACATCCTGTAACGATATCCGTTAAAACAACCTGATAGTTGGTTGCTTCGTTTACAGAAACACCGGTTGGATTTTGTAGAGAAGAAGTAAAACCGGGAGGAGTTGAGGTCCATGCATAAGAAAGACCATTTGGATAAACGATTTCTAATGTCCAGGAGGTAAGTGTTCCACATCCTGTCCGGCATCATCGGTCACTCTTAGTGTCCAGTTTCCATTGGGATCTCCTGATAAAGTGAAAGAAGTTCTTCAGAATATAGTTTCCTGTTATGGTAACGTTACCGCTTTGAAGTGGTTACATTCGAAGCAGCATCATCTCTGAATACACAGTTATAACCATCACCGCTTCCTCCGTTATCATTTGAAAGACGAATAGATTGTCCTGCGATTGTACCAACCTGATTATTCCCTGAACCTGCACCAAAACTTCCACCCGGACGAGCCAGATAGATTTCAAGGTCAGCGGTATAGGTATGCGGAATATTCACCGTCACTCTAACCTGCCAACCTGAAAGAGAAGTGGGTAATCCGGAGGCAGCGATTAAAGAAGTTATTCCGGTTGCGTTGTTGTCAATGATTGCCGTATTTGGATTTGCAGTAGCTGAAAAAAGATTGTTGCTTGTTGCAGTTAAGTTAATTAACGATCCAACACAGGCAGAGGTAGTAGAAACCCCGGCAGTTACTGAAGGTGGGCCAAGGGTGAGTACACTTACCAAAACTGCATTTGAGGGTGATTGACAAGAGGATAGACCGATTGTCGAAACAGTCACCCGTCGGAACCAGGTATTTACGCTAATTCCGGAGGGGTCATAACTATCGCCTGTTTCACCAGGTATAGTGGAGAAACCTGCACTTGCACTTGTTGTACTACTTTCCCAGAAATAAGTAATGGTTCCATCTCCGGAACCTAACACATCATTTGATATTAATGTCGGATCCCCACCAGGGCAAACAGTTTGTGCACCGAGAATGGAACCTGCATTTACATTGATGACTGAAATGGTAGCGGTATTATTTGCTGCAATGGCATTTGAGCAAATGGGACTGGTACCACTTGAAAGATTTGTTATTGTAATGCTCGTATTTCCACCATTGGCAAGTACTCTTGTAGAAAATGATCCGCTACCCGCAGTTGTAATCGTCAATGCGGTAGTTACACCAGTTGCAGAATTAGCTCCGGAAAGATCATAAGTTACTGTATATGTTCCTGCCGGTAATTCGAAGCAGAAGCACTTAAATTAACTATTAGCGGTTGCCCAGGAGCAAATTTCCGAGCAACTGTAGCGCTACTTAATCCATATGTTGGACATGTCCAGGTGACAATGACTCTTCCATTAGCACCTGCACCTCCTGTTTGAGATCCGAATGTTCCGGTTCTAACACCTCCTCCACCACCTCCTGGTACTGATCCCGGTAATCCGTTACCGTTAGACCCTGTTCTTCCGTTTCCGCCATTTCCACCACCTGAAGGAGCAATACCGCCATTGGAGGTTGATCCGTTAGCACCTGCAGCAGCTGTTCCGGCGGATGAACCTCCGCCACCGCCATAGTTATTGCTGGATCCATTTGCACCATTACCTCCGGAGAGAGTTACATCACCGATAGACGAAGCTGCGTTTCCACCTGCAACACCTGATGTTCCGTTGTTACCAACTGATAATCCTCCTTTCGCGAGCACAGAGGCAGCTGATCCAAACCAGGAATCTCCACCTGCTCCGGTTCCTGTACTACCAGTTCCAACAGTAATCGTATAACTGGTTCCCGGTACTACAGCAAAAGCATTGGAACGGGCATATGCCCCACCACCACCACCACCGGTTTCTGCACCATTAAAACTGGTGGTTCCTCCCCGGCCTCCACCACCCCAGCATTCAACGGTGATAGACGTAACACCGCGGGGCTACCCACGTGCTCGACGAGGAATAGGTTTGAGAGGTCTGTGCGATGCTTGACAGCGCTGAGAATGAAGGCTAGCATTAACATTAAATGCGGCCGGAAATGCTTCAAAGTGAATGAATTCACTACTGAGGCGTTCATTAATTTCAGAGTAGAAATAGTGTTCATGCAGATTTTTATTTAGCAGCAAGTTCCGATCTTATATGTGTTCTGCTCAAAAAATTTGGCTAAAGCATGCCTATCTTTTGGTAAAAGATGCCTAATCTTAGGTAGGGGAGTAGTTTAAGGTATTGTTAATATCTCATTCTTTACAAAAACAATGTACTGTAAATCAGTTGTTTAAATTTTCATAAAATGAACAAATTTGCTGGAGACCACAGGTGTTACATGCAGGATTTTTAGCTTTACAAGTATAGCGTCCATGTAAAATGAGCCAATGGTGCGCCAGCGGAATATCTTCCTCGGGGATGTATTTAACTAGTTGCTTTTCAGCAGATAATGGAGTCTTGGCTTTGACCGTTAACCCTAACCTTGCCGAAACTCTAAATACATGGGTATCTACTGCCATTGCCGGCAAATCGTATACAACGGATGCAATTACATTGGCAGTTTTTCGGCCCACACCGGGGAGTTGAACGAGTTCTTCAATAGTGTAAGGAACTTCTCCATCGAATTTTTCAACCAGCATTCGGGCCATTCCGGCAAGGTGTTTTGCCTTGTTATTGGGGTAACTGATACTCTTTATAAATGGAAAAATATCTTCGGGTTGTGCTGTGGCTAGATGCTCGGCAGTAGGAAAAGCTGTGAATAGAGCAGGAGTGACCAGGTTGACGCGTTTGTCAGTACATTGAGCTGATAAAATCACAGCAACTAGTAATTCAAAAGGATTGGTATAATACAATTCCGTTTCCGCATCGGGTCGATGTTCTTTAAAATAATTAATGAAATATTCGAATCTTTCCTTTCTGGTCATAAATAGAAATGCCGCCTGTAAAGTTATTACAAGCGGCATAATTTCTTTCTTCTTTTTTTTAAACCCGCTGCAATGGTGCTGTCAGGTTTGCATAGGCCATGATGGTGGCAATGCTTTTCGGAGAAGCATTCATTAAAGTACGGTCTATTAAATCCCGTGCAGCAATGAGGTTGCTAAACTCCTCCTCAATTTCTACGTGATTGTCGATGGCTTTTTGAACCATTACTGTATCCGACATCTCCGTTTCATTGTAAAGGTAAAGAATAAGTTGATCAAGTGTAACCGTCTCGTTCATAGGCGTTATATACATTTTTAACACTCTATTAACGATAATTTTTCCGGCGTATTGTTTAACGGGTTAAAACAAGTTGTTTTTCATTAATTAATTTTCTCAGATTGATTAATGCATAGCGCATTCTTCCAAGAGAGGTATTAATACTCACATGCGTACAATCCGCAATCTCTTTGAAACTCATATTAGCAAAATGTCGCATAATCACCACTTCCCGCTGATCATAAGGAAGCTCTTCGATGAGTCTACGTACATCGACCTGAATTTGCTCTTCGATCATTTTATCTTCAATATTTCCATCTTCCAATGGAATGGTGTCAAAAACACTGTATTCATCTGTATCATACACCATCGGCATTCTTTTCAGACTTCTGAAATGGTCGATGACGAGATTATGGGCAATTCGCAGTACCCAGGAAATAAATTTCCCTTCTTCATTATAGTTGCCTGATCTGAGAGTGTTTATGACTTTGATAAACGTTTCCTGAAAAATGTCATCGGATAGCTCTTTGTCCTTTACCAGCAGATAAATACTGGTAAAAATTTTACGTTCATGTCGCAGAATTAACTCCTGCAGCGTAGCTTCATTTCCTTTGAGAAATTCAGATACTAGTTCCTGGTCGGTTTTCTTTACTTTACACATAGTTCTTCCCCCTTTAGAATTGGTTTGGATGAATTAAACTGGTAGGGTTATGTGTAGAGTTTTGGACCTATAGGCTATATTTTGTTGTTGGACAGAGTTATATTGAACTGTTAACGCAGAATAAAGTTGTGTATTGTGTACGCTTCTTTATTATTAATCAAATATACAAACATTATTTCCTTTTCACAAAAATAATTCCTGAATGAAGGATTATTTTTAGTTTTTTACAGCTTTCTGACGAACCTGCTTCGGATGAATCTTTAATTTAGCACCAATTCCTTACTATGAAAAAATCCACTCTGATTCTCGTTAATTTATTAGTAATTAATCAATTATCTTTTTCGCAAACGCCCACAATCCCAACTCCGGAATTTGATAAGAACACCTTATTATATAAAGGAGAAGAAAAGCATTTATCAAATGTGAAGCAACTCACTTTTGGAGGTGATAACGCTGAAGCGTATTTCAGTTTTGACAGTAAAAGCATTACTTTTCAGAATACGAATAAGGAATGGGGTAATAGTTGTGATCAGATCTACTATTTTAAATTGGCAGATGCCGACATGAAAGCGGGACCTCCCCAACTGATCAGCACTGGAAAAGGGAGAACTACTTGTTCCTATTTTCTACCCGGGGATTCTCTTATATTATACGCATCGACCCATGAAGGTGAAGAAGCTTGTCCTGCATTACCGGCAAAAAGGGAAGATGGCAAATACGTATGGGCCATTTATCCCGATTTTGATATTTATGTTGCTGATTTAACCGGTAAAGTGAAAGTGAAATTGACCAATGAACCGGGTTATGATGCAGAAGGTACTGTTTCTCCGAATGGGAAAAAGATCGTCTTTACCAGCATGAGGTCCGGGGATCTGGAATTATTTACTATGGATATTGATGGGAAAAATGTAAAGCAGGTGACCAGTGAATTGGGTTATGATGGTGGCGCTTTCTTTTCTCCGGATAGTAAGAAACTTATTTTCCGCGCTTCAAGGCCTACAACCGAAGAGGAAGTAGCTACTTATAAAGCCTTACTTGAAGAAAATCTAGTTCAGCCAACTCATATGGAGTTGTATGTATGTAATGTCGATGGGTCTGATATGAAGAAAATAACGAATTTGCCGAATGCCAGTTGGGCCCCTTTCTTTCATCCTTCCGGTAAACAAATTATCTTTTCATCGAATCATGCTTCAAAAAGAGGATTGCCTTTTAATCTTTGGATGGTAGATCTTGAAGGTAAAAATCTTAGGCAGATTACATTTGATAGTATGTTTGATGCATTTCCTATGTTTTCTCCAGATGGAAAAAAATTGATTTTCTCTTCTAATCGGAATAACAACGGGACGAAGGATACTAATTTATTTATCGCTGACTGGAACGATTAGACGGAAATCTGGAAAATAGAAATCACTACTTTTTACGAACTGATTTGAGTGTGATCAGATTCATCGGATTCATGTTTAATCCTTCAATATTGTTTTGGGTCAATCGAAGGACTTTGTCATAGTATAAATATAATTACCGGTGATTCTGCCATCATCATTGAATCCATCTGATGATAGGTACGCTCTCGTTCTTCAGATAATGGCGTTCGCATGGCCTTGTTATATAAGGAGTCAAAATTGGGATTGGAGTAATGTGTGTAATTGGGTCCGACAGGAGCTTTGTTGGTGGATCTGAATAGGGAAAGATAATTTTCTGCATCTGCATAATCACCTATCCAGGAACCTCGAAAAAAGGACAATTGTTGTTTGGATACCATTTGTCGGTGTTGCGCTGCCTGATTGATCTCGAGTTTTATTTTTATTCCGATTTCCGCCAATTGTCCCTGCATGTATTCACATAAGTCCTGATAAGCGTGAGTAGTGCTCATGGTGATTTCAGGTAAGCCTTTGCCGTTAGGAAAACCGGCTTCTGCCAGTAATGCTGCTGCTTTTGTGGGTTGGTAGTCGTAAACAACATTGGACAATTCTTCAAAACGGGGCATTCCTAAAGGGACAATCCCACTTATACCGGGCGTGGCCATTCCATTTCTTAAATAGCGAATCATCTTTACCCTGTCAAAGCCGTAGTTGATTGCTTTCCGGATGCGTATATCATTCAATGGATTGTTCAGCATTCCGGGTAATTCCTTATCCATTAAAATTCCCAGATATTCTGTATTCAGATAAGGTGACGTTTCCATTCTGAACTTCCCCTGATATTTAGGTCGTAATGTTCCGTTGTTGGTGAGCAAATCGTCTTTATAGCTCGCATCTAATCCGGAAATAAGATCAAGCTTGCCCTTCAGGAACTCCATGAAAGCACTTTGCTTGTCGTTGATAAATGAAATCATAACCGCATCTAAATAAGGCAGCTTATTTCCTCCGGCATCGTTTTCAAAATAATTTTCATTGCGATGTAATATCAACGCAGATCTTTCTACCCAGTCATGAAATAAGAAAGGTCCTGTTCCAACAGGATTTCTTCGGAAGTCTTTACCATATTTTGAAACGACCTCCTTTGGTACAACCGAACAATAAGCAGAACCAAGAAGCCCTAATAAGGGTGGAAAGGCTTTTTCAAGATAAATGCTAAAGGTGCTATCATTCTCAGCAACAAAGCCATCCACTCCTTTCGCCGAGTTCCTTCGCACCGATTGAAAAACCCATGATCCGGGAGATGCTGTTTTTTCATCACAAATTCCATTGAAGCTGAATACGAAATCATCGGCTTTAACTAATCTGTTTTTTCCCAAAAAAGGGTGATCATGAAATTCTACACCCTTTTGCAAATGAAAGGTGTATTTCATACCATCCTCACTAACTTCCCATCGCCGTGCAATACATGGAATCGGTTGTAACTGATCGTTCAGTTGTACCAATCCATTGAAAAGCTGATTGCAAGCCCAGATATTTGCCTGATTATTTGCAAAAGCCGGATCAAGTGATGTAATTCCCGCAGATTCATTGTATCGGAAAACTTCTTTATTTAAATTCCCCTTTCCAGAGTCAGTGCATGAAGTAAGCACCTGACATAAAAGTAGAAAGTAGAGTAGCCGATGAGACATTGCGCAAAAATATCATTATTATATCAGGAGATGCATATAATTCCCCTACTTCTATTTTAGATTAAAAATATATCGTATATAGTTGAAAATCAGAGTGTAGATGATGTTATTAGAAAGGACTTCTAAGTAGTTGGGGTTCCGTATAAAACGCAAGATGCAGCCTAATATCATTACCTTTGCCGACTTATGAATACAGTGGCATTTCATACGCTCGGGTGTAAACTTAATTTTTCAGAAACATCTACCCTTGCCCGGCAATTTCGTTCGGCCGGTTGGAAGCGTGTTGAATTTCCTGAAGCTGCGGATGTTTATGTAGTGAATACCTGTTCTGTCACCGAAAATGCAGATAAAGAATGCCGTAGTATTGTCACCCGGGCGATGACTGCCAACCCCGATGGTAAGATGATTATCGTGGGATGTTATGCGCAGTTGAAGCCGGATGAAATTGCCGCAATTCCCGGTGTAGACCTGGTGCTTGGGGCAACGGAGAAGTTCAATGTGTTGAATTATCTGGCAGGATTGGAGAAATCGGGAAATGGAAAAGTGCTTTCTCTGAAATAAGTGCAGCCGATTTCTTTTATCAGCGCCTGGTCTTCCGGCGACAGAACCCGTACCTTTTTAAAAGTTCAGGATGGATGTGATTACAATTGTTCGTTTTGCACGATACCACTTGCCAGAGGACGATCAAGAAGTAATTCAATTAAGAATGTTCTTGAGCAGGTTAAGGAATTAACTGCAAGTGGTGTGCAGGAGATTATTTTAACAGGCGTTAATCTTGGTGATTTCGGCATTTTGAATGAGCAAGGTAAACATGAAGAAAATTTCACAGATTTAGTACGAGCCCTAGAAACGAGTGGAAAGTTTGAAGAGATTACGATTTTCTTCCGTTGAGCCCAATCTTCTTACAGAGGAAGTTATTCGTATAGCCGCTCAATCGAGTAGGATAATGCCGCATTTTCACATGCCACTTCAAAGTGGGTCGGATGAAATATTGGGAAAGATGCGCAGAAGGTACAAACGGGATTTGTATCAGGAAAAAGTGAATCTCATTAAATCCTTGATTCCTCATGCTTCCATTGGTGTGGATGTGATTGTTGGATTTCCCGGGGAGACAGAAGAATATTTTGAAGCAACATATAATTTTCTTCAGCAATTGCCGGTGAGTTATTTCCATGTCTTCACCTATTCAGAAAGAAATGATACGCTCGCCGCACAGATGGATCAGGTTGTCCCCATGCCGGTCAGGAAATATAGAAATAGCAGATTGAGGAACTTATCTGCGAAAAAATCACATGATTTCACTGTTGAGAATTTGGGTAATGCAAGTGGCCTGTACTTTTTGAAGAAGAAGAAAATGAAGGTGCAATGTTTGGATATACTCTAATTATATTCGTGTAGAGCACCCATTTAGAGCTGATTTTGTTAACAGAATTGTTGATTGTGAATTGGAAGAAATAGGCAACAGAGGTCTGGTGAAGGCGGCACCTGTGCTTGCCCCGAAAAATATTGCTACCTTCTGTTAAATATATATATGTATCCAACCATATCCGATTTATTGCATGATCTTTTTGGATTAAACCTTCCGCTCCCCATCCAGAGTTTCGGGTTTATGCTGGCGCTCTCCTTCCTTCTTGCGGCGTACACCGTGAAACTGGAATTGATCCGTAAGGAAAAATTGGGTTTGGTAAAATCGCATGTTAAGGAGACGATGAAAGGTGCAGCCGCTACTTTTTCTGATTTAGCCTCTTCTTTTTTAATAGGTTTCTTGCTGGGATATAAGTTTGTTTATGCGGCCATCAACTATTCCCTATTTGTAGAAGATACACAAGGTGTGTTGCTCTCACTCTCCGGAAATCCTTTGGGTGGATTGTTGGTTGGTTCCCTAATGGCGTATATGCAGTACCGTGAGAAAGAGAAGGAACGATTACCTCAGCCAAAAATGATACAGGAAACGGTACATCCTTTTCAGCTTGTTTCCAATATTACCATCATCGCAGCCATAAGTGGGATTATCGGTGCTAAAATTTTTCATAATCTTGAGAATCTCCATGAGTTCAGAGAGAATCCGTTGGAGGCGTTGATTTCATTCAGTGGGTTAACCATGTATGGAGGATTAATTGCCGGAACGATCGCAGTGATGCGTTATGGAAGTAAAAATGGAATGCCGCCATTGGTGCTTGCGGATGCTACTGCTCCCGGACTAATGTTATCGTATGGTACAGGTCGTTTGGGTTGTCAGATTTCCGGTGATGGTGACTGGGGGGTTGTAAATTTAAGTCCAAAACCTGATTGGTTATCTTGGCTCCCGGATTGGTTTTGGGCCTATGATTATCCACATAATGTGATCAGTGCCGGTGTTCCCATTCCCGGTTGTGAAGGAAAGCATTGTATGGTTTTACCGGAAGCGGTTTTTCCTACTCCTCTCTATGAAGCACTTGCATGTATTTTTTTATTTTTTATTTTGTGGAGCTTCCGGAAGAAATTAGTGCACACCGGACAATTGTTTTTTCTGTATCTGATTTTTAACGGCATTGAACGATTTCTGATAGAGAAAATAAGAGTGAATAATAAATTTGACTTTCTCGAAGAATGACAGTAGTAATTGCTTCAGCCCTTATTATTACAGGAATTGCAGGCTATATTTATTGTTCAAAAAAACACAATCCTGATGGAAGAGTCGCAACTGGATAATATCTGTTCTAAAG
>JADKIC010000004.1 GCA_016721435.1 Bacteroidota bacterium
CGGTCCGGACGGGACTCGAACCCGCGACCCCATGCGTGACAGGCATGTATTCTAACCAGCTGAACTACCGAACCGTACTATTTTTAAGAACTGAGATTAAATAATTTAAGTGGTATTATCTAACCAAACCAACAGAAATTTCCTGTTTGGGCTGCAAAGATAGATCAAAATACTACTGTTCCCAAAAAATACTTGAATTATCAATTAATTAAATGATAATCAGTATTTATAGCCGGCGACATTCTGTTTTTTGGATTTTCAAACATCTTGTTATTAAATTTCAAAACTAAAGTTAAGTTTCGACGTTGAAGGAAATAATTTTGACGTATGAACCTGATTTCATTGGCCATAAATAATGTTGTTGTGAACTTTAAAGCATATCTCTTTGCTCTGGGGTTGCCGGCTTTGATACTCCTATTCACCTGGAAATTCGGTACTTATCTCGGTCTTCAAGATTTTGGTGAATTAACGCGTGATCCCAATACTATTTTAAAAGGACATGTTTATACCGGTATGATTTCGAATGCAGGAATCTTTTTCTGGAGTGCCTCAGCCACTATTTGTTTGTTTACTTTTTTTTTCCTGCGAATTCTTAAAGGAGATAAAGTGAAAATGCGCCTGATGTTGTTTGCAGGATTATTGGCTTTATTGATGGGGTTTGATGATGTATTTCAAATGCATGAAAAAATGTTTAATGATTTCATTTATATTCCTGAAAAGCTCTTTTTTGTTGCTTATTTCATATGTGTCTTAATTATTGTGATTTCATGTTTTAAAGTATTTATCCAAACCGATTTCACCATGTGGTTGTTGGCGTTGGGTATGTTTTTTATGTCATTGGTGGTAGACAATAACATTATACCTGTCGATAAACATCGTGCTTTTTGGGAGGATTGTTTTAAGTTCACAGGGATAATCATTTGGACAGTTTATTACTTACGTACATCAATGAAGTTTGTATTGGAGGAGAGGAATAAAATATGATCCGGCTTACTGTAATTGTTGAAAATTTAAAGGAATTGGGCAAATTCGCTCGTTATTTTAGCTTTAGTGGCAGTGAAGTTGCTGCTATCTTGCTCTACTAAACGTTCCGGAATAGTATCATTTTTAAAGTTTTGAGAAATTCTGTTATTCTGCATTATAAGCTGTTAACAACAGCCTTTATCATTCTAGGTTTATTTCTGTTCACAGTTCTAATAATAGCACTTAAATTTGGAGTTGAGCCCTCAGATATCACTCGCGATTATAGTGGTGTTTATCATCATGAACCTTGGGTTGGTCTGATCAGTTATTTAGGTATTTTTATATGGTGTGCTGCTTTGGCTGTTTGTGGGTTTTCCTGGAGAATATTGAGCAGGGTAGAAAGAAAGAAAGAGTACAGTGTTTTTTTCTTTTGGAGTGGCCTGATAACACTTATTCTCACCTGGATGATCAATTTATGCTGCATGAAATTGTGTTGCCGGAATATGTTGGAATTTCAGAAAAATTCTTTTATTTATTTTCTCCTTTAAGTTTTTAACCATTCTATTAAATCAAAATGTAGCATTAATATTCCTTACTTATTTGTTATTTGCAGTTTCAATTACTTTTGATTTGTTTTTCGAAGGGGTGCCTTTCGATACATATATAGAGGATTCAGTGAAATTCACAGGGATAACCCTTTGGGCTATTTATTTTATCAAGTCTGCCTACGAACAACTTCAATCGGTTATCATTCCCTCAAAATAATAGCTGTTAATTCAGTTTATGACCGGATTCATCTTAAAATCATGAAACAGGTATCGTTGCTTCATGATGAGTTCATCACTATGTATTTGCTTTGCACTTGTATAATCGATGTGGTTATTTCAAGGTTCATTTTGAATTCATATTAATAGATGAACTTTGGCTCAATCAAATCGTTAAATCCTAAAAATACACTCGCATGAAATATCTTCTTTCCCTTTCTGTTTTCCTGCTGTCTATCGTAAATCTAAGCATTGCACAGGATCAAAAACAAGCTACAGACAAGAATGCAGCTGAAATAACTTTCGAGAAAGAATTGCATGATTACGGTACTATTGAATATGGTGCTGATGGTGCATACGCTTTTAAATTTACCAATACAGGAAATGACCCTTTGTAATTACCAGCAGTCAGGGGTCTTGCGGTTGTACAGTACCAAAATGGCCTAAAGAACCCGTTTTGAAAGGGCAATCAGCTTATATAAATGTGAATTATGATACTAAACGTCCCGGACCTTTTACTAAGACAGTTACCGTGATGTCCAATGCCAAGTCTGCATCTAAAGTTCTTACAATCAAAGGGGTAGTGAAGTCTCAGGAGCAATCCGAAGATTTAATGCCTGTAAGAAAGGACGGTGGAATGTCACCCCTTGAAAATCAATCGAAATAAACTTAATCTTAAAAATAAATCATGAAAAAATTATTCCTTCTTGCCGCTTGTAGTCTTTTACTTGCCGCAGGTTCTGTAAATGCCCAAAATGACAAAGTAATGGCTAAGCCTGTGGCTGCACCTGCTGCTACTGATGCTCAAACTGCGGTCGATAACAAAAATGCTTCTGAAATGGTATTCGAGGCCGAAGAATTTAACTTTGGAACGATTAAGCAAGGTGAATCAGTGACGCACGAATTTACTTTTACCAATAACGGTAAGGAAGATATGATCATCACTAACGCTCAAGGTTCTTGTGGCTGTACGGTTCCTCAGTATCCTAAAGAGCCAATTAAGAAAGGTGCAACCGGCTCTATTAAAGTGACCTTCAATTCAGCAGGTAAAATGGGTATGCAGGATAAAACGGTAACCATTACCTCTAACGCTAAAAACAGTCCTCGAATCCTTCACTTGAAAGGAACAGTTGAAGCACCAGCTGCACAGCCTGCAAACGCGGCTCCTCAAAAGTAGTTTCAAGTATAAAATAGCTTAAATTTGTAGTCCCGGTATTTTGCCGGGACTATTTATTTTATATCCATGCCGAAAATCTCTGATAAAGGGCTCCTGATGCCCCCAAGTCCTATTCGAAAACTTGTACCCTATGCCGAAGCGGCTAAGAAAAGAGGGGTAACTATTTTTCATTTAAATATAGGTCAACCTGACATTCATACTCCGGAGGTGATGATGAATGCCATACGTAATATTGATCTTAAAGTTGTTGAGTATAGCCACTCCGCCGGCATTGAATCGTACAGAAAAAAATTGGCAGGCTATTATAAAAGTTACAATATCAATGTGGATTGGACCGACATCATCATTACTACCGGTGGCTCTGAAGCGATCGAGATTGGAATGATGGCCTGTCTTAATCCCGGTGATGAAATCATTGTTCCGGGAGCCGTACTATGCCAATTACAATGGATTCAGTACGCAGGCGAACGTGGTAGTGAAACCTATTCCATCCAGTATAGAGACCGGATTCGCACTGCCACCAATCAGTGAGTTTGAAAAGGCGATAACTCCTAAAACAAAAGCGATTCTAATTTGTAATCCCAGTAATCCAACCGGGTATTTATACAATCGTGAAGAATTGGAAATACTTAAGCAGATTGTTCTGAAGCATGATTTATTCCTGTTTGCGGATGAGGTGTACAGGGAGTTTTGCTACGATGGGCGTGAGTATGTTTCGGTAATGCACCTTGACCAATTGGATCAAAATGTTGTGTTGATGGATAGTATATCTAAACGCTATAGTGCATGTGGAGCCAGAATCGGCGCCCTGGTGTCAAAGAATAAGGAAGTCATGGCTGCTGCACTTAAATTCGCACAGGCTCGCCTGAGTCCGCCTACTTTTGGTCAGATTGCTGCAGAGGCCGCCATTGATACGCCTCAGGAATATTTTGAAGAAGTAAAGAAAGAATATGTGGCCCGGCGTGATTATGTAGTGGAGACATTGAATAAAATGGATGGTGTTTATTGTCCAAAACCTTCCGGAGCGTTTTATTGTATGGCTCAGCTTCCCGTAGATGATGCTGATAAATTTTGTCAATGGTTGTTGGAGTCATTCGAGTTCAACCATCAAACCGTCATGCTGGCTCCCGCAACCGGATTTTACTCTAAGCCGGAGTCCGGTAAACACCAGGTGCGAATTGCCTATGTCTTGAAATTAGAGTCCTTGAAAAATGCGATGGATTGTCTTAGAGAAGCTTTGAAGGTATATCCCGGACGTATGGAGACGGAAACAAATATTTTGAAGACCTCTGCTTAAAAGAACCTCTACTATTCTTTGGTATTTGGTGATCTGATAATTTGGGATAGGTTTTTAAATTACTAACTTACAATACTTTACTGTTTATTTAATTCCGGTTTTATTTTCAAGAGTCGTTTGTTAATATTTAAACTTCCCCTCGTCGTAATCACTGATGACTTGCAGATAGCTTTGTGTGATTAGCAAAGTTCCTTTCGACAAAAGATGCCACAGATAGATTTAGAGATTATTCAGTATTCCGTATTGGGTGTATTATGTTTAGCAACAGGTATACAATTGTACTACCTCTTATTTGAAATGGCGGTACCGGGCTTCCGAAAAACTTCTCTTTCCGGAACAACTGCGCCAGTTAAACCTGTATCTGTTATCATTTGTGCCCGGAATGAACTGAAAAACCTCCCGTAACTTTCTCCCTTTAATAATGGATCAGGATTACCCGGATTATCAAGTGGTGGTAGTGAATGACTGCTCCTGGGATGAATCCGGAAAATACCTGGATGAGATGGAAGATGCGTTCAAAAATCTAAAGATTGTTAATATTCGTGAGCAGGAAAAATACCAGCATGGTAAAAAGTTTGCTTTGACATTAGGGATAAAGGCAGCGGTTCACGAACATATTTTGTTGACTGATGCAGACTGCAAGCCGGCCGATCGAAACTGGATCAGGCAAATGATGGCAGGATTTACAGATAAGAAGGAAATTGTGATTGGATATGGCGCCTATGATAAAGAGCCGGGACTTCTGAACAAGTGGATCCGTTTTGATACTGTTATGAATGCCTTGCTGTATCTCGGTAGAGCGATGAAGGGTAAAGAGTATATGGGTGTTGGAAGAAATATGGGGTATACCAAAAGTTTATTCTTTCGTAATAAAGGTTTCGCTAATCATTATCATATTATGTCAGGGGATGATGACCTTTTTATCAATGAAACTGCAACCCGTGATAATACTTCTGTTGTCATTGAACCTGAGTCATTTACTTATTCTAAGCCAAAGATTTCGCTGTTTACCTGGATTTATCAGAAAAGAAGACATATGAGTGCGGGATCTTATTATAAAAGCAGGGATCGGATATTTGTAGGGAATTATTATTTCAGTCTTTTTCTGTTCTGGTTGATGTTAATTCTTGCAATCCTTGTGAAACTAAACTGGCAGATTGTCGTAGGAATAGTTGCTATACGTCTCACGATTCAAATGATAGTTTGCTGGAAAGGATATAAAAAACTTGCTGAATCGGATGTGTTCCTGTTCATCCCGTTTTTCGATCTTTTCAGCGCTTTTGCTTATCCATTATTGGCCGTATCAAATCTGTTTATAAAAACTAAATCCTGGAAATAATGGCCGGTACTTCTACACTTCAAGCAGTAAAAATCAAACAGAAAAAGTCAAATCAACCAAGCAATAACGAGTCATCTATGGAACAACCCAAACAAATTGTAGAGGTCGCAGATCAAGAAGTGCATCATTTGTCGGATAAGGCAATTAAAGATTATAAACTCGTTCGAAAGGCGGTGGACAATGGCGATCAGAAGGCTTATGCAGAATTGATGTCTCGTTATAAGGATTCTATTTATTATATGTTGCTGAAGATGGTAAATAATCGTGATGATGCGGAAGATTTGACCATTGAGGCTTTTGGAAAGGCGTTTCGCAATATTCGTCAGTATACTCCGGACTATGCTTTTAGTACATGGTTGTTTAAGATTGCAACGAATAACTGTATTGATTTTATACGGAAGAAGCGTAAACTGATGTTGAGCATCGATCGCGGTTTTGAGAATGAAGAAGGGCAGGATGTTACACTCGAAGTGAGATCGGATGGTCCGGGTCCCGACGATGTGATGATGAAAAAGCAAAAGGTGATGATGATGAAGGATGTGGTGGATAAACTGAAGCCGCGCTATCGCAGATTGGTGGAGTTGAGATATTATCAGGAACTTTCCTATGAGGAAATTGCAGTGGAATTGAATCTTCCTCTGGGTACTGTGAAAGCGCAATTATTCCGTGCCAGGGAGTTCCTGTATCAGATCATGAAAAATTCCGAGTACGTTATCCATTAGACAGAACTCTATACTAACTTAGCCCCATGAATTCAAACATGGGGCTTTCTTTTTTATATGCAGATTATCTAAAGGGTATCAGGGAAGATCAAGAAGCAAAACTGAATTATTTTAAAGAAATTTTTATTCCATGGAATGAGCAAATCAATCTTATCTCCAGAAAAGATATCAGTCATTTTGAAATACGGCATGTATTGCATTCACTTGCTATCGCCCGGTTTATTCAGTTTAATCCCGGGGCAGTAGTGCTTGATGTTGGCACCGGTGGTGGATTTCCCGGAATTCCTTTAGCCATTTGCTTTCCCCAAACAAAGTTTATTTTGACCGATTCTATTGAAAAAAAGATAAAGGCATTGCGGGATATGGTAGATGTTCTGAAATTAGACAATGTTGAAGTGGTACGAAGTAGGGCTGAAGAAATGTCGCAACCCGTTGATTATGTTGTAAGTAGGGCTGTAGCACCCCTGCCTGAATTGGTGAATTGGACTAAGAAATTACTTGTCCCCGGTCAAAAGGGCTCGCTTCCCAATGGCTGGGTGGTATTGAAAGGGGGTGATTTAAGTGAAGAATTATTTGAGTTTAGGAAAGATGTTGAAATTCAAAAGATTAGTGATTGGTGGACGGAGGATTTCTTCGAAACAAAGGCTGTAGTCTATCTGGCAAGACAAATCATTATTTAAAATTAAATTTTCTTTTTGCCTGATTTACTTTTTTTCTATCTTTGCGCTCCCTTAGCGGATAATAAAATAGCAATATGAAAAGGACATTTCAACCCTCGTTACGTAAACGCAGAAACAAACATGGTTTCAGAAATCGTATGAGTTCAGCGAATGGTCGCAGGGTTCTTGCTGCGCGTAGAAAGAAAGGACGTAAAAAACTTACTGTTTCTGACGAGCGTAGCTGGAGAAAGTAGTCTTATCTCAATATAGAATTTAAAGGCAACTCTTATGGGTTGCTTTTTTTATTTTTATGGTTTTGTTAGAAGGGTAAAAGAGCCGGTAAATGATCTCACCTTTTTTAAGGGATAGATACGACCGGATATATAAATGAAGTTTTAACTCCAGCAAACAAGCCACTCATGATAGTAATACAAAGTCCTGTCAAGCCAGCAGTGCTTATTGCCGCAAGATGGAATTCGGAAAGGGCTATTCACTTTTAACGGTTTTCATGATGATTTCAGCTATTTCCTTCTTTTGCTGTAGAATATCATGTCCACACTCAAGGATGTGAATATTTATATTCCCGTTCATTTTCTTAGTAAAACGAATTCCGGATTGTAAAGGAATGATGGTATCATATTTTCCGAAAATAAATTCTACCCTGATCGGTCTGCTCGCAAAATAATGCCGTACCAAAGCAATGTGGCATGTATTTGCATAAAGCCAACCACGTATGATAAATGCGGTACCGGTCCTTTTCAGTATGTGTATTTAATAAATAGAATTGCTCCACCTTCGAATTGATGAGGCCAACATGACGAAAGAAACGGATGAAGGTAAAGAGTATGCCCGGATTCTTTACAACATATTTCCCCATCATTCTTCCTGCATAAGTTCTCCCGACAAAAGACCTCATCCGGTTTTTCTTCATACCATCCGGAGCCAACACAAATAACTCATAAATACGATGTGGTAATTGATGTACCAGTCCCAAAATTATCCTGCCCCCCTGGCTGTACCCAATGAGTGAACACCTTACCTTTTTCCTTTCCCAGAGAAGTTTTTCAATCATTTCAGCCATATGCCTGGGAGTAAATACCGGCATTTTTTTATGACTGTCCTCTGCATGAGGTCCGTGATAGAAAAAGTCAAAGGCGATGATCGTGTACCGGTCTTGTAGAAAAATTTCCAGCGGTTGAAAATCTCCACCACTTCTCCCGAAACCATGAAAAGCGATGAGCAATTCGGGTCCATGGCCATATTCACGATAAGGAAGGGTAAATTCACTGCTTTTTAGAAATTGGTAAGCGGAAGAATTCTCCATCGTCACAAAATTAGTAGAGTAAGAATAGCTTTCATTAATTATTAACAACTAACCTCATCTGCCTCTGATTTCTTACATTTGTACTATCCTAAAACGGACGAGGTAAAATGACATTGTCAAGAGTCGGTGATCAGTACTTTTTAATCCCTTTTTTAAAATTATTTTCCTTGTTTTCAGTCATTTACGTTATATTATTGCAGGATTTCACCACATACATTTATATACCCTTTAATAAAGATAAAAGCCGATGCCTCGCGATCATTCTATAAAAACCGTTCTCATCATTGGAAGTGGCCCGATCATCATTGGTCAGGCTTGTGAATTTGATTATTCAGGAAGTCAGGCTTCACGCTCGTTGAAGGAAGAAGGGATTGAAGTGGTATTGATCAATTCGAATCCGGCAACTATCATGACGGATAAAGTGACTGCTGATCATATTTACCTCAAGCCATTAACGAAGAAGTCGATCAGTGAAATTCTTCAGAAGCATAAGATTGATGCAGTGCTGCCAACTATGGGAGGACAAACTGCATTAAACCTTTGCATCGACTGCCAGAAAGCGGGGTTATGGGATAAATACAACGTTCGAATTATCGGAGTAGATATTGATGCGATTAAGACGACAGAAGATCGGGAACGTTTTCGCTTGCGCATGCTTGAATTAGGCGCAAAAGTGTGTAAGGGTAGAACAGCTACCTCTTTTCTTGATGGAAAAGAAATTGCACAGGAGATCGGTTTCCCATTGGTCATTCGTCCTTCTTTTACACTCGGTGGAACCGGTGGAGGATTTGTAGAAACAAAGGATGATTTTGATGCTGCTCTGAATTTCGGATTGCATGCGAGTCCGGTGCATGAGGTACTCATTGAACAGAGTATCATCGGATGGAAGGAGTTTGAATTAGAACTTCTGAGAGATAGTATTGGAAACGTCATCATCGTTTGTTCGATCGAAAATTTTGATCCGATGGGCATTCACACGGAGATTCTATCACTGTAGCTCCTGCCATGACGTTGAGTGATCGTACCTATCAGCAACTGCGTGATCTGGCCATAAAGTGCATGAATGGTATCGGACAATTTGCCGGTGGATGTAATATTCAGTTTTCTGTGAATCCGAATGATGAAAATGAAATCATCGTCATCGAGATTAATCCGCGTGTATCCCGATCATCTGCACTGGCCTCCAAAGCCACCGGATATCCTATAGCGAAAATAGCTGCAAAACTGGCCATCGGTTATAACCTCGATGAATTGCAGAACCAAATTACCAAGACGACTTCTGCTTTCTTCGAACCCACTATCGATTATGTCATCGTTAAAGTACCGCGTTGGAATTTCGATAAGTTCAAAGGAACCGATCGTCATTTAGGTCTTCAGATGAAGTCTGTTGGAGAAGCGATGGGTATAGGCAGAAGCTTTCAGGAAGCGCTGCGGAAGGCCTGTCAGTCGCTGGAGATAAAGAGGAACGGACTAGGTGCAGATGGAAAAGAACTAACCAATCAGGAAGCTATTCTGTCGAGTTTGAAAAATCCCAGCTGGAACAGACTCTTTCATATTTACGATGCTTTCAAGATGGGAATTCCCTTTAAAACCATTCAGAAACTCACGCGTATCGATGCCTGGTTTTTAAATCAGATCGAAGAGTTGGTAGAGCTCGAAAAGGAAATTGAAAAGAATACCCTTGATACCATCTCCCGTGATTTAATGCTGGAAGCAAAGCAAAAGGGTTATGCCGACCGACAGGTAGCTCATCTGTTGCGTTGCCTCGAGAGTCAGGTACATAGCAAACGAAAGGACATGGGCATCCACAGAGTTTACAAACTCGTGGACACCTGTGCCGCTGAATTTGAAGCGAAAACACCTTATTACTATTCCACTTTTGAAACCGAAAATGAATCCATTGCTTCCGATAAAAAGAAAGTAATCATCCTGGGTTCAGGCCCCAATAGAATAGGGCAGGGGATAGAGTTCGATTATAGTTGCGTTCATGGTGTGTTGGCTGCGAAAGAATGCGGCTATGAAACCATCATGATCAATTGCAATCCGGAAACGGTTTCTACCGATTTTGATATTGCCGATAAGCTGTACTTCGAACCTGTTTTCTGGGAACATATTTATGATATCATTCTGCATGAAAAACCGGTGGGAGTGATTGTGCAATTGGGAGGACAAACGGCATTAAAGCTCGCAGAGAAGCTGGATAAGTATGGTATCAATATTATCGGTACCAGTTTCGCATCTCTGGATCTGGCTGAGGATCGTGGTTCATTCTCTAATCTCCTGAAGGATCTTGGTATTCCTTATCCGAAGTTTGGCGTGATTGAAGATGCAGATCAGGCGGTAGAGTTATCCAAAGATTTGGCTTCCACTACTGGTACGTCCATTCACGTACTCGGTGGACAAAGCATGAAATCTGATCAATGAGCAGGAACTGGAAACACATGTGGTTAATATTCTGAAGGATATTCCCGGCAATAAGGTCTTGTTGGATCATTTTCTCGAAAAAGCCATTGAAGCGGAAGCGGATGCGATTTGTGACGGAGAAGATGCCTATATCATCGGTATCATGGAGCATATTGAGCCGACCGGGATTCACTCCGGCGACAGCAATGCAGTATTACCACCTTTTGATTTGAGCGATCATGTCATTAAACAGATAGAAGACATCACCCGTAAAATCGCATTGGCCATGCATGTAAAAGGGTTGATCAATATTCAGTTTGCGATAAAGGAGGAAGTCGTGTATGTGATAGAAGCCAATCCGAGAGCCTCCCGGACGGTACCGTTTATTGCCAAGGCCTATGATGAGCCCTATGTGAATTATGCCACCAAGATGATGTTGGGCGAAATGAAGGTGAAAGATTTCACTTTCAATCCCCGCAAAGAAGGATATGCAATTAAGATTCCTGTGTTTTCATTTGAAAAATTCAGGGATGTAAACAAGGAGCTCGGACCCGAGATGAAATCAACAGGCGAGGCCATTTATTTCATTGATGATTTGCAGGATGATTTCTTCCAGCAGGTATACAGTGAAAGAAATTTATATCTCTCGCGTTAAAATATTTTAGGGACTCAAACGAAGATTTATTTAGAAAGCCATGGCAGACTTCTTCTTCATTTTACTCATCATCTTTATTGTCTTCGGGGTGTTCCGGAGATATATCTTTTTTTTCATCATGTCCGCAATTTCAAAAAAGCTTTTTAAAGAGATGAACAAGATGCAACAGCGGCAAACAGGATTCAATTCTCAACAGCAAACAAAGGTGAATGCTGATGCTGAATCTCCAAAGAAAAAATCCTTTCGCGATAGTCAGGGAGAGTATGTGGATTACGAAGAGGTGAAAGACTAGTTTTGCTTTTTGCTTCTGGCTGCTCGCTTTATTTTTAGATGCCAGCACCCATTCATATGCATTCAAATTTACCGGTCAACGTATTTTAGGCTTTAACAAAAAAGCTAGTAGCTAGCAGCCAGAAGCAGCAAGCAAAAGTATTTTATATACCAAAAGTTTAACAAAAAGAATAAATGCGAATATTAGGGAGCGTATTTTGATATAAAAATCATTTTGAAACAAAAATTAATCGCTATTTTCATCCTCTTGAAAAAGAAGGTAAATTTAAAAGCAAGTAAATGAATATGAAGCCATCCTTATTGAAGGTATTACAGCCACATCTCATAGCCATTGGTCTATTCTTAGTCATTTCAGTGATGTATTTTTCCCCTGTGCTTTCAGGAAAGGCACTGGAACAGGGCGATATTGCACAATGGTTGGTAGTTCTAAGGAGATTTCCGATTATAGGGAAGCTTATGGAAAGGAACCGCTTTGGATCAGTACTATGTTCAGTGGAATGCCCGCCTATCAGATTTCAGTAGTCTATGCTTCAAATCTGATACAGTATGTTAACAAAATACTGTGGTTAGGTCTGCCCGGTCCGGCGAATTTATTGTTCCTGGGCATGCTTTCTTTTTATTTGTTGATGATTGCTCTTAAGTCCGATTTCCGAATAGGCATTGCAGGTGCTATTGCTTATGCATTCTGTTCTTTCCAGTTCGTTTCCATACATGCCGGACATAATACAAAAGTGCATGCCATTGCTTTGATCCCGTTAATTTTTGCCGGAGTGCTCATGGCTTACCGCGATCGCTGGTTGTTAGGTGCAGCCATTACTTCACTTGCTTTGTCCTTACAGATTTACTCCAATCACCTTCAGATTACTTATTATGTAGCTATTACTATTGGACTACTCATCGTGTTTGAGTTGGTAAGAGCAATTCAGGAAAAAGCGATTCCGGGATTCATGCGTGCAAGTGTTGCATTGTTGTTTGCTGCCGGTTTGGCCGTTTTACCGAATATAACAAATCTATGGCTGACCTATGAATATGGGAAATACTCCACGCGAAGTCAGTCGGAGTTAACGGAGAAAAAAGTGAGTACAGGTTTGGATAAAGACTATGCCTTGGGTTGGAGTTATGGTAAATTGGAATCGATGACGCTGGTTATTCCGGGATTTGCAGGTGGTTCTTCCATGTATGAACTGGACAATAAGTCGGAAAGCTATAAGGCCATTGCTAGTCAAGCCGGTGATGCACAAGCACGTTCTTTCGTTAAGCAGGCACCGTTATATTGGGGTGATCAGCCCATGACTTCCGGTCCTGTGTATAATGGTGTAATTCCTTTCTTTCTCTTCGTACTTTCGATATTTCTTCTTAAGGGAACGATGAGATGGTGGATGGTGACTGCAGCAGTCTTATTCATGATGCTTTCCTGGGGCAGGCATTTTCTTCCGCTAACGGATTTGTTTTTTGATCACTTCCCGGCTTATAATAAGTTCCGATCAGTTGCTATGGCTTTGGTAATTACATCCTTTATGATTCCTTTAGCTGGCATGCTGGGATTGTCAAAGTTTGCTGACGGCAGTTTAGAAAGTTAAATTGAAAAAATCATTGCTCTATGCTTTTTATATCAGTGGAGGACTTTGTTTATTATTTGTTGTTCTTCCCGGATTGTTTTGTGATTTCTCCGGTGATTCAGATGAGCAATTGAAGCAATACGATTGGCTCCTGGTTGCACTAAAAGCGGATCGTGAGTCGATGTTGCGCATGGATGCTTTCAGATCGCTATTCTTTATTGCCGTAGCTTTTGGAATGTTGTATGCATTTCTTCAATCTAAAATTAAGTTAGCAGTGGTATTGCCTGTACTTTCTCTTTTGATATTGATTGATATGTGGGGAGTAGATAAGCGCTTTCTCAACGACGGACATTTTGCATCTAAAGCAAAAGCAGAACAACCTTTCACGATGTCAGCTGCTGATCAGCAGATACTAAGTGACAAGGGATATTTCCGGGTGATGAACACTTCAGTGAATACGTTCAATGACGCCAGCACTTCTTATTACCATCGTTCCATTGGAGGATATCACGGAGCAAAGCTGAAGCGTTATCAGGAGTTGGTCGAGTATCAGATCAGCAAGGGAAATATGAATGTATTGAATATGCTCAATGCGAAATACTTCATAGTGCGTAATCCCCAGGATCAGTCCCCGATGGCACAAATGAATCCCGGAGCGCTGGGTGCAGCATGGGTGGTAAGTGACTGGAAAGTGGTGCAGAATGCGGATGAGGAAATGAAAATACTGGATAGTATGGATACCCGCACTATGGCGGTAATAGATACCCGTTATAGTTCCGAAATAAAGGATGCAGTGAAAGGATCCGACTCTACAGCGGTTGTTAAACTGATTAGTAAGGATGGTAGAGTAGAACCCAACTACCTTGCCTACGAAGTGGAGGGTAGTAAAACGAATCTGATCGTGTTTTCTGAAATCCATTATCCTGCCGGCTGGAATGCCTATCTGGACGGTAAACCGGTTTCACATATACGTGCGAATTATGTGTTGAGAGCGATGCAGATCCCTGCCGGTAAACATAAAGTAGAGTTTAAGTTTGAGCCGGAAGCATTTGTAACCGGAGAGAAAATATCACTCGCAGGTTCTATTATCTTACTATTACTGTTCGCCGGAATTTCTTTCGTAGAGATCAAGAAAAAGAGATAGCCGCAATGGTACTCGAGAAGGTGCTGGTGATTACCTACTACTGGCCTCCCAGTGGAGGAGCCGGCGTACAACGCACCTTGAAGTTTGTAAAGTATTTTATGAATTTCGGTCTCCTGCCGGTGGTACTCACCGTTGATCCTGTCAAAGCAAGTTATCCGGTAGTAGATGAGTCGTTGCTCAGCGATGTGCCAAAGGGAGTGAAAGTGATTACCACCAACAGTTTTGAGCCTTTAAATATTTTATCGTCTATTGCAGGAAAGAAAAATGTTCCTTACGGTGGTTTTGCCAATGCGAATAAAGAATCCTTGACTCAAAAAGCATTGAGGTGGATCAGAGGTAATTTTTTTATCCCTGATGCAAGAGTAGGGTGGGTTTCCTATGCGGTAAATGCTGCAAAAAATTATAAAAGAGGAAGGAATTACCTGTGTGTATATTTCCAGTCCTCCGCATTCCTCTCAATTGATCGGTTTAGAACTTCGGAAAACCCACCCCAATCTTTGTTGGATAGCTGATTTACGCGACCCCTGGACCGATATTTATTATTATAAAGATTTATTACATACTCCTCTTGCCGCCCATAAAGATGCGCAGCTCGAACGAAATGTGCTGGAGCAGGCTAATATTATTCTCGTAGTAAGTGATGCGATAAGGAAAATCTTTCTCTTAAAGTCTGATTCCATCGCTGAACAAAAGATTCATGTAATACCCAATGGATATGATGAAGATGATTTCAGAGAAACGAAGGTAAGTGTTCCGGGTCAATTCGTTATTACATACGTAGGAACGATGGCAGATATATATAAACCGGAAGTGTTTTTTAATGTGTTAAGTACTATCATTCGTCAATTTGCTGATTCAATTATTAAATTCAGATTTGTAGGAAATGCGCCCGGTTCCATTCGTAAAATGGCCGGAGAGGCTGGCGTAGATGCAAATTGTGAATGGATCGGACATGTTTCACATACAGCCGCGGTACGCTATATGCAGGAAGCGAATATGCTCTTACTGGTGATTCCTGACAGTGATGGAGCGAAGGGGATTTTAACAGGTAAATTGTTTGAATACCTGGGCGCACGTAAACCGATACTGGGGATTGGTCCGGCAGATGGTGATGCGGCTGCCATCTTGAATGAATGTGCAGCAGGAGTGATGCTGGAACGCAACGAACAACAAAAAATGTTGGACTTCCTTTCCGATCATATTAATGCCTGGAAGAGTGGTGGAAGATTATTCCGGTAATGAGAAAATATTGGATTATCGTCGTTCAGCGCTTGCACGTCAGGTTGCGCATTTACTTGGAGCAGAAATATTATAGAATGATATGTGTGGAATAGCCGGATTCATCGACCCAACTTTAAAAAACTCAGAGCGAGACCCTTTGCTGGAGAACATGCTGCAGCAATTGCTCACCGCGGACCTGATGCGCGTGGGAAGTATTTTGAAGATGCGGTGGCACTCGGGCATAACCGGTTATCGATAATTGATTTGAGTGAGGACGGGAATCAACCCATGATCAGGAATGGGAATTACATCGTTTATAACGGTGAAGTCTATAACTATAGGGAGATACGAAAAACACTGGAAGCAGAAGGTGTGGTTTTTCATACGCAGTCGGACACAGAAGTAATTATGGCTACCTATGAGAAGTATGGCAAAGATTGTGTTCAGTATTTTGTTGGGATGTGGGCTTTCGCTTTATGGGACAGTAAACAAAAATTATTATTCTGTTCCCGTGACAGATTTGGCATCAAACCTTTTTTTTACATATTGGAAGGTGATAAATTTTATTTTGGATCGGAATATAAAGCGTTGTTTCAGAGTCCGTATTTTAAAAAGGAGATCAATGAATCGCAAGTATTAAGAGGGCTACAGTTAGGCTGGAATACGTATCACGATGAAACATATTATTCCTGTTTAAAAGCATTGCCTGCTGCGCATAATCTCATCTTCAAAGCAGGAAAGCAAGTAGATATTCATTCCTATTGGAAAATAGATCCATCCAGGCAGATCAGTCTGAATTGGGAGGAAACTAAATCCCAATTCAGAGCAGGTTTTATCGACAGTGTGCGTCTGCATATGCGCAGTGATGTTGAAGTAGGAGGATGTTTGAGCGGTGGTCTGGATAGTTCTGCCATTGCTTCGGTCATTGGTGAAGAATTTCCGGCAGCGGCCTTTAAAACATTTACCATTTATTACGAGGGGAAGAATGATGTAGATGAGCGTCCCTGGGTCAAAGAAGTGCTGAAAAAATATCCGCAATTCGAACCCTTTTATTTTACGCCCACCGATGATGATATCAGTAGCAATTTTGAAAAGGCACTCTATCATGCAGATGTACCTGTAGTTGGTTCTTCTCCCATTTCACAATACTTCCTGATGCAACTGGCTGCTAAGAATGGCATCAAAGTCGTGTTGGATGGACAGGGATCGGATGAAATAGCGGGGGGATACCTGCATTCTTTTTACCGGTTGATCGGTGGCTGTTTTACATCGTTTCAGCCCTTAAAAGGAATTGCTGAACTGAATGCACACGCTTCTTTGCAAAACTATTCGCTTTCAAAAAAGTCTAATCTGCTTTTTAAAAGTATGCTTGCAGGTTGGAAAAGTGAACAATCGTTATACGAGTTGGAATACAAACATTATTATCCATTTTTAGCAAAGCAGGATTCTATACCTTTTGCACTCGAAAAATTCGGAGGGAGCAGGTTGAATAACTTCTTGTACCATCTCACTTTCAACAGTAGCTTGCCCACACTATTGCAATTTGAAGATCGTAATTCCATGGCCTTTTCCATTGAGTCGCGTGTGCCCTTCCTGGATCACCGTTTGGTAGAATTCATCTTCTCCTTACCCGACGAAGCAAAGATGCACAATGGTGCCACCAAGCGTGTATTGAGAGAAGCCTTGCGGGGCATCCTGCCCGATCCCATCACCGACAGAAAAGACAAGAAAGGCTTTGTGACACCGGGCGAAGTCAAGTGGCTCAGAGGACCTTTATCGTTCTTGCTCGACCAGCAGTTTGGAGACATCAACTTCCTGAACCAGGCAAAAGTAAAATCACTCATTGATGCTTTCAAAAAGGGAGATAACAGCAATGCCAATCTCGTTTGGCGGGTAGCGGTATTGAGGTGGTGGATGGATGGAAACTAAGGGTATGTATGCCTTTGGCATCCTGATTTTAATTAAAAAATCTGATATTAATTTATTCTTTTTTTGTAAAGTAAAATTAATAAAAGTGACTCTGCCATTTGTTTAACAGGATGAGGTCGATCTATTCATGGAAATAATCCTGCATTTGCCTTTACCTGTTAACCACTCATTTTAGTAATTTATCTGATTAAAGCTTCATATGGATTGCTTGTTATGATTTGTTTATGGATAGCCATATTGTTTATATCTCCAGACTTTAATGCAAGACGTTTTCGCTTGGATTTAAATGAAGTGCATCCAAGCCATTGGAGTGTTTTTGATACGACGAACAAAAAAAGGGAAAGGCTGCGATCACTGACATCTTATTCCTGTTTTACGGTTTATCGTTGAAGCGGATCCCGTTATAGGTAGTTTAGTGGAATCAACTAAGCATAGGGAAAATACAGGTTTTTTGTAAGAGAATCAAAGTGTATTTCCCCTTCCTTTATTTTAGTAATTTTGCTGCAAGAGGCGGAACCGGAATACCGGTTTATGAACAATTAAAATCACATAAAGAATGGACTTAAAAGGAAGTAAGGTGTTGGTTATCGGCGGCTCAGGATTTATCGGGTCTGCCATTGTAAGGCGACTCATTGCAGAAGATGTAAAGGAAATTATCATTTATGACAATTTCGTTCGTGGTAAGTATGAAAACATTAATGATTGCCTGACTGATTCACGGGTTCGGGTCTATGAATTTGGTGGCGATATCCGTGATATTGATATTCTGGACGATGCCATGAAGGGCGTGGACTATGTCTTCCATCTTGCAGCCATGTGGCTGTTGCATTGTAAGGATTATCCCCGTACAGCCTTTGAAGTTAATATTGCAGGTACTTTTAATGTGCTGGAGGCTTGTGTGCGCAATAAAGTTAAAAAGCTGGTTTATTCTTCCTCAGCTTCCGTTTATGGTGACGCACTGGAAGTGCCGATGACCGAAAATCATCCGTTTAATAATAAGAATTTTTACGGTGCAACGAAAATTGCAGGTGAAGCCATGTGTACAGCCTACAATGACCGGTACGGTTTGCCGGTTGTCGGGTTGCGTTACATGAACGTGTACGGGCCAGGACAAGACCAGCATGCTGCTTACACCGGTGTTATTCCGATCATGTTGAATAAAATTGACATGAATGAATCGCCGCTGATCAACGGAGATGGAACGCAGGCCTATGATTTTATTTATGTGGACGATGTAGCCGACTGCAATATCAGTGCATTGAAAAGTGCTATGAATCTGGGATTTTATAATGTAGGCACCGGTGTGCAGACAACCATCAAGGAACTTTGTGATCTCATTCTTAAATTGAAGGGGACCGATCTAAAGGTGAGGTTCAAACCATATGATGCAGATGATGCAAGACAGTTCGTGAAGAACAGGATTGCAGCATTGAAAAGGCGGAAAAGGAAATCGACTTTAAATATGGTATTTCATTGGAAGAAGGCTTGCTTAAATTGATTGAATGGAGAACATCCGGTTATAAAAAAGTTTCTATTTAATTTTTATGTGCGGAATTGCAGGTTTTCTCAATAGCAATAACATGCCGGCAGATGCCAGCGTGGTGAAATCAATGCTGGAGAAAATTAAGCACCGTGGCCCGGATGGAGAAGGTGTTTATTGCAAACATCACATTGGAATGGGACATAAGCGGCTGGCTATTCTGGATTTGACAGCTGCCGGTGCTCAGCCAATGACATCGGAAGATGAAATGGTGACGATCACCTACAATGGTGAGATTATAATTGTAAAGAACTGCGCAAGATCTTGTCAGCTGGGCTATACTTTCCAAATCACGTTCAGATACAGAGGTGATATTAAAAGGATTTCAGGCATGGGGCACTGCCGTATTCGAGAAACTAAACGGGATGTTTGCTCTTGAATTTACGATGCAAGAATCGCCAGTTTTACCTTACGCGTGACCGTTATGGAATCAAGCCGCTGTATGTTTATATCAGCAACAATACCATTGTTTTTGGCTCAGAAGTAAAAGCGATACTTGCTCATCCCGCTTATCAGTTCGGTATCAATTTCGAAGCACTGAACGAGTATTTTACATTTCAGAATCTCTTCCGCTTCCATACTTTGTTCAAGGGAGTTCAGCTATTGGCCCCGGCCCGTGTGTTGCAGTTTGACCCTGAACTCAAAATGAAGGAATGGACGTATTGGGATTATAATTTTACTGACACTGATGAAACCATTGACGAAGAAACAGCGAAAGAAGAAACTTTCGTTTTGTTTTCACAGGCTGTTGAGCGGCAAATGGTGGCTGATGTAAGAGGGTAGTTACCTGAGTGGTGGAATGGACTCCGGCTCCATTACTTCTGTGGCCAGTGGCCTGGTGAAGACTCGTTACGTTTACCTGCGGATTTGATATGTCCGCTACTACCGGCCGTGAAGCGAATTTTGACGAGCGTCGCGATGCCGAGTTGATGGCGAGTTTATTTAAGACGGAACATTATGAACAAGTATTAAACAGCAACGACCTTTCATGGGCCTTGCCACAATTGGTATGGCACCTCGAGGATCTGCGGGTAGGGATGTCTTACCCGAATTATTATATCTCCGGACTCGCTTCCAAGTTTGTTAAGGTCTGCTTGAGTGGTGCAGGTGGAGATGAACTCTACGGAGGGTATCCATGGCGTTATTATCGTGTAAGCGGATCAGTGGATAAAGAAGCATATTTCAAAGAGTACTACAGTTTTTGGCAAAGACTCGTAAATGATGAGGATAAACCCCGAATGTTCACTCCTGAAGTGTTTTCTCAAACCTCCTCCGGAAGAGATGCTTTTTCCACATTCAAAAATGTGTTTTTGTTTAATGATAATTTAAAATACAATACACCGGAAGATCACATCAAGAATTCAATGTATTTTGAGGCAAAGACTTTTCTTCCTGCTTTGTTTCTGGTCGGCGATAAGTTGTCGATGGCGCATTCGATGGAAGAGCGGTTTCCGTTTATGGACAATGAACTGGTTAATTTTGCACAGAAGATTCCCGTTAAATATAAGTTAGGAAGACTGGATGAAATGAAACGCATTGATGAAAATGAAATCGGAAAACTGAGAAAGTTTGAGATGCAGTTCAACGATGGTAAAAATGTGTTGAGAAATTCAATGTCTAAAGTATTGCCCGACTCGATCATTAACCGGAAGAAGCAAGGTTTTTCTGCACCGGATGAATCATGGTACAGAGGAGAAAATTTCCAATATGTGTGTTCCCTGCTGCAAAGCAATAAATCAAGAATCAGGGATTTTATTCAGCCCGGTTATATCGACCGGATTCTGGATGAACATTGTAATAAGAATATCAATCACCGGTTGTTGATCTGGTCCTTCATCTGTTTTGAATGGTGGGTTAGGCATTTTGTTTACAATAAACGGAAGAGGCTTCATGAAGATTCTTGTTACTGGTATGGATTTATCGGGTCGAACCTGATTACTTATTTACTTGACCATATGCAAGGAGTCTCCGTGTACTGTTTGAGCAGGCCGGAAAAGGGGGCGCCTGATGAACGGTGTAAGCGATTGGTTTGCGATCTCTCAAAAGGGAATGACGCAGTTTTTCCGGACGAGAATTTTGATGTCGTCATTCATCTTGCGCAATCACGGCACTACAGGGATTTCCCTGCGCAAGCTGCCGATATTTATGCTTTAAACGTGCAAAGCACCTTTGCGTTGGCGGAATGGGCCAGAAAGCATGGAGTAAACCGATTCGTAATGGCTTCAACCGGTAGCGTATATCAGCCAACAGGTCAACTGTTAAAAGAGACGGACCCAGTCTTTCCGGGATCTTTTTATACGGCATCAAAACTGGCCGCTGAAAATTTACTTAGACCCTATTGTGAATTCTATAGTATTGATGTGCTGAGAATATTTTCACCCTATGGAAAGGGTCAAAAAAATATGCTTGTGCCCAATCTCATTGGTTCGATCCGTCAGGGTAAGCAAGTAACGCTTTCAGGGAAGGACGGACTAGTACTGAGCCCTGTTTACATTGATGACTGTTCGGCGCTCATATATGGATTGCTGAAAGCAGAAACCGCCGGTTATGAAGTTTATAATCTGGGCGGTGCGGGTACAGTAACATTGAGAGAAATGGCAATGGAGATATCCCGGATTGCCGGGTGTGAGCTGAACATAGTTGAAGATACTTCCCGGCCTGTTGTAAATATTAGTTCGGACTCCGGAAAATTGTACTCAAAAACAGGGTACTTTCCTGCCGTGAATATTCAGGATGGTTTAAAAAATGTTTAGAATGACAAATAACACAGCTGAAAGTTTCTTCAGTAAATGGAAGAACAATCCCTCCCTGGCCTTTAAGGAAACCGTGGAGGAAAATTCGGAAATCGAAATTGGATACTTAGCCGGAATGGATTTAGAAATGGCGAGGATTTACAACATTATCTAAAGGATAAGAATACCGTTCTCGATGCTGGTTGTGGAAACGGAAGGGTGACCGCCTTACTCAAAATGTATGCTTCTGAAAATTGTCGGATCACAGGAATTGACCTGGTGGCAAGTGAGATTGCAAAAGAAAATTTTAATGGCATTCCCAATACATTTTTTTACAGTAAGGATCTTCTGGCGGACTTATCTGATCTGGGGAAATTTGATTTTATTTATTGTCAGGAAGTGCTTCATCATACAAACGATCCTAAACGTGCTTTTCTGAACCTCGTTAGTCTACTGGATAATGGCGGTGAGATTGCCATATATGTGTACAAGAAAAAAGCGCCAATGCGTGAATATGCTGATGATTACATCAGAAGTCAAATTGCCGGTCTTAGTTATGAAGATGCTATGAAAGTGTGTTATTCCGTAACGCAGCTCGGAAAGGAGTTACACGATGCAGGCATCAAAGTAAATGTTCCTGCTGTAGAGGTTTTGGGAATCGAAAAAGGAGAATACGATCTGCAGCGGTTTATTTATCATTTTTTTCTGAAGTGTTTCTGGAATGATCAGTTTAATTTTCATGATAACGCGGTGATTAATTATGACTGGTACCATCCTCAGAATTGTACCCGTCATACGCTTGAAGAAATAGAAGGTTGGTTCCATGATGCCGGGCTGGAAATTACACAATCCTATGTTGATTTCTATGGGATCACAATGAGAGGTAAAAAGAAATAGAGATTTTGAAAGTACTTATTCTTCCATCCAATGTGGCTTCAATGCTGGCCATCACCCTCGATCGCCTGAACAAAGCGGGCATAGAGGCGAGAGCCGTATTTATCGATACCAATCTCTATTCCGATTACAGGCAATCCAAAGCGTTTCAGCTGAAGGGGCTAAAGTATGGTTTGCCTCATAAAGTATATAATGCTGCTTTGTTTTACAAAGAAGTCATCAATGGCATACGTTGGGCGGATGTTATTCATTGGTGCGGCTCGTTCAGTTTTCCCGTCCTGAATATGGTGATGCCGATTATCAGAATGTATAAGAAGCCCGGACTGGTGGAGTTGGTAGGTAGTGATATTAGGATTCCGGAAGTGTAATTTAAAGACAATCCGTATTACAAACAGGTATTTCACAACGGTTACGAATATCCGTACGAAAGCTATGCGCATTCCAGAAAGACGCAATTGCTATTTAAAAAGGAGGATTTCTGCCGTTGGTGTTTCCGGGTATGGAGCAATATATCCTGCCTGAAATTTTCCCTGAGTATTATAAATATATTCAACGGATAGATTTAAGTCATTATACCCGGCTTTCGGACAGTTCGAACCCTGTTCCTGTATAGTACACGCACCCACTGCTCCGGTTTGTAAAGGGACCGCATTTATTGAGATGGCGCTGGATAAACTAAAACAGGATTTCAGATTTGAGTATAAGCTGGTGCACAAAATTCCACGCCCGAAAGCGCTGGAGTTGATCGCATCTTCAGATATATTTATTGATCAGTTGGTATTAGGTAGTTACGGGATGGCTACCATGGAAGCTTTTGCGATGGGTAAACCTGTCGTTTGTTTTATGAAGGAATCAGTACAATCCTGCTTCCCGGGTATTTCCCCCGTTGTAAATGCAAATCCCGATACTATTACCGATAAATTGTATGCATTGCTCGCTGACGGAGAACTCAGAAATAAAAAAGGGATAGAAAGCCGTGCTTATGCAGAAAGGTATCATGATATTGATGTGGTAATAAATGATCTGATCACTATTTATGAAAAAGTGATCCAACATCAGAAATAAAAGGATGTTAATTTTTGTCGGAATATTTAGATAATTATAAAAGAAGAGGCTGCATTTTCATGCAGCCTCTTCTTTAAGCATTAGAGATATTACCTGATGTATAAATTACGGCTTATACTTTGACCATCCTGCAACAAAATGGTGAGGTGGTAAATGCCGGTATTCAGTTTTGGTAATCCAATCATGTGACTAATGGGCTTTGGCAATCCGGCCACGAAGCGTCCGGAAGCATCAAAAAGTTGTATCGTTGCTATGGAGTTAAGATCAATGTCTGTACTGATATTGACTGCATCTTTTGCGGGATTAGGATATAGTATCCAGTTGTTGCTTTTAGAAATTTCGCTGATTGCTGCCGGATTGGTAACAATGGTCTGAGCATAGTTAGTTATTACCGGTGGATTGAAGTCGAAATAAATGTAGGCGTTGTTGTCAATCTGATTTCCTGTAACCAAAGAAGAAACAGGTTTAATTCTGAATTTAATGAAACCATGGCTCTCCGGTTCATTGGCATTTGAATCGGGTAATACAATGCTGGGGAAATTCCATTTAACAGCTCTGTCACCGGTGATTTCATAAGTAAAATCATGACTGGCTGAAATCATTTCAAAAGTAGAGAGGTTAAGGCTGGTGGGAATGGAATCGATAACACGTACATAATTGGCTTGAAATGTTCCGGTGTTTTGGAAGCGTATGGTATACGTCAGCCACTTTCCATTTAAAACTTCTGCAGGGGTAATCGTTGCGTCTGAAACTGCCTTGTCATTCGGGTCATATGAGCCTACAACGATCTCCTCAGTGAAACTAAAGTTATCTACTGTGTCAGCATCAGAAGCGGTTGGGTAAATTACCGCGGAACATATGACAGTATCACCGTTTAAGAGCTGTGCAAAATTGCTGGCATATTTAACTCTGAATGTACCACTTTCTCCTGGCTGTAAGTTGTAAACTGTCCATATAATTGAATCTCCATTGGCATTTATGGCTGAATAAGGTGTGTTGGGCATAGTTGACAGAAAACTCAATCCTGTGTCTAAAGTCAAATGTATTGTTGCCGAATCCAAGAGTAAGGTTCCTTTGTTTTTATAATTGATAGCGTAAAAACCATCAAATCCACCTCTAACAGGAGTAAGAGGAGTAATGTCAATGTAGAGATCCTGAACGGAAACTGTTGGTTGAAGCGGTAATACAATGCTTGAATCCAGATTTCCGATGCTACTGAATGAAATCGTCGGAATCGAGGTATTGAGGGCATAATATTGTGGCACATTAAGTATATTGAATGTATAAGAAATAGCAGTGTCTGCCGTAGCTTTAAATACCCTAAATTATTAGTGCTGTAAATATCTCCACTTGGATTAACCTGAACAAGTAATTGAGATATTGGATACTCTGATGAATCAAAACTGCTATTACTGTTGAGGTCATAATATGAACGTCCACTAATTTCGTTTAATCCGTTAGGAATCAATCGCCATAAATCACTTTGGAAAAAACCAGATACTCCAAGTCCTGTATAACCAATATTATTTATAACAAAACTGCATACGCTATGTCGTTCAGCACCTCCAAAGTCGTTTACCTGTGTCCAAGTTAAAGATGTAGGATCCAGTTCCCACATATCATTTTTGAAATTTGAAAGATCATAGCCATTTCCTAAATACGCTTTGTTGTTGATGACCATGGTGGTAATAGCATAACGCCCACCTCCGGGAAATGTATCAAAAAGCACCCAAGTATCAGTTGAATCTACATATTCATAAATATCATCAAATACTTCATTGTTGTCAGCTCCAAGTCCAACAAATGCCTTATTGTTAATCACAAATGCAGTGCAGCTTTGACGCATACTCCCTGCGAAATCAGCTTTCGCAGTCCATGAATTGGTAGATGGATCATATTGCCAAAGTTCATTCGTGTAGGGTTGAAATCCAATCCCAATATAAGCTTTATCATTTAATACAAAACTGGCACAGGTATAGGCTGGAGTTCCCGGATAAACATTAATTGAATCCCATACATCAAGAGTGGGATCGTATCGGTAGAGATTGTTATTTGTTACAGCAGCAGTGGATTGATAACCGTTACACATATAGACGGTATCATTTATAACGAACATTGTTTGTCCATATACATGGATTGGAAGAGTGTCAAGTTGAGTCCACAAATCGTTTTGAGGATTGTATTTCCAAACATCATTCAAAACCTGAGAGTTGGCTCCAAATCCTCCGATGACATATCCCTCTCCATTCAAAGAGAAGCCACCTGCTGCATGGCGTGAAATTCCGGGAAAAGTTGCGATTTCTTCCCATAGTCCTTGCGCTCGGACTAAATAAAAATTTAATAGAAGCAAAATGATGGTAAATTTTGTTTTCATTGTGGTGAGGTTTGAGTATAAATTTATTTTATTCAAATGTACTAAATTGAATATTTGAATTAACCGGAAAGATAAAATTTATGTAATTGATAATTAAGTAGTTGCAGACTTATTTGAATTGATGCTAATATTTCATTCTTTCGGAGATAGCAGAATCATAATTACAGAGCATTTTTGCATTTATGGGTGTTATTAAAAGGCAGGGAATAAAGAATACAATAGCCACCTATATTGGTTTTGCTATTGGATTTGTAAACTTGATTGTCATTCAACCCAATCTTCTCAGCAAAGAAGAGCTTGGACTTACCCGGCTTCTATATTCTTTTTCAGTGTTGGTGGCCATGTTTGTTCCTCTGGGAATTGGCAGTGCTACAAATCGCTTTTTTCCGATGTTTAAGAACATTGAAAAGAGACATCATGGATATTTTGGATTTATGCTCTTGTTTCCGTTGGCTGGTTTTGCTCTGGCCTCACTATTGCTTTTTCTGTTTAAAGGATTCATTATGTCAATGTATGCTCCTGAATCCCCCTTGTTTAATGAATTTTTCTATTATGTTTTTCCTCTTACTTTTTTTGTTTCACTGATCTCTGTGTTGGGCATTTATTGTTCATCGAATTATAAAAGTACCATTCCTACTTATCTCAATGATGTTGTTGTCCGATTGCTGACAATAGCCGTTGTGAGTTTATACTATATCAAATGGCTAAATCTTGACCAGTTTATCCTTTCCTTTACGCTGATCTATGCCTTTCAGTTAATAGCTCTGGTTGCTTATATTTTTCAATTCGATCGTCCGGGATTTAAAATTGATTGGTTTTTTTTTCGTGAACAGAAATTTGGTAAGTTGATTCGTTATGGTTTGTTGCTTTGGTTTGCTTCTGTAGCTTCAATCGGTTTAAAATATTTCGATGCAATTATGATCGGACAGTACATGCCGCTGAGTTTTGTTGGTATTTATACCGTTGCTGCTTTTATACCGACCATTATTGAAGCACCGTTGAATGCATTTGATCGAATTGCGTCTTCAAAAATTGCTTTTGCATGGAAGGATAATAACAGAGATGAAATTTCTTCGATTTATCATAAATCCAGTCTGTATATGTTCATGATTGGTGGTTTTTTGTTTCTGAATGTTAACCTCAATATTTATGACCTGCTCACTTTTTACCGGATGGTTATCAAGAAGGAGCTTCGATTGTACTTTTATTGAGTACCGGAAGTTTGTTTAATATGGCTACCGGTTTGAACGCTGCTATTTTATTTACTTCAGATAAATACCAGTATGGTGCCGTTTTTCTGATAGTATTGGCCGTATTTGTTTTGGGTTTGCAAGTCCTGTTAATTCCAATTTACGGGATGATTGGAGCTGCCCTCGCTACCGTACTCGCTTCTTTCTTTTACAATGGATTATTGTTTTGGTTCGTGAAAAAGCATTTCAATTTACAACCTTTCGAAAAAGAAAACACCCTTTTACTTTTACTGATCATTTTCCTTTTTGCTATTGGCTGGTTCCTGCCATCTACCGGAAATCCTTTGTTAAACATTGCGTATAAAGGAACCTTGGTCTCCGGTATTTATATAGCTGTTGTCTATTTTAAAAACCTCGCTCCCGAAGCCTTCGAGTGGTTCAAAAAAGGTAAGTAGTTATTGAGGTACGGTTGAGATACATTGATATACTGTTGAGATGCGGTGGATATACGGTTGAGATGTAGTGGATATAAGGTTGGTGAACGAATTACCCTCTACATATCTCAATGCATTTCGATGTGTGTCAATGTACTTCTACCTATAACACAGTATCCCCACGTATATCAATGTATCCCCAAGTATATCAATGTATCCCTAAGTATATCAACACGTATATCCCCACGTATATCAACAGTATCCCCACGTATTTCAACAGTATCCCCACGTATTTCAATGTATCCCCACGTATATCAATGTATCACAACTTTTTCAACATCGCCTCACATGTCTTTTTATTCATCTCATCATCAGTTGAACGGATCGGAATGTTCAATGCTTTCTGCAGCCAGTTTTTAGCCTGTTGTTTGTCGTTGGTTTTATTGCGTTCGAGATAACTGTTAGCAGCTTCAATATAGTGAATGGCATTCAAGGGTTCAAGTTGTATTGCTTTTTCAAAATTAAGAATGGATTCCTCATGAGAACCACCTTCCAGACCACCAAAGATGGCTCTTATCATTGCTCTTTCGAAGCCGCTAAATCCGGCAACCACACGATGCCATCTTCCCAGTATATGATAAGGGCCGGGTAATTTTGGATCTAGTTTTATGGCTGTTTCTGCTTCCGATTTTATGAGTTTGGCATTTTGGATTTTAGTTTTATTTCCTGCATGTTCACTCATCCTTCCTACAGCAACTGCATAGGCATAGTGTGCATTGGCATGCTGGGGATGTTGGGTAATGGCTTTTTTTCCCAAATAAGCTCCTGTGCGATACCATTGCTGGCGTGCTTCTTCAGTGGATTGTCCAAAGCCCAGAATAGAATAGATATAAGAAGTCCGCCATAAATACTCCACATTCGAAGAGTCAGACTTCAATAATTTTTGAAAATCGTAAGGGCATCATCCCATTTTTTCTCTCCTTGAAGTTTGGAAGCATAGTTGTATAGCTGTTCTTTATTTTTTAATTCCTGCCCTATTGAGGGAGTGTAGTGAAGTATTAAAATAAGAACCAGGAGATTTCTAATCATAGTAGTCATACAGTTTCATAGGAGGATATATTTCGCAAATCAAGTGCAGTTCTGCCATCATCTGCAGTGGAGATAATAGAATGGAATTTTGCATTCCGTATCAGCTCCTGCCATTTATAGGAAGTTCGTGAATACACTTGTTGCACGTAAGTGTCATCAATGGCTTTAATATTGACCATGAATTCCGCATCCAGCGTTTCATAATCTTTTGCAGTGAGTTCTTTTAACGGACTCTCTTCATTGATCGGGTGAACAACGGTCCAGCTCATGGCCAATAAATTAATCTTTTCCACTTCAAGTTTAAGACGTTGAAATCGTCGGAAAATTTTGCCATTGACTTCTTCATTGTAAGCAAATAACAGGAGCGCTTCTACTTCAATAAGCTGATTGGTTCGGGCATTTGCAATTCGAAACATTAAGGCAGTAGGGGCATTCAATGAAAGCGTGGTATGTATATGGCGCAATTAAAATATTGTCACTATAAATCAATTTAGCCGTTGGTCGCGAAAATCGTCCGTATAAGAGTCCGGTGGCAAGAGCAAAGCCCAGCAATCCAATCATGGATTCAATAGCCGCCATACTACTCGTAAAGGTGCCTATAGGATTAAGTCTTCCATACCCAACAGTGGTAAGTGATTGTGCACTGAAGAAAAAGACTTCGAGGAAATGTTCCCATTCCGAAGTAAATATCATTCCAGCTATTCCGTTTGGTGCAATAAAATAATATATAAGGCTAAAAAGGGTATTGGTGGCAATATAAAACAAGAAAACTACGAGGTTGAATTTCCACCATCTCATCGTGATGAGCGAATGGTAAATATTTATGATATTAAATCTGGGCTCACCCAATCTTAAAATATTGGCGCTACCATCTTTATTGAGAATCCTTTTTCCGGAAGAATTGGTTGTTGTACCAAACCCGAATTCAGACGCTTCGTTTTTCTTAAAAATTTTGACCATTTTCCGATGTTAGTTCCTGCTGTAGTAAATTATTTAATGGTTTTTACGAGAATGAAATGAAGCAGAATTGGAAAATGTTTGGTTCAATCATAAGATTCAAAACGAATCGATTTCCTGTCATAGCCCATCACTTCGAGCCGGTGTCTGGCCTCTTTAAGCATATCAGCCCATCCACAAATGTAAAAATAGGCCGACCGGTGATCTTTAAAGATTTCCTCGTAAGTTGTGTGAACATAGCCTGTCAATCCTTTCCATCCTTCATTTGCACGGGATAAGACAGGAAGAAATTTGAAAGTGGGAAATTTTTCCTGCAATCCTTCCATCTCCTTCCTGTATAGAATGTCTTTCTCCCATCTGTTACCAAATACTAGATAGAGATTTCTATGCGGAATTCCCTTGTTCAGTATATCCAGAATCTGTGATCGAAGTGGAGCAACTCCGGTTCCTGTACCAATAAAACAAATATCTCTGTCTATAGTTTCCGGGAGCTGGAATTTGCCCAGCACCTTTGAAATTTTTACTGCTGTTCCTATTTGGTAATGTTCCCAGATATAGGGCGTTCCAAGTCCCTTGTCGTTAAGGACGATGCATAATTCAAAAATATTATCATCACTGGGTGGAGAAGCGATGGAATAGCTGCGATTGGTGTATTTTGAAGCAATGGGCAAGTCGAGCATGATGAATTGACCTGCTTTAAATGAAAAGGGTACTTCGTCAGGTACTTTAATGAAGTACCTCTTTACGCGTTCATTTTCATCAATTATATTTACAACCGTTGCATCGCTGAACTGATAGGCCATAGCGCATTAAAGTTTTGTTAAAAATACTTCGAATTGTGGTGCTCGCCAAACAAGGCGGATGGAATCTCTGAATTATTTTTTAGCGGTATCAGACTTTAACAAAGAAATAGATAGAAAATCAGTAGGTTACCCATAGGTTTTGTGTTGAAAAAAGTGGAATACGATTGTTCAGGTCGCTACTTAAATCAGGTGTTTCAAGCTATAAAACAGGGTTATCCGCGTGGGTGGAACTGTAAAATTGCAGAGCGTAGATAATCTTTATCCAAATGGGTGTAAATTTCCGTTGTGGTAATACTACTATGTCCTAACATCTCCTGCACCGCCCTTAAATCAGCCCCTCCTTCAATTAAATGTGTAGCGAAGGAATGCCGGAAGGTATGCGGACTAATAGTAGTTCGAATGCCCGATTTCAGAGCAAGATTTTTTATAATGGTAAAGATCATGACACGGGTGAGTTTTCGTCCTCTCCTGTTTAAAAATATAAAATCCTCATGTCCCGGTTTGATGTCCAAATGGCAACGGTAACTGTCTTTGTAGAGATGAATTTGATGCATCGCTGAATTGCCAATAGGAACGATTCTTTCTTTGTTTCCTTTACCGGTCACCTTTACAAAACCGGCATCAAAGTAGGTTTGACTTAATTTTAAGGAAATAAGCTCTGAAACCCGGAGTCCACAGGAATACAAAGTTTCCAATAGTGCTTTGTTTCTTTGTCCTTCCGGTTGGCTTAAATCAATAGCCTCCAAAAGAGTGTTTATTTCTTCTACAGTGAGGAAATCGGGTAGTTTTTGTCCTATTTTAGGTCCTTCGATGAGTTCAGTTGGATCGTCCTGAATCAGATTTTCCATGAGCAGGTATTTATAAAAAGCCTTTACGCCTGAAAGAACTCTGGCCTGCGTTCGGGCCGTCATTCCCAATTCATTTATCCAGACAATAAATTCCTGCAATACCTCATGTTTGAGCTGTTCAGGCATGACGGTGTTCTTTTTATAATCAAGAAACTGCACCAGTTTTTCCAAATCATGCTCATAAGCTTCCAGTGTATTCAGGGAAAGCGATCGTTCCAGCTGCAGGTAGCTGCGAAAACCTTTGATATAGGATTGCCAGGGATGCATGAGAATGCGAAGATAGAACCTTGTGCTATTCAAGAACATCTTAACTTCGCAACTTATGAGAATTGATATCCTGAACGGACCTAACCTGAACCTGCTGGGCAAAAGGGAGCCGGGCATTTATTGCAGTGAGAGTTTCGAATCTTATTTGGAGTAGTTGCGAATGGTTTTCCCTGATATAGATATTCATTACTTTCAAAGTAATGTGGAAGGGGAGCTGATTAACAAACTCCAAGAGGTTGGATTTTCTACAGATGGAATTGTATTGAATGCAGGTGGTTATACCCATACCTCTGTGGCTATTGCCGACGCTGTGGCCGCGATAACTACACCTGTAATTGAAGTACATATTTCAAATATTTATGCACGGGAGGAGTTTCGTCGTATCAGTCTCCTTTCCCCAAAATGCAGGGGGAGCATTGCAGGTCTCGGTATGGAGGGATATAAATTAGCCCTGTATTATTTTACACAACTTTAGTTTTATTTGTGACATATCTTATTAAATAGTGTGACTTCTGTTACTGAAATTGGATGTTTGAATACGGAACTTTGTATCATCAAATTAAAACTGATATGGAAAACACACAAGAATATACACAAATGCCCCGGATAGGAGATAAAGCTCCGGATTTTGAGGCGATCACTACGACTGGTAAATTAAAATTCTCCGATTACAACAAAGGAAAATGGATTGTATTTTTTTCTCACCCCGCTGATTTCACACCGGTTTGCACAACAGAAATGAGCGCATTCGCCGTCGAGGAACCAAAGTTCAATGCGATGGATACTAAACTTCTCGGTTTGAGTATTGATAGCATTCATTCTCATATTGCCTGGGTACATAACGTGAAAGAGAAGATGGGAATCAGTATGAAATTTCCGATCATCGCCGATATTGATATGAAGGTGTCCAAATTATATGGCATGCTTCAGCCGGGCGAGAGTGAAACCGCAGCAGTCAGGGCTGTATTTTTTATTGATCCAACAGGAAAAATTCGTCTAATCATGTATTATCCGCTCAATGTTGGAAGAAATATGGATGAAATCTTTCGTGTGTTGAAGGCCCTTCAGGTAAGTGATGAACATAAAGTGGCGATGCCATTGAATTGGAAGCCCGGTGCGAAGGTGATTGTTCCGCCACCTAAAACTTTAGTGGATATGGAGGAGCGAGATACCAACACTTCTTACGAGAAGATTGATTTTTACCTCTGTAAGAAAGAATTGGCTGTGTAAAAAATAGTATTTATTTAACAGGCTTCTCCGGAATTGTTGGAGAGGCCTGTTTACTTTTGAGTGGTAATGAAGAATAATCTCCTGAGCCAACAGGCAAGTATAGTAATGATGGTTCGTCCGGCATTTTTTGGATTTAATCCGGAGACAGCGGCAAGTAATGCTTTTCAGCAGGAGCGAAAAGGAGCAATAGCAGATAGCCTCCACGAACAGGCCCTTCGCGAATTTGATTTGGTGAGAGAAAGATTAGTTGCTGCAGAAATCAATGTGCAGGTTTTTCAGAACTCAGATGTACAAACACCGGATGCAATTTTTCCCAATAACTGGTTCAGTACTCATCACGATGGTACCCTGGTGCTCTATCCCATGCTGGCTCCCAATCGTCGTCGTGAAAGAAATTCCGGTCTTGAACAGTATATGGACGAGTACTATAAAATTAACAGGAAACTTGATCTTTCCCACTGGGAAGAGCAAAGTAAATTTCTCGAGGGTACAGGTAGTATTGTTTTTGATCATGCTTGCAAAATGGCTTATGCGGTATCGAGTCCAAGGACGAATTTGGAAGTCTTGCATGCACTTTGTATAGAATTGAATTACGATTATCATACTTTTCATTGTAATGATGTCTTTGGCAATCCCGTCTATCACACCAACGTGGTCATGCATATTGGTGAAAATTATATCATGTATTGTGAGGAGGGAATTCCTTCAGAGGTGGAACGAAAGAATCTGAAAGAATGTTTGTTCAGTTCAGGAAGAGCCTTGCTGACTTTTTCGTTGGAGCAGATGAATGCTTTCTGTGGAAATATGCTTCAGATTAAAAATCGTGATGGTCGTTTAATTACTGTTTGTTCACGTACGGCTTATGATTCGTTAGAGGAAAAGCAACTTGAGCAAATGCAGGAACATACTGAATTTTTAATTGTAGACATTCCTGTTATTGAGAATGTAGGAGGAGGGGAGTGCGTTGTATGCTTGCTGAAATTTTCCTTGAACCAAAAATAGTAACACTCTAAATGGATATTTTCAAAGGGCTCCGCGTAGTTGAACTGGCCAATGTTTTGGCAGGACCTGCTGTTGGAATGTTTTTCGCGGAGTTAGGAGCGGAAGTGGTAAAAATAGAGAACAAGAGTACGGGTGGCGATCTCACAAGGAAATGGAAATTGCCGGTGGAACAAAAAGAATCAACAACGTCTTCATATTATCATTCGGTCAATTGGAATAAGGAGATACTTTTTCTTGATTTGAAAGAGGCAGCGGACTATGCTGTTGCAATTGAAAAAATCAGTACCGCTGATTTGCTCATCACAAATTTTAAGAGCGGCGATGCAGAAAAATTCGGAATGGGTTCTTCGGTACTTCTTTCCCGTTATCCTTCGCTGATTGTTGCAGCAATCACCGGCTTTGACGATCAGGACAGAGTGGCTTACGATGCAATCTTGCAGGCGGAGACAGGGTTCATGTCGCTGAACGGGAATCCGGGAGATAAACCGCTGAAAATGCCTGTGGCATTGATCGATCTTTTAGCTGCCCATCAATTAAAGGAAGGAATACTGATCGCATTACTGCAACGTGCTAAAACAGGAAAGGGGTGCAAAGTGACCGTTTCATTATATCGTTCTGCAATATCTTCTTTAGCGAATCAGGCAAGCGCATATTTGAATACCAATAGTGTTCCGATGGCTTCCGGATCATTGCATCCAACCATCGCTCCTTATGGTGAAATGTTTCGGTGTGCAGATGGGCAATGGGTGCTCCTGGCCGTGGGAACAGATCAGCAGTTTTTGCGGTTGGTGGATATTTTTAAATGCAACTGAAATTGGTTCTGATTCACTTTTTTCAACAAATACCTCTCGTGTCATCAATCGTAAGATTCTTGCCGAAAAGTTAAATAAGTATATAGCGTTATTGGCATCTGAAAATTTTCTTTCGGCCTGTCATCGCGCAAAAGTTCCTGCAGCATCAGTACGATCTATCGATCAGGTTTTTATGGACCCTTCCATTCAATCTATGGTGTTGGAACAAAAGGAAGGTGATGGTAGTGTCAGTAAGAGAGTAGCAACAGTAGCATTTAAAATTGAAAATGAATGAGCAAGCTTCCTGAAAATTTCAAGTTCATGGATCCATTCCATTCGAACAGAGAAGACGAGTATTTCCTGCTTCGATGGGAAGTCCTGCGCAAACCATGGAATCAGCCCAAAGGGACGGAGCGAGATGAACTCGAACTGAAGACATTGCATCGGATGATTGTAGCTTCTGATCAGGTGATAGTGGCTACCGGACGTCTTCAGCTCAATGAACCAACTGTGGCTCAAATACGATACATGGCCGTTCATGAACAATTTAGAGGGTTGCAGCTGGGTAAGGCGATGATGGAAGAGCTGGAGTCTTTGGCACGTGATGCGGGTGCGGAGAAAGTAATTCTGCAAGCCAGAGAAAATGCCTTGCAATTTTATGAATCCTGTGGTTATGAGATCGTGATGGAGACTTTTTTACTGTATGAGAGTATTCAGCATTATCTGATGGAAAAGATTTTAGTAAAGATTCCTGAATGATCCTAAATTTGCAGGATGCGGATAGATATCATCACAGTGCATCCTGAGTTATTGGAAAGTCCCTTTAATCATTCTATTTTAAAACGTGCCAAAGAGAAAGGATTGGTGGAAGTCAATCTCATCCAACCTTCGTGATTATGCATTCAGCAAGCACCACAATACCGACGACTATGCTTTTGGCGGTGGTGCAGGAATGGTGATGATGATTGAACCGATTGCTTTATGTATTGAGGCGCTTCAATCGAAAAATACTTACGATGAAATAATTTACATGAGTCCGGATGGAGTTCTTCTTGACCAGCCACTGGCCAATTCCATATCTCTGCAACAAAACATCATACTGCTTTGCGGGCATTATAAAGGAGTTGACGAGCGGGTACGGGAGCATTTCATCACCAGGGAAATCAGTATTGGAAATTATGTATTGTCAGGCGGTGAATTGGCTGCTGCAGTGCTTTGTGATGCGGTAATTCGTTTAATTCCGGGGGTGCTGAATGATGAAACCTCGGCTTTGTCCGATTCCTTTCAGGATAACTTGATCGCACCTCCTGTGTATACACGTCCTGCAGAATTCAGAGGTTGGAAAGTACCGGATGTACTTCTTTCAGGACATGAAGCTAAAATCAATCAATGGAGATATGAACAGTCGTTGATACGCACACAGGAGCGAAGACCGGATTTATTGAGAAAAACGAGTAGGTTAGTTTCCTGCAGGAGTATTTTCCTGATTAAGTTTTATCTCCCTTAAACTGGCTCTGGTTTTTAAACTTCCATTTCTGGTCGTATAAAAGAAGAAAGCGAGCAGCGCAGAGAAATAGGCAAAAAAGATGAGGCTATGAACATGCGTCCATTCTCCCAAAAATTCTTCAATGATGACATTTAACAACAATGAAATGAAGGCTAACGATAGAAAAACGATGCCTACTTTTCCATCAGATAGCCCCAGTAAAGCCAGACTATGCGTTGTATGATCTTTACCTCCTATAAATGGCGATCGGCCGGCAGAGAGGCGATTTACGACTACCACGGTAGTATCCAGAATGGGTAAAATGAAGGTCATAATGGTTACTGCGAATAATTTTCCCGTGGCCGGTGTAGCGGGAGCGTAGGGGTCATTCCAAAAATAAATAATTCCCATTGCTGCCAGAAACACACCCAGGAACTGACTACCGGTATCACCCATGTACATTTTTGAGGGATGCCAGTTGAATCTCAAAAAGGCAATCAAAGAGGCAAGAACACCGATTAAAACAAGGAGATGCATACTGGTGATATCACCGTTGTGAAGAATTCTATAAATAGTATTGACTATGATTCCGATGGATACGGTTGCTGTTATTCCATCCATATTGTCCAGCATGTTAATAGAATTCATGATTCCAATCACCCAAAAAAGCGTTACCGTATAATTTAAGACATCACTTTCGAAAATATGAATACTGATCCCTGTACTAATGAGTAAGCCGGCACATAATAATTGTACTCCGAATTTCAGCCACGGCCTCGTATTGTAAGCGTCATCAGCAAGTCCGATAATAAACCCTGCACCGCAGGATAGGAGGATGCCGATGAAGCCTAACTGATAAGCATCCTGTGACGGCTCGAAGAGAATAGAGTAGGAGGCGAGGGATAGTAAAAATATGATGTAGAAGGTTATTCCGCCAATGGACGGTTTCGATAGAGCGCCCCATCTGATAATAGTACCATCCGAATTATTTCTTATACCTAGCGTTTTAAAAAACCGGAGAAAAAGAATATTGATCATCATAGAAAAGCCTACCGCTACCGCGAAAAATAGCGTGTATAAAATGAAACTACTGTTTTGTAAGAAACCCTCGGTCATTTATATTTTAAATTCAAATCTTGATTCAATATGCTTAAACAGGGGTAACTCCCGGTCTTTTTCTGATACTATAGGTTGACTGCTTCCCCAGTCAATATTTAATTCAGGGTCATTCCAAAGAATTCCACTTTCGGAATTCTTATCGTATAAGTTGGTGCATTTATAAAGAAAAATGGTATTCTCTTCCAAAGATATAAAACCATGTGCGAAACCGGGGGGGATCCAGAATAAAAATTGGTTCTCATCACTTAATTCCACTTTCAGGTGTTGGCCATATGTCGGCGAATTTTTCCTGATATCCACTGCAATATCCAGTACACTACCTGAAAGAACACGAACTAATTTCCCCTGATCAAATGGCGGATGCTGAAAGTGCAGCCCTCTCAAAACATTTTTCACACTACTGCTTTGATTATCCTGAACAAAATGAGCGGTAATGCCATTTTTATGAAAGACGTCTTCATTATAAGATTCAAAGAAGTATCCGCGCTCATCATAAAACACACGTGGTTTTATAAGAAGAGGTCCCTGTATTTCATAGTGAGTTACTTCCATATCAGGCTTTTTTGACATTGAAGAAATGCCTTACTTTTTCGAAAAGATTTTTAGGTTCATTGTCGTCTTCATAATAGCCGTAACCATAACTATAGCCATAACCGTATCCATAGCCATAACTATAACCATACCCATATCCGTATTTCAATCTGGACATTTCTACACCATTTAGAATGATGGATAGATTATTGACTTTGTTTTCTGTGATGAGTTTATTGATTTGCGCAATAAACATTTTCTTTGAATAATTAGCCCGTAGGATGTATAGAGGGTAATCTGCCTTTTGCATCATCGGAACACCATCGCTGACAATACCTACCGGCGGAAGGTCAATGATAATGACATCGTAAAGGGCTTTCAGATGTTCCAGCAAGGCATCCATTTTTGGATTAATAATTAATTCTGCAGGATTGGGTGGAATAGGTCCGGCTGTAATAAAATCGAGATTAGCCAATGAACTTTTTAAGATACATTTTTCAGGAGTGTCTCTTCCGATTAACAGGGTACTGATGCCATGATTGTTTTCAACGTTAAAGCCCAAATGGATCTTTGGCTTTCTCATGTCAAGGTCAAGAATAACGACTCTCAGACCCGAAAAGGCAATTACTCCTGCTAAATTAATAGCATTAAAAGTTTTCCCTTCTCCAGAAATGGTGGAAGTTACTGCAATTATTTTTGCACCTTCCGCACTTGAAATGAACTGAAGATTTGTTCTGACGGATCTGAATGCTTCAGAGATAACCGATTTTGGATTTTGTCCACCAGCAACTGCGAAATTGGAATTTCACGCTTATACTTTGGAATGATACCCAACAGGGCTGCATCCGTATATTGACCTACTTCTTCGAGTGCATTAATTTCATTGTAGATCAGGTAACGGGTAATGATCAATATGAATCCGGCAATAAAACCAATGATCAGGCAGGCACTGAGTACAAGCGGACGATTAGGATAAACAGGAACACCGGTTAATTTAGCTTCTTGTAAAATAATATGTTGGGGGACATATCCTGCTCGGGTAATTCAAAACTCAGCTTTCTTCTCAAGAAGCATTGAATAAAATTTTTCATTGATTGTAAACAGTCGTTGGAGTCTTCCATATTCCGCTTGCTGCTGAGGAATTAAGCCGAGTTTAGATTCAATTTTTCTATTCTCCTGCTTCCGGATTTCTTTCTTGGCTTTCAATTCAGCTTCTTCATTGAGCAACGTACGTTCAAGAAGATCTTGCTGATTTTTTAATTTTACAGAGAGAGATTTGAATACTTCACTGTTTTCAGTTGCCTGCTGACGCAATTGATCTCTTTGATCGATGAGTTCCTGCAGGCGATTTAACTGCGCAGTAATCTGACTGTCATCGGTTCTTCCTGCCAGTGAAAGTAAAAATTTACCAATATCATTGTTCGCTTTTACATCCTTCCTGATATTCTCGAAAAGACTGATTTGATAGTCTATGGAATACAACTCATTTTGAATTTGATCAAGCTGGGATAAAATAGATCCGGCATTCAGATCAGGATTAATGATTTTATTTTCTTTCTTAAAATTTTCCAGTGAATTTTCAGAATTGCTTAACTGGATATTGATGGCTGCAATGGTATTATCGATAAAGTCAAGGATTTTATCAGCGACCTCGGAGTTTTTCTCTAAATCATATTTATTGAATTCTGCTGCAATACCATTGACGATATCGGTAGCTTTTTGTTGATTTTTATCTTTTAATTTAATCTGTATTGTTTTGGCTTCTGAATTAAGAGGAGTGACAACCAGTTCTTTTATGATTTGATCAGCAACGGTGGTTAAACTGTTTATCTTAAAAAATATGGCATCGCTGGTAAGATCTTTCTGTAGGGTTTGAATGGTGGTATAATCGAGGATATCAATTTTGAAATCCAGTTCATCAGTAGAGACCCACTGATTTTCCTTAAATTCCTGAGTGGGCGAAATCTTAGAGGAGGAGAAAGGATAGACAACAGAAAAGCTGGTTTCGGATTTAAACTCAATTAATATGGGTTCTTCCAGAATGGAACTGTCTTTCACTTTGATTTCTACAGAGAAAGGTGAGATTTTATAGAGTTCATTCGTCAGGATCTCACCTTTTGAATAGTAGCTGACTTCAAAAGGAAGTCGCTTTAATACACGTTCTAAAATTACTTTTGAACGAATCAATTCAATACTTGAAGCCAGTTTATTGTTTTGTTCTCCAAACCGTTTAACGGTAATCTCATTGAGAACACTACGTGCATTATCCTGCTCTGATAACTGAATGATAGAACTCGCTTCATACACAGGAGCGGTGTAACGCAAAATCAGAAGAGCGGTGAGTATGGCAGTAAGAACGAAAAGAGCAAACCACATGGTGCTTTTTCTTGCGATAGTAACGAGCAGTTTAAAATCAAACTCTTCGTTAATCGGCGATATTTTCTTTTTTGCCATTACAGGAAACAGGGATGTTTATGGGTTGCTAAAACCGTCTGCGATTTGATAGAGTAGCGTCAGGCTGGTAATGATTCCCACAATTGGTGCAATTTGTTGCAATATTTCCTGAGATATTCTTGGAACTGGTTCAACATAGATGATATCATTGGCTTGCAAAAGCAAGTTACTTTGCTGCATTCCTTCAATGGTCGAAAGGTCGATGAGCATCACTTTGGGGTTTCTTAAATCTCCCCGGATGAGTTTTATTTTATAAGCCTTTCCGGTATTGGTTAATCCACCGGCAAGGGCTAAAGCTTCAATCAGATGCATGTTTTCGTTGTCGAGACTAACTGTCCTTCCACTACCGCCGGTTCCCGGAAAGACAAGTACCCGCCGGTTCATTACTCTGATCATGACAAAGGGCTTATTGTAAAAGGTAGCGTATTGCTGTTCCAGCACTTTCTCCGCTTCCCGAACTGTAAAGCCTGAAATTTTTATTTTTCCAATGATGGGAAGTTTTATTTGGCCGTCAGGCTCTACCAAAAATTGAGTTTGATTAGTGCCGGGGTTGTTCATCATCGGTGTCGAGGCCGAAATGGCAGATGTTGTAAGATCAACCAGTTTGAAACCATCATTGGTATAAACATTGAAACCAATAATGTCATTTGGGGAAATACGGTACTCAATATTTCCAATGGTTTGATCATTGGAGTAATTGTAGTCTTTGGGCACTTTGAACATCACACTGGGGTTGATGTTGCAGGAACTAATAATGAACAATAAGGAAGCGGCTGCTAACAAGCGTAGGCTAATTCTCATACAAATAAGATTGGTTTTAAGCTATCTGACAAAAGTAAATAAATTTTATTGCATCAAGTGGCAATTCTCAGTGTTTCTTCAACAGTGAATGATAAAGGGTCCGGATGTCAGAGGTTAAACGGTCATAATTAAATCTTGACTGAGTAAACGCCGGGCCTGATAAACTCATTTTATGTCGTAATTGATCGTCATTCACCAGTCGGTCCAGCGCTTTTGTAAAGGCAGGAAGGTCATTAGTGGGGACCAGTATCGCTGTAACATCGGGAATTACAATATTTTGAACACCACCTACATTCGTTGAAATGATAGGCACTCCTGCAGCCTGAGCTTCTATTAAACTTGCGGGTGTTCCTTCGTTCAATGAAGTAAATGCTATGATATCTATTCCACACATGGCTTTGTCTGCCTCAAAAATCCATGATGTGAATATTAATCCGGCTTCAGGGTCTTCTTTTTCAGGACAGGAATAGGCAATGCCCGACTGCTCACAAAACTCCTGCATCTCCACTCTTTGTTCACCATCCCCGATGATGAGTCCTTTGATTTTAACTTTTTTGTTTTTGTAGACGTTGTTCCAGCCCTGAATGAAAAGTTTTAGGTTTTTGATAGGTACAATCCTTCCAATTATCCCAATGGCAACGGTGTCATCGTCAATGCTGAATCGTTTTCTGAATTCCCTTCGTTTAATTTCCTTATCTGTATGAAAGGGCGCCAGATCATAGCCAAGCTCTACAATATGTACTTTAGAAGCAGGTGCAATTTTATAGATGTCGCAAAGCTCATGTTTTTGATTTTCACTGATGGCAATAATACCGGAACTGATTTTACCAAGGAATCGTTCCATCTCTAAGATCATTTTTGTTTTCGTGTTCCCGAAATAACTATGAAAGACATGTCCGTGAAAAGTGTGAACAATTACAGGCACCTTCGCTTTCCAGGCAGCAATTCTTCCAACCATTCCTGCTTTTGCAGCATGCGTATGTACAATGTCGGGTTTAAAGTCACGGATGATTTTTGTGAGATGGAGGAAGGCTTTTCTGTCCTTCAGGAAGTTTAATTCCCGCATCATATCCGGAATATATACAGGCTCAAGTCCCAGGTTTTCCAGCATAAACTCTGAACGCTCCTCTGAATCCTCTTTTATTCCCGCTACAATCATCGTTTCAAATTCCGGACGTAAACGGGCGGCAATACTTGCAGCATTGTAAGTGATACCACCGAGATTAAGTCTGTTCACGATTTGCAGCACTTTATACCGGGGTTTAACATTCCGAATGATTACAGGCGTTACAATTTCGGGATGATTTCCTTTAGTTGAATCGACAGTAATAGGATGCCCGCCGATACAAGGCCTTCCAGGTAGGTAAAGACCTTTTGATAGAATCGATTCCCTTTGGAGAAGTTCATTGTAATAGTTCCGTACGTCTGATACTAATCGCTCCACACCAAATTTCCCCGATGCAAATTCAGGACCTAATACACTCATCCTTTTTCGAAGTTGTTCATCAGAGATAAGTCTGGATAAACTTTGAGTAAATGCTTCCCCATCACCTGTAGGAACTATTAATGCTGTTTCATTAGGGATAATGGTGTCCTGTAAAGCACCTGCATCTGTGCTGACGATAGGCTTCCCGGCTGCCTGCGCTTCAATTAAACTCACCGGAGTTCCTTCGTTATTTGAACTGAGGGCTACAATATCAATGCCTGCTAAGGCCGTTTCAATTTCAAGTATCCAACTGGTGAAAGTAAGGCTGGCATCGGAATGGTTTTTTTCAGGAGTGTTGTAATTCAGGCCAATAGAACTACAAAGTTGCTCGAGAGAGGCTCGGTCTTCGCCATCTCCAATGATAAAAGCATGTATCTTTTTTCCATAAATGTTTACCAGGTTCTTCCATGCATAAATGAATAGGGGATGGTTCTTAATAGGAACCAACCTTCCAATAATTCCAACCGCCAGCGTGTCATCAGAAAGATGATATTTTTTTCGAAATTCTTTTCTTAAAAATTCCTGGTTAAAAGAGAAACGGCTTAAGTCAAAACCGAGTGGAATGGTTTTGATTTTTTCAGGTTTGCATATATTGTATTGCTCGCTTAACTCTTGCTTTTGTTTTTCACTGATGGCGATAATCCCTGTGCTTAGCTTAGCCATCATTTTTTCAATACCTATGAAAATATTGGTCTTGGCGGGATTGAAATAACTATGGAATACGTGTCCGTGAAAAGTATGTAAAATGATGGGCACACCCAACTGATAAGCAGCAATTCTCCCTAATGTTCCTGCTTTTGCCGCATGCGTATGAACGATGTCGGGTTTGAATTTTTTTATAATATTTTTAATGTCCGTAAATGCCTTCCGATCATCTGAAAAATTAATTTCCCGCCTCATGGTATGGATATAATAAGGACTGAGTTGCATCCGGTCAAGAATAAATTCTGAACTTTCTTCCGATTCATCTCTCATTCCTGCCACTAACATGGTTTCAAACTCCGGGGAAAGATAGGAGGAGAGGTAGGCCGCATTGTAGGTGGGTCCACCCAGATTTAATCTATTTATTATACGGAGTACTTTTGGCATTTTTAATTTCCTTGCTGCTTGTCCCACCAGTATTGAAACACGAGAAGAGCCCACACTCTGGCTGTTGCCTCACCCTGATGTTTACTATCTATTAATTGCAATAGATTTTTTACTTCTTGTGGATTAAAAATTCCTTGTCTTCTAATTTTATCATCGGCCAGTACATGCTTTATTTCTTTATTCAAACTTCCTTTGAACCAATTGGCCAAAGGTATCTCAAATCCTTGCTTTGACCGTTGAAAGATCTCTACCGGTAACAAATGTCCGAAACTATCCCGGAGTATTCTTTTTTGAGAAGTTTTATTTATTTTGAAAGAAGCCGGTAGACTAAAGGCAAAATCAACTACCTCAACATCTAAAAATGGTACCCTTACCTCAAGACTATTGGCCATTGACATCAGATCGACTTTAGTCAGCATATCCCCTGGTAAAACCATCTTACAATCGTTGAGTAATATTTTGTTAAAATCATATTCTCCCCCACAGTATTGGGTGAGATTGTTCTTTCTTTTCTTGTCTTCCTGACTCAAGTGTTTCTGTAATTCCGGATGCAATAACCTGAAGGCATTTTCTTCGCTATTGATAGCGCACCATCTCCAATATCTTTCTTGTGTGCTCAAACCGGCACCTTCTGCAAATCGATGCAGCTGACGGAGTTTATTCCCCAATTTACTTTGCCTTGAGCCACTGAATGCTTTTAGTCCGAAGGAAATTAAAGGTGCAAATTTCCCCGTCATTTTATATTTTTGAATTAACCACTCCGCCCGATGCTTTCTGTATCCACCAAAAAGTTCATCGCTTCCATCTCCACTCAAAGAAACTGTGACATGTTTTCTGGTTTCTTTTGACAGTATATAAACTGCTAAGGCAGAAGAGTCAGCAAAAGGTTCATCAAAGTGTCTGCTCATCTCCGGTAATGCTCCCACTAATTCATCATCCTGAAGAATAAAGGCAGTGTGTTTTGTATTGCAATGACTTGCAACCTTTTGACTATAGGCTGTTTCATCAAAGGCCGGTTCATCCTTGAATCCGATAGAGTAGGTATGAAGTTCCTTCGTATGCCTGGCAGCCAACGCCGTAATTATGGAGGAATCTACTCCGCCGCTCAAAAAAGCACCTAGTGGAACATCACTGATTAATCTTCTCTCAACAGCCGCATCCAGAAGGGTAAATAATCGTGTACAACTTTCCTGATAATTGCTTTCTGAATATTGATAATCAGCTGTGTAAGGGATCTCGTACCAGGCTGTTTCCGTAATTCCTTCAGCGTTGTATTTTCCCTCCCCTGTCTGAAGGAGAATGTAATGTCCCGGCTGTAGTTTATAAACACCACGATAAATACTATAGGGTACAGGAATATAATTCAATTGAAAATAAAGCAGCAGACTATTGTAATCTATTTCTGTTGGAACACCCAGCTTTTTCAAACTTTGGATTTCCGATGAAAAAATAAACTGCTGATGGTCGTAATAATAATATAAAGGTTTAATTCCGTAACGGTCGCGGGCCATAAAAAGGGTTTGCTTCAAAGAATCATAAATACTAAAGGCAAAAAAACCATTTAATTTGGAAAGGCATTTTTCCTCATGTTTTATATAAAGTTGAAGGAGCACTTCCGTATCAGAAGAAGAATGAAACGACCGGCCATCAGCAATCAATTCATTTCTCAATTCCCTGAAATTAAAAATTTCACCGTTAAAGACAATGGTATAGCGCTGCTCCGGATCGTGCATGGGCTGATGCGCGGCATTGCTTAAATCTATAATTGATAACCTCCTATGCCCAAGTGTTATTCTTTTATGCCTGTAAATGCCAAAATCGTCAGGACCGCGGTGAACCATTGACTTCAAAGCTTCTGTAAACCGAATTTGGGAATCCCCTTCTTGTTGATTTATTGAATAAAGTCCTAGTATGCCGCACATTTTACACAACAAAAGTATAAATCCTTAAACACTTGTTTTTCTTTATGTATTTTTGCCCCCTATGTTTTCCCTGATCCTCAAGGAAATCAACAGTTTCCTGAATTCCCTCATCGGGTATATCGTGATAATTGTGTTCCTGCTGACCATCGGATTGTTCCTTTGGATCTTTCCTGATTCCGCGTTTAACATCCTGGAGTCGGGTTACGCTAACCTCGATCCCCTATTTATTTTGACGCCATGGGTGTATCTCTTGTTAGTCCCGGCGATCACCATGCGCTTATTTTCAGAAGAGAAGAAAACAGGTACGATTGAGTTATTATTGACCAAGCCGCTTACAGAGATGCAAATCGTTGGAGCAAAGTATCTGGCCGGTGTTATTCTGGTTTTGTTCTCGCTCTTGCCGACGCTGGTTTATTATTATTCCGTCAGCAGTATCAGTTTACCTGCAGGAAATATCGACTCCGGTGCCATCTGGGGTTCTTATATCGGACTCTTATTGTTAGGTGCTTCCTTTGTGGCCATTGGATTATTTGCTTCTTCACTCGCTGATAATCAGGTGGTGGCTTTCATCATCGGTTTTTTTCTCTGTTTATTCTTTTACAAAGGTTTTGAGTCGATTGCAGCACTATTTGGAATAGGAAAATTATCGACTTTAGTTTTGGATTAGGGATTAATGCGCATTACATGAGTTTGAGCAGAGGAGTGGTGGATACCCGTGATATTGTTTATTTTATAAGTGTCATATTGTTCTTTTTATTTCTGACCCGATTTATAACCGAAAGCAGGAAATGGTAAAGCAATCAACTCCTGTTAAAAATTATCGGGCGCAAGCCTTCCTGCAAATGGGATTACTTGCGGGTATTCTTCTCTTTGCAAATATCATTGCATCCTTTGTTTTCACCCGCTTCGACCTTACCGATGACAAGCGTTTTACGCTTACAGAACAAAGTAAAAACCTGGTTGGCGGACTTAAGGATGTTGTCTTTATTAAAGTATATCTGGAAGGCGATTTTTCTCCCGGTTTTTCGAAACTGCGAAATGCCACCAAGGAGTTGCTCGATGAGTTGCGCATTTATTCCAAGGGAAATCTCGAGTATGAATTCATCGATCCTTCTGCCCATCCGGATGAGAAAGAGCGTAAATCCATCTATGCCCAGTTGTATCAAAAGGGCATTCAACCCACAACATTGGAAGAACGTACCAAGGAAGGAATTAAAAGAACTTATATTTTTCCCGGAGCGTTGGTGAGTTTTGCGAATGTGGAGATGCCTGCGCTGTTATTAAAAAGTCAGTTGGGAGTGTCGCCTGAGCAAATGTTGAATAATTCAATTCAGAACCTGGAGTTTGAGTTTTGTAATGTGATCCGAAAAGTTACGAATCCTGCACGTCCTGCTATTGCTTTTCTTGAAGGGCATGGCGAACTGGATACCTCTCGCGTTGCCGATTTAGCCAATGAACTAAGAGCATCTTATGAATTAAAGCGGGTGGTGATTGGCGGACGTCTGGATGCCTTAAAAAATTTTAAAGCCCTGGTCATTGCGAAGCCGGATAGTGCGTTTGATGAGAAGGATAAATTTGTGATTGATCAGTTTGTAATGTCTGGCGGAAAACTCGTCTGGCTGATTGATCCGATGCAGGTTTCCATGGATAGTTTGCAGCAGCGTGGGGAGATGATTGCGCTGGCCAGAGATTTGAAACTGGAAGATATGCTCTTTCGCTACGGTGCACGTGTGAATTACGACCTTGTACAAGATTTGATCTCTTCATTAATTCCAGTCGTTACCGGTATGGTAGGGAGTCAACCTAAACAAGAGCTTTTGCCCTGGTACTATTTTCCGGTGATGTCGCCTCGCTCGAAACATCCTATTGTGAATAATCTCAATGCGGTAAAAGGTCAATTTGTGAGCAGCATTGATCCTATTGATGCTCCCGGAATTACACATACAGAGTTGTTAACTACCTCTCAATATACTAAACTCAGTCCGGCACCTGTTCGCGTTAGTCTTGGTGTGATGCAGTATAAACCTGAGCCTGCTATGTTCCCTCAGAAATATGTTCCTGTTGCCATGTTACTGGAAGGGAGCTTTACCTCATTGTATAAAAACCGGATTCCTCCCGCTATTGCAGAAAGCAAGGAAATTGGATTTAAGGAGAAGAGTGTTCCTTCAGCGATGGTGGTGATTGGAGATGGAGATATCGCCCGAAATGATATGTATAAAGGGAGTCCGGTAGCACTGGGATTTGACCGTTACACGAACACTTCTTATGGCAATAAATCCTTCCTTCTGAACGTAATGGATTATCTCTGTGATGATGCCGGACTCATGGAAATCCGTACCAAGGAATTTCGTCTGCGTCAAATCGACCCCGCCGTTACGGAGTCCGATACACAACCGCTTCGTGTACTCAATGTGTCGCTACCTATTCTGATAATACTCTTATTTGGATTGATTAAATCTTACGCTCGTCGCCGTCGTTACGCCTCCTGACTATGAAAAGAAACCGCATCGCCCTCCTCGTTTTTATTCTGCTAGCTGCTGTCACCGCCTGGTTATGGTTTGGTAAATCTTCTACTTCCCTGAAAGGAGAGTTGCGTGATTTTGCTGTCGCGGATACGGCAGTAATTGACAAGATTTTTTTAGCAGATAAAGATGGACATAGTGCAACCATCACCCGGGTCAATCCTGACACATGGCTGGTTAATAATAAGTACATCGCCCGAAAAGATGCTGTTGATAATTTGCTGTATACGATTAAAGCGGTGGAAGTGAGGAGTCCGGTGGGTAAAAATCTTTATAATAACACGATGAAGTTAATGGCTGCCAAGTCGGTTAAAATCGAGATTTATGAAGGGCAAAAAATTCTTAAAACCTATTATGTAGGACATCCCACCATGGACAATCTGGGTACATTTATGTATTTGGAAAATTCCACAGTTCCTTTCATTACACATATTCCGGGCTTCAATGGATTTTTGAGTAGCCGTTATATTTCCAATGAAGCCGAATGGCGCGATAAAGCCATTTTCCGGATTGATCCTCGTACCATTACCGATGTTTTAGTGCGTGATTTTTTGCGCCCGCACCGCTCATTTGAACTTGAAAGACAGGCCGATTCCAGTTATATGGTGATGAAGCTGGATGATAAGACTCCTGTAAAGCCCCTTGATGTCACGAAGGTGAGAACCTTTCTTTCTGCTTTCAGGGATACCTATTTTGAACGGTTGGATCATGCGATTTCGAAAAAAGTGCGTGATTCGGTGCTGGCAGCCGGTTCCTTCTCCGAAATCCGTGTCCGGATGGAAGATGGGAAGGAAAAGATGCTCACCTGTTTCCGAAAACCGGTGTCTCAGGGTTCACGCTTACAAATTGATTTTGAGGGCAAAGACCTTCCTTTCGACTACGATCGCTTCTACGCTATAATGACCGGAGATACTTCTATGCTGGTTTGTCAGTACTTTCATTTCGATCGGATTTTTAAAGATCCGCGTAACTTTTTGCCCGGAAAAGATATAGTTCCGGCACAGCAGCGATTTGAATAAAGCATTTCGGGGCGTATTGTTGAAAAACTGCACCTTTCCGGCAGGTCTTCGTTGACTTCCTTGACTTATATTTGTTGGCTTCTTAATTCAAAGTAGCTGTTAAGAAAGAATATTATACCTATGAAGTTTATTGTTAATTCTGATATCCTGCTGAAGCAACTACAGATTATCAGTGGAGCCTTACAAAGCAGTAGCCCGCTGCCCATTCTGGAGAATTTTCTGTTTGAACTGAGCCCGGATTCATTAAAAGCCACAGCCTCCGATCTCGAAACTACGATGTCTGCCGTTATTTCTGTAGATAGTAAGGAGAGCGGAAAAGTGGCTGTTCCTGCAAAATATTGCTGGAAACATTGAAAACATTGGATCTACTACGCTTACTTTTAAGGTGCAAAAAGATACTTTCCATATTGAAATCAGTTCTTCCGATGGAAAATTTAAACTGACCGGATTGAATGGTGACGAGTATCCGAAATTACCGGTCATCGATAAGCCGAATTCTATTGAAATGTCTTCGGATGTACTGTTATCAGCTATCAATCATACGCTCTTTGCAACCGGCAACGATGAACTTCGTCCGGTAATGACAGGTGTCTTCTGCCAGTTCAGTAAGGAAGGTACTATTTTCGTGGCGACAGATGCACATCGTCTGGTGCGTTATCGCCGTACCGATATCCGTTCTTCAAAGGAAACTTCCTTCATCATGCCGAAGAAACCTCTGGGCTTGTTGAAGACATCACTCCCCAGCGTTCATACCCAGGTGAAGGTTGATTATAACGAAGCCAATGCATTTTTTACATTTGATCAGGTTAGTCTGATCTGTCGTTTAGTAGACGGCCGTTATCCAAATTATGAAGCTGTTATTCCACTCGATAATCCCAATAAAATGGAGATCGACCGACTTTCTTTCCTGAATGCCATTCGCCGTGTGAGTATCTTTTCTAACAAGACCACTCATCAGGTAAAGTTCCGCATCGCAGGTAGTCAGGTAGATATCTCTGCGGAAGATGTGGATTTCGGTAATGATGCCAATGAGCGTCTGCCCTGCAGCTATGAGGATCCTAATGGTGATTTGCTGATGTTGGTGATGCCGGTAATGGTGAATTAATAGAAATTATTCAATTGAAAAAGACTGTCTTTTGTGAAGGCGGTCTTTTTTGCTTTCAGCTACCGGCTACCGGCTACTGGTTTCCGGCTACTGGTTATCGGCGTCCGGCTTCCGATTTCGGGGCAATTCCCATTCTTCGCTGTGAGAGTTTTCTTTCACGATGTGGGACTTCGATGTACAAGCCCTGTAGGGGCGGTATCTCTGTAAAGAAGGATAGCATCTTCTCCCACCTATGCCGGCAGCGGACCGTAGGACGGTTGCCGGCGGTTGAAAGGATACGGGAAGTTTGTCGGTTACATAGATACCGCCCCTACAGGGCTTGGTAGAAGAAATATCTGTCTCCGTTCTGACGTTATTTCTTTCCTGTCTTCTTCGGAGAACTTACTCTGAGGATAATAAAGAACTCTTCGGATTTTAATTTTGATTGTCACCCTGCGGAAGTCAGGAAGTTATTCGTGTTGGAAAATGTTTGATGCGTGAACAGGAAGCGATTATTATTTTGTAAAGTGCTTTTTTAAAGAATCCTGATACAAGTGGTTGTTTTTAACTTGAAAAAGGACCAGTGTATTTTGTACATTTGTATCAATGTCAGATGCGAATCAACCCATATTAAAAGCAGATACGAGTGAGGATCCGATTGTGTTGGATCCGGAAGGTGAAAAGAAGGAGATTCTGAAGCGTTACAGGGCTTTGTTAAAAGCTTGTAAGCCGAATGTAGATAAGAGTGAACGTAAGCTCATCCGAAAGGCTTTTGATTTATCGCTGGAAGCGCACAAGGATATGCGTCGTAAAAGTGGTGAGCCGTATATTTTCCATCCCATAGCCGTTGCCATGATCGCAGCGGAGGAAATTGGTCTTGGGGAACTCTCCATCGTTTGCGCCTTGTTACATGATGTGGTTGAGGATACGCAGTATTCATTGGAAGATATCGAGCGACTCTTTAACAAGAAGGTGGCCGGTATCGTGGATGGGCTCACCAAAATTTCCGGCGTCTTTGACCATACCTCTTCCCTGCAAGCGGAGAATTTCCGGAAGATGCTGCTCACGCTGAGTGATGATGTGCGTGTCATCCTGATCAAAATTGCCGATCGCCTGCACAATATGAGGACCTTAGGTTCAATGCCGAAAGATAAGCAACTGAAGATCGCCTCTGAAACAGCCTATCTCTATGCTCCGCTGGCACATCGGATGGGATTGTATTCCATAAAAAATGAACTCGACGACCTTGCATTAAAATATACCGAGCCGGAAGTTTTTAAAACCATTGCCTTGAAATTGCAACAGAGTAAGAAGGAACGGGAAAAATTTATTCAGGAGTTTACAAAACCGATCCGTGAAGAGTTGGACAAGGAAGGTTTTAAGTATGATATCAAAGGAAGACCTAAGTCGATCAACTCCATCTGGACAAAAATGAAAAAGCAGGAGGTCTCTTTTGAAGAAGTCTATGACCTTTTTGCTATTCGGATTATTGTTGATACGCCCTACGAGAGAGAGAAAGCAGATTGCTGGAAAGTATATTCGGTAGTCACAGATTATTTTACACCAAATCCTGATCGTTTGCGGGACTGGATCAGTACTCCCAAAGTGAATGGGTACGAATCCTTACATACTACGGTGATGAGTAAGGAAGGGAAGTGGGTGGAAGTGCAGATTCGCACGAAGCGAATGGATGAAATTGCGGAGAAAGGTTATGCGGCACACTGGAAATACAAGGAGTCGAGTCAGGAAAGTGCGATCGATGAATGGATTTCCCGCATCAGAGATTTGCTGGATAATAGTGAATCCAATGCCCTCGATTTCATTGATGATTTCAAATTAAATTTATTTGCGGATGAGATTTTTGTATTTACTCCTTCCGGAGAGATCAAGACCTTGCCTGTCGGAAGTACAGCATTGGATTTTGCGTTTGAAATTCATTCCGATATCGGTACGAAATGTATAGGTGCGAAAATTAATCATCGGTTGGTGTCGATCAGTCATCAATTGAAGAGTGGAGATCAGGTGGAAGTGCTGACCTCTTCAAAACAGTTTCCCAAGGATGATTGGTTGGGGTATGTAGTTACCGCTAAGGCGAAGTCTAAAATTAAAACCGCTTTAAAGGAAGAGAAACGCAAGTTGGCGGAAATGGGTAAGGATGTTTTTGAACGGAAGATGAAGAGTCTGAAGATGAATAACAAGCCTTATAATGTGAATGAGCTCTTGTTGTTTTATAAAGTATCCAACCTGACAGATTTCTATCACCGTATCGGACTAGAAGCCATCGACCTTAAAAATTTACGTGACTTCTTCGATCATAAAGAACAAGGCACGTTGAAATTACCGGAGAAATCCGATAAGCAAAATTTTGACGATCTGGTTAAAACGATTCGCGGCAAAAGTGATATGCTTGTGATCGGTGAAGGAATTGATAAAATAGATTATAAATTATCACCTTGTTGTAATCCGATTCCGGGAGATGAAGTGTTTGGATTTATTACCATCAACGAAGGCATTAAAATTCATCGTACCAATTGTCCGAATGCTATTCAGTTGATGTCGAACTATGCTTACAGAATTGTAAAAGCCCGCTGGTTCGGACAACAGCAGATCGCCTTCCTGGTGGGAATCAAAATAAATGGAATGGACGATGTGGGTGTCGTCAGTAATATCACGAAGATTATTTCTTCGGAACTGAAAGTAAATATTCGTTCCCTGAACATTGAAAGTACTGATGGACTCTTTGAAGGAACCATCATGCTTTTCGTACACGATACGGAACATTTAAAAGTACTGATGAAAAAATTAGTGAAGTTACCGGGTATACTTTCTGTAACACGTATCGATTCCAAAGCATGAATAAATTAAATTCAAGTCGTATGGTTCAAAATGATTTAATAGAAAAGGTGCAAGAGGTGTTTACGGCTTATCTTGAAAAAATGAATCTGCGAAAAACACAGGAGCGTTTTGCCATCCTCAAAGAAGTATATGAAATAGAAGATCACTTTGATATTGAGTCGTTGTTTCTGCAAATGAAAACGAAAAAATATCAGGTGAGCCGCGCTACACTTTACAATACGATCGAGCATTTATTGGCCTGTGATCTCGTGACGAAGCATCAGTTTGGAAAGAACCTGGCCTTGTTTGAAAAATCTTATGCTTACAAGCAGCACGACCATCTCATCTGCCTCGATTGCGACAAGGTCCTCGAGTTTTGCGATCCGCGAATTGAACAAATTCAATCGATGATGGGACAAATCCTTGACTTTCAAGTGGTACAGCATAGTTTAAATTTATATGGCAAGTGCAAAAAACTGGCAAACAATGGGAAATGTGAGCATCAGACTAAGAAAAAACAAATAACTTTGACACGATAAGGAAACAAAACTATGGAGTTCGAATTTAAGATTACTGAAAAAGATAAATATGCATTGATCAGTCTGAAAGGGAATTTGATCGAGAAGAATCAGGCCAATGATTTAATGGACGAGATTAATTTATTGTCGGAAAAGGATGGTAGTAATTTCATCATCAATCTCACTGATTTCAAATACATGAACAGTACAGGTCTCAATGTCTTGTTGGGCATTTTATCGAAAGCAAGAAAGTCAGGTGGCGAAGCGGTAATTTGTGCCGTTCCCGAAAAAATTAAAACGTTATTGGTAATTACAAAATTAATCAATGTTTTTTCTGTTGTCGATAACGAAGAACTGGCTGCTAAAGCCTTTAGTAATTAATTCTAAAAAATAATCTACAGGTAAACTGCCTTTGATGCAGGATACTTTTATTTTGAATACGATGAAAGCTGATGTATTGTTGGGCCTGCAATGGGGCGACGAAGGTAAAGGTAAGGTAGTGGATGTGCTGACTCCGCGTTATGACGTCATTGCGCGTTTTCAGGGTGGACCAAACGCCGGACATACACTCGAATTTGAAGGGATAAAACATGTCTTGCATACCATTCCCTCAGGGATATTCCATCCCGGAAAAGTTAATGTGATCGGCAATGGAGTCGTAATTGATCCTGTTGTTTTCAAAAAAGAAATTGATGCCTTGGCGCAACGTGGTGTGGATGTGAAGAAGAATTTATTCATCTCCAGAAAAGCGCATCTTATTCTACCCACTCATCGCCTGCTCGACGCCGCTTCAGAAGCTTCCAAGGGAACAGCGAAGATCGGTTCTACGCTGAAAGGTATCGGTCCAGCCTATATGGATAAAACCGGACGCAATGGTTTGCGTATTGGTGATCTGGAGCATCCGCAGTTTCGTAAAATGTATGATACCTTAGTGGCAAAGCACACGGAATTGCTCGCGCATTATGAGTACGATTATAATCTGGAGGATTTGGAGCCGGCATTTTTTGAAGGCGTAGAATTGATAAAACAACTGAAGCTCATCGATAGCGAATACCGTCTGAATCAATATCTCGACGAAGGAAAAGCGATTTTAGCAGAAGGTGCACAAGGTTCCTTACTTGATATTGATTTCGGTTCCTATCCTTTTGTTACTTCTTCGCATACCATCACCGCCGGGACATGTATAGGTCTGGGATTGGCGCCCGGTAAAATAGGAGAGGTGTACGGAATATTTAAGGCCTATTGCACCCGTGTAGGCAGTGGTCCCTTTCCAACCGAGCTGAACGATGCAACCGGTGAAGAACTTCGTGCAAAAGGACATGAATTCGGAGCGACTACGGGTCGTCCGCGGCGTTGTGGTTGGTTAGATCTGCCGGCGCTCAAGTATGCGATTATGCTGAACGGAGTCACTCAGCTTATCATGATGAAGTCGGATGTATTGAGTGGCTTTGATAAAATAAAAGTCTGTACACAGTATAAATACAGAGGTGAAATCATTGATCATGTACCTTACGATGTGGTGAATGAAGAAATTGTTCCTGTTTACGAAGAGATGAAAGGCTGGAGTGAAGACCTCATGGTGATCAACGATGCGGAACAATTGCCTGCTGCACTTTTATCCTATATTGATTATATTGAGCAAGCCACAGGATTACCCATCACCATTGTTTCTGTAGGGCCGGACCGCAAGCAAACCTTGATTCGTAAAGTGGTGGCATGATGAGTAGAGCGATCGATGATTGCTTGAGCCTCCTCTTTCTGAAATTTAAAAGAAGGAATTATTTTCTTGTCCACGTAGTTGTAGCTCCTCTTTAAATGTTGAATACTTCTAAAGTCTCATTGTTGCTGACCGGTAAAACTTATTTTATTGGCGAACTTTGGCAATGCTTACCGGCTTTTCATAGTGGGAAAGAAGCTTGCTTTGTCTTTATTCCATATCGTTTTAATTTCATGTTTCTACTCGTTCATGTTGCCGCAACAGGTTTGTGCGCAGGATAAGAAGCAGATTGAAATCGTTCAGGCCGGGAGCCTGGAAGGAGGGAAGGGGAATGGAGTGGAAGTACGGAGGTTAATCGGAGATGTCATCTTCAAACAGGAAGATACTTATATGTACTGTGACAGTGCTTTTTTTATGAGATTACAAACAGCATCGATGCCTATGGTTCCATTCGTATTGAAGGACCCAAGGTAAAGTTATATGGAGATGTATTGCACTACAATGGCAACCTCAGTAAAGCAGATATTACAGGCAAGACAGTTCGGTTGACCGATGGCAAGATGGATCTGACCACTACGGCCATGCAATATGATTTGGAAAAGGATATTGGAGAGTACCAAACGGGAGGGAAGGTGGTGGACAAAGACAATGTGCTCACCAGTAAGAAAGGGTATTATTATTCGAATGATCGCATCGTATTTTTCAAAGACAGTGTCGTACTGACTAATCCAAAATATGTGATGAAGTCCGATACGCTCAAGTACAATACCTCCAATTCCACCGCTTATTTTTTCGGACCAACGCATATCAACAGTACCGGCACCGACAGTTCACATATTTATTGTGAAGACGGCTGGTACAATACCGAAACGGAGAAGTCGAGGTTTACTAAAAACGCGTACATTGAATCGAAGGTCAATCGCATCAGTGGAGATAGTCTATTGTATGATCGAATTACCCGCATCGGACGCGCCTGGAGCCATGTGGCATTAACCGATACCGTCGAGAAAATCATCATCTCCGGTGACTATGCTTACTTGAATGAATTCAACGGAAATTCTTTTGTAACCGGCAGTAGTCTTTTAACGAAAGCCTTTGAAACCGATAGTCTCTTCATGCATGCCGATACGCTCTTTGCCATGCAGGATACAGCCACCAAACAGAAGACCTATTTTGCTTAGCACCATGTCAGGTTATTCAAAACCGATTTGCAGGCGCAATGTGATTCGCTGGTATACAGTACAAGTGATTCCACCATTTGGTTTTATACGGAGCCGATATTATGGAGCAATAAAAATCAAATGACAGCAGAGAAAATCGCGTTGGTTTTAAAGGGAAATAAAATCAACACCATGCATCTCTACACCGGAGCCTTCATTGCCGGAATGGAAGATTCGCTGCGCTACAATCAGGTAAAGGGAAGAGACATGACCGGCTATTTTACCGACAACAAACTCAGCACCATCGAAGTCACCGGCAACGGCCAATCCATTTATTATTTACGCAACAAAAAGCAACAACTCACCGGAGTCAATCAAGCCGATTGCAGTAATATGATCATCTACCTCAAAGAAAATAAAATCGCCAAAATCTCCCTCCTAAAAACCCCTGACGCCACCCTTTTCCCCGTCAAAGAAACCGACCCGCTCCAACTCCGCCTCAAAGACTTTAGCTGGAAAGGACATCTCCAACCCCTCCGGATGCTGGATATATTCAACTGGCCGGAAGAAGGGAATTGATGAATTGATGAATTGATGAATGTTTTGAATGAATATAAACTCTTTGTTTTAGGAAAATTCCTCCGTGATTCTCAGTGACCTCAGTGGCTCAGTGGTGTAAAAGGACAAATTCTTCGAAGACGAAGATCTCTATGCAACTAAAATTTGATTAATTTTTACGGCAAACGGTTTACGCCTCAGTAATTAAATTCACCAGATAAGACCCCATTCACACGCATTCATCGGAATTTCTCCGTCAGATAGGCGCAGTTGCAGAATTGCTACTTGAAATTATTGTGATTTGTTATGATAAACCCCTGCTAGCCTTGAGTCGGTTTCGCCTATAAAACTCTATGAATTGATAAATTATTGTCCCAAAGCCTCAAAGCCGGAAGCCGTACGACAATTACTTCCCTCCAAAAACTTTTTTCAAAATATCACTCACCCTTGCTGCCGGATCTTTTCTGATTTTCGTTTCTTCTATGGCAACAAGTTTGAAAAGTCCTTCAATGGCACGTTGCGTCACGAAATCATCCAGACTTGGATTTACTTTTTTTACGAAGGGAACTTTGTTATACGTGCTGAATAGCGGATTCCAGTATTTTGTAATCTGAACTTTTTTCAGCGAAGCGGCAATGACCGGTCTGAATTCCTTGCTGAGTTGGGCAGTGGTGCTTTTGCGAAGGTATTGGGTCGCTTCATCATCCTTTCCTTTGAGGATGGTGAGTCCGTCGTTGATGGTCATGGAGGTGATGGCGGAGAGGAAAATAGGGGCGGCTTTTTTTGCGGCATCTTCAGCAGCACGGTTCAGTTGTTTTTCAAATTCTTCTACCTGCCTTTTCATTCCCAGATTTACGAGTGTGGACCGCATATCACGCGCATCGCTGGGGAATGGAATTTTTATAAGATTGTTTTTATAAAAACCATCGGTTTTGGATGCTTTAGTACTTGCATTTTTTGATCCGACATTGAGCGCTTCTTTTAATCCTTTGGTGATATCGGCATTCGATAATCCGCTGCCCAATGAGTTGTTGACTGTATTCAGAATGTTATTGATGTCAATTTGTGCTTTTGAAAATAAACTCGAAAGCAGGAAGGCAAGTAACAGGAACTTTTTCATAAGACAGGTGTTTTTCATCGCGGAGTCAAATATATTGCCAAATGTAATTGTTATACGGTTGATACATTACTCCAAATCATTCTTTCTTCATTTGAAATTTATAGGAATGGGCTTCCCGACTCCCTATGAATCATCTGATATTTTGTATTTTCACAAACTTGGAAATTTGAATGATCCGCCCAATCAAAAGGGAAGGAAGAAAGATTAAAATCCTCTGCATTAACGAGAATTAAACTTAGACTTCATCCTTTTAAATACGGGGAAAATAAGAAGCCTGTCATTGCTCAAATCTAAATGCTATTGTGATAAATTATGCTTGTTGAAATTATTACCATCGGGGATGAATTGTTAATCGGTCAGATTGTGGATACGAACTCGGCCTGGATTGGTCAGCAGTTGAACGCGATCGGATTCAAGGTGCATCAGATTACTACGGTGTCGGATCAGCGGGAGCATATCCTCACAGCTTTTAAGGAAGCGTCGCAGCGGGTACAGGTGGTGTTGATTACCGGTGGGCTGGGTCCGACAAGGATGATCTGACCAAGGATTGTCTCTGTGAATATTTTAATGTGCCCCTGCAATTCAATGAGGAGGCCTACATGGATGTGGAACATTTGTTTAAAATCCGTGGTCGCGAAGTTACTCCTGTCAATCGCTTGCAGGCTGAACTACCTGCCAATGCCCGATTGCTCAGTAATAAGGTAGGTACAGCTCCGGGGATGTGGTTCGATGAGGGTGGTGTAGTTTATGTTTCGATGCCCGGTGTTCCCTATGAAATGAAGTATCTGATTGAAAAGGAAGTCTTGCCCCGCTTGAAGAGGAAGTATGAGGCTCCGTTTATTATGCATAGGACTATTCTCACGCAAGGAATTGGGGAGGTTTTTTGTCGGATTTGATTTCGGATTTTGAAGATGCATTGCCTTCTTGTGTGAAGTTAGCTTATCTACCTTCTGCCGGTATGGTGCGTCTGCGCCTGAGTGCTTCGGGTGAGGAACAGTTTATCCGGACAGAGATGGATCGGTTAGTGGCCGATCTATCCCAAAAAATCCGGCAGTTTAAATTTGGAATGGATGATGATACCATCGAAGAGGTGCTCGGTAAGTTGCTGTTGAAAAAGGCCTGACGATCTCTACCGCTAAGAAAGTTGTACCGGGGAATGTCGCTCATCTGCTGACTTCTGTTCCCGGTTCTTCGGCCTGGTATATCGGATCCACTGTTACTTACTCCTATAAAAGTAAGACCGATATTTTAGGTGTCCCAACCGATCTGATGCTGAAGCATGGTGCGGTGAGTGAAGAAGTGGTGCTTTCCATGGCCGAAAGTGTGAAAAAGAAATTCTCGACCGATTGTGCTATAGCCACTTCAGGGGTAGCAGGTCCTGGTGGTGGTACGCCCGATAAACCGGTGGGAACCGTGTGGATTGGAATAAGTTTACCCGGAAAGACCTTCGCCAAAAAAGTTCTTCTTGGAGATAATCGATTGAGAACGATACAAGTAGCTTCGGAAACCGCATTAAATATGTTACGTAAGGCAGTTCTTACCGAAGACTTGTGAGAAATTGTTTTTATGTATCTTTGCCCTCCCAATAAGAATAGTCATGTCTAAGATTTGCGATCTCACCGGAAAACACTCCATCTCCGGAAATAATGTAAGCCACTCGAACCGTAAAACGCGTCGTAAGTTCCATCCGAACCTGCAAACGAAGAAGTTTTTCATGCCTGAAACAGGTGAGTGGATCACCCTTAAAGTGAGCACCTCTGCGCTGCGTACTATCGATAAAATCGGTGTTACGGAAGCCATCACCCGTGCTATCGTTAAAGGTCGCCTTTAAAATAAATTACTTCGGTATTACAACCGGTAAACTGCTCATGGTTATATTTGAACTATGATACGCGGTCTACCGGTTTTCTTTTTCTGCTCCTGAGTTTCGGGGCGCAGGGGCAATGGGACGATACGGATCGTCTCCCGAAAGAATTCCATCAGCGAAAGAGAGCGGCCTTGCGGGAAATATTGCCGCCCAAAAGTGTCGCCGTTTTTTTTGCAAATCCTATCCGCAATCGCAGCAATGATGTCGACTTTCAATTCAGTCAGGATCCCAATTTCTATTATCTCAGTGGCTACACGGAACCCAATGCAGTGCTGGTTATTTTCAAGGAGGACCGCAACTTTGATGGTGTGAATACCAATGAACTTTTGTTTGTGCAGGACCGTGATGCGAAGAAGGAAATCTGGACCGGAAAGCGTTTAGGTGTAGAGGGGGCTAAGTCGATGCTGGGTTTCAGATCAGTGTACACGGGAATAGAGTGGAAGGAATTTGGCATCAACTGGACTTCGTTAAATGAAATATTTACCATATATCCCGATCAGCCCAATGCTTCAAGGTCGAGAAAGCTGATCTTTCTGATCTCGTGAATTATTTCAAAGAGGCTGTGGAAAATGTGAAAGACAATGTCAACGCCTCTTCTCTTCATAAATACATGGCGCAATTGCGGGAAAAGAAAGATCCGGAAGAGATAGTTCTTCTGCAAAAAGCGATGGATATGACCACCGATGGTTTCCGGGAGATGATCCGTGAGTTGTCGCCGGGGATGTCAGAGTATCAGGCGCAGGCGATTGTAGAATATCATGCTAAGAAAGGCGGCTCGGAATACATGGGTTATCCTTCCATCTGCGGAGGCGGCGCCAATTCCTGCGTGTTGCATTATACGTACAACAGAAAGAAACTCGATGCAAAAGAGTTGTTGCTGGTAGATATGGGTGCCGAATACCACGGCTATACCGCTGATATCACACGTACCTTGCCGGTAGATGGTAAATTTTCTCAGGAGGAAACGATGATTTACAATTTGGTTCTTGCTGCACAAAATGCCGGTATCGATCAATGCAGGAAGGGAAAGGGTTTCAGAGATGCACATCATGCCGCCTATGAAGTTATTGGGAAAGGACTGGTGGAGTTGGGAATTATTAAAGAAATCAATGAGGCGAATAAATATTTCATGCATGGTACTTCCCATTATCTGGGGTTGGATGTACATGATGCTGGAACATTTACTGCTTTGCAATCCGGTGTAGTGATGACGGTGGAGCCGGGGATTTATATTGCTGAAGGTTCTCCCTGCGACCGAAAATGGTGGGGAATTGGTGTTCGGATTGAAGATGATATTCTCGTTACTGAAAGCGCACCCATCATTATGACAGCCGCCTTACCCAGGACCATCCACGAACTGGAAAGATTGATGGCTGAAGATTTCTAGCCTCCATCTCCTTGAAAATGTTGTATTCCGGGGGGCGGTTTTGGAAGAATGAAGTAACGTTTATCATTTAAAGCATTGGTTTTCAGCTATTTTAATTTTAAGAGGGAAATACCTTGTCTTTTGCTCTGATTTGTAATATCTTTGCCGACCCAAAATACGGGTAATTTAATAATTGCAAACATGGCTAAGAAAGGCAATCGCGTACAGGTGATTATGGAGTGCACCGAGCATAAAAACTCAGGCATGCCGGGTACCAGTCGTTACATCACTACCAAGAACAAAAAGAATACTACAGAGCGTTTGGAATTGAAGAAATTCAATCCGATTCTGAAAAAAGTAACTGTACATAAAGAAATTAAATAATCGGCTTAAAGCTCTAAATACAAAGAACCATGGCAAAGAAAGTAGTTGCTACACTTAAGACCGGAAAAGGCAAAGAATTCTCAAAAGTGATCAAGATGGTGAAATCACCAATCACCGGTTCCTATTCCTTTAAAGAGGAAGTGGTACACAATGATCATATTAAAGATTTTCTTGAAGAAAATAATCTTCTGACAATCAACCAGAACAGGCAGCTTCTTTCCTTCGAAAGAAGCTGTTTTTATTATTACCACTAAGCAAAACCTATGGGATTATTTGGATTCTTCAGTAAAGAGAAAAAAGAGTCGCTGGATAAAGGCCTCGAGAAAACGCGTGAGAATTTCTTTACGAAACTCACAAAGACGCTGATCGGGAAATCCAGTATCGACGATGATGTACTCGATAATCTGGAGGAAGTTTTGGTGACGAGTGATGTAGGCGTTGAAACGACACTGAAAATTGTAAAGCGGGTTCAGGAGCGTGTGGCGCGTGATAAATATACCGGTACCGGCGAATTGAACCGGATTTTGAAAGAAGAAATTGCTGCCTTGATGGCCGAGAATTATAAAGGCCTAGATGAAAAAAGTATCAGCGATAAATTACCCGCCAAGCCTTATGTCATCATGGTGGTGGGAGTGAATGGTGTTGGCAAAACGACCACAATCGGTAAACTGGCCTATCAATTCAAAAAGGAAGGAAAGAAGGTGGTGTTGGGTGCAGCAGATACCTTCCGTGCAGCAGCCGTGGATCAGTTAACGATCTGGGCGAAGCGTGTGGATGTGCCCATCGTGAGTCAGGGTATGGGTGCTGATCCGGCCTCAGTGGCGTATGATGCAGTGGCTTCAGCGAAGGCGCAGGATGCGGATGTCTGTATCATTGATACAGCAGGTCGCTTACACAATAAGATCAACCTTATGAATGAATTGTCGAAGATCAAACGGGTGATGGAAAAAGTGATGCCCGATGCGCCGCATGAGATATTATTGGTGCTGGATGCTTCTACCGGACAAAATGCTTTTGAACAGGCCAAACAATTTATCGCTGCTACCGAAGTGAATGCACTCGCACTCACCAAACTCGATGGTACAGCTAAGGGTGGAGTGGTGATCGGCGTCTCTGATCAGTTTAAAGTGCCGGTGAAATATATTGGTGTGGGAGAGAAGATGGAAGATCTTCAGCTATTCGACAGAAATGAATTCGTTAATTCGTTGTTTAATGCTCAAAACTGATATGAAAAAAATAATTGCTCTTGTTGGCCTGCTGTTCGCTTCCTTTAGCCCTTCTTTCTCCCAGAATTGGCAGATAGAGATTAAAGATAATCTGGCGAAAATGCAAATGGAACAGGTGTATCGTATTACTCCCGATAGCCTCATCATCACAGGCAAAGCGGATTATGGCCGGACCAATGTCAACTATTTGCTGCGTAAACTCAGCGAAAAGGAAGTTGCAACGGTGAAGGATATCCTTAAAAAATTCCCTGCAGATAGTTTGAAAGAAGTTTATTTCAATGACTACAGCAATTTCAAACAAATTGATGAAGAAAATTACCCCCGTTCCATCGACGTAAAAATAAATAAAGACGGTAAAACGTATATTTCAAAAGCGACCAATGCCTGGGTGGAATTGTATGTTCGGCTATTCGATGCCGTTAATCCGATGTTTCCGTCTGAAGTGCGCGTGCTCCTCGATAAATCTAAGTTTAATGTATTTTACTAATCGTGAAGACCAAAACGCTTAAGCAGAATAAAGTGAATGTGGTCACGCTGGGTTGTTCAAAGAACCTGGTGGATTCAGAAGTGCTGATGGGTCAATTACGCGCCAATGATTTTGATGTGGTGCACGAGAGTAATAAGAATGATGCATCCATAGTGGTGATCAATACCTGTGGATTTATCGATAATGCCAAACAGGAATCCATCGACACCATTTTACATTATGCCAGGAAGAAGGAAGAAGGAAAGATTGAACGTTTGATTGTAACGGGATGCCTGTCCGAAAGATATAAGCCGGATTTAGAAAAAGAAATTACCAACGTCGATGCTTTTTTCGGAACCCGCGACCTGCCCTTGTTGTTGAAGACACTCGGAGCAGATTATAAGCATGAACTGGTAGGAGAGCGTTTGCTGACAACACCTCGTCATTTTGCTTATATGAAAATTTCAGAAGGTTGCGATCGTCCTTGTTCGTTTTGTGCTATTCCCTTGATGCGCGGTAAGCATATTTCACGTCCGATGGAAGAACTCGTGAAGGAGGCAAAGCATTTGGTTGCTAATGGTACGAAGGAACTATTATTGATTGCACAGGATTCTACTTATTACGGACTCGATATTTATAAAGATAGAAAGTTAGCGGAGTTGTTGCGGCGATTAAGTGATGTAGAGGGGATGGGATGGATTCGCCTGCACTATGCCTTTCCAAGTGGATTTCCGGAAGAAGTGTTGGACGTGATGCGCGAGCGGGAGAATATTTGCAAGTATATTGATATTCCTTTGCAGCATATTACGGACTCCATGCTGAAGTCGATGCGGAGAGGAACTACTGAAGCCAGAACCTATGCTTTGATTGATCAATTCAGAGAGAAAGTTCCGGGTATTGCTTTACGCACTTCGCTCATTGCCGGCTACTCGGGTGAGACGGAGGCCGATCACGAAGCCATGCTGCGGTTCGTAGAAAAAGTACGTTTCGATCGTCTGGGTATTTTCACCTATTCGCATGAGGAGAATACCACAGCCTATGAACTCGATGATGATGTTCCGGATGAAGTGAAGCAGGAGCGGGCAGAGGCTGTGATGGCTTTACAGCAGGATATTTCTGAAGATATAAACAGTAAGAAAGTAGGTCAGGTATTTAAAGTGCTTTTCGACCGTAAGGAGGGCGACTATTTTGTGGGCAGAACAGAATTTGATTCGCCGGAAGTGGACAATGAAGTACTCGTTTCCGCAAAAGAAAATTATATTCGTATTGGTGATTTCGCACAAGTGAAGATAACGTCAACCGCCGCTTTTGATCTCTATGGTGAGTTGGTCGGATAATTAATAGAAGTAATGGAAGTACATCATCTCCCGCTCGCTGATTCCGGTTTGTACGGAAAGATGATGCTGGATTATATCGAAGGTCACCCGCAGCTTCGTCCTTACTATAGTTATTCTCCTGCACTTTCTTCCTTCCCGGATGTGATCGAAGCCAGAAAGGAATTCCCCTTTCATCGTGAAACATTGGCAGATGAAATGCAGGCTCAGCATCAAGCCTATCTTCAACGCTTTCCCATACTTGCCAAACAGATTAAAGCATTAAGAAGCGAACAAACATTTACAATCACGACTGGTCATCAGCTCTGTCTCGCCACCGGTCCGCTCTATTTTATTTATAAAATTGTAACGACAATCAATCTTTGCCGGCAGTTAGCGCAAGCGTTTCCTGCTCATCATTTTGTTCCGGTTTATTGGATGGCTTCGGAAGATCATGATATAGAAGAGATCAATCATTTTCATCTTTCTCAGAAACCTTGAAATGGGAAACTAAGGAAAGGGGATCTACAGGTCGATTGTCGACAGCAGGTATTGGTGAATTGATTCAGGAAGTGGAAAGGCTTTGCGGCAATAATCCATTTACTGCTGAAGTGATTTTACTTTTGAAAAATGCATACGAACAACATCCGCATCTTTCAGCAGCTACACGTGAATTGGTGTTGACTTTGTTCGGTGATCAGGGACTACTGGTGATTGATGCAGACCGGTCTACATTGAAGAAATTGTTTGCGCATGTCATTAGCGAAGAGTTAACCTTGCACCCTTCTTTCGAAATCGTAAACAGTACCACAGAAAGATTAGCACATCATTATAAAACGCAATTGAGTCCGCGTGAAATAAATTTATTTTACCTGGACGAAGGCTTGCGGGAACGAATTGTAAAGGATGAAAAGGGTCATTATCATGTGCTGAATACCGATCTTGATTTCTCCCGTGAATTCATTCTTAATCTGGTGGAGAAGCAACCGGAGCGCTTTAGCCCCAATGTGGTGTTGCGCCCCTTGTATCAGGAAACCATTTTGCCAAATATTGCCTATGTGGGTGGTCCGGGAGAGATCGCTTATTGGATGCAGTTGAAGGAAATTTTTGCGCATTACAATGTTTTCTTTCCGATGCTTGTTCCAAGAAACAATGCGTTGATATTGCCCGCTCGACCATTGGAGAAGTTTATCAATCTGGGTTTTGAAAGGAAAGATGTCTTCCGTTCCTTCGATGACCTGAGCAAGCAATGGCTTTCTGCACAAGAAGATTTATCATCGGGAATCCATGCGTCTTCCGAAAAAATGCAGGAGTTATACAATGAGCTGACGTTACTCTTTACCAAAGCCGACCCTACACTTGCCGCCAGCGTACAGGGAGAAAAAAAGTGCTCAATGGACTTGAAAATTTAGGCAAGAAAGGAAATGCTGCCTTAAAGCGCAAGCACGAAGTCGCCTTGAATCAATTAAAAGTGGTTCTGGATAAAGTGAATCCCGCAGGACATGCACAGGAGCGTCATGTGAATTTCATACAGTTTTATTCTTTACAAGGACCGTCGTTTATTGATGATCTGATGAAGAACCTTCAGCCGCTGGATTTTAATGTAGCCGTTTTTACAGAATAGAAGAGCCTCTTTCAACCTGATTTTATTTCTGAGGAGGTAGCTCCGGGAAGTGCTAAGACTATAGCTTCGAAAGGTGGATTTCTTTTTACTGTTTTACATTTTAGTATCTTTCGAAAACTATTTTTGTATACTTAAACTCATTCCATGTCAACGATCGAAACTTTCCTCTCTGCCATGCAACAAGGCTACACCTTCAAAGGGGCTTCTCTTACCATTGGTGCGGCTATGTATGATGGACAAGTTCAAAAGGAAGCGCCTGTAAAAATCCCGCTTGCTACTTTGAATCGCCATGGACTTATCGCGGGAGCCACCGGTACCGGTAAGACAAAGACACTACAAGGACTTGCGGAAGGACTCTCAGCCCATGGTGTAGCTGTAATGATGATGGACATCAAGGGTGATTTGAGTGGGATTGCGAAAGCCGGTACGGAGAATGATAAGATAAAAGAGCGTCACTCGAATTGGGTATTGAATGGAAACCCGCCGCCTTTCCCTGTGAGCTCATGAGTTTGTCAGGGGAGAAAGGGGTCCGGCTGAGAGCAACTGTTTCTGAGTTTGGTCCGGTCTTGTTTTCAAAAATTCTAAGTTTGAATGATACGCAATCCGGAGTGGTATCGTTGGTTTTTAAATATGCCGATGATCGTGAATTGCCTTTACTTGACCTCAAGGATTTTAAAAAAGTTTTGCAGTATTGTACCAATGAAGGAAAAGAGGAGGTAAAGAAGGAATATGGGGCCATCTCTACGGCATCTGCTTCCACCATCCTCAGAAAAATTATTGAAATCGAAGAGCAGGGTGCCGAATTATTTTTTGGAGAGCTGTCCTTTGATGTAAATGATTTACTTCGATTAGATGAGGGTGGTAAAGGGTATATACATATCGTTAGACTCACCGACATTCAGGATAAGCCAAAGTTGTTTTCTACATTTATGCTTTGTTTGCTTGCGGAGATCTACAGGGAATTTCCGGAAGAAGGCGATGTCGAACAACCGAAACTCGTTCTCTTTATTGATGAAGCACATCTGATCTTTAAAGAAGCCAGTAGCGCTCTGCTGGATCAGCTGGAGTCCATTATTAAATTGATTCGCTCCAAAGGGGTAGGGCTTATCTTTTGTACGCAAACGCCTATTGATATTCCGGCTGCCATTTTAGGACAATTGGGATTGAAAGTGCAACATGCCTTGCGTGCATTTACGGCCAATGATCGTAAAGCCATAAAGATGGTTTCTGAAAATTACCCGGAAACTGATTTTTATAAAGTAGATAGTCTCATTACTGAACTGGGCATTGGTGAAGCGCTCGTTACTGCTTTAAGCGAGAAAGGTACGCCGAGTCCATTGGTGCATGCTTGTTTATGTGCGCCCCAATCACGAATGGATGTCCTTTCAAGTTCAGAGCAGGAAGAATTACTTTCCGGGTCAGCATTGGTGAAGAAATACAATCAGGCAGTCGATAGAGAAAGTGCATATGAGATTTTACAACAAAAACTGGTCGATGCAGAAGTGGAAGTTAAGAAGGAGGAGCCGGGTAAAACCGACAAAAAGACTGATAAGGAAGAGGGGTCTGTCATAGGTGAGGCGCTTGACAGTACGGTTGGGAGGCAAGTAGCCCGCACCCTGGCACGCGAAGTGACTCGTGGATTATTGGGCATTTTAGGACTTGGAGGGACTAAAGGAAGAAGCAAAGGTCTGTTTTAAAGTGGGTGAATGACCTTTAATTATTGGTTAATGGATTAAAAATTTAGGCGAATGATAAATTTTCTTCCTTTTCGGATGGCCAAAATCCAATTCAATTGCACTTTTTGCCCGTTCAGCAATAGTATATGCCAGTTCACTGCATTCTATTATGCCCTGTTAGCGCAGACTCTACATTTGTAGGTAAGAAAAAGCAAGGACATGATGGTTAAGAGACTGGAAAAGAAGAAATTGATACTAAATGCAGCTATGGACTGTTTTTCACAAATGGGTTATGACAAAACTACCCTGGATGAAATTGGTGGTAAGGTGAATTTGAATAAAGCCTCTTTTATACTACTATTATAATAGCAAGGAGGATTTGTTCAGTGACGTTATCTATGCAGGCTGCCCAATTCCTTGAGGAAGTTAAAACCAAATTGAAAACTATTCATCCATTGGAAGAAAAGGTGTTTCTTCTTACTGAAAGAAGAAAGTTCTATCATAGATTATCTGGAAATGCATTTCGTACCTGTTCAAGTTGCCAATGAAAATGACCCACTTATAAATGTGGTTTGGCATAGCATTCAATTGGGCGAAAAGTCTTTGTTGAGTTCAACCATTAAGGATGGAATGCGACCGGGCGAAATACACCGCATGGATCCCGAGCGATTAGCGGAAGTACTCCTGAAAGTATCTACAGCGTTCAAAAGTCCGGCATCATCCCAACATGCGTTGAATGGAAACTCAAAATTAAATGGTAATCCTACTCCGGAGGATGTCAATGCTGAAGATATCCGATTGACCACTCGTCTCATCTTGCGCGGTGTACGCAGTGAATCTTAGTCAACTTGTTTCGAAGTTATTGAGTTAATAAAATAGAAAAATGCCACCGGATGACCAGAGCATTTTTTAACAATTGCTTCTGCTCTCTTTTTCTTCAAAACCCCTCATACTGAAAACTCAGGCTGCCGTATTTTGAAAATGTTTAATGGATTCCAGCTCGTCTTTTTTCAATGATGCTTCCAGTTCAATGTCATAGTCATCCTGCAAACCCAGCCAGAATTTAGCGCTGTTACCAAAGAATTTTGCAAGCCGTTTTTCAATTTCTCCATTCTGTTAGATGGTGGTACCTTTAAATCATTTAGATCTTGAGAGTTGTTGAGCATTCTAAGTTTCCTTCGTCCAATTTCTTGAATTTCAGTTGGAAATCCTCTAACTCTCACCCCTGACCATATTTTTCCGGTTTCTTTATCTCCAAACGAAACGATCATTACTCTCGCTTAACATTACTAACGTCAAAGGTAGCTATTTGGAGCTGTTTTGTCAAATTATTTTTTCAAATGAAATGAAGATTTAAAAAATGGGCTTAACAATCATCTGTGCAAAACAGATTTCTCATTTTATAAATAACCTGATCGATTCTTCTATTTTCATGCCCTGTAGGGTGACCCCTATTGACCTATGAAGAAATCCTATTTTGCCCCGCGGCAACATAAATTTACGATTTATCAGTTGCTGGTGAGGGTTTTTTCAAATACCAAAATACGCAATAAGGCCTTCGGAACAATTGCTGAAAATGGCAGCGGTAAATTCAATGATATAACAGCCACTGTGCTTGATGCCGTTGGTGATCTGGGCATCTCGCACATTTGGTTTACAGGTGTATTGGAGCATGCTACCCTGAGTGATTATGATCAGTATGACATGCCATCTGACAATCCCTACGTTGTAAAAGGCAGAGCAGGATCTCCCTATGCTATTCGTGATTATTACGACGTAGATCCGGATCTCGCAGTGGATGTTGACAACAGAATCGCTGAGCTTGAACAAATGCTACAACGTACCCACAAGGCCGGTTTGAAGACCATCATCGACTTTGTGCCGAATCATGTTTCAAGAACTTATCATTCGGATAAGAATCCGGGGCGCCAACCCGATTTTGGTGCCAATGACGATACTTCCTTTCTTTTCCGAAGAGATAATAACTTTATGTATCTCCATGATGGAGCGTTTCAAATCCCGGCCGATTACCATCCGCTGGGTGGAAAGAAAATTTCAGGCTTAAGTAAAAAATATTCAGAAGTGCCGGCAAGGGTTACCGGTAATGATGTCTATAGCACCAGTCCATCATTGAATGACTGGTTTGAAACCATTAAATTGAACTTCGGTGTGGATCCTCATCCCCCGCATACCTGCTATTTTGATCCGATTCCACAAACCTGGTTGCAGTTGTTGGATATTTTATTGTACTGGTGTGAAAAGGGAGTGGATGGATTTAGATGTGATATGGCGGAGATGGTTCCTGCAGAGTTTTGGGAGTGGATTATTCCTTGTGTTAAAACACATTATCCTGATGTCATCTTTATTGCAGAGATCTATAAACCCGAACTGTATCAACGTTATCTTGAATATGGTTTTTTTGATTATCTCTATGATAAAGTGCAGCTATACGATACGCTAGTAGCCATCTTACGTGGCCAATGTCCTGCAGATGATTTAACACATGCAGCCAGAAGTGTTGAAGAATTTTCAGAGCGCATGTTATCGTTTCTGGAGAATCATGATGAAGAGCGAATTGCTTCCTCTCATTTTATGGGAGACGGGAAATTTGCTTTACCGGCAATGGTCGTTTGCGCCACGATTTCGAAAGGTCCGGTAATGATTTATTTTGGTCAGGAAGTGGGAGAACCGGCTGCAGGAAATATGGGCTTTGCGGCGATCGAGGAGAACTTCCATTTTCGATTATTGCGGAGCTCCCGAACATCAGAAATGGTACAATAAGGGAAAGTGTGATGGTGGATTGCTGTCTGAAGAACAAAAGGAGTTGAGATCGAATTATAAGAATATCCTAAATCTTATCACTCAAAGTAAAGCCATCTCTACCGGGGGGTATTATGATTTACAATATGTAAATCGCCATCATCAGAGTGAAGGGTACGATGAACGTTATTTGTTTTCATATATCCGGCATTGTGCATCCGAGAAATTACTCATCGCTGTTAACTTTAGTAAGACTACCACTTTTAAGGCTCATATCAGAATTCCACCGGAAGCCATCCGGGAAACGGGAATGGTTTCGAAAGGAGTCATTACATTTACAGATATTCTGCACGGAGATTTTACAGTGGAAAAACTGACTTCAGCGCTTTATAAAGAGGGTGATCGTTTGTCGGGTTTAGTTCTGGAGATGGCCCCATTATCATCGTATGTCCTCCGTATCCATTAATTTCGGGACCCATGTCAAAGCAAGGCACCAAAAATCCATTTAACCTCGTCGTCGTCGTTGCCGCATTGGGGTACTTTGTCGATATCTATGATCTGCATACCGATCCTGCGGTTGTAGACCGATACGATTACCTCTTATTTTTATGGCAGATGAGCGGCATGCTGGTGGGCGGTTTGTTGTGGGGTATTTTGGGAGATCAAAAGGGGCGTAAGTCGGTTTTGTTCGGTTCCATCTTATTGTATTCATTGGCCAATGTCGCTAATGCATTCGTGACCGATCTTACACAATACAGTGCCATACGATTTATTGCAGGAGTGGGATTGGCCGGGGAGCTTGGTGCTGCAATTACTTTAGTTTCGGAGATCATGCACCGCGAGCATAGAGGCTATGGTACGATGCTCATTGTGACCATGGGTGCCCTGGGTGCCGTTGCAGCAGCATTGATCAGTAATAATCCTTTTCATTTTTTTGGATTGCAACCCTGGCAAATTGCGTATCTCATTGGTGGCTGCCTCGGATTATTATTACTGTTTTTACGTGTGGGAACTTATGAATCGGGAATGTTTGATCAGTTGAAGGCAAAGAAAAATGTAAGCAAAGGAAATTTTTTCATGCTCTTTACCAACGGAAAGCGATTTCGAACTTATTTAGCTTGTATCCTCATCGGACTGCCGGTATGGTATTGCATTGGAATACTAATAAAATTCTCTGAAAAATTTGCAGGCCTGATTGGTGTAGTAGGTGAAGTAAAAGTTGGATTTGCCATCATGTATGCTTACATCGGACTCTCCGTTGGTGATTTACTCAGCGGCCTTTTGAGTCAATTATTTAAAAGCAGGAAGAAAATCGTGATGGCCTATTTATTGGGTACCATTGCATTGGTGGCCGTGTTCCTTTACACAAAAAACATGACGGCGTCTACATTTTATTTCATGTGTTTTCTGTTGGGATGTGCTACCGGCTATTGGGCATTGTTTGTCACGATTGCTTCGGAGCAGTTTGGTACCAATATCAGAGCTACGGTAACTACAACTGTTCCCAACTTTGTAAGAGGTGCTGTCGTTCCGATTACACTTGGTTTTAAAACGCTTGAAATCAGTATCGGTTCGGTAAACAGTGCTGTTGTGGTAGGAATAATTTGCATTGGTTTAGCCATTGTCGCAACATTAAGCATCCGTGAAACGTTTTCTAAAGACCTCGATTACCTGGAGCTATCATGAAAAATTTTACACTTGTTCTCGGAGCATCTGAAAATCCTCAGCGTTATGCCAATATGGCGATTCGTCGGTTGAGGCAGCATCAGCATCCTGTGCATGCGGTGGGTTTGCGTCCCGGAAAAGTGGATGATGTAGAGATTCTAACCGGTCAACCTTTATTTTCGGATGTGGATACCGTTACCTTGTATATTGGCCCGCAACATCAATCTTCCATTCACGATTACATTTTAAAGTTACACCCTCGCCGTGTGATTTTTAATCCGGGGACGGAAGATCATTCTTTTCAGGATACCTTAAAAGCCCACGGTATTCAAGTGGAAGAAGCTTGTACATTGGTATTGTTGGGAACAGGACAATACTGATTTTAATTCTTAACAATTTTAAATTGTGTAGTCAGGCCTTGCAGATTGATTAATTTAATAATGTAAAAACCATCTTGCAGCTGTTCCATTGATATCGAATTATTGCTGCTATTCAATAAACAACGCATTTGGCAAGCCCCGCTCAAATCATACACTTCCAACTGGTAATATTCTGAATTGTTGAAGTTAAAAAATAACCTTTCATGAGTTGGGTTTGGATAGGGTGTTATTTTTGCTGAACTTCCGAATTCAGTTACAGTGGAGGGGGTCTGGGATAATTTCTGCAAGTAGGAATCAGTCCAGAGTGGAGTAAACGTGAGTATCGTATTCGTTGTTGAATCAAACAATACATCTTCATTGTAATTTCCAACATTTAAAATACTTCCCAGGTGATCAAATGCCAATGCTTTTCCATGGTCATCATTAACACTCCCCATCGTTTTTACCCATCTGAAATTTCCAGAATTATCAAGACTTAGAATGAATATATCTGAATTGCCTGCAGCACTAACAGCATGAACTCCAATGCCGGGATCGAAATCTGTTGAACCATTGAATTGTCCTGTAATTAATAAATTATTTGAATTGTCAATAAGAGTTTCGAATGCGTAGTCGTGTTGGTTACTTTGACTGGTGCCGAAATGTTTAACCCATTGAAAACTCCCTGAATTGTCATATTTGCTTACAAAAGCATCGTATCCACCCGGACTAACAGCATAATTAATTCCCGGTCCCGGATCAAAATCAACCGTATCTCTGAATCCACCTGTGCAATAAATATTTCCTTGTTGATCGCATATTACTCTATACCAGTATTCAATACAATAGGGAGTGCCTTGCATTTGATGGGCCCATACTAAATTCCATTGGGCATCGTATTTAGCAATAAACAAACTATTGCTTCCGCCAAGAGGATTGAGATTAGCTGACAAAATGTATTGCCCGCTATTAACATCGAAATCAACATTGCCGAAAAACCATCCTGTAGTGATCAGATTTCCACCCGGGTCAAATGTTATGTCTGTCATTGCCCCGGCCATTACTCTTGTTGATAGATGATTTCCGGAAGAGTCAAGTTTTACCATCATAGAGCTTAGCCATGTAAATGGTGATGGTAGGGAGATGATATGAACCCCTGCTCCGGGATCACTATCTAATGTGAACCTGAAATCGGCACAAATAAATACATCACCGGTTGTGTCAATAATTACTTTGCTGTATTGACTTAGAAAATGGGTGTTCCAATCTTTTGCCCAAATGAAATTTCCGGCTGAATCGAGTTTTAGAAGAAATAAACTAACGGTATCGGTTATTAAAGTGAAATTTCCAATTCCCGGATCAAAATCGGCAGAATCAATATAATAACCGAGTGCATATAAATTATTATCGCTGTCAATAGTCAATGAAAAGGCGAAATCTGGAGATTCACCTCCCACTGATTTGGCCCAGATAAAATTTCCGTTGTTATTATACTTGATTATAAATACTTCAGCATTATTATTTGTACCATTTTCAGTGAGCAAGGCTATACCCGGACCGGGATCTGCATCGAATGTATGTGAATATGTTCCCAGCGTATACACATTGCCAGAGCCATCACATTGAACATCCAACACCACTTCTGCACCATTACCTGAAATTGGCTGTGCCCATTCAAATTGCGATGATTGGCCGTTGCCTTGAAAATATAGAATGATAAACAGGCTTATAATCCGTAACTTTTTCATAATTATAACAAATTTAGTCTTTATTCTCTAAAAAAGCATGCTGACCCTGAAATCCTATATACAATTTTGAAAAGTGAAACGGTTCATGAAAAACCTTACCCCTTAAACTTTAACGTAAAAACTGTTCCTATGTCGGGTTCAGAATCAACTAGAACTTCTATTTGATGAAAACCTGCGATCGTTTTGACAATAGGAAGTCCGAGACCGTAGCCATCGGCTTTGCTTTTGTTGAGTCGTTTGAAACGATCAAAAATACTGGGTAGCTCAACTTTTTCCATGCCGATACCTGTATCTTTAATTTCAACTTGAAATTTACCCTCAACCTTTCGGGTGGTAATCATTAAACTACCACCGGGCCTGTTGTATTTGATGGCATTGTTGACCAGATTCATGAACATAGTAAAAAGTAGTGTTTTATTACAAGGGCCGAAGGTATAGTCTTCGTAAAAATGTTTGTAAAGTTTGATTTCTCTTTCGTTGAGGCGTTCTTCTATTTCTTCCAGTACTTCATCCAGGAGCGCATTCATCTGAATATGCTCTTGCTTTAAGTATTGATCATTTTCAATTTTAGAAATCAATAAAAGCGCTTTGATAATCCGACTCATTCGATTCAATGTGCGTTGCGAATCGGTTAGCTTTATCATCACCTCGTCTGAAACATTCCTTCAATCATGATGTTTTCTACTCTGTTCTGAATGATGCTGATGGGCGTTTGTAATTCATGCGAAACATTGCTGATGAATTCCTTTTCTATTTGAAAGGTGTCTTTCAGCTTATGCATCATTTCGTTGATCCGGGAATCCAGTTTGTTGAATTCAGAGGTGGTACTGGAGATCGGTCGAAAGTCAAAGGAAGTAGGAGAGGGACAGGTAAAGTTTTGTGCTGATAATTTTATTCAGTGGTTTCAATAGCAATCTACGAAGCCTAAGTCTATAAAAGGAAACCAGAATGACTGCCAGCATCATAAACAACAAGAATTTTTGAATGATGGATCGCAGCTCATTGATGGTGCCAATGCCTTCGCCGATATTCAGCTCGTACATTTGGTTGTCATATAAAAAGGTCTTTTGATAATGCGATGCTGCAATTGTTCGCCTTCGATGGACCAGGTCTCATTTTTTATCTGAGTGCCTTGTTCCATTAGCTGTGGATCGATTATCGGATAAATCGCGACAAATTCTTCCTTCAAAATATTGTAACTCTCAAAACTGCAATCCTGCTCGCACAATATCTGCAATACTTCCTTTTTTTACGGTGAGAAGCACACGCTCACTGCGTGCGGTAAGTCGCTTGTCGATATGGTCATAAACAATTCGTTCAACAAGAAGCGGAAGTAATGCAATAAAGGCAAGAATAATTAATGCTTTGGAAACGGCATTGTAGACTGCAAATTTAACCTGTATCGTCATGGAGCCGTCTCTGAAGATGTTTCGCACAGTGGTTAAATTAGGCGTTTACCCGATAACCTACCCCGCGCACGGTTTCAAACCAATCGGTGCTGGCATGTGCGGAAAGTTTCTTACGGAGATTCTTTACATGTACATCTATGTAGTTGGATTCATAGTCATCTTCCAAAACATCTCCCCAGATATGCTCAGTAAGTTGAATTCGTGTCAACACCCTGTTTTTATGCAAAGCAAGGTAATGGAGTAAATCAAATTCTTTCTTCGTGAGGTTTATGCTCTGTCCGCTACAATGTACAGTTCTGTTCTGAATGTCGATTTCGAAATCGTGAATATGAATAACATTTGATTTGAGTCCGTGCTTTCTTCGAAGAATAGCCTGCATTCTGCTGTGTAATTCCGCCAGCGAAAAGGGCTTGGAAATGTAATCATCAGCCCCAAGATCCAATCCCGCAATTTTATCTTCTACTTCTCCGCGAGCAGTCAGCACTATAAAAGCACTTTCAATACCTGCTTTTTCGACTCCTTGAGTAAATCCATACCATCCATATCCGGTAAACCGAGATCAAGAAGGATGAAATCGTAGCTGTTCGCGTGAATTTTATCGGAAGCACTCTTTCCGTTGAACGCTACATCGCAATTGAAGTTTTGCCTTGACAGATAAATCTCCATTTCATGAGAGAGCGATCGTTCATCTTCTACTATGAGTACATTCATTATTTACAGTATTGAGGGTGAAGTTATTGTTAATTGTTAAATTATACAAAGAAGGGTCAAAAATACGTCACTCTAATGAAGATTTGAGGAGGGAAGCTCTTTATAATTAGTTTTCAGTAGTATAAACCATTTCTATAGCTTTCAAAATGAGTTTGCAAGCAGTTTCCATTTCTGTATCAGTAATGATCAGTGGAGGGGATAATCTTAATTTATGCGGAGCAAATAAAAACCAGTCGGTGATAACACCCAGTGAGACACATTTGCTGATTACCTCATGGGCGATCCGCTCATGTCCGAAATCAATAGCCAGAAGTAATCCCCGACCACTGATGATTTAATACCGGGATGAACCAACAGATCTCTTGCTATTTTTTCCAATGCACTAACTCTTGATTTTATATCAATCGATTCAATAACTTCAATATTGGCCAATGCAGCCGCACAGCAAACCGGATGCCCGCCAAATGTGGTGATATGCCCAAGCACAGGATTATCACTGAGCGCTGACATGATTTTAGCCGTACTCATAAAAGCACCGATCGGCATCCCGCCTCCCATTCCCTTCGCCATGACAAGTATGTCAGGAACGATTCCTTCTCCCAGGCAAGCAAAGAAATCTCCTGTTCTTCCAAAACCTGTTTGAATTTCATCCGCAACGAAGAGTGCTCGGTTTCGGTACAGCGTAATCGTAAGGCTTGAAGAAATTCACTGTCGACAGGTTCGGCTCCGGCCTCTCCGCGAATAATTTCTACAAATACAGCTGCAGTATCATGATCGATGAATTCCAGTACACTAAAATCACCGGGATTCAAATGATGCACATGAGGCAATAGCGGTTCGAAAGGTGATGTAAAATAATCGCTACTCATTAAGCTCAATGCACCTGTAGTTGAACCATGATAGGCATCCTTGAATGAAAATATTTTAGATCTTCCAGTCACGCGTCTCGAAAGTTTTATAGCACCCTCAATGGCTTCTGTACCTGAGTTTACAAAGTACACACTATCAAGAGGAGGAAAAATGCCGACCAGCTTTTGTGCCAGTAACACCTGCGGCGATAGAATATATTCTCCGTACACCATCAAGTGCATGTATTTCTCTAACTGTTCGTTAATCGCCTTCAATACATGCGGGTGACGATGTCCGACATTGCTCACGGAAATCCCACTGATCATATCCATCCATTGCTCTTCGTTGGCACCATAGAGATAGATGCCCTCTGCGCTAACCACTTCAAGCGCCATAGGAGCCGGACTCGTTTGAGCCTGATGCCGAAGGAATAATTGTCGCAGGCTGAGCTGCATGATCAAAGTGAAGTTAATGCATCTTCAATGGCACGTATTTTCGCTTCGGCATCCGATTTTTTCTTTTCTTCTGCGGCTACGACTTCCGGCTTAGCGTTACTGACAAAACGCTCATTGCCGAGTTTATTCATGACGGATTGAAGAAATCCTTTCGTGTAAGTTAATTCATCAGTAAGACGTTTTTTCTCCCCTTCCTTATCCATGTTTTCACTGATCGGAATAAAGCATTCCAATTCACGAACTACAAAGGGGAAAGTGTCTGACGGTTTTTCACTGATAGCTTCTATCGAAGATAAATTTGCTAACTTCATGATTGCATCGCCAAATAGGGTAAGGCTTTTTGAAGTGCCTTTAGTTCTTACTTTCAGCGCAATTGCCTCCTTCGGACTCAAGCCCTTGCTTTGTCGGAAATTTCTAATTTCAGCAATCAATTCAGTAGCGAGAGGAAATGCCGCAAGTACTTCGGTATTGATTTTTTCTGATTTAGGCCAGTGAGCAACAATGATATCATCACCAGCTTTTCTTTCTTTTAAGAGATGCCAAAGTTCTTCAGTAATAAAGGGCATGAAGGGATGCATAGTACATAGAATTCGCTCGAAGAAGGTAATGGTTGAAGCCAATGTGGCTGCATCAATGGGTTGCTGATACGCCGGCTTAATGAGTTCCAGATACCAGGCGCAGAAATCATCCCATACCAATTTATAGCTGCTCATCAATGCATCCGAGATGCGAAGCTTTTCGTAATGGTCATTGATCTCCAGAATAGATTCACTCCATCTGGAATTAAACCATTCTATGGCAATTTTATTTACTTCCGTCTGAGCCAATTTATCGTCTACTTCCCAGCCTTTCACCAATCGGAAAGCATTCCAGATTTTATTGCTAAAATTCCTTCCTTGTTCGCATAACCCTTCGTCAAACAATAAATCATTTCCGGCGGGTGAAGACAATAGCATTCCTACACGAACTCCATCCGCACTGTACTTCGTTATCAAATCGAGAGGGTCGGGAGAGTTGCCCAACGATTTACTCATCTTCCTGCCTTGTTTGTCCCGAACAATGCCGGTGAGGTAAACATTGTTAAATGGTTTTTTTCCTCTGTACTCATATCCTGCCATGATCATTCTGGCAATCCAGAAAAATAAAATTTCAGGGGCAGAAACCAGATCGTTAGTGGGTAGTAGTAATTGATGTCTTTGTTATTGGGATCCTTAAATCCATCAAATACAGAGATGGGCCATAACCATGAACTGAACCAGGTGTCCAGCACATCTTCATCCTGACGGATATCCGACGCCGTTACACCATTATTCTCTTTTTGTAAAAGTAGAAGTGCTTCTTCTGCAGTTTTGCATACCACTACGTTTCCTTTGTTGTCATACCAGGCCGGGATACGTTGCCCCCACCAGAGTTGCCGGGAAATACACCAGTCGTGAACATTTTCCATCCAATGACGATAGGTATTCACGAATTTTTCAGGAATGAGTTTCACTTCTCCATCCATCACCGCATTTAAGGCAGGCTTAGAGAACTCTTTCATACGGACAAACCATTGCAGGCTGAGACGGGGTTCAATAACAGCATCCGTCCGCTCACTATATCCAACTTTATTAGTGTAATCTTCAATTTTAAGTACGTGTCCCATCTCCTGCAAGTCCTTTACAATTTTCTTGCGGACAACGAATCGATCTTCTCCAATGTAAAATCCGGCAGCGTTACTCATGGTGCCATCAGCATTTAAAGTATCGATAACTTCCAGTTTATGTTTTAGACCAAGGTTATAGTCATTGATATCATGTGCAGGAGTCACCTTCAAAGCACCAGTTCCGAATTCCATCAAAATGTAATCATCAAAAATAATTGGGACACGACGGTTCACCATGGGAATGATTGCATATTTTCCCTTCAGATGTGTGTAACGCGGATCTTCCGGATGCACACAAACGCCGGTATCACCCAAAATAGTTTCCGGACGAACTGTTGCAATAGTGATGACTTCGTTCGCGTCAATTTTTTGCTGCAAAGCATTTTTATCAGCAGCGTCAAATGGTTCGTCTTTGTCAACCAAAACATAGCTAACGTATACCAATTTTGACTGTACTTCTTTATGGATTACTTCTTCATCACTCACTGCCGTCAGGCCCGCGGGATCCCAATTGACCATCCGCATGCCCCGGTAGATATAGCCCTTTTTGAAAAGATCAATAAATACATCAATCACGGCCTCGCTCAAATCATCTTCCATCGTAAAGCGGGTGCGGTCCCAGTCACAGGAAGCGCCAAGTTTTTTCAATTGTTCAAGAATAATTCCTCCGTATTTCTCCTTCCATTCCCAGGCATATTTAAGAAATTCTTCGCGGCTGAGGTCCGATTTTTTGATGCCTTTTTCGCGCAGCATTTGCACCACTTTCGCTTCGGTGGCGATAGAGGCATGGTCGGTGCCCGGAACCCAACATGCATTTTTTCCCAACATTCGGGCACGTCGAATCATCACATCCTGAAGCGTATTGTTCATCATATGACCCATGTGCAGTACGCCGGTCACATTTGGTGGCGGAATTACAATGGTATAAGGTTCACGCTCATCAGGTACAGAGCGGAAATAGCCTTGTCGCATCCAGTAGGAATACCATTTGGTTTCTGCAATTTCAGCCTGAAATGTCTTTGAAATCTCCATAATTTTCACTCACTAGGGCCATTTTAGCCGGTCACAAAGATATAAAATGCCATGGGCAGTATAAATTCAAAATGCCTGTAATTAGAGGAATTCGGTTATTTTTGGGCATTCGCTTATGAAGATAAACCTCACCACCCGCATATTTATTGGTATGTTACTCGGGATTCTTACCGGCTATTTATACCGCGAGTTTAATCCTGAACCGGAGAAATTTAACAAGTTTGCAGAGAATATTCAGATTTTGAGTGATATTTTCCTTCGACTCATCAAGATGATTATTGCGCCACTGGTTTTTAGTACACTGGTGTATGGAGTTGCAAAAGTGGGCGATTTTAAAAGTGTGGGACGAATCGGGATTAAGACTATTTTATATTTTCAATTCGCCACTCTTTTAGCGCTAGCCTTAGGGTTAATATTAGTGAATTTATTTGAACCCGGACATGTAATGAAACTTCCTTTGCCGGCTATAGATGCTAACAGTGGAATTACCAATAAAGCACCAGCCCTAAGGGAATTTATAACACATGTGATTCCAAAGAGTGTAGTGGAAGCAATGGCCAACAACGAAATTCTGCCCATAGTTATATTCTCCTTGTTTTTTGGTATTGCTGCGGCATCAATGGGTGAAAAGGCAAAGAGTGTCGTGAATGCCTTAGATACTGTTGGACATATCATGTTTAAAGTAACTAATTACGTGATGCAATTTGCGCCATTTGGTGTTTTCGGTGCTATTGCGGCTGTAGTAGCGAAACAGGGACTGAGTATTATTGGAGGGTATCTTTATTTGATTGCCTGTTTTTATTTCGGTCTGATTTTTTTCGGAGTGGTAATATTGGGATTGATTTGTTTTAGCTTGAAAATTCCATTCTTTAAATTGTTGAGTCATGTTAAGAGCCGATGTTACTCGCATTTTCAACGGCTTCTTCTGAGTCTGCTTTTCCTAAAACAGTGGAAGCTTTAGAGAAATATGGATGCAGCAACCGTATTATTTCCTTCGTTCTTCCGCTTGGATATTCCTTTAATCTCGATGGTTCTATTATGTACATGACTTTTGCAACCGTATTTATTGCGCAAGCTTATGGAATCGATTTAAGTTTACAACAAGAAATAACAATGATGTTGATGCTCTTAGTCACCAGTAAGGGAATGGCGGGAGTGCCAAGGGCATCGTTGGTAGTGATAGCAGGAATGCTGAGTGCGTTCAATATACCGGAAGCCGGCTTATTGTTGCTGTTGGGAATTGATCAGTTGCTGGATATGGGGAGAAGTGCTACCAATGTTGTTGGCAATGCTGTGGCTACTGCAGTTGTTAGTAAGTGGGAGGGTGAATTGAATGTGGTGGAAGAACGAAAGGAGTAAATTCATTTCATCATAATTTCAAGTTGTTTCGGATTTACTTTCCTGAACTGAACTTTTCTTTTACTTTCATGATTACGCGAATAAGATCTCCCGGATTAAACGGTTTGCTCAGGTATTCATGCATGCCCGATGCCATGCATTTATCTCTTTCGTCTTCTGAAGCATTGGCGGATAAACCAATAATCATGGCATTTTTCAGGACATTCGGCATTTCTTCTCTGATATGTTTCATCGCAGTATAACCATCCATTTCCGGCATCTGGATGTCCATAAAAATAAAATCATAGCTATTCTCCTTTAATTTTTCCAATGCTACCAGTCCGTTTTCAGCTTCGTGCATTACCGGATTCTTAATTAACATGGAGAGTGTTTCTTTTGCCACTATACGATTATAATAATTGTCTTCGACTATCAGGAAGCGTGAACCCTTGAGTTCGTCGGTATTGAATTCGGGTTCCGTTTCGTGAGCATTCAGATCCGATGCTACTGTTCCATAAGGAATGATAAACGAAAAGATGGTTCCTTTACCCGGTTCACTCTCCACATGTATACTGCCGCCCTGAAGTTCCACGAGTTGTTTTGAGATGGTGAGTCCGAGGCCGGTTCCCCCAAATTTGCGGGTAATGCCTTCGTCCTCTTGAGTAAAGCTTTCAAATATTTTATCGAGTTTATCGGCAGCAATTCCCTGTCCGGTATCAATGACGCTGAATTTTAGAATGCAACGATTTTCATCACTCGAATGCTGATGCATATATTCCGCACTAACGGTAACACCACCCTCTGTCGTAAACTTTATGGCATTTCCAATCAGATTGATGATAACCTGTGTAAGTCGTACCTGGTCACCTTCTACGAGTGCCGGAAGATTAACATTTTCTTCTTTAAGATATATTCCTTTTTCAATAGCATTCGCATGTAAAAGATTGGTAACCGTGTTCAGGGTTTCTGCAGGTGAGAAGGCTCTTTTTTCAAATGCGATTTTTCCGGCTTCTATTTTTGAAATGTCCAGAATATTATTAATAATTCCCACCAGACTTTCAGATGATTTCCGCATCACCTTCAGGTAGGGGGACTGATCGTCACGCGGGGAGCGCTGGTTGAGGACATTGATCATTCCAATAATAGCATGCATTGGCGTTCTGATTTCATGACTCATATTGGTCAGGAATTGCGTTTTATAGTGTTCGCTTCTGATGGCTTTTTCCTTTTCCTGTTCAATGATTTTGTTTTTTTCTTCCAGTACTTTCGAATATTGTTTGTTGGTAACAGCTCTGCGGTATTGTGTGAATCCAATAATTAAAAGCAGTATCCCAAAGAGAATGGCTGCATTACGAAGAAATGTTTGTAAGGCAATTTGCTTTTGCTGAAGCTCTTTATCTTTGTTGAGTAAAGCCACTTCTTTTTCTCTTTTCTCCGACTCGTATTGCATCTGTTTCGCAAAGGCGGCTTTGCGCATTTCCACATTATTCATACTATCCGACATCTGTTTAAAAAGCTGATGCATTTCAAGTGCCTCTTTATGATTTCCCTGTTTAGAAAATATTTTACTTAGCGTCTCACTGGCGTTTTTAATGCGTTCAGGGACTCCAATGCCAAGTGCCAGCTCTAATGATGCCGTCCCGTATTTCTTCGCCATTTCCAGTTCTCCCTTTTTAAAATAGATATTGCTGATATTGTTCAGGCAGGCAGAGCGGGTGATCTTGTCTTCAGTGTTTTTCAGTTTGTCGATACAGCGCAGGTAGTAGGTTAATGCTAAATCCATTTTTCCGCTCTGATCATAGTTCCATCCAATATTATTTAATGCGAGAGCCTGTCCTTGAATATTCCCTGTTTGCGAATAAGTACTTAAACTTCGTTTAAAATAATAAAGGGCTTTTTCTAAATCGCCTTCATCCTGAAAAATAAATCCGAGATTGTTAAGTGACATGGCAATCCCGAACTGATCACCAATCGTTTCTCTTATTTTTAAACTCCTCTCGGCATAAATTATAGCTTGTTTGTTATCACCTTGTTTTTTGTAAAATAAACTGATGTTGTTGAGAAGAATTGCTATGCCGTTTTGATCTTTGATGGATTCCCGGATTTTCAGACTTTGGAGATAATATTCCATCGCCTTCTCGAGATTTCCTTGCTTCTCGTAAACTGTAGCCAGATTGTTCAGGCTTTGGGCAATTCCTGCACTGTCATTCGTTTCAGTTCGTATGGCCAGACTCTTATTATAAAATTCAAGTGCAGGGAGGAGATCTCCTTTATTGTAGTAAGCACAACCTATATTGTTTGAAGCATTGGCAATTCCTCTTTTTAAAATTTAGCTGATTGGATAAGTCGTAGGCTTCTTTGGCATAGCGAAGTAAGTCATTATCATCCATAGAAAGATCGCTGATTTGATACAACAGATGAACTTTGTTGGTGTCCACTCTTGCCGATTTTAATAGCAGTTTCAGGCTGTCTAGCTCCTGCTGCCCGCTGCCGGAAACGAATTGCGCAGTGCTGTGCAAGATAAAAAGCAAACAGAGAATGGCCTTTTTCATGAAATACAAATGTAGTTATCCCGCAGGTATTGGGGAATCAATTTATATAAATTTGCTTAGCCTGGCACTTCTAAAAGCAAAGAGGCTCAGCCATGTGTAGCCGAGCCTCTTTTTATATATACTGTCCGAGCAAAGAATCCGATTTTGTTATGAATTATTTCCCTGACTTATTTAGATAAAATCATTTGTCTGGAGTCTACTACCTTACCATCTGCCAACAAGATGTAGGTGTAAATGCCGGCAGCAAGAGTGCCACCGCTTATTTCAGACTGACCGAAGCCTTTATTGTTTATTTTAATATTTAATACTTCTGTGCCATCCATTTTGTAAATACGGAGAGAAGCAAAGATGGATTGTTGTGGAATAAAATATTTAATCAGCGTCCTTTCGGTGAAAGGGTTAGGGATGTTTTGTTCGAGTGAAGCTTTTTCAGTACTCGCGGAGGCAATTTTAATATCTGCGTTTGTACCGATAGCATTTCCTTCGAAGGCATTGCAACATTGGCTCAAGGCAGTTTCAATAGCTGCAACACGTGATTTCATAGTATTAATCTCTTCTTGTTGCATTTCAAGCTGACTGTTTTTCTTTTCGATCAGAACTTGCTGCTCTTTGATGGCATTCACCAGAACAAAATCCATTGCACCGTAATCTACTGCCAGGTAATTCTTTTTCCCACCATCTTTATCGGTATATGTCCATTCTTTTACCATGTAGGGTGCCAACTTTTGCAACTCCTGGGCAAGTGTTCCCACGCCCTTTTCATTGGTGGGCATTCCGGCCTCACCGGTATAATTAAACCAAACCGGGTGAATTTTTTGAACCAGAGATAAGCCATCGTTAAAATCACTTACATCTTTTTTAAGTCGGGCATCGGAGGTGACTGTCCAGGTAGAAGACAATGGTTTGGCTGCTGAATTAGCACTTAGGTGTAGCTGATAGGCAGGACTGCTTAGGCCAATTCCTACCAAGGTTCCTGTAAAGGTTCCGTCAATAACTAAATTGCCCCCGTTATTATTCAGGGTAAGGGTGGCAGGAAGACTGTTGGAACGGGCCATTATTTCATTTTCGTCAATGGTGACATTATTCCCGGTGATACTTCCGCAAACGAGGTAACCACCGGAAGCAAGTGAAACATCCGTACCACCGGAGACATGAAGAGGAACGCTTGGGGAAGCATTATTAATACCAACGCGATTGTTTACATTGTCCCAAAAAAGATTGGTGGTGGAGCTAATAGAGCTAGCGCTGTTCCAAAAACTAAATCTTCCTGTAGTTCCGCTACCGGTTAAACCGCTTCCGGAAATATTTTGCCATGAAGCAAGTCCGGCAGCATCTGAAACCAGTACTTTTCCAAGACCTGGCGAGCCGCCCGAAATTTTAATTTGTCCATTTATATCAACGGCAGTGGAAGGAGAGGCTGTTCCAATTCCCAAACGGCTGTTGGTGTTATCCCAAAATAAATTTGCATTTGAACTCAAGGAAGTAGTACCCGTCCAAAAGCTAATGCGATTCGCAGCTCCGGTACCGCTTATACTTCCTGTTGGTGTTTGCCAAATGGCATTACCTGTAGCAGCCTCATAAGTAAGCACCTGCCCTGCCGCACCGCCGGAAACCTTTAACGTGCCGTTTACTTCTATACCGCCGCTACATTTTATTTGTCCGCTAACATCGAGGCGAGCTTGTGGATTGCCGGTTCCGATGCCCACATTACCATTCGAGCGAAGAATAGTTAATGCAGTGCCTACACCTATATTATTGATGATATAATCATTCGATCCGGACTTCATTCCTGTTTGCCAGGTATGATTTCCTAATAGTCCGCCGATGTTTTAAATTCGAGCATGGCTGCAGTATCCTGGTTCAGGCGTTCAATGATCATCTTGGCATGTCCGGTTGTTCCCTGTAAATGCAAGGTGGCGTCAGCGGTATTGAAAACCGATAAAGTGGCTGCGGAGGTGGCAGTTCCGATACCTACTTTGGCAGTATTATCCCCAATTTGAATTTGATTGGAAGCGTTCCGGTTTAATACCTGAATACCATTGATGCGATAGAGAGAATCAGTATTAATACTTCCACCTTTGATGTCTAATTTATAGAGCGGTGATTGATTTCCGATTCCTACTTTTCCATTGGCATTAATGACCATCCGGACAGCGTTATTTGTTTTGAATTTTATAGGCTTATAATCTGAAGTGCCGATAAAATTGTTGCCACTAATTCCGGTGTTCCCGTTTAAATCCCAGAAACCTGTGGTTCCTGTTGTTTGTGCCAGCACATTGCTTCCGAGAGCAATCAACGACCCCAGGAGTAGGGTAAAGTGATGTTTTTTAAAATTGTTTTTCATTGGTATTTGTATTTGAGATTTTAGTTTTTTTAGTGGGGTTTAATCTTGCTTTATCATGTAGCAATTTACATAAATGATTTGAATTGGCAAGAGATATTGAAATTATAATTAGTTGATTTAATTAATCACCCAGTTCAAGTTGGTTTTTAACGAGGGTATAATAAATCCCTCTGCTTTGTGTCAATTCTGAGTGAGAGCCGGTTTCAGCAATTTTACCTTTATCGAGAACAATAATTTGATCCGCGTTTTTAACAGTACTCAACCGGTGGGCAACAACGACTACAGTCCGGCCTTCAAAGAAGAAATTCAGATTTTCTATAACTTTCTTTTCATTATTCGCATCGAGTGCACTAGTTGCTTCATCAAGAAATAAGAAGGATGGATTTTTGTAAACGGCCCGTGCAAGCAACAGGCGTTGCGTTTGACCGGTGCTCAGCGAAACACCTTCATTTCCCACCTCGGTCATGTACCCTTTCGCCAATGTATCTATAAATTCATCGATATTGGCAATTTTGGCTGCTTGTAGAATCATCTCTTCGTTTTTTTCCTGGCCCAGTGAAATGTTATCTGCTATTGTACCGTTGAAGATCATTCCATTTTGCATGACAACACCACATTTTTCTCTCCAGGATGCATGGTGCAGAAAAGTAAAAGGTTTTTCGCCCAAGCGAATTTCGCCATGCCAGGGATCATAAAATCTTAGCAGTAATTTCATTAAAGTTGTTTTACCGCTTCCACTGGCACCAACAATAGCAGTGACTTTTCCGGCAGGAATAATACATGTTACTTCATCAAGTACCGGCTCGATTTTTTCACTTCCATATCCAAATGTTACTTTGTGTAAGTTGATGTCAGCTTTTGCCGGAATGATAGTTTCTGTATCAGCTCCTTCGGGATCTTCGTCCTGTTGAATCATAACGTCATTGATGCGTTCCATGCTGAGTTTGGCGTCCTGCCAGGAGATGATGAATTCATGCAGTTGTTCCAATGGACTACTGAGCTGACCAACAATCATAGTAATGGCAAACATTGTCCCCAGACTTATTTCACCGCCAAGTACACTTTTGGCCGCAAGGAATGTAATCAGAATCGATGTGCCTTGCTTCAGCATACTTGAACCTGTAAACTGAAATTGGTTGATGACAAGCGATTTGGTCTTTAATTGATACAGTTGAGATTGGATGTTCTCCCATTCCCACCTTTTTTGTCGCATGCTATTACTGATCTTAATATCCGGCATTCCGGAAAGTATTTCGATCACTTTATTATTTTCCTTTGAGTTTACTTCAAAAAATTTGAAATCAATTTTCTTTCTTTTAACAAGAAATAACAATGTCCAGCCAAAACTTAGAAGAGAACCTGTCAGGAAAATAAAGAATATAACGGGATTGTAAATGGCGAGTACAATACTTAGTACGATGAAATTGATCATCGAAAAAACAGTGTTCAGGGAAGATACCGTCAATAGATTTTCAACTCGTCGGTGATCATCTATCCGTTGTAGTAAATCACCCGTAATATGTGTTTCGAAAAACGAGATAGGAAGCTTCAGCATCTTTGTTAAGAAATCTGAAACCATAGCTATATTTATTCTTGTTCCCATATGCAATAGCAAGGAACCTCTGATAATATCCGTGATACTACTTCCAAGAAATAAGAGCAACTGGCCGATAAGGATCATGTATATAAAATCCATATCTCGCAGATTTATTCCCTTATCCACCAATGACTGTGTCAGGAAGGGGCTTACAAGCATAATCAAATTGCTCACCAATAAGCCCAAGAGTAGCTTAAGAAATATTTTTTTATGGGGTGTAAAATAATTTAACAGGTAGGAGAAGTTCGGTTTTTTCTTTAGTCCTGCTGTAAGGGGAGCATCATAAAAGGAAGGTGTTGTTTCCAATATTAATGCATAGCCGATACTGTTCTCCCTTTCATTTAAATCAACTGATTCCGCATCTTCGTCTGTTGAAGGTTCACTCATCCAGTAATCTGAAAATTCTTTTTCGTTATAGGTGACAAGTCCTTTATCCGGATCGGAGATGTAGTACTTCCCTGTTTTGCCGGGTTTGGGTGCCTTGTAGATAACGACAAAGTGATTTTCCTGCCAGTGGAGAATGATCGGAACCTGCCTGACAATTTCCTTGAGTTGTTCAAGATCTAGTTTTGCTCCGATGCTATGTAGTCCAATAGATTCTGCCGCTTCACTTATACCCAAAAGTGAAACACCCACCTTAGTGATATGGCATCTGTCCCGTAGAAAGTCAATGGCATATTCCTGACCGTAATATTCCGCGATCATTTTGAGGCATGCCGGCCCGCAATCTCTTGCGCCTAACTGAAAGGTGTGTGGAAACTTCATTTATAGTGATTTCTAGACAGCCGGGATAGCTTTGTTTTTGTTCTTTTGCATGGCCACTTTTGTTTCGTAATGTTTAAGCAGGTAATCATAGAGGACCAGCTCTACTTTACGCTGCTTGCTGATGAACATGCGGTTAATGAACATGTGCAGATGACTGGCAAGGAGGTCATTGAGCACATTTGGATTGTTTAATACGGATGGAGCCTGAAGTATATTTGCTATTGATTTTTTGTAGGATTCATCCCCGATACGGAAAAGGTCAATGGCCATTTTCATGTTTTCATCTTCTTCTCCTTCACTGTTCATCAACTGATAGATTAATTTTTTGTTGCTTGTGAATCGTTCAGATATTTTTTTCTGCTGTGGTCCGGAAATATTGAATTCATTGGAGAAGCTTTCATGTAGAATTTTTAATAAATCTCTTTTGCGATGCAGATCATATCCGAAGTCATCAAGAATGATGTCTAAGGTTTTTAATGCTATTTGCCAGCGATAATGTTCACCTTCATCTCCCTCCAGTAGTGATATAAAGTTTAGAATGCTGACGGATTGATGGTAAAAGATGTTTTCACTGTCTTCAATTGTTTCAATTCCATAGCGCTCAATTTCTCTTTGATAGGTTTCGATTTGTACGTTATGTATCGAATGATGATCATTAAAGGGCTGAAGCATTTGCTGTAAACGATCGATTACTGTTTTCCAGAAATCAGGATTGCTAGCATGATGGAATCTTACCCGAATATGATTTCCGGTATCCATATATCGAATAAAGAAATATTTATCGATGATGCCTTCTTCCAATAATGTCTCCGTTAGCGGTTTGATCACTTCACATAAAACCTTCTCCGCTGTTTTCGTCCCGCAGTATATTTTCACATAGAGCCATTCTGAACCAACCGGAAAGTAGCGTCGCACTTCAATTTGATTTTGGCTTTCAGAGGCATCCTTGGAAACGGGTACCTGTGTCAGACTGTTTTTATTGAATGTGAATATGAATTCTCCCGCAAAATGTCCTTCTTCACTTTTCATCCAACTTTGCTCCGGTGTATCAAAGGTTTCTGTTAAAAGGCACGAATGAAATTTATTTATTTCTGCCTGTAGCAAGCGGATGCAGTAAATGTTTTGCAAATCAAGCATTAACTCATTATCTCCTTGTGAAAGTAATAGGTAACGAGGTAGTTTTCGTTGTTGCGCTATTGTATGAAACAGGGCCAGTACTTCTTTATCACTTTTCTTTTCACATTCTTTAATGTCTTCTTTCGTTATAGTCCATTTTGCTTTGGAGAGAATGTATTTACCATAGCTGACCCTGGGCAGGAAGGGACGATTGTCTAATATTCCCCAACTCCAGCCATAGCCCTTGATCTGTTGAAATTGTAAGTCGCATAAAAACTGATAAACCGGTAATGTAGTCATTGAAAAATTATGTGCATTGGTCATACGGGGAATTACACGCTTCTTTAATTTTTTAGAAACCAATACTACGTTGCCGTTTTCAATACCTACTAAGAGATCGGTTACCGGGATTTGAAAGTCCTTATCTAAAGCTGAGCCGCATAAATAAGGTATCTCATAGTTTCTCATTATCGGCCGCATTAGAATATTCCCAATACGTGATTCCGGTAAGTGAACGATTTCAGCAAATAGGGCGTCGGGTTGATGCGCTTCCTCTTGCTGAAGAATGGTTTTAGTTAAAGCTTCGATATCAGGATGCAGATGGCAAAACCTTCCGAGGAGGTTGCCTCCGGATGGACCGGCAGGAGGATGAATAAAAATAGTGTAATTTCCTGCATCAATTTCTGCTGCAGATGATGCATGAATTCGACTCATCAGATAGACGGAATCAGGTAGTCCGTTCGGCTTTAATTCGCTTTTTGATAATCTTTCAATTGTAGCGTCGTCAATTATCAATTCTGTTTTTTGCTGAGTAATGGCTTCCTGATAGAGCTGCCATTTGAAATTATCTACGTCTGATCCACTACTTGTTTGATAGGAATTATTTCCTTCACCGATTGGTAGTTTATCAATGAGCGGTGATTCTTCCAGTCCACTTGTAGAAAATTTGCCATAGCCTATGCCGGATTCAGTATCCAGGACTTCAACCAATGGTATCCATTGGCCTTCGTAGCGATCCATAAAAGCATTTTTGAAATCTCTGAATAGGTCATTAATTTCAGATGAGTTGGCCAACAGTTGAATCAGACTGCTTTCGTAGAGGAGATCATCACATACTCTTTTATTTATTTTACAGTGCAGCGTTGGACGATAACTGTCTATTTGAATCAATGTCTTTAAATGAACAGGTATTTCTAAATTTCGGAGATGACTGACAATATTACCATAAAAGATATTTTTATCGCCTGTTCCGGTTTTTATCTGTTCAAATTCTTTGTTTACATTTTCGAAGTGTTTAACATACTCTTCGGTATTATCTAATTGTTTTAATTTTTTCACGAGAGTTTTGAAATACTCCTCTCCAGTAACATTGGGTTCCAAATCACTTATTAGAACCTGATTGCTGATCAACTCATTCAGAAAGCCAAGTGCTTCGTCTGATGAAACTTCATTATCTGTAATGATTGCTGCTAAGGCTGTAGCGGAAAGTCCAACCCTGGCGGCTTCAATGATTTTGTCAAGATAGACTGATTTGGCAATTTGAACCAGGTGATAACTTCTTCCGGATTCAAGCGTAAGCGATGCTCCACATATCTGTAGTTGTCGCCCAAAGGATATAGTGACGAGTTTGGAAAAACCGAAGTTGCTGATTTATTTCCGGCTTTTCAAGCAGATGGGATAAGGCCTGTCCCGCATAATCCATGTCAATGCGCCCGTGTCGGATGATGGATGTTCTGTTGTTCAATTCAATGGAAGTATTGTCATTGATTTCGCCCAGGGAACAGGTGGCAAAAGTCCATATGGAGTACAGCGTGTACACATTCTTATCATGTACTTCGCGAGGGAGAGTTCCGTTTTTTCTCTTTTATCTGCTTTTTCTATTTTATCATCCAGCCAAAGGAGTAATTGTTCATGCAGGTCAGGAGAGGCTATGTATAGTGCTTCTTTGACAATAGGTTGCCTGTAAAAATCCTGCAAGGACTTTTTTAACCATTCTTTATTATCTTCCGGATGTTCATCTACCAGTTTAGTCCAGTTAAAGAACTGTTCGATAGGATAGAGTGGATTTCGAACCAGGAATCCTGCATGAGGCTGGTACCACTCTTTGTAGTAGTTTTTTATTTTATACATTGGTTAAAAATAGGATGTCCCAGTCGGGTTTGATTTGGTAGATGTAAGATAGATAGATTAATGCAATGCCGGCATTCCCTTCGAGTAAGCCATCATTGACAACAGCAATTTGCTTTTCTGTTTCCAGATCGTAGGTAAAAAAGGAATAGCCGGGTGACGAGGAGGTGGGTTTGTAGAAACGCTGTATCGTTTCTTCATACCATTTATCTGCAGCCTGTTTAAATGCCGTGTTACCGGTGGATTGAAACAAACGATGGTATTGGTGAATTAAACCGGTAGTGCCATGACAAAAAGGTGCATCATCGCAGCCGGAATTTTCAAAATTCCTTTTTGTCGTCAGAAGTGCAATGTCAAGGCCTTTATCTGTCCATGCCGCATTCTTCAGGGCTCGACCACTATGAATCAACATAAGAGCAAGTGATAGGTCTCCATAGCACCAACCCAGACGGGAGAACTTTGCGATGGGAACAGCAGGATTTTTCACATCAATGCTGAACGGATAGCGACACGCGTTTTCCGGTTCAAATTCATTTTCCAATAAGTAAGGAATTGAATTTTCCAGCATTTCTTTAATTTCCGCTTGTTTAATTCCTCTCTCATAGACTTGTGCCAGAAAGGAGATGATCCCCGGCATGCCATGCGCCATCCCGAAGTTGAAGTTGTCATTGCTAAATCTTCCGAACCCTTTCGTCATCCAAAGTTTGTATGGCCCTTCATTCATTCTCAATGCTGATAAATGATCCACTATTTTTTCTAAATAAATGGTATCACCATTTTCTTTATTTCGCTCGAGAAAATAGATGCCCAGCCCGGTCATTCCGTGTAATGGATCCCAGTTTTCGGTGGCGAAATCGTAATCGATACCCCTGCTGATGAACTCATCAATTTCACCTAAATTAAGATCTTCGGATTTGTCAATAACATTCATGTTTCTGAGATGCTGAAACACAAATGCAATTCCGGTTAAGCCGGATGATATATTGTGATCCAGTTCTTCATTTGCCAATGATTCTCCTAATTGCTCGAGTAAATCAAATGTAACTGTCGTGTAAGCGGGGTCTGTATATACTTTCGACAAATATGCGAAAAGAAGGGTTATTCCGCACTTTCCGCTAAGTAGGCCTACATCCTTAATCTGATCTTTTCGTTGAATCAAATCATCAGCGATTTGTTTGATTTGCCCCTCAATGTCTGCATGAGTAGTATCGGATAGAATGGGGTGGGGTAGTATTGTGGTCATATTTGACGAATTGGATTATTTTTCGGTAAGGTGTATACTTTGTCAGGCAGGGTTACTTATTTCTTGTTGATTACTTGTTGTTATAATTAGCTATGACTTGAGAGCAAAAATTGGTAGTTTTCATATGCTTGATTAATTTGGAGACTTCTCAACCGAATTGATTAAAGAACTCACTTTTTTTACGTCGGGAAATGGTGAGATGGCTATCATCATTCATCAAGACATAGGCTCCTTCACCACGAACCACTTTTCTGATATGATTTATATTTATCAGATGAGAAGCATGTATTCGGTAAAATCCCCTATCACTTAAAAGATTTTCAAAGTAACGGAGGTTCTTGGAAGAAAGAAATTTATCTTTTTTAATATACAATGTAGTGTAGGAACCATCCGCTTCACAACGAATGATATCAGCAATTTCAACAAAGACGAGTCCTTGCATGGTATGCAGACCCACTTTGTTTAATACCGATTTTAGCTGAATGGCATTCTGATTAATCTCTTCTTTCTTTTCTTCATTTACTGGCGTTTGCTTTGTCAATCGTTTTACCGCTTCCTTTAGATCGTTTAACCTTACAGGTTTCACCAGATAGTGAAGTGCATGGTATTTAAATGCTTCTACAGCAAACTTATCAAAAGCTGTTACAAATATGACATCACCTTTAAAGGGACCAATGCTCTCTAGTAATTCAAATCCATTCATTTTTGGCATTTGAACATCCAGTAGTAACAGGTCGCATTCTTTTTCTTTCAAATGCACTCTTGCTTTTTGGGGATCCGTAAAGGTGGCATCAATTTTAAGATCCGGGAAGTTTTCCTGAATTAGAGTTTCCAGGATCTGGATACAGTACTTGTCATTATCAACAATAATAGTTTTAAATTCAGAGTTCATATAAATTTTATAGGTTGAATTTGTTTTTCAGGGTGGAGCAGAGTTCACTAGTAAGCGTGTCAAGATTACCAATTTCAATTGGTAATAATTCATAAAATAGCGGAGATGAGCTATAGTTTTCAATTCTCTCAATTATGACAATCGCTGAATGAGCTCCAACGGACATAAACAGAGGTTTACTACTGTGCACTTCAGCTTTGATAGTGTCGTATTTTTTATTCATCATAGATGAATGCAGCTTCTCACATGTCTGTGGTGCTTCCTGAATGAAGGATTTGATTAGATTGACCAGCTTCGCTTCATTACCATTTGTGATTTCATAAAGGAAGTCAAGATTCAGATGAGTTGTGGCATTCATTTTTTGAGGTATATCAAACATTTTAAGAGTGAGTATTTTGAGTTTCAGGAAGGGCTTTCACAAGCACATCCACTATATCTTTTGGATGGAAGGGTTTTGGCAGGTAATCGTTCATGCCGGCATGCATACATTTCATTTTTTCTTCGTGCGTAGCGTTTGCTGAAACGGCAATAATCGGAACTTGATTTTTAGGAGATGGTAAGTTTTTTCTAATAAAGGATGCCGCCTCGTAACCGTCCATCACGGGCATTTGCAGGTCCATTAGAACCATATCATAATTGTTGCTTTTCATTTTTTCAATCGCTATTTTCCCGTTTTCAGCCATGTCAATAGAAATTCCTTCAGCGACATAAGCGAGTGTTTCCCGCGCTACGATTTGGTTATAAGGATTGTCCTCTGCATAGAGGATCGATAGTCCGTTAAGTGCAACAGCTTTTGATTTATAATTCTCCAGAATGATGGCATCTTCAATACCCGCAACTGAATAAGGGATACTAATAATAAAATCACTCCCTTTTCCCTTTTCACTCATTACTGTGATTGTGCCATTCTGCAGTTCTATAAGTTGTTTAGAGATACTCAGACCAAGTCCTGTCCCGCCAAACTTTCTGGTTGTACTTGCATCTGCCTGAACAAATTTTTCAAATATGGAAGAAAGTAAAGCCGGGTCAATTCCAATTCCTGTATCGCGAATGCTAAAAGTCAAGGTTAATCGATCGCTTTCCCGCCCTTTAATTGGTGTGGCTTTACAGGTTATAAAGACACCTCCTTTTTCTGTGAATTTAATGGCGTTGCTGATGATGTTAATGAGAATTTGTGTCAGACGCACCTCATCTCCCATCACCCTTTCAGGCAAATCGATGAATTGTGTTTCTAGCCGGAGCTGCTTATCACTGGCACCTGCATGAAGAATATTTGTTACATTACGAAGGCATTCCTCCGGTGAGAAGACGTTTTTCTCAAATACAACTTTGCCGGCTTCAATTTTTGAAAGATCAAGCACATTATTCAGTATTCCAATCAGACTTTCGGATGATTTACTCATCACATTTAAGTAAGCCTTTTGATCGTCACGTGGATTCTTTTCGCGTAAAACATTAATCATTCCTGTAATTGCATGAAGCGGTGTCCTGATTTCATGACTCATGTTCGCCAGAAATTGACTTTTATACTCTTCGCTCTTAATGGCGTTTTGCCTTTCCTTTTCAATAATCAGGTTCTTGTTTTCCAGGATGACCGAGTATTTCTTTTTTGATGTATAGCGATTAAAAAGAAGGAAGGCTATGAAAATCACTAAGCAACTGAAGAGGATTGCGGCATTCCGATATTGTTTCTGTCGAATTAGACTCGTTGTTTTCAGCACCTGATCCTTAAGTAAAATGGTGTTTTCTGCGAGGAACTTTTCCTTTTGTAATTTTTGATTCGATAGTTCAGTGCTTAGTTGATCCGCTTCTAAATAGGATCGTTTTTGTTTTTCTTCAGCGAGTGCGAGTTGAGCCTGCTGTTGGGAAGCTTTGTATTTGCTCAGATAAAGAAGTTGTTCTTGCTGACTAACTCTTAAATCGCGAAGCGATTTTTCCTTTTCCAGCAATTTAATTTCATTGTCCTTTTTTTCTGTGTCGTATATGAGTTTTAATTCATTGACCGCTTTATTGTTTTCCTGATTAAGTAAGCTGTCTTTTAACAAAAGATACTCACTTTGATATTCGAAAGCTTTTTTGTAATCTCCTTTTGCCGCCGCCCATCGCGAAAGTTGATCGAGGCTATTTCGAATAGTAATATTACTTTCTATTTTTTTACCGTACAACAGAGCGTTCTGGAGATAGCGCTCCGCAAGATCAAATTGACCTTTTCGGGTGTATATTTTACCTATATTAATGTTTGTATCTTCATATCCTTCTCTGTCAGGAACTTCATCAAAAATATCACTGGCTAGTAAATAGTAATTGAGCGCCTCTTCTAAACTGTCTTTTTTATATAAGATATTTCCAAGACCATTGTAAGCAAATACCTTGTCTCTGTTTCATAATTCGGGGCTGTCTAAAGCAATTTTAAAATGCGCTATTGCAGATGTAGTGTTTTTTAAGTTCAGGTAACAATTTCCTATATTTATATTTGAAGTGGCTATTGCTTTTTTATCGTTCTTTTCTGTAAATAGTTTTAATGCATTTTTATACGAATTTAATGCTTCCTGATACTGATTCATTTCATTGTGCAGCCGACCAATGACAGAATGATTACGCGCTGCCCATGCGATGTTCCCTATTTCTTCATTTATTTTAAGTGCTTCCAGTACATATTTTAGTGCATCTTCGAACTTTCCCTTGTTTAAATAGATGACAGCAATATTATTCAAAGAACCGCAGATTGACGTTTTAATCCAAGTTCTTTTCTGATGGCCAGGGACTTAAAGTAATAATCAATCGACTTTTCAAATTCGTCTAAGCGATCTGCATGATACCCTAAATTATTAAAAGCATCTCCCTCTTTTTTTCTCAATGCTCTTGCATTAATACTATCGGCAGATTTTAGTAAAGTTTGTGAAAGCCGGAGTGCTTCTTCCGCCATTAATTTACCGCGTTCCAGACTGTCTGTATTAAAAAGCAACAATTCACTTAGTAAATTCAGAGTGTTGATTCGGAAAGTATCTTTTCCTTGTGTTTTTAATACCGTTTCAAGCGAATCAATGTTAAATTTCTGAGCAGAAACTGATGCATTAAATATTATCAGACTAAGGGCCGAAAGCAAGAAATATTTTAAACCCCGATTCATATTTGGTTTTTGATAGTATAGACTTTTCTTTTCTGAAACTTTGAACTTTAAACTTTAAACTTTGAACATTAAGCACTCAAATGTTAACTGTGAACTTTAAACACAATTCTGAATTCTGAATTAAAGTTATCTATTTGAACGATTCAAGCAATTTGATGACCATAGTAATTGTAATACTTTGATTGTCAGCACCTACATTTTTGTTAATTTCCAAATATGCTTGATTTACCATTTGCTATGCATCAAAAGTACCCCTACTATGTTATATAGGGGAGTTGCTCTTTATAAACGGTATTGATTTCTTTGTAAATGGTAGTGTTTACTTTGTAAATTGCAGTAACTGCTATAAAAATCCCGAAAAAATAGCAATAATAGGACGAGTGCCCTTAAATTCTCCTCAATGTATAGTTCAAGGAGCTGGGAATAACATTTCCAAACTGATCCAACTTAGAAATCGTAGTATCGCCGGACTGCCGGTATAGTTGCTTTTCAGAGTTATTATTGAAAATAAACTCCAGATAAGTGTAGGAACTGTCGCTGCCGGAAATTTTATTGAATTTTCCCGAACGTTCAAAAATAGTATCACCTTCTATTTTACCTTTATAGACTTCGGTTAAAGTAAAAAGCGAACTGTCAGGTGTTATACTCAATGTAGTTAATATACCTTCACAATCGGCGCAGGGCAATGTCCCCTCATAGGTAATTTTAACCGCACTGGCATCGAGGCTCTGAAAGAAATCCGTAGCTACAGTGTCAACGGTAACAGTCGCATTTCTCGTGTTTCTATCACAGGAAATAAAAAGAATACTAAAGATCAACGTAATTCCCAGATAAGATGCTTTCATAGTCAGTAATTATTTTTTCGAAAATATTAAATTTTATTCAATTCCCTTTTACTCTGTATAAAATACCTTTATTTGGCCCTGTGAAATAGATTTTGATTGACTCAGTGGATTCCGGACAGTTACATCAAAGGTGGCTTGCAGAATATTGTTTACAGTGTCATTTGCCGTAATGATTAATGTTCCCGGATTAGTATTTGTAGACTGCCATGCCATCGCCAGTTGATCTGTAAAAAGTAAACTATTCGTATCTTCATTCATCGTATAAGTTCCCGGTGTAATATCATCCAATTCTAATGTTATGGTCACACCGGTTTGAGTGATACCGTTTATCGTCATAATGATGGCATGGTCTGCAAACAGAGAGGTATTTGCACAATAGGAAGAGCCATCAAAATTCCATTTTAAGGAACCTGTTGGTAATGTACAGTTGTTACCCAGTGGAATTCCGGGTACGTCAGTGTCATCATCACCACAGGAACTAACAGTAAATAGGAAAAGGAATACCAGTAGGAAGTTTATTTTAAAATTCATACTCACTTGAATTGTTGCGGCGTTATTTTGGTCCGAATACATTTTTGAGAGCATCTTTGGCCTTTTTCTCTGCTTCTTTTTCAGCTTCTCTTTTCCTGACGGGCCTTTTCTTCAGCCTCCTTTTTCAATTTATCCACTTCAGCTTTCGCCTTATCTTCTGCTTCCTTTTTGAGTCGGTCTGCTTCTGCTTTAGCTTTATCTTCAAGTTCTTTCTTTTTGGAATCAAATTCTTCTTTTACCTTGTCTTTAATTTGATCAATTGCTTTTCCGCTTGTTTCCTTTAAATCTGTACTGACAGTAGGATTAGACACAGTGCCTCCCAATTTCAGATTTAATTTAATATTCTCTGCCATGCTGAAATTGGCACCTTTGGCATTCGCTTTAGAAATCAAGCCGGTGATTACTCCTGTCGCCGCAGAAGGTAATTTCGAAACGGGTGCATTCATGGCCAGATTATAATCAATGCTTTGGTCAAAGCCTGTGCTTCCGGAAACGGTTGTTGGGATACCCGCAAGCGTTACATCAAAGGGTTTTACATCAACACGTCCATTCACGAAACTGAAGGAAATATTCACATTGCTCATCTAATTCTTTAAATTGATCCATCTTCAACACCTCCGCAATTTTAAGCATCGGACCGAAATTGCTAATGGTAACATTGGCTGTAGATAGTTTTCCTCCTCCGCTTAATGTATTTAAATCCGGCTGCATATGTTCATCCAGTTTTCCATTCATAGTAAAATTGGAGGAGAAGCGTCCATTCGCCCTTTCAGCTATTGGAGCCATCTTTTTCACTGTATTAAATGTCTTCACCGTTTGTTGTATATCGAAACCGGAGATGTCCATGTTCAGTGCGATATCAGCCTTTTTCCTTTCGCGTGTTGCATAGATTCCGCTGAGTTTCATTACTCCACTTAATGTTGTAAAGCTGAGATTTTCCATATTCATCGCCTGATCGCGAATAACAACTTTTCCGGAAAGATTGTCAAGAATAACATTGTCATAACTCAATTTTCCGACTGAAGCATTTACTGTAAAGTCAAGGTTCCCCGGGACTTCAATCAACGTCATTGCTGATGTGTCTTTAGCGGTAGCAGGTGTAGCTCCATCCTGAGTATTGAATTCGGAGAGGTCCAGATTATTACTCATAAGGTTCAAGCTACCCTTAAGAATTTCTTTCTTGAAGAAGTAAGCCAGCAGATTATCCAATTTACCATTCGCCTGAATATCACTTTTGCCCATTCTTGCATCAAAATTATTCAGTTCTATATGTTGAGGATTAAAAGTTAAACGACATTCTTTCAAGTCAAATCCTTGCTGGTAATCCTTACTGCTATAATTGAAGTTATTCAGGACAATGGAACCTCCGGCATTAAATTCTTCATAGCGTTGTTGTTCTATCGCCGACATTCGGCCTGCCATGCTTAAATCTGCGTTCATAGTTCCGCGAATGGTTGTTCCTTGCTCTAAAGGAACAATTTTATTCAGATTGGCAAAATTCACTGAACCTTTTACTGTTGCATTGATATTTGCATCACTAACGGGTGTGCGTACACTCAATTTGGCATCAAATGGTTCTTTGCCTAATTCAACATGCAAACGTTTTAAATCAATCGTAGTATGATCGGGGACTCCGTCAGGATTGTTTACTTGTAAGTCGAGTTGTACATTGTTAACTGCGACCGGAAGGGAAGGATATTGAAATTGTCCGTTGACTACTTTGAGATTAAGACCAAAGCCGGGCATTTTTTGTTCATTATATGTCCCTTTAACAAAAGCTTTTAATTCTAGAGTGCCTCCGGATTTCAAATCTTTAAATCCTTCCTTATAGACTCCGGGAATCATCGAAAGGAAATTCCTGAAGTCATTCTTTCGCGCAGAGATATTCAGATCCATATTTATATCTTCTTTCGGCATAGCCAGCCATCCATCTAAACCGATAAAGAGTTCATTCAACTGCAATTCATTCTCTTTAAAAGTAAATTTCATATTCTGCATGTCCATGTCGAGGTCCGCTTTGAGATTGGTCCGGACCTGATGCATATATTTCACCCCGCCATACCAAAGATTGGTAGCTGTAGCATTGGTGTTGGTAGAAAGGATAAATAGATCTTGCGTGAAATCACCCATCCCCTGATGTGTGAAATCATCCATAGTCATGGTAAATCCAAGTGATGCGTCATCATAGGAAATTCTGCTTTCATTAATTTCATAAGATTTCAAAGCCACATTGAATTTAGAGGGAGCAGCCGGTTCTTCAGCTTTTACTGCTATCTGCTTTTGCAATATCCCAATTCGCTCTTCCATCTTTGAGTACAATCAAATTTATAAAAGCCTGATTCAACTCAATGGATTCAATGTCGATTTGAGCGCCTTTGATGACACTCATGATATCGACTGTGAGTGCCAGTTGTTTTGCAGAAGTCAGTGTGTCTCCTTCAAAAGGAGCAATGCCGATTACACTGAGTTGATCAATTTTTATTGTGAAGTCCGGAAAGCTGCTCAGAAGGGTCAGATCGAAATCTCCAAAGTCAACTTTAGCATTTATATTTTTATTTACTTCCTCCTTGACAAGGGCTACGATTTTGTCTTTGTAAATAATGGGTAAGAGCACAGCAGCACCCACAATCAGAACAAGGAGGATGCCGGCAACGATTAGAATTTTCTTTAACATGGACATTTAGAATTTAATGGGTACTAAACGCAAAATTCGGCAGAAATTGTCCGATTTCAGCAGATAGAAATGGATGTTTTCACCAATGTATTAACAACCTAAAGTTTAGATCCGAGGTTCAAGAGCCAATGGTCAGCTAAAACGAGGGCGCACATGGCTTCAACGATAGGGACAGCCCGAGGTAAAACACAGGGGTCATGTCGTCCTTTCCCTTGCAAAGTCACGGAATTTCCCTCTTTGTCTACACTTTGCTGCGCCTGCATTAATGTAGAAACCGGTTTAAAACCTACATTAAAAACGATATCGGCTCCATTGCTGATTCCCCCCTGAATGCCTCCGCTATGATTGGTTTGGGTACGGAAGCGGGGATGTCCCGCGGGATTTACTTCGGCAATAAATTTATCATTATGCAAGCTTCCACGCATGGCTGTTCCTTTAAAACCACTTCCAATTTCGAATCCCTTGGCCGCGTTAATACTCATCATTGCACCTGCAAGATCCGCCTGTAATTTATGAAAGACCGGCTCCCCGAGTCCGGAAGGAACATTGTGCGCTACACAAGTAATAATGCCCCCAACTGTATCTCCTTCATCCCTGACTTTTTCAATGAGGGCGATCATCTTTTGAGCCGTTATGTGTTCTGGACACCTCACGATATTTTCTTCTGTTAATGCAAGATCCAGTTCTGTGTAGGGGAGGGAGACCGAAATATCGGCAACAGTACTCACATACGCGTTGATCAATATTCCATGTTTCGCCAATAAAATTTTAGCCACTGCTCCGGCCATCACCCTGGCAGCAGTTTCCCTGGCAGAGGATCGCCCCCCGCCGCGATGATCCCTGAAACCGTATTTCTGATCATAGGTAAAATCAGCATGACCGGGTCGCCATCCTTCCTGCAGATGTTTGTAATCTGCCGGCCGATGATCTTCGTTCTTGATAAAAATGGTGATGGGAGCGCCGGTGCTTTTCCCTTCGTAAATACCACTTAAAATTTCTAACTGATCTTTTTCATTTCGGGGAGAGGAGATTTCACTTTGACCCGGACGACGACGGTTGAGCTCCTCCTGAATGGTTGCGGGATCGATTTCAAGTCCTGCGGGACATCCATCAATAACAACCCCAATTCCTGCTCCGTGAGATTCACCAAACGTAGTAATACGAAATAACTGCCCGAATGAATTGCCTGCCATGATAGCACAAAGATACAAAATGCAGGGGATGTGATGAAAAGTGAGCAGGTGTGAGAAATACTGGGAGGTATAATTTTTAACATCACAAAGTCATTCATTTCATACCCGTTACCGATATCAAAATCCTTGACTTCCTCAATGATAAATCCCATTTTAAAGTAGAAGTTGATGGCGGTGTAATTTTTTCTGTTTACGGTGAGACGCAATGTTTTAATCGTCGGAATTTTATCAAAAACCTCATTTAACAAGTAGCGCCCCAATCCTTTCTGATGATAGCCGGTATCCACATAAAGTTTATGCAGAAAGTAGGCCCCATCACCGTTATGACTGTACGATAAATATCCGGCAGGATGTTCGTCTGTAGTTAATATAAAAAAGCGGTGACCGGTGTTTAACTGCTCCTCTAAAGCCGCTTTGGAATACATTTTTTCCAGCATATAGTCTATTTGTTCCATGCTGATGATAGCAGGATAATGAACCTTCCAGATACGATTCGCCAAATCATAAATAACGGGGATATCCCGTGCAGTTGCCTCATAAACTTTCATGGAGTAAAGATACCTTTTTGGAGGATCGTCTCGTCAGAATCATCTCATCTGCGATGATATGATTCTGACGAGATCAATTAGTGAGATGATCATTCATTCGCAGGTTCTTTTTCCGGAACCCTGAAGGGGTTCAACATCGCTAACCCCGGATGCAATCCGGGGTTAGCGACACCACCCCTCAACCCTGAAGGCCGTATGTTTGTAAAGCATAAGTTCCAGAATGTTATTAGTTTTAGTTTGCAAACTAACCATTAATAAAACCGAAACTTATGCAAGCACAAAATAACATATTGGATTTCAAAGGACAAAAACATTTATGTAGGTTTTGATGTACATATAAAGAGTTGGAAAGTAACGATAATGACCGAAAATTGACCCATAAGACATTTTTCTCAGGAGCCAAATCCAAATTTGTTATATGATTACTTGGATAGAAATTTCCCTGGTGGAACTTATCATTCAGCCTACGAGGCGGGATTTTGTGGTTACTGGATTCATAACCGGTTAAAATCTTTGGAATAAACCTTCTATAGTAGTTAATGCTGCGGATATACCGACAACCCATAAAGAAAAGTTCAGAAGGAAGATGCTCGCGATAGTCGGAAAATAGCCAGAGATTAAGGAATGGGAATTTAACGCAATATATGTTCCTACTGTTAAAAACAGCGAAGATAGAAGTTTGGTACGCACGCGATCTGCATTAGTTAAAGATTTGACTAGGAATAAAACCGGGTGAAATCATTTCTTCATTTCCACGGTATTAAATTACCAGAAAGGTGCAGTAAGTCGACTACAAGCTGGTCAAATCAATTTGTTAATTGGCTAGAGGGCATTGAAATGGAAGAATTGAGTGGCAAGCAGGCACTTGAGAGTATTGTTTTATCCAGTAAGAACTTAAGAGCCTCTGTTTTGCAAACAACAAGACATATAAATGAGTTATCAAAACAGAAAGATATAGAAGTAACGTACAGCTATTAAGAAGTGCCGGGTATAAACATTAACGGCATGATGATATTGACGGAGTTGGAAGACATAAATCGATTTAAAATTTTGATGCACTATCGTGGTTTATGGCTAATACCATCAACACATTCAAGGAGAAAAGGAGGTTGTGGGAGGAAATCACATCACGGGGCCACAGTATTTTGCGAAGCGCAATAATAGAGAGCGCGTGGGTAGCGGCAAGGTATGATCCTGCGTTAATAAAAAGTTATAATGAATTATGTAGGCGAATGGAACCCAATAAGGCCATAATAAGAATAGCTAGAAAATTATTAAATAGAATAAGATATGTATTAAAAGAGAAAAAGGCATACGAGTGTTCTATAGTGCAATAAACAACAATTTCTATGAAACAAATTGAATTAGTGAGACTGCTATTAGCCCCTTGCAGTACTGAGCAATCGGTGTCCGCTACCTGAAGGCCGCAGCTCACTTTCTATAAAAATTAAAGCACGGCAATGCGACCCAAGTTAAAAGTTGGTTTCGCTAATAGAAGGATATTTTATAGTAATTGTTTCAAAGGAAGATGCAAATAAAACAAGTAGAATGATTGAGTTTTATTAGCCATATTAGACAGTAAATGGTGTAAAAAATAAAAAGCCTCAATAAGGAAACTTATAGGATGTTACGTCATAAACCCTATTGCTGATGGGTTGCTCTCCAGCAGAGCCCATTTCCTCTTGGGGTTTACTTAACAAAAATAGTATAATAACCGTCCGAAACTTGTTTTACAACATAGAAGGGGTTGAACCGAGGAATAGCAGGCATAAAGAAAATCTGTAGCATACGATCGCTTGAAATAGAAGCAATCATGTTTTTGCATAGCTGAAGCTAATACAGCAAGACAATATTTTATCGAATCATACCTATTCGCTTTGCCTGTGAAACATTGGATAATAATAATCCACGATGCGCATAATCCTGTCGCCACGCTGTGGCTATAATAATTTCGCTCCTACGGAGCTTTTAAAAACAGAAATCCTCCATGCCATAATAATGTCGCTCCTACGGAGCTTTTAACAATAGGAATCCGCGATGCTATAATAATGCAGCCAAGCTGTGGATTTTGCGCCATAACCACAATAGTAGACAAACCTTAAACCATGAAGCAGAATCGCAAAAAGCGATACGCTTCATAAACTCCTAAACTTTAAACCTTAAACGTCAAAACTTCTCCAGCAAAGCCTTCGCCTCATCGGCCGCTCGTCGACAATGATTCCTCACCTGAAAAACACGCGACAATAACTTCGACACTTTTTCGGTCTTGGCTTCCTCTTCAATTTCAACGATCAACTTCAACGTACCTTGCATTCCGAAAGCTTGCAGGTATTGCTTTAAATGCTCGAGTGATAAAAGAATGGGATCCGATTCGTTCTTGGTAATGGCATCATCCAGCGTTTTCATGATGAATGGCAATTGCGCCATGTACTCATTTAAAATATTTCGAACCGCTTTCGTCTCACCATTCTGATATTGAGCCAGCACGTCTGCGCGAATCAGTACCAGCTCTACATCCTGAAGTTTAAATTTGATGTCCTTGGTAGACAGGGGCGGAGGTGCAAGAGGACGCAAGGGCTCCGGAGCAACAACAGGCGCAGCAATACTCTTTTCTTTTTCAACAGGGGCGACGGTCTTCGCTTCTTTTTTCTGTTGTACAGGAGCAGGTGAAAGAGGAGGTGTTACCACGGCTTCCACGCGTGTTCGGGGAGGGGCGGGCGCTGGGGCGGGAGGTGCATTTTTTAACCGTTGCAGCGTACCGTTCATGAGAAAAATGATCACCAGCAACACGAGACATACAGCCGTAAGAAGATAAAACCATTGCTTCCACGATGCAGCTTCGTCTCTAACGGCATCACTATCTGAAAGTTTGTCATTGATGATTTCCGACTTTTGTTCGTTCAGCTGACTAATGATATTCTCCAGGGAATCTATTCGCTCCTGCACTCCCTGCCGGTTCAAACTGTCTTTTATTTTCCAGGCAGCTTCACGGGCAACGATGGCAGTTTTAGGATTTCCTGACGCTAAATGCCATTCCGCATACGCTTCATAGGTTCGGATTAACTCATCTGACAAGGCATTCTTTTCTGCCCAGATCATGGCACTGTCCAGAAAGGCGGCAGCAGGTTTTATTTTCCGCTGTGCCTGCAAATAATTGGCTGTCCAAAGCGAGGCTTTTATTTTTGTTGCTGCATTTTCTGCTGTCATTGGCTGACCGGTGATAGTATCCAGCGACAAATACGCCTCTTTCACTTTACCTGACTTCCACCATTGCACGGCACGGGTGAGGGTTTCGCGAAGACTACTATCACTCAAAGCGATGTGCTGTGCAGACGATGGCAACGAAATGCTGATCAGAAGAAGTGTTAAAACCGTAAATAGGATCTTGTCTTTCATATACGTTGCGAAATTAAGTGCTTTTCAGCTGGCGGAAGGCAATTATTTACTGCGATTTATACACGATGAAACATCTTGCTTATCAATGCACCATGTATTTAAGAGGGGAAAACTATGAGAAATATCCTCTTTTAAATGCGACCTTTTACGTAGGTTTGTATCCTATTTTATACTTATGTCAGCAACTCTTCAGACGTCCACTTCCTATCCCGTTTCAGCAATGGCCGAAACGTTAATCGGTTCCGAAATTATTAAACTCGGAAATGAAGTGAATGAGCGCATCAAAGCAGGGGAGAAGATTTCAAATTTCACTATTGGTGATTTCGATCCATCCATCTTCCCAATTCCCTCTCTGCTTCTCCAGGAAATTATAAACGCCTACAAGGAAGGGTATACCAATTACCCAATGGCCAATGGAATGCCCGAGCTTCGCGCTGCTGTTGCCGAATGGTCGAAAGATACGTATGGCTTGCAGTATACACCCAACGAAGTGTTGGTGGCGGGTGGTTCACGTCCTGTTATCTACGGAATTTATGCAACATTAATCGATGCGGGCGATAAAGTCATCTTTCCTGTGCCCTCCTGGAACAACAATCACTATTGCCACCTCTTTGGAGCAGAGCCTTTAGAAGTAGAATGCAGACCGGAGAATAATTTCATGCCAATGGCAGAAGATATTAAGCCCTTGATCAGCGATGCCCGCTTACTTGCCTTATGTTCTCCGCAAAATCCCACCGGTACTATGTTTGGTAAAGAACAACTTGAGGCCATTTGCGATCTTGTGCTCGAGGAAAATATGCGTAGAGGAAGTGCACAGAAACCCCTTTATATCATGTATGATCAGGTGTATGGAGCGCTGGTTTACGGGGAGAATAACCATTGCGATCCTGTGTCTCTGCGTCCTGAATTGAGACCTTATACCATCTATGTGGATGGAATTTCGAAATCTTTAGCAGCAACAGGAGTGCGAGTGGGTTGGGCGTTAGGTCCCGCTTATATCATCGATAAAATGAAGGCGATCATTGGTCATATCGGAGCATGGTCACCGAAAGCCGAGCAAATAGCCACCGCACGTTTCCTCTCGAATAAGAAGGAGATGGGTGAATTTATGTCCACCTTCAAAGCGGAAATAGCGAACCGTTTGCATGCGATCTATGCAGGCTTTGAGGCGTTGCGGAAAGAAGGATTTAAAGTACGATGTATTGAGCCGGCTGCTGCAATTTATCTCACTGTACAGTTTGATCTGAAAGGGAAAGTGACTGCCGGTGGAAAGAAGCTGGAGAATACCACTGATGTCATCGCGTATATTCTGAATGAAGCTAAACTGGCCATGGTGCCCTTTTCTGCTTTTGGCGCTTCTGCCGACAGCAATTGGTATCGTTTATCGGTGGGGACGTGTAAGATGGAGGAACTCGACGATTTGTTTGTTCGCCTTCGGAATGCATTAAAATCCTTGTCGTAATTTTTATTTCAGTGTGAAGAGATAGGCTGCTCGTACATGAAAATGAACGACTGGTCGATTCTCCCTTTGAATTAGCATTTTTTTTACTTGCTTTGCGGCATTGAAAGAAGGAATTTAAAATTTAACAGAAAAGGCATTGTCAATTATGGAAAACAATTATTGTGTTATTATGGCCGGTGGTGTTGGAAGCCGTTTCTGGCCCATGAGTCGCAATGCCCGTCCAAAACAGTTTCTGGATGTGCTGGGAACAGGAAAAACGCTGATTCAACAAACCTATGAGCGATTTTTGAAAATTTGTCCCAAAGAGAATATTATCATCGTCACCAACGCTGATTATACAAAGGCTGTCCTTGAACAGCTTCCGGATATCAAACCCGACCAGGTCCTTTCCGAGCCGCTGCGTCGTAATACAGCCCCCTGTATGGCCTATGCCGCAAATAAAATTTTGAAGCGGAATCCCAATGCCAATATGGTGGTCGCGCCGAGTGATCATGTTATTTTGAAAGAGGAAGCTTTTATTGAGGCGTTGGAAGGTTGTCTGGCCTTTACGGAAAACGAAAATGTATTGCTGACACTAGGCATCAAACCCAGTCGTCCGGATACCGGCTATGGTTACATTCAGTTTATTGATGACAAACGGGAGCAACACAATAAAATTGCGAAAGTGAAAACTTTCACCGAGAAGCCAAATCTCGAAATGGCCAAGTTTTTCTCCAGACCGGTGAGTTTCTCTGGAATGCGGGAATATTTGTGTGGAATGTGAAGGCAATTCTTACGGCGATCGATGAACACCTTCCCGAAATGGCGGCCATCTTTAAAGAGGGAATGAAATGTACGATTCTCCTCAGGAAGAAGAATTCATAAAATCAGCGTATGAGCAATGCACCAATATCTCCATCGATTTTGCGATAATGGAAAAAGCGAAGAATGTACATGTGATGAGTGCAGAATTCGGCTGGAGTGACCTCGGTACCTGGGGCTCATTGTATGAACATATCGGACATGATGAAAATGCCAATGCCATCGTAGGTAAAAATGTAATGGTGTATGACTCTTCGAACTGTATTGTTAACGTGCCGAAAGATAAACTGGTCGTACTACAGGGTCTGGATGATTATATAGTTGTTGAGGCGGATAATATTTTACTCGTGTGCAAGAAGAGCGAAGAACAGCAGATTAAGCAGTTTGTGAATGATGTAAAGCTCAAGAAAGGCGAAAAGTTCGTTTGATTAGAGATTTCGTTGTCAATAGTATTTTTTGCTGCTCGCTTCTGGCTACTTGCTACTTGCTTTTATTTTTTATAAATTAATTTATTTAAGTTTCTTAATTACCTCTCCCCTGGACCTCGAAGCTATAGCGAAGGAGGGTCCTCGACCTCTAAAGCTTTAGCGAAGGAGGTTAAGGGACACCTTTGAGAGTTGTTAACAGCACCTAAAGTATTTATTTTTCGATTCGATAGTTGTTAATAAAACTTTTTAGTTTCATGGCCAGTACTCCGAAAATGGCTTCACTGAAAATACTGCCACTCATCTTACTTTGTCCTTCGCTGCGATCGGTGAAAATAATTGGAACTTCTTTCAGTTTAAAACCCAGCTTCCATGCGGCGAATTTCATTTCAATCTGGAAAGCATAGCCGGTGAATTTTATTTTATTCAAATCAATCGTCTCAAGTACCTTGCGCTGATAGCATTTAAAACCTGCGGTAGTATCTCGTATAGGCATACCCGTTATGATGCGTACATACATAGAGGCGAAGTATGACATCATCACCCTGCCCATAGGCCAGTTCACCACATTAACGCCGGTAATATACCTCGAACCGATACTCAGATCTGCACCTTCTTCCGCACAGGCGCGGTAAAGCCGAACCAGGTCATCCGGATTATGTGAAAAATCAGCATCCATTTCGAAAATGAAATTATACTGCTTTTTCAATGCCCACTGAAACCCGTGAATATAAGCCGTACCCAAACCTAACTTCCCTGCCCGCTGTTCCATGAAAAGCCGATCGCTGAACTCTTCCTGTAATTTTTTTACAATCTCCGCCGTACCATCTTTGGAGTTATCATCAATAACCAGCAAATGAAAAGGGTGCGGCAAATGCATCACCGTACGGATCATCTTCCCGATGTTCTCCTTCTCATTGTAAGTAGGTATGATGACTAAGCAGTTGGACACGGTTAAAGTTTAAGGTTTAAAGTTTAAAGTTTAAGGTTCAAGGTTTAAAGGGCTCCCATGAAGCGTATCGCTTTTCGCGATTCTGCTTCATGGTTAAAGGTTCAAGGCGTGCCATGAAGCGTATCGCTTTTCGCGATTCTGCTTCATGGTTTAATGTTTAAGGGGCTCCCATGAAGCGTATCGCTTTTCGCGATTCTGCTTCATGGTTTAATGTTTAAGTAGCCACGCGAAGACTAGAGGAGCTACGATACTTGCGTCCGATTCAATAATAAATTTAGGCGTATGAATATCTAATTTTCCCCAGGTGATTTTTTCGTTGGGGACAGCTCCTGAGTAGGAACCATAAGAGGTGGTACTGTCACTGATCTGACAGAAATAACTCCAGAACGGAATTTTATCCATCTCCATATCCTGGTACAACATCGGCACAACACATATTGGGAAATCTCCTGCTATTCCTCCGCCAATCTGGAAGAAACCGATACCTTTTCCTGCTGAATTTTTAATGTAATAATCGGCGAGCCAGGTCATGTATTCAATTCCGCTTTTCATGGTGGAGGGTTGTAGTTCACCTTTAATGCAGTAAGAAGCGAAGATGTTTCCCATGGTTGAATCTTCCCAGCCCGGAACGATGATCGGAAGATTACGCTCGGCTGCAGCCAGCATCCAGCTGTTTTTTGGATCTATTTCATAGTACTGCTCCATCTCTTTGCTAAGGAGCATTTTGTACATGTACTCGTGCGGAAAATAGCGTTCGCCTTTATCCTGCGCCCTTCCATTGCTTGAAAATATGCTTCTGAATTCTGCGGAATGCTTCTTCTTCAGGAATACACGTATCGGTAACGCGATTATAACCGCCTTCTAAAAGCTCCCATTCATCCGTTGGTCCGAGGTCGCGGTAATGAGGAACTCTTTTATAATGGGAATGTGCCACCAGATTCATGATATCTTCTTCCAGATTGGCACCGGTACAGGAAATAATATCTACTTTTCCCTGACGAATGATTTCCGCAAGTGATATTCCCAATTCTGCAGTGCTCATTGCACCCGCCAGCGTGATCATCATCTTACCGCCTTCCAGCAAATGTTGTTCATACCCTTTGGCAGCATCTACCAGAGCGGCAGCATTGAAATGGAGATAGTTCTTTTCAATAAATTGTGAAACAGGGCCTCTTTGCATAGCGCGATATGTATATTAATGTTTAGAAGGGTCAAAAATAGTAGAAATAAAGTCGTGGAAGTTTAATTTTTGCCTTTCCTTTTCTGATTTCCCGTAAAAGTCGTTCCGGGTCTTTGACTCCTATACGGTAAGTGTTTCCGCCTTCCAGTTGTAAGAGCAGGGCGGTGGAGCCTTCCGCGTAAAATTTATGCTCACCATTATCCAGCACATTAAAAACCGGGTTGTTGAGATGGTAACGGCTGTATTTGACGGATTCCATTTGCCGGATCATCGTGAGGGGAATGCGTACCATTTTATTACGCATGGTTTTTAACTGGAGTTCTCCTTTTTCTAATGTTATGGTGTAGAGCGGGATGAATATCATGACTGCACTTATGGCTATGGTAACCCATCCCACCAGCAGGAATAATCCGGTGGATTGATGATTTTCTTCCGAATAGAAATGGGCAATAAAGCAAAATATGATCATCACCAGACGTCGTGACAGACCATAACTGTTTCTTCCCAAATAGTGTTTTTCAGTGAAAGGGAGGTTCGTGTTCATCAGGTTGCCAGTGCAGTATGAGTACGCGTGTGGTGTTTTCGGTAATGCGGTACCGTTGGTCGATGCGGTCGCCGATGATCCAGAGAATATCCCGGCCATGGGTGACCAATAGTTTTTTATGTTTCTCCGGAACCGGAATTTTTTTATCGATAAAGTAATCACTTAGCTTTTTCGGATGATCCATCCCCAATGGATAGAAGCTATCGCCCTCCTCCCAACTCCTGACCTCCAGGGGAAATTGAACCAGTCCGGCATCAAGAAAGGCATTGTTATTATTTAAAAGTTGTTCCCTGCTGATCTTGTTTTCGTGAAAGGAAAGATGGAGAACACCATTCGGGAGGATGATACACTCATTACCTTCAGGGATCAGCACATAGGGAGCAGTAGCCGTTTCGATTGTTTTTTCAAGAAGGAAACTATCTCTGTCAACAGTAAGCGTGTAGCTGGCAGAGAGAAATATTTTGCCGGATTCAAGGGGCTGGGTAGTCATATCTTCAATAACGGCACCGTCAAATCCGTAGGGAGAAAGTAGTTTCCATAACAGCATTTTTTTAGCCGGATGATCCATGAGGCGCTGGACATGTATGCGGAGGAAGTCTTTTTCTTCTTCTACGATAGCCGCAATTTTACTGCTGATGCCCTCTTCTGCCAGCAGGTTCCAGTCTGCCATGCGCTCCGCCAGCCGGCTCAATTGCTCCTCTACAGAAGGATTGATTTGCCGCAGCAAGGGCATGATTTCGTTACGAAGAAGATTGCGCTTGTAGTGATTTTCGGCATTGCTGCTGTCTTCTCTCCACCGGATGTTTTTTTCGAGTGCATACTGTCGTAACTCTTCCTTGGTACATTGCAGAAGCGGTCGAATAATAGTATTGTTCCGCACCGGAATTCCCCGAATGCTTTCAATGCTTTTTCCGCTCAGGAGATTCAGCAATACTGTTTCTGCCTGATCATTGCTATGATGTGCCGTGGCTATTGCCCCATACCCATGCGATAGGGCCAGTTGTTTGAACCAGTCGTAGCGCAAGTCCCGTGCTGCCATTTGTATGGATATTTTCTTCTCCTCTGCAACGACCTTCGTTTCAAAATGCCGCGATGTAAATGGAATTTGCATCTCCTTGCAGATGGCTTCACAGGCGAATTCGTCGGCATCAGAAGCTTCTCCGCGTAATTTGAAATTACAATGTGCCGCAGTGATTTTAAAGTGTAAGCGGTGAAGGAGATAGAGCAGAACCATCGAATCTAACCCACCGCTCAAAGCCACCAGCACTGTTTCATCTTCCCTCAGCAACTGATGCCGGGAGATGAATTTAGCGACCTTATGTTCGAGAGAAAGATAGGACATGGGACAAAGGTACTTCGGAATAGAGTGGATTATTTAGAAGCCGGAAAATATTTTGAGAGATCAGAGAAGGATAACTTCCAAAAAAGCTCCAGGGAATTCAATCCTGAACTACACTCCTCCTTCTAAAATTTTACGCATGCCTTCCGCTTTCAACAGGCATTCCGCGAATTCTTGTACGGGATCACTCAATGCGGTAATGGCACTTCCGGCGGGGAAATAAATTTGTTGATGGCGGCTGTTGTACAATATACTTCTGATGACCACATTGAAGTCGAAGTCTCCATCGGGAGAAATATATCCCACAGTTCCGGAATAGAGTCCTCGTCGGAAAATCTCCTGTTCCTCAATGATTTGCATAGCTCTGAATTTTGGTGCACCGGTCATCGAGCCCATGGGAAAAGTGGCACGGAGGACTTCGGTAAAGGGAAGACCTTCTTTCAACTGAGCAGTAATGGTTGAAATCATCTGGTGGACATGCGCAAAGCTGTAGATGCCGAAAAGTTCATCTACCTGCACTGTTCCCCGCTCAGCAATCCGACCCAAATCATTACGGACAAGATCCACGATCATTACATTCTCCGCCCGCTCTTTTGCACTCTCAAAAAGTTGTTTTTTAAGCTGTTCATCAGCGACGGGATCGGGACTTCTTGCTGCAGTGCCCTTGATGGGTTGAGAGAGGATGAGATGACCTTCTTTAGATAGAAAGCGCTCCGGACTGCAGCATAGTAACCAGGCATCATTTTCCCGGTAGAGGGATGCGAAAGGAGATTGTTGGACTTCCTGCATTTTTTTCCAGAGATGTTCCGGAGAAGGAAGGTCGCCCCGGAGTTGGAAGGGCAGGCAATAATTGATTTCGTAAATGTCGCCCTGGTGGAGATGGTAGAGGAGTTGTTGAACAGCTTGTTGGTATTTGCTTTCAGAGATGATTTCACTTCCGGGCTGCAATTGGTGAGAGGAGGGTTTGTTTACAGAAGGGTGTTGAAGAATTTTCTGCAGGAGATCTTCCTTTAGCAGGGCATCCGCCGACTCATTTTGTGAATGAAGGAACATCTCCCCGTTAGTCCGGATTCCGCATACATACTCAGCCACAAAGAAGGAAAGCATGGGAAAGCCGATTTTATCCTCCCGGTGACCCTGTAATTTAGGCTCGAAAACATTTTTTACATCGTAGTTGATATGACCGAATATCCATTTGCCTTTGTGTTGAGTAAGGAAGGTGTCGAGACGAGAGATGTCCTCCTTTTCATTGCGAAAAACAAACTCATCCAGCTTGCCCCAACCGGCTAAGAGAAGATAGAAGGAGGGGCCGGAAACGCTGCCTTTCCCTGTATCCAGCACTGAAAAACGCTCGAAACCTGAGACATAATCGATGAGTTTATCCCTAAAAATAGCCAGGTCAATCTGGTCATTCATAAAGGGTTTTGGAAGGACTTTCACACCGCCAAATTAGAAAATGACCCCATTCTCACGATTTTTCTTTGGTTTTTACCATGCATTTGATTCCATTGACCTATGAAATTGTACTTTTAGTAGAAAGTGTAGTACAGAACCGCCACAAGTGTATTGCAATTTGAATTGTATTTGTTTACATTTACAACGAAATTTAACATTAAACTGAACTTAAACTAAAAGTCCTTACATTAGCATTTCGAAAGAAAACAGCATTGAAATACGGATTACAGAGTGAAAGTACTTCATTGATGTTAAATATACCCTCCGAATTACGACCTTATACACCAAAACTTACATAAGTAATAACCCCAATCCTGTTTGCGGAAATTTATCTCAACAAACAGAACTAATAAAAACAATAAATAGCATGAAAAACAACTACTTACATGCAAATTCGGTAAAGAGCTTCTTACTGGCGCTGATGGTCTTCACGGCTGCTCTGCTACCGGGTAAATTGAATGCACAAGCGGTTCTGCAATTGGAATCATTCGAAAGTGCATCGCCTGGTGCACCACCAATTTTCCCATCTCCCGGATGGAGGCAGCAAAAGTATTCCACTAATATTACAGCTGCATTTTCTGCTCAGGCTGTAGCTAGTGCTATAAACCCTTCTCCCGGAGCTTCTCGGTGGTGGTACAAATGTGATGATGTTTAATTCCTTTTCCGGATTTAATAATGATACGTCAATAATCATCACTAAACCTTTCGATTTTAGCAATAATGGAGGCGTGAATCCACAATTTAGTTTCTATATGTATAGAGACAACGGATTTGGTGCTCAGGATGACCATATTCGTGTGTATGTGAACACTAGTCCATCCATGTCCGGCGCAACACTCTTGACGAACACAGCGACTACGGACATTATTTACAGACGAAATACCGGAATTCCTGCAGCTACTGCGAATACCTGGAATCAGTACACTTATGATTTACCGGCTGCGACGTACAATCAACGTCGCCATTATTTCATCATCATGGGCGTTTGCCGAGATGGTAACAATATTTATCTGGATCAGGTGAGAACAAATACTTATCCTGCCGCAACGAACGCCGCGGATGTCCGTTTTAATATATCTCTTCAAAATGGAGCTTCAGTAGGAACAGGTATTCGTAATCATATGGTGGTTGGAGTTCAGTGTATCATTGCAGGCACAAGTGGATGTGGGGTAGTGAATGGTGCTCTTTCTACTGCAGTAAAATTAGATTCTCTCCTATTTAATACCAACGGTACTACCAACGTACTGGATATAGATGATGCAAAGGTGTACTATACCGGCGGAAGTGTGCAGTTTGATACCAATTATGTTTCGCCATTTCCTGCTACTGCCGGTACCGATGATTATCCCGCCCGAAAATATGGGCAGATCATCGCCGTACCTGGTACCAACCTGGATTTTATAAATGCGGCAACTTCCTGTTTTTATCTGGAATACGATACGACCTATTTCTGGTTAGCCTACGATGTTAAAGCTACAGCTACCGGTGGTAACTTTGTAGATGCTGACTTTCGCGGTGCATCTGTAGGTGGAACTCCCGGTTTTTGTCCTTCACCGGGCGGAACATCAACACCGGTAGTACCTGATCCGACCGGATTCTCTATTGCAGGAGCCAGTCAAATTGACTTACCTTATTGCGTAGGTACTTATACAGTAGGTACCTCCTGGTTGAATGGATCATACACCAATAATGACTATGTACAATCGGTGATTTTAGCCGGAGTGGCTCCAACAGTAATTAATACCAATATTGGTGCCTCCAATAATAACTTCGGACTACCAACAAATCTGGCCTGTTATCCTACCTGTGACTTTACAGCCCATCCACCTGATTATGAATTATGGCCTGCTGTTCCGGGACGTACGGTTGTTCTAACACAAGGTGTTGGATATTCAATTACAGTACAAGCAGGAACATGGTTTTCCAATAACAATATAGCCGCATTTATTGATTATAATCGCGACGGGGATTTTGCAGATTTTGGCGAGAAATTGGGTACTCCTTTTGGAACTCCTAATCAAGTAAATTTATTAGCCAATCAAAGTGCCACAATAGCATTTACAGTTCCGGCCGCCGGATATACCGGTGTAACCCGAATGAGGGTACGTGAAGTTTATGCGAGTTCCAATATTGATCCTTGTGCCCAATATACATTTGGTGAAACAGAAGATTTTACCATTATTATCTCTCCATCATGTCCTGTTGGATATAAGCTTTGGTTAGGAAATACCGACGATTGGAACAACCCTGCCAACTGGTGCGGTGGTGTACCTACCATTACGGATGATGCGGTGATAGATGCCAATCAGGTTTTCCCAATAGTACCTGTTGGAACACCAACACGTCCTTACTTTAAACCTACAATCAAATCCAATATTCTGGCGAATTGTAATAACCTGACCATCTCCGCAAAGGATACCTTAATTGTGAATGCGCCTACACCTTCTACAAATTCCCTGAAGGTGAAAAAGGACCTGACCAATAACGGAAGAATTACAGTGATCAGTTCTTTCGCCGCCAATGTTACCTATAGTAATGGTACGCTGGTGAATAATATCTATACTCCTTTCAAAGCACAAAGTACTGATGCCCGGACTCAGATTATCTATACTCAGGCAGAACTGACACTTGCAGGGTTGATCAATGGGGATAAGATTAGCGGAATTCGCTATGATGTGGCTACAAAAGATAGTCTTGGTGCTTTATTCGGATTTACTGTAAGTTATGCTTTGGTACCATTTAATCAACATGCCTCCAATGTTCCTTATGCCGGTCCGTTTACAACGGTGTATGGACCAGTAGCTTATTCAACAGTTTTAGGAACAAATACAATTATGCTTACAACTCCTATCATCTGGGATGGTTCCAGCAATATCCTTGTTCAATATTGTTTCGATAACGCTTCCAACGTTGGATCAGCGGATGACCGTATCAATATTACTCAAACTACAGGGTTGAAATCTACATTGATACTATCTTCAACCACGAATGCAGCAGCAGGTTGTGGATTAGTCTTTGGAGCTGGAGTAACCGATAACTTCTTCAGCGGATTGAACTCCTTCCGTCCGAACTTCACCTTCCTGGTAGATCGTCCTTATGGAAAGGCCTTGCTGACCATTCAGGAAGACTGGATCAACAACGGTTTCTTCACCCCGGCGTATAGTCGTGTGATTATGGACAGTACCATTCTTCAAACGATTGGTGGTACACAATCTACTACGTTCAACGAGTTACAATTGAATAAAGGATCAGCGGCTCAGACAGTCGCCATGTTGCGTCCTACGATTATTGATACATCTTTAATTTTAACACAGGGATCCTTGTTAATGAATACAAATACCCTGACCATGAATAATCCTGCACTTTCCGGTGGAACAGTTACTGCTCCTACCGGCCCATTTGCCCGTACAAATGGATTCCTGATCAGTGAGAGTGCAGCTGCGACTGTAATATGGAAAAATGTAAATACAATCGGATATCGTCTCGTGCCATTTGGTAGCGAGGCCATTGCTGCTCCGGTTTTCATTCCTTTCAGTACACAATTAAGTGGAGGTACTTTGGGTGATCTTAGTGTTTCAACCTATAAAGCGTAGGCAACCTGCCCTGGCCTCCGGGAGTAACGCATTTTAATCCTACCGGTGGACCGGGGAATAATGCCGCTGCAGCAGTAGATCGTTTCTGGATGCTGGGTAAAACAGGGGCAGCGCCTTTAGCAAATATTACCTTCCGGTTCACGTCGACTGAACGTCCGGTAGGAATGAGCACAGCAATTCCTGCGAATCAGGGTCGTGCTCAACCTTGGAGAACACAGTTGACCAGTAATGCCTGGATTCGTTTGGTTATGCCATATACTCACTACCTATACTCAAAACTATGGTCCTTGCTGGTCCTTCCAGATTCTGTACGGGTGATCGGTTGGAACTGGCCGGTACTTCCTGTAGGCCCTGCGCCGTTCAATGAGCCATCAGGACCAATAGGAAACCTGAATCCCTGGACAATTACATTAAATAGTACTCCTCTCCCTGTAGAATTACTCAACTTCGATGCTGAGAAAGTGGGAAGCAAAGTACGTTTAAGCTGGAGTACGGCTTCAGAGGTGAACAATGATTACTTCACAGTAGAGCGTTCAGATAAGACGATGGATGAATTTAACTTCATTGACAAGGTGAATTCGTACATGAACAATAGCAATATCCTGTTGAACTATGAGTCGTGGGATGAAAGTCCGTTGCAGGGTCTGCAATACTATCGCCTCAAGCAAACAGATCTGGATGGACAGTATTCCTATTCAGAAGTGAAGCCCATTTACTTTGGTGATGGAAAATCATTTGAGATCACTAAAGTGTACGGACATACGCAAGCTGATGGACAGTTCCAGGTCGAGTTCCTCTACGATAGCGAAATGCCGCTCACCGCACTCATCACTGATGCATTGGGTCGTGTCATCTATCAGGAAGATAATATCTCCGCTACACCGGGCCTCAACAAGCTCTATGTAAATCAAACCTTGCCACGTGGTATGTACTTTGTCATCCTGCAAAATCAGGAGGGTAAAGTCAACCGCAAGTTCTTCTACTAAACTACTCTCTTCAATACCAACAGCCCCGGATTTCCGGGGCTCGTTTTAAAAGAATTGATGAATTAATGAATTATTGAATTGATGAATGTTTTGTGTTGATGATTGTTTTGAGTTTAAGTTGTCACGAGCCTTGGCTCGTGATCGCGAGCAACGTTTGCAACAGCGCGCCTCGTTGCCTCACGAATGAATGTTTTGGGATGATGAAGGTTATGAATTTGTTTTGATGGTAAACTTCGCACTCGAGCTATAGCCACGTCGTGGCTAAACACTGGTCGAAGCAGTGACACTCCTCCTGTAAAAGGCCCCACCCGACCGCAGGTCGGGTGGGGCGTGAAAGGGGAACCGGAATTTTTTTACAAGGATGCCGCGAATCATTTGGGGACAGGATGGTCATCTTTCAAAAAAACATGCTATTCCTTCCGGGAAGGACAATCATTTCGATGACATTTTTAGTCTGAATTAAAGGATCTTCCCCACAGCAAAAGATAATCGACAATAAATATTTAAAAACGGCTATTCTAATCCGGGTTTCAGAATTTTGTTTGCAAGGTTTTCCAGATACCACAAACAAACACATTTTAAAAAGGAACTATGGATGAGATAGAAGATGAAGAATTTATCATAAAAGAGGTCCTTCCCTCTAAATTGGTCAAAACATTTTCCGCGATAATCATCGGTGTGGATGCCACCACCGTGAGTCTGGAAGTTCATGCCGCCCAAGGGCAACCCAAAACATTTTGGTCAGGCCTTCCGGATATTGCAGTGCGCGAAAGTCAATCGCGGATTGAAGCCGCTCTTAAAGTAAATGGTTTTCGTTGGCCCGGTATGCGTATGGTCATCAATCTGGCGCCTGCCGATATCCGAAAAGAAGGTTCAGCCTTTGATCTTCCCATCGCATTAGCCATCCTCGCCGCCTCGGGACAAATTCCCTCGAAACTCTTTCCCTCATTTATGATAATGGGAGAGCTTTCTCTCGACGGAAGATTGATGCCTGTACGGGGTGCATTGCCTGTTGCCATTCAGGCGCGCAACGAAGGATTTAAAGGCATTATCGTTCCTCATGCCAATGAACTGGAGGCTGCGGTGGTGGATGGCATCGAAGTATACGGAATGGAAAGCCTGAAGGAGGTGATCGGATTTCTTAACGGCTTATTTCACCATGAGCCCGTGCTCTTCAATCTTAAAGAAACTTTAAAAGCAAAGATCAACCCTGAAATGGATTTTTCAGATGTCAAGGGACAAGAGAACATCAAGCGGGCCTTGGAAGTCGCGGCAGCAGGAGGACACAATGTGATTTTAATTGGTCCGCCGGGAGCAGGTAAAACGATGCTCGCACGCCGCATGCCGGGAATTCTTCCAGAACTCAGCGCGGAAGAAGCATTGGAGACTACAAAGATTCATTCTGTAGCCGGCAAACTCACCCGGGGCCTCGGACTCATTCGCGAGCGACCCTTTCGCGCACCGCATCATACAATCAGTGACGTCGCGTGGGTTGGCGGTGGAGGATATCCGAAGCCGGGAGAAATCTCACTCGCACACAATGGCGTTTTATTCCTGGATGAGCTTCCCGAATTTAAACGCGCTGTGCTGGAGGTGATGCGGCAACCATTGGAGGACAGGAAAGTCACCATTTCCAGAGCGAAGTTCGCCGTAGAATACCCGAGTAGCTTTATGTTGCTCGCCAGCATGAATCCCTGTCCCTGCGGATTTCTCAATCATCCCGAAAAGGATTGTACCTGTGGCTTTGGTGTGGTAGATCGGTATCTGCAGCGGATCTCAGGACCCTTGCTTGATCGTATCGACTTGCATATTGAAGTGGTGCCTGTTCCTTTCAGAGAACTGCATACGCAGCGCACATCAGAGCCGAGTGCCGTTATTCGGGAAAGAGTAATGCGCGCAAGAGAAATTCAATCACAACGATTCAAAGAGGCCGATGGAGTTCATTGCAACGCGATGATGAGCAGCAAGCAGATTCGCGAACATTGCCGCATCGATGAAGCCGGATCGCAACTCATGAAATCCGCCATGGAACGCCTCGACCTCAGCGCAAGGGCCTACGACCGCATCCTGAAAGTAGCCCGCACGATCGCGGATATGGATGACAGTATTGCCGTTCGCAATGAACACCTCTCAGAAGCCATCAATTACCGCAGCATGGATCGCGCAAATTGGGGGAAATAATTGTCGTAGCGACAGGTCGCGACCTGTCTCCGATGATGAGCCCGTGTAATTGAAGGTCGCGACCTGTCACCAATGCGAGATGATAAATAACAGATAAACAATAGATTACAATTTGGAGGACGCAATTTGCGTCCTCCAAATTGTAACAATTTAAAAAACAAAACATTATGAGTAATTTAATACTAATTCCAGATGAAAGCATCATCAGTCAAATTTATTTGATCCGAGAGCAGAAAGTGATGATCGATAGAGATCTTGCCGCTTTGTATGGAGTAGAAACAAAACGACTGAAAGAGGCGGTCCGCAGAAATGCAGCAAGATTTCCGGTGGATTTTATGTTTGAAATGGACAATAGAGAATTTGAGATATGGCGGCGTGAACATGTAAGTGATGTTGATGACCTGAAATTAGTAGTGACAGGTCGCGACCTGTCACCAAGCAGTAAAACGTAATTTAGATATTTTTCCCAAACATTTTATGTTTGAAATGTCTGATGATGAATTCAAATTGGAGGTCACAAATTGTGACCTCCAATTTCGCGGATAAAATGGGATTGCGCCATAAGCCTTTCTGTTTTACAGAACATGGTGTTTTACAAAGTGCATCTGTGCTTAAAAGTAACAGGGCAAAACAAATGAGTATTCGCATCATAGAAGTTTTCATTAAGATGCGTGAGCTGCTGATGACCCATAAAGATATTTTGTTAAAGATGGAAGCACTCGAAAGGCAAGTAGAGAATAACAGTGTAGATATCCAAAATATCTTTCATGCCTTAAAACAACTTCTCGGTCCACCACCATCTGCGCCGGCAAGGAAAATCGGGTATAAGTGAGGAGGTTTTTCTTTAGGAAATGATGAAATTGAATTGAAGTGTGAACAGTGGGTGTAGTGTCTGTGGGAATTAATTAAACGGCAAAGTGGAAGATTTTTTAAGTGAAAGAATAGAATTATTTTGATAATGATTTTTAAGCAACAAGTGAATCTGTGTATCACCAATGGAAGGGCGTCCTCAGAAAAATAATTTTCAGGTAGCAAGCGTACACTTTTTTATCTGAAATAAAAGAGAAAATCCATCAAGCTCAATACGAAGCCTTGAAACAGGTAAATAAAACGCTGTTGACTTTGTATTGGGAAATCGGAAAAAGCATTGTAGAGAAGCAATTAGAATTTGGTTGGGGTAAATCTATTGTTGAAACATTGTCGAGAGATTTGCAAAATGAATTTCCGGGCATTCGGGGCTACTCCACTCAAAATCTATGGTACATGAGGCAAATGTATCTTGAATACAAGGATAATACAAAACTCCAACCACTGGTTGGAGAAATTAGCTGGAGTCTTAACCTTTTGATAATGAGTAAATGCAAAGATGATTTAGAACGAGAATATTATATCCAAATGACTAAAAAATACGGATGGTCAAAGAATGTATTGATCCATCATTTAGATGGTAAATCATATGAGAAGTTTTTACTTAACCAAACCAACTTTGATACTGTAATACCCGAAAAATTTAAACACCAGGCTAAACTCGCGGTAAAGGATGAATATAACTTTGATTTTTTGGAAATAGACGAATTTCACAACGAGAGGGAATTAGAGTTAGCCCTGATGAAAAATATCCGAAAGTTTTTATTGGAAATGGGCGGAGACTTTGCGTTTATCGGCAATCAATTTAAAATACAAGTAGGCGATGAAGATTTTTATATTGAATTGCTCTTGTATCACCGAAAGTTAAAATCATTAATAGCGATCGAACTAAAGACCGGAAAGTTTAAACCCGAGTATGCAGGAAAAATGAACTTTTATTTGGCCGTATTGGACGATAGGGTAAAACTTGAAGATGAAAATCCCTCTATTGGTATCATCATCTGTAAAAGTAAAAGTAAAACGATAGTAGAATATGCCCTAAAGAATTTATCCGGTCCAATAGGAATAGCCGGGTACACGCTCACCAATACGCTTCCAAAGGAATATAGTGACTTGCTTCCTTCCCCTAAGGAAATTGAAGAAAAACTATCCGGATTTATGGATGGACTGCCAGAAGAAAAATAATTTGGATAAGGCAAACACTTTTAGACATTCAATAATTTCCATCTTAAAACGTGGCGTGCGCAGCGATCGCGAGACTTCGCGACGCAGCGAACGCCGCGTTTACCTTTCAGCAGAAACGAAGTAGGCTTCCTGATTTTTATTCCACCATGAGTTTCCCGCGCGTAATTAATCCGGAAGGTGTCATGACTTCATAAAAGTAGATACCACTGTTTAATTTATTACGCTGAATTCGGATAGCCGGACTGTTAGAGGTGCTAATAGAAACGGTTTTTCCTTTTACATCCGTTAGGGTTAAATAGTAATTGCCGGTTTCATTGGTTTTAATCGTCAGGATTGCCTCTGTATCGAAAGGGTTGGGTTGTACGTAGGAGAACAGCGTTTCAGCCGCCGGAGTGTCGGTGATGCCGGTAAACCCGGTGATGGTATTGGAAGTACTGTTCGTAATAACCGGGACGTTGTAATCAAAGTAGATAGCGGCTGCATTTTGAATCACCGTATTCATTGGCAATCCCGCCACCGGGAGAATGCTGAATTGCACCAGGCCGTGACTGTTAGGTTCATCCGTTGTACTGTCGGGTAAAAGAATTTGATCGAAACGGAATTCAAGAACATTACCATTTTTTATAGTCCTCGTCACCGGATAACTAGCACTGATAAATTGAAACGAATTCAAATCAAGGAATGGACTAATGGTATCCCGTATAATAACTGTAAAGGCTGTATCGTTCCCGGTGTTCTGGAAATTGATTTGATATTTTAGCAGTTCCTGATGTCCAATATTGCCCGTTGGTTCAACGGTTTTATTGTTCGGATCAAAGGAAGCCTGAACAAGAGGATAACAATACGCATAGTTGTTCATCGGAACGGAATCTCCCGCTAAGGGGATAGGCCACAGCACTGTTGTTTAAAACAGTTCCTGCCGGAGTGGCAGAATTCAATTCGGTATTCATTAAGTGCTGAATAGCTTCTCCCGGCTTCAGATTGGTGTAGGAAAATGTCAACGTGTTGCCATTGATGCTTTGTGGAGTCGAACCTGATAAGTAATTGAGGTTGTTGTCTAATGTAACCGTGGCAATATTACTGACTGTATCCGTGCCGTTGTTTTTTACGACCAGAAAATAATTTGGCCGCGAGCCCGGGCGGTGCATGGTGGCATTCAATGAGGCGCTGATATCAGTGATGCCGGGCAGCATTTTAACTCCGAAATGGAGAGTGTCAATAGTTTGTCCGAAGGGAGTAATGATTTTTGGTGAAGGCGTTGACGTTATGATCCAATAGGGTTTGGGTTGCAATTGAATGGTGTAGGTAGGCGTATTACCGAAATAACGGAACCGGTAAATGCCGGAGGTATCCGTATCCATAGCAATGGCATTGGGATCTGCATTAAGTGATTCATCCGGCAGGGTGGGTTCATTGGCTTGTTGTGTACCATTGCCGTTTTTATCCCAAAATACTTTTCCGCTAAGCTGACCTGAAATTAAAACATTGTTCCGGTCCAATCGAAAACAACCAAAAACATAGCCATTCAGATAAAGATAATCTGCATCGTGGGTCATCTCCTTCGGTTGGGTACAATAGGTAGTGGTGTCCATTCTTAAGCCGGCATTAATCGGTATCCATTTGTTACTGCTGTAAGAGCTGATATATACTCCTCTGTTAAATGTGGGGTTGGAAAAGAAATACAAGGTGTCAATAATCCGGATTTCACCCGGTAGATTACTCGTAGGATTCACACCGCTGATGAGTAGGTTCCATGTAGCGCCGGCATCGTAGGATCTGTAAATTTTACTGTAATTAAAGCAGGTGATAATGGTATCTTGAGTAATGGTAAAATCAACAACACGTTTTTCAATCGCGCTCAGGGCATTGTTGAGTACCGTCCAGCTGATTCCGGAATCCGCCGACATGAATAATCCTCCAGGAGTGCCGGCATATAGTTTATGCTGATGCCACCGTAATTTAGAAACTGTACTCGTTGTAAATCCGCTATTCGCTGCGATCCAGGTGAGCCCACTGTCAAGCGATTTGTATACACCGCTGTTGGTGGTAGCCAGATACAATTCGGTGTTTCCTTTTATCATATCATTGGGGGAATAGGTGGAAGAGGGCAACCCGCTTGTAATTTTACTCCACGTGTTTGCATTATCGGAACTTCGGTATAAGCCGGAGTCCGTTCCTGCGAAATAAGTCGCGCCATTGCTGATAATAAATCGACTGGTGCTACCTTTCGAAGCGAATCCTGTTCCTATCGCAGTCCAGGTATCTCCCCGGTCAGAGGATCGCAGGAGTGTGGCGTTGTTTACTTCAGAAGTGTAGAGAAAATTATCAGTGGGATTGTAATTGTACCTGCTGAGATTCGACAATGCAGTTAAACCGTTATTTCGAATACTAAACGTTTGACCAAGATCCTGTGTGAGATAAAATTTATAAGAACCCAGCCATAGGTCGCCGTTGTTTTCAAACAGCACTCCATATCCGGAAGTGTTCGGAGTTAATAAGCCGGGCAGGACCATCAAGGACCAGGTAATTCCATCCGTAGATTCATAAATACCCGAACTGGAACTTATAAAAATTTTATTGCCAGCTGTCACCATGTTATTGATTGTGTATGGATAAGGTCCGGGAATAGTACCATTGGAAAAATTTGCTCCTCCGTTAGTAGAATACCGGAAGGGGTTTGACGTGTTGGGCAATGCCCCCACCCAGGTGTTGTTTAACTTACCGAGTTTGACTGAATTGTTTACACCCGGACTTAACCCCGATACGAGGTTAAATGAAAGACCATTGTCAATGGAGCGTACCGTATTGGTGCTGTTGTTGATGAGAATGGTATCTCCATCCTGAATCATATCATTAATATACTGATTGGAAAGAAGCAATTGCCAGGATTTACCATCATCTGCAGAGCGATAAACTTTGTAGTTAACGCCACCAATACCACAATAGATATAGTCAGGTGTTGCATATAATTTATAATAGGGTAGAGTAGGGTCGACACCCAATTTACTTCCAACGGGCATTTCAGCCCCTGCTTTTTCCCAGGTATTTCCAAAATCATTGGAGACATACAATCCATAAAACCAACAAGCCGCAAAAACCTTATTGCCTTTTACAGCCAGACCTTTGATCGTAAATTCCGGAAGCCCTTGTACTTCTTCCCAGTTTAAACCATTATCTGCTGTTCGGAAAAGCCCCGTAGAGGTGGCTGCAAATAAATAAGGCGACTGAAATGCCATTGCTACAACGCCACCATAAGCACGACCCTTGGTTCGTTCCCATTGAGCCTTCGCAGGGGTAGAGAAGATAAAAAGTAATAGTGTTAAGAGATATAGAATCGATTTCATGAAGCAACTGTTTTATAAATTGACAATAGAAATCAAATATAGGAAAATAGGCGATCAAGGAGTGTGGATACGAATTTTTAATCCTACCGGAAAGCATCCGTTTTTACGAACATCCTGCAACAAGTATGATCTCAGAATAGAAATTTTCAATAGACTTTAATTTCCTCTTTTAAACCTACCTGCGCCAAGGCTTCATCAGGCAGGCGCACCGTTCGCAACATCGCGAAGTCTCGCGATCGCAACGTTCGCAACCTCCCGAAGTCTCGCTATCACCGCGTTCATTGCGTTTACCTATTCCACAGAAGCGGAGTAGAGTTTTCTGCATTTTATTCCAATTGTTTTTCCCGGATTTTTTCTTCTTCATCTACACCAACAGAAAGAAATCCTTTTCACCTTTCATGAAATTCCATAACTTCGCTTATCGTCCAACAGCATGGTGAAGGAAAACTACAATATCGGAAATAGCCGTAGCAAGACCGGCACTCCACCATTCCCTGACCCCCACAAATGGGTTAACCGGATCTATTCGATCTCGTATATCCAAAAACAGGATGGTAGCCTGACGGAAAACGGATACCGATTCGGATTTAATGGACAAGAGCGAACAGATGAAACCAATGGAATAGGTAATCAAAACGTTGCTTTGTTTTGTGAGTATGTACACGTTACTCCGAAACCACCTTTAATCCAACAATAGACCCGATTAAAGTCGTTATAAAAAGCAATCGTAAAAAGGTGGCCGGTTCTTTAAATATCAATATTCCTATCAATGCAGTTCCAACGGCACCTATGCCTGTCCAAACCGCGTAGGCTGTTCCGATAGGTAAAGTTTGAGTGGCTTTCACCAGCAGCACCATACTTAAAGCCAGAGCAAGAATAAACCCGGTATACCAGAGGTACATTTCATTTCCGGAAGCGTCTTTCGCTTTTCCTAAGCAAAATGCAAATGTCACTTCAAGTAATCCGGCAATAATTAAAATGATCCAGTTCATTATTTATTTGGTTTCTAAAATCTTGGTTGTCTTGATGTAGTTTTTGTTCCGGGTTATAATTTTTTGTCTATGGTTACTTACTTCTTTTGGAAATTTGTCACCAATATTAACAATACTCTTCAAGCAAAATTACAGCATAGAAATGACAGGATAAACACAATGGAAAAATAAGAAAATGGGCTGCTTAGCCTTGACGCCTATGCGATAGCTATCTGGACTAACTTCTACCTTGTCGTGTTCATAGGAATTATCCTTTTTTAACCCCACCTGCGCTAAAGCTTCGGTCGGCAGGCACGGAGGAGCGGAGGATGCACGGAGTTTCACGGAGACTTCTTCGCTAACTGTGTGCGCCAAAGCTTAAGTGAAGGCGTACTTTGTGATCCAAAGCTTAAGCGACAGATTAAGCTACGAAGTCCAAAGGGCTGGCGCTATGATGAGGACTAGATAAAATTTTTAATTCTGAACCTGCCTGCCGAAGCCTCGGCGCAGGCAGGTTCTGCATTCTGCATTCTGAATTAACCCTCCACCATCGCCCCGTGGCAGGACTTATACTTCTTCCCGGAGCCGCAAGGACAAGGCTCATTCCTCCCTACTTTGTTCTCCACACGAACCGGCTCATGCTTAACAGGAGGAGGCGGTCCCTGCGGAGGTACATCACCGTTAGGCGCGCCGGTAGAGGAGACGTTTTGCTTAAACTCATCGTGCGTCGTGCGCAACTTACTCATATCCGTCCGTTGTGGTTGCGGTGCCTGCTTCACTTGCTGTGGCTCCTCAATCGCTACCTGTCCCTTGAATAAGAACGACATGGTATCGCGGTTGACTTCTTCCAGCATTTTCTTGAAGAGCTCAAACGACTCGAATTTATAAATCAGCAAGGGATCTTTTTGCTCATACACCGCATTCTGTACACTCTGCTTCAAATCGTCCATCTCGCGTAAATGCTCCTTCCAGGCATCGTCAATCAATGCCAAAGCGATATTGCGCTCAAAGGCACGAATCATCTCGAGCCCCTGCGAGTCATACGACTTCTTCAAATGCGCCAACACCTGAACCATACGGATGCCATCGCTGAATGGAACTACAATATTCTCGAATTGCTGCCCTTGCTGTTCGTACACCTGTTTGATAATTGGGTAGGCACGTTCGGCAATGAACTTCGATTTGTTGCGGTAATGTTCATCGAGGAAAGTGAATAAAGTTTCTGTCAGTGCTTCTGTCTTCCCTGCAAGAAATTCATCTTTTGCTATCGGCGTCTCTACAGCGAAGTAGCGAATGAGATCAAGATTGAAATTGTCAAAGTCGCGCGACTCCTGATGGCTGATGATCATGTTTTCTCCAAGATCGTACAACATATTCTGTAAGTCAAGCGCAAGTCGTTCTCCGTACAAGGCATGGCGTCGCTTCTTGTAAATCACTTCACGCTGTGCATTCATCACGTCATCATACTCGAGCAAACGTTTACGTGTTCCGAAGTGATTCTCTTCGATCTTACGCTGAGCCCGCTCTATACTCTTGGTGATCATGCTATGCTGAATAACTTCGCCTTCCTTGAGTCCCATACGGTCCATCAGACTGGCGATACGATCCGATCCAAATAAACGCATGAGATTATCTTCCAGCGAAACAAAGAACTGTGAAGAACCCGGATCTCCTTGTCGTCCGGAACGTCCGCGTAACTGTCGGTCCACACGGCGTGATTCGTGGCGCTCTGTACCAATGATGGCTAAACCACCTGATTCTTTAACACCTTCTCCTAACTTGATATCCGTACCACGACCGGCCATGTTGGTAGCAATGGTAACGGTACCGGCTTGCCCCGCTTGTGCTACAATCTCCGCTTCACGTTGATGCAGTTTTGCATTCAGTACATTGTGCTTGATCTTCCGTTGTCCCAGCATCCGGCTGAGTAATTCGGATACCTCTACAGACGTTGTACCCACCAATACCGGTCTTCCCGCTTCGGTGAGTTTTACAATTTCATCAATGACGGCATTGTATTTCTCACGTGTGGTTTTATACACCAGATCTTCTTCGTCTTTACGCGTGATCTTTCTATGTGTAGGAATGACTACAACATCTAATTTATAAATCTGCCAGAACTCGCCCGCTTCCGTCTCTGCTGTACCGGTCATACCGGCGAGCTTATGATACATACGGAAATAGTTCTGCAAAGTAACAGTAGCGTACGTTTGTGTAGCCGCTTCTACTTTTACATTCTCTTTCGCTTCAATGGCTTGGTGCAATCCATCGGAGTAACGTCGGCCGTCGAGTACACGTCCGGTTTGCTCATCAACAATTTTAATCTTGCCTTCCTGAATGATGTATTCCACATCCTTCTCATAAAGAGTATAGGCACGCAACAATTGATTGATGGTATGAATGCGTTCTCCTTTGATGGAAAAATCGCGGAGCAATTCATCTTTTTTAATTATTTTCTCCTCGGCAGTCATCCCCGACTTTTCAATATCCGCCATTACCGATCCAACATCCGGTAATTCGAAGAAGTGCGGATCACTTGCATTATTTCCGATGAGGTCTACGCCTTTCTCCGACAATTCAATGCTGTGATTTTTTTCGTCGATCACAAAAAACAATTCCGGATCCACTTTCTCCCGCATCTGCCGGCCCTGCTCAGCCATGTATTGGTTTTCCGTTTTCTGCAACAAGGCGCGTACTCCCGGTTCACTGAGGAATTTTATCAAAGCTCTATGCTTCGGCATTCCTCTATGCGCACGAAGAATGGATAAACCTACTTCGTCCTGCTTGTCTTTATTGTCGAAATTTTTCTTTGCATCCGCTATCAGTGAATTCACATAATTCCGTTGTGCATTGACAAGTATTTCTACTTTTGGTTTCAAGGCATGAAATTCCTGGTCGTTCCTTTTGGTGTTGGTCCGGAAATAATCAATGGTGTACGTGCATCATCAATCAATACAGAATCGACCTCATCCACGATAGCATAATGGTGCTCGCGTTGTACAATATCTTCCGGACTTCGCGCCATGTTATCACGCAGGTAATCGAAACCAAATTCATTGTTGGTTCCGTAGGTGATGTCGGCTAAATACGCTTTCCGGCGTTCCGGGGAGTTCGGTTGATGTTTATCGATACAATCAACAGTAAGACCTAAAAATTCGAAGATAGGTCCATTCCATTCCGAGTCCCTTTTCGCCAGGTAATCATTCACGGTAACGATATGCACTCCTCTGCCTGCGAGGGCGTTCAGATAAATGGGCAGGGTGGCGACCAATGTCTTTCCTTCTCCCGTTGCCATTTCTGAAATTTTCCCCTGATGCAAAACGGTACCTCCGATAAGCTGTACATCGTAATGCAACATTTCCCAGCTCGTTTCATTTCCTGCTGCCATCCAAACTTTCTTGTAAGTAGCAGTGTCGCCGTTGATAACCACACTATTGCGTTTGGCGGCAAGGTCTCGGTCATGTGGGGTAGCAGTAACGGTGAGGTCGCCTGTTTCTTTAAAGCGCCGTGCAGTTTCCTTCACCACCGCAAAAGCCTGGGCGTGAATTTCCATCAGCACTTCTTCAATTTTTGTATTGCGCTCTTTCTTGAGCTCATCTACACGGGCAAAAATGCGCTCCTTTTCATGAAGGTCAATGTCCGTGTTGTTTTCGGCAGAGGCGGCTAAATCAGTTAACTCCTGCTCGACACCGGCAATATGGTTTTGAATCTGCTCACGAAAGGCTATCGTCCGGGCTCTTAACTCATCATTGCTGATAGAAGATAGCTTAACATATTCAGCATTAATTTTTTCTACAAATGGAAGTAGCTCCTTCAGGTCGCGATCAGATTTGCTGCCCAGGAAGGTTTTAAGTAATTTATTGATAAAATCAAACATGGTTTTATGGGGAATTCAGAGAAGTGCAAAGGTAGGCTTTCTTAAGGAGATCTTACCTCGAAATCCTAAGGACGAATCATATTCTAATGTATTGTAATTTAGGGGAGTAGTATTTCTAATGACTTGTCTGTGAAGGAGTATAAGATTTCCCGGAAATTTTCCTTCGCGAGCCGGTCGTTGCCGGTCGTTGATGGCCCTGGTCAATAAACCCGGGCGTGGCGTACATTTTTATTATTGTATTTTTCTCAGAATCGGGTGGTGAACAATGTGGATGTTGTTCCTTGTTGCTAATTTTATTTTAGAGGGAGAAGAGCGTCTGATGAATTTCCTGATTACGTTTTCATCCTTCCTGATGGTTAGGAAAGTTTTATTCTGAATTTTTGTTGTTCAAACAAATGAACTCAGAATCATTTATCCCTGATATTCTTGTATTCTTTTAACATTCAACAATTGTATTCGTTTGTAAATAACTATTTACTTGACTTAGGTTAGTTCAGCAAGTATCTTTGGCACTTAACCTAAAAACCTGATCTTATGTTTTGGAACAACAATGATGATTTTGATGAGGCTTCTTTTGATGATGAAGTGAACGATGAAGCAAGGAGTGAAATTAAAAAAGAGCATGAACGCATTTACAGTTTGCCTGTCATGATTAAGGCGAATCAGATTTTTGATTTGGTGCATGCATTGGTAGAGACCTTTAAAGAAGAGGATGATCTCGTGGTACATTACCGCGAAATTATGTTTTGCGATGCAGGTATATTGGGAGCGAAGATCGCCGGTGCGGAGAGCGGTGATATCTATACCCTCCGCATGGAAAATGCTGTGCAGATAAAATTAGCTGCCAGAAATCTGCTCGTGCAAACATCCGGTCTTCGGATGCTGGGTATTTCTGAACCGCATTATCTGCAGTTGCTGCGAGATGAAATTGAGGAATTCAGATTGTTTTTCGTCGACTGGGTGAATTCGTTTGATAAAACAAAAGATATACCCGACGACTGGGGACTGTTTTACGATCACTGATGCCTAAAGATGTAGTTCACGCAGCTTCGGTGCCGCTTTTCAGGTGATGCTCATGACTTTGATCTACATTCACGGGTTAAATTATAAGTTAAATGAATTCAGCCGATGTTTTCCTGTTTTACTTCAAAGCGCAAACCCCTTTCGGACTTACTAGCTATAGCGAAGTAGTCTCCGATTCCGTGCTTGCCTTCCGTAGCCTGGGTGATGGCTTAGCCTGCAGACCGAAGCTTACTCCGTCGCTAAAGCTTTGGAGCATATATACTCCGTCGCTAAAGCTTTGGAGCACACAGTTAGCGTAGGAGAGTTAAAAGCAATTGTCTTAGAAGTAAGGATTCAATATTTAAACGCCGCGACCGCAGCGGGATCGCCGCGACCGCAGCGTTTAAATGAGAAAATTTATCCTTACCTACGTGCAGAAGCCTTTGCGAAGTCATCACATGGCTATCTGGAGTTTTAGCGTAGGTGGGTTAAAAGCCATAAACAATTTGTCACTGTCAATCTAAATCCATCAGTAAATTGACATTGAAAACACCGCACTAAAGTTTCAAGTTAGGAAAGATATACCCGATGACTGGGGTCTGTTTTATGATCACTGATGTTTAAAGATGCAGACTGCGTAGTTTCGGTGCCGCCTTCCAGGTGATGCCAACAACAGCCAATGTCATACATCCCCCGAAAACGACGGAGTTGACGAGTCCGAGGAAGCGTGCTGCAAAACCGGATTCAAAAGCACCTATTTCATTGGAGGAACCTACAAAAATACTGTTGACCGCCGATACTCTTCCCCGCATTTCATCGGGGGTGTAGCTTTGCAATATCGTAGATCGGATGACCACACTTACATTGTCGAACATACCGCTCGCGAATAATAGTCCCAGTGATAAAAAGTAATTTTGGGAAAGGGCAAATCCAATCATACAAAGTCCGAATCCTCCTACACACCAGAGCATGAGTTTGCCCGCTCCTTTGGAAGGGGGACGATAAGCCATCACTGCAGCCATAAGTACAGCACCCGCCGCCGGAGCGGATCGTAAAAATCCAAGTCCTTCCGGTCCGGTATGCAACACCTGATCCGCAAAGGCAGGTAATAACGCTACCGCACCTCCGAAAAGTACGGCAAAGAGATCAAGACTTACAGCAGAAAGTAATATCTGCTGACCGAAGAAAAATTTTATACCCTTACTTAAAGATTCCCGGATGGATTCCTCACGGTTGGCTGCCGGCATGGGTCTGTTTTTGATGAAAAAATAGCAGACCAATACAACGATCATCAGCCCGCAAACGATAATACTCGTTACTCCCGGTCCCAGCCACGCATAACACAAGCCGCCAATAGCAGGTCCGCTCACTGCCCCCACCTGCCAGAGACTGCTGTTCCATACGGAAGCATTGATGTATTTTTCTTTCGGTAATAATTGTCCCCAAAACGACGACTGCGCGGGATTATAAAACCCCCGGGCTAAACCGATGAAGAAAATAACGAGATAAGCCGGCCAGGTTTCCATTTGTAAACTATCTTCAAAAGCATACACCACCAAACCGGCAGAAGCCACCAGCATCAGGAAAGTAGAGGCTAACATCAGCTTTCGCCGGTTATACCGATCTGCCAGAAATCCCCCCGGAAGTGCCAGAGATAATGCCGGAATAGCTTCCGTGAGTCCGATTAACCCGAGCGCAAAAGGGTCCTTGGTGATTTTATAGATCATCCAGCTGGCAACGATAGCCTGAATTTGAAGTGCTACCGTCAGTAGAAATTTTCCAAGGAGGAATAAACGAAAACCGCTGTATTTCAGAGCAGCATATGGATCATGCCCGTTTTGCATCAGGACAAAGCTAAACTAATTATAAGTAAACCTCCCTGATCGTCAGGTTCTCTTTATACTTTTTTATCTTTGGAAAATAATGGCTATTCAAAATAACTTTTCAGATAAGAAGGAACTGCAAATCTTTGTGGTTGAGGATGATTTATGGTATGGTGAATTATTGGTGCATCATATCACACTTAATCCGGATAATAAAGTCAAAAAATTTGAAAGTGCCGCACAGTTGTTGGAAGCATTAAGCAGTTCGACACCCGATGTGATTACCCTGGATTATTCCCTTCCCGATATGAAAGGGGATGAATTGCTAAAAAAGGTACGCTCCATTTCCGCTGATATTTCTGTAATCGTTATTTCGGGACAGGAAGATATTGCCACTGCGTTGAATTTGTTACGCGAAGGTGCCTATGATTATTTTGTTAAAAACGATCAGACGCGGGAGCGGGTATGGAATGCTATTAATAAAATCAGAGAGAGTGTTGCACTAAAGCAGGAAGTTCAGCATTTAAGAGAGCAGATCGGTCATCAATATGAAATTCAACATCTTCTCATTGGCAATTGTGAGGTGATGCAGAAAGTGTATGCCTTGATTGTAAGAGCGGCAGCCACTACCATTAATGTGTCCATTACCGGGGAAACAGGAACAGGAAAGGAATTGGCAGCGAAGGCGATTCATTTCAATTCTCAGCGTTCGAGGAAACCATTTGTGGCTGTTAACATGTCTTCGATTCCCCGTGAACTGATCGAAAGTGAACTTTTTGGGCATGAGAAAGGGGCGTTTACCGGCGCTGTTTCATCACGGATGGGAAAGTTTGAAGAAGCCAATGGCGGCACACTCTTTTTAGATGAAATTGCCGACCTTGATGTCAGTTTGCAAGTGAAACTCCTGCGTGTATTGCAGGAACGCGAAGTGGTAAGAGTCGGTGGTAATGCGGTGATTTCAGTGGACGTGAGAATTATTGTAGCCACGCATAAAATTTTGAGTGATGAAGTACAATCGGGAAATTTCGCGAGGATCTTTTTTATCGCTTACTGGGACTTCCTATACTGATGCCTCCGCTGCGAGACCGGGGGTAATGATGTTCTATTGTTGGGTAAGCATTTTCTGGATGCATTTTGTTCCTCCAATAAATTATCGAAACGTCAGTTTAGTACAGAGGCGAAGGAAAAATTACTAGCTTATCGGTATCCCGGCAACGTGCGGGAATTGAAAGCAGTGATCGAGTTGGCCGCTGTAATGACGGATACAGAGGTGATTTCTGCAGAGGATATTTCATTCACCGCTGCCAGAACTCCTGTCGATTTGCTCGATCAGGATCTTACCCTCGATGAATACACACATAAAATAATTCGTCATTACCTGGAGCGTTTCGATCACAATGTAATTGAAGTTGCAAAACGATTGCAAGTGGGCAAATCCACCATATACCGTTTACTGAAAGAAGGAAAATTATAATTTTAAAAAGAGTTTGAAAGTATGCCGCTTACGAATAAAGATACATTTTTTGAAAAAGTGCTGGAGCATATGCAGAGTGATGTCGCCATTCTGGATCCGGAGGGCAGATATGTTTACGTAAATCCCTATGCTGTTGCTGATCCTGTCATCAGAGCCTGGATTGTAGGTAAAACAGATCTCGAGTATTGTATGTTTCGTGGAATTGGTGTGGAAGTGGCTCATCAGCGTCGGGATAGATTTAAGCAGGTAACAGAATCCCGTAAGGCTATAGAATGGGAAGAACGAATGACCGACAATGAAGGGGTCACCCGTATTTTTCTGCGGAGATTGTTCCCCGTTTTTTCAGAAGATGGACAGCGCATCGCTTGTCTGATTGGTAATGGTATTGAAATCACCGAGCGACGAAAAGCAAGAGAAGAACTGGAAGCGAACAAACGTTTTACTGAAGCCGTTTTAAATAATAGTCCGCATTTGATTTTTGTGAAGGATAAAAGTGGAAGATTTCTGCTTGCGAATAAGGCCGTCGCGGAACTTTTTAATATTCCTAAAGACGGTATCAGAATGAAAAATAATTACGACTTGCATTCCAATTCAGCGGAGGTAGACGGTTATTCAAAAAATGATCAGCAGGTTTTTGAGAAAGGCCATATCCTACGCATCGAAGAACCCTTTACAAAAAGCAATGGGGAGCGCTTGTGGTTTGATACAGTAAAAGTTCCATTGATAGAAGCGGATGGTACAGTGAATTTATTGGGCATCTCAACGGATGTGACGGAACGGAAAGTGAAGGAAGATCTGTTGCGCATCAGTGAACAGCAGTTGGCGGAAGCTCAGAAGTTGACCAAGTCCGGAAACTGGATTCGACACCTGAAAGATGATAAAGTGGAATGGTCAGTGGGGATGTATCTGATTTGGGAAAGAAGTGAAGCAGCCGGACCTCCATCCTTAGATGAAGTAATGAATACCATCTCCGAAGAAGAAGGCCTGATGATCTATGAAAAAGTCGCTGAAATTATTGAACAGGTCAAAGAAGGAGATTTTAATTATAAGTTACAGCTGCCATCCGGTGAAAAGATAGTCCGTACGATAGCAAAGCCGGTATTGGATGATTCAGGAAAAGTTGTGGCCGTTTTTGGTTCTGTGATTGATATCACGGAACAAGTGCGTTCAGAGCAAAATTTGCAACTGAATGAAAGAAGACTGAACGAAGCCCAGTTGTTGGGGAAGATGGGTGATTATGAGCTGGATGTTGTTAAAAATACCATTCGATACTCACGGGCATGCTATGCAATTTACGAGTGGGACCCTGCTGTTCCGGTCACCGATCCAACGGAGTTTAGTAAAATGCTTCATCCGGATGATCAGCAGACCTTGCAGGAACTTTGGAAGGAGTTGTCTTCCCGCAGAGCCGATTTTATTTGGGAAACCAGAATAATTACGGGTTCCGGTAAGGTTAAATTTCTTCGCATCGTAAATAGCCCCGTTTTTAATGATGCCGGTGATATCGTGACGGTGTTCGGTACCATTACGGATATCACGGATCAGAAAATGGCTGAAGAGTTATTCCGCTATAATGAACAGCGATTGAACGAAGCGCAGAAAATGGCGAAAACAGGAAGCTTTTCTATGAATTTGAGTACCGGAGAAATAACATGGTCGAAGGGAATGTACCTGATCTGGGAATTGGAGGAGACGTTGAAGCCGGATATCGATATTTTCTATAAGTACCTTCATCCGGAAGATATTGATCGTATTAGAAGTGTTGAAGCCGGAATAACTATCAATTCGTTACCATGGACATTACAGTATCGGATTGTAACGCCATCCGGAAAAGTGAAGTATCTGGAAGTGGATTCACAGATTTCTGAGGATCCTGTTCATGCTGTTAAAGTGTTGGTGGGGTCTTGTATTGATGTTACGGAAAGAATGCTCAATGAGCAACGGTTACGCCTTAACGAACAACGGCTTTTTGAAGCACAGGAATTGTCGCATTCAGGAAGCTGGGAGGTCACCATTTTACCGGAATTTAGTTCGGTATGGTCACCGGGGATGTATAAAATGTGGGATTTAGATCCGGAGGATGCCATTCCACAGTCAGAAGAATTTTATAATTGTGTGTCGGTTGAAGATAGAGAGCTCGTCAGAAGTGCCTTTGGAAAATTAGTAAGTAGCGGAGACACGATTCAAGTGCAGTATAAAGTGATAACCCGTCTCAATAATGAAAAGGTGTTTTTTACGAATGGGAAAGCAATTAAAGATACGCTCGGTCGTGTAGAGAAAATTTATGGAACAAATACCGATATTACGATAAGTAAAGCGACAGAAGAGAAATTACGTCGAAGTGAACAAAGTCTCCTGCAAGCTCAAAAAATTGCCAAGCTGGGTTCCTGGCACTTTGATATGCGTAATCATCAAATGGTATGGACCGAAGGGATGTATCATATCTGGGAACGCGATTTGAATTTGCCTTCTCCTGATTTAGCCGAGATAAGAAGTACGATTCATCCGGATGATATTGAACAGTTCGAGGAGGCGATGATGATGACAAAGACTACGATCGAGGAAGAGATTCTGGAGTTTCGGATTATGTTGCCTCAGGGAAACTTAAAGCATGTGGAAGGGCGGGGAAGAGTGATGAGGGATGAGAAAGGTGTTCCATTTATGCTATTTGGTACCGTGATCGATATCAACGAGAGAAAGTTGGTGGAAGATGAACTGATAAGAGCACGTGTGCAGGCGGAAGAATCCTCAAAAGCAAAAGAATATTTTCTTGCGAACATCAGTCATGAATTGCGTACTCCCCTGAATGGAATTCTAGGCATGTCCCGTCTCCTGCAAAAATCAGTACTCAGTACTACGCAAAGAGAGTATATGGACGTCTTGCATCAAACCGCCGAGAACCTGCTGGTGATTATTAATGATGTACTTGATTTTGCCAAAATAGATGCAGGTAAACTTTCATTGGAAGAAATTATTTTTGACCCCGCACGTGTCTCTGATACTGCTATCAATCTCCAGCTCTTTAAGGCGGAAGAGAAGGATATTTCTTTGAGACATTTGCATGAAGGATCAGCCCCTCTTCCCTTAGTGATGGGTGACCCGTATCGCCTCAACCAGATCCTGTTGAACTTACTCAATAATGCGATTAAATTTACCAATAGTGGCGAAGTAGTGCTTACGCATAAGGTGATGGAGGAAAGCGAGCACCATATTAAGATTCTCTTTTCGGTGAAAGATACCGGTATAGGAATACCTGTTCATCTTCAATCTCAGATTTTTGAGAGTTTTACACAAGCCGATCCATTCAATATGCAACAGGGTGGAGTGGGTCTGGGTCTTACCATTTCGAAAAGTCTCGTTGAACGTCAGGGTGGAAATATTTGGGTGGAAAGTGAACCCGATGTCGGTAGTAATTTTCAGTTTTACATCACCTATAAAAAAGCAGATGGGAAATCCTTGTCCGTTACTGAAAAGCAACTGGAGGTAATTAATTTGGGAACATTGCATCTGCTGTTAGCGGAAGATAATAAAGTGAATCTATTTATTACCGAAGCCATGTTGCGGGATTGGGGCTTTAAAGTAGATATTGCCATGAATGGAGAAGAAGCAGTTGAGCTGGCACGCAACAATAATTATGATCTTATCCTGATGGATATTCAGATGCCGGTGAAGAATGGTCTGGAAGCTACAAGGGAAATCCGCCAGTTTAAAGATCAGAGAAAGGCCGGTATTCCTATCATTGCCATTACCGCCAATACCGGAAAGCAGGCACATCGCCAGTTTCTCACTGAAGGAATGAATGATTGGGTCATCAAGCCTTTTAAAGAGGAAACATTGTATAAACGGATTGCACGGCATATCAGAGGGAAAGACCGACTCTCTGATACCATGAGGAAACGAAAATTCCCCATCCGGAAAAAGCCGGTGTATGGGGTACAGCCTCTTTACGATCTCTCCATGCTGAAGAAGGATTCGCCGGAGAATAAAGCGTTTATTTTGCGGATGCTCACCATTTTTATAGAATCAATACCCGCTATCGTCGATAAAATGCTTGTGCATTTCGAAAATGCGGAGATGGACGCCGTGAGTACATTAGCGCATAAAATAAAACCTACATTGGACAGCGCAGGTATTGTGTCACTTAAAGAAGCGATCAGAAATATAGAGGGTTATAGAGATAAAAGGAGAAGTAAGGATCAACTGGAAGCTGATCTTAAATTGCTGAAAGAAATTATTGATAAAGTTGCCATCTTGTTTAAATATGAAATTGAAAACCTGAGCACAGATGCAAAAAACTGATTTATTTTGAAAATATTCAGACTGATAATACTAAACGTTAGGCCTGGCCGAAAATAGGAATGCTAGCAAAAGGATTTAATCGTTGTCCTTTTCCTTCAACAGAGAAAGAATGACTCTTGCAATTTTATCTGTATTTTCTTCCCATGTGAAGTTGCTTTTGACGAATTGATACGCCGATTCAGCAATGTTCCGGTAAAAGTTGGTGTCATGAAGCAGTTGATGGATGTATCTGCAGTATTCTTCCGGAGTATTGGCAACCAGGACATGTTTATTGTGCTCTGCTCCTAGTGCATTGTTGGCCATGGTGGAGATGACACAGGGGATTTTCATCGCCATCGCTTGTAAAATTTTATTTTGTAAGCCGATGCTGATGACCATTGGGGCTACAAGGATGCGTGATGACGAATAAACCGTTCGGATGTCATCTACCCAACCCGTAACAGTGATACCTCCTCCGTTAAGATCTTTTATTTTTTGCACCGGATCGGCTCCTGCTATATGCAAGGTGATATCTTTATCGATGGTCCTAAGCATTGGAAAAATTTCATGAGCTGTGTAAAGAGCACTGGCAATATTAGGAGGATAAGACATATGTCCGTTAAAGAGCAAATCATATGTTTTTTCAGCAGCTGTCGGAGCGAAATATTCGAAATCAACGCCATTTGGAATGATATCAATCCGTTCACGTTCCTGGTGTGGAATATGTGCCCTGTCTTGTTCGGAAATGATGATATGGTATTGAACGCGATCAAAGATTTCCTCTTCATATTTCAAAAGACGCTTTTCTTCTATCCTTGAAGGAATTTTCAACCACCATGAACTGGTGGATTGCATGCGTTCCATCCCTTTTGAAAACGCATCCATATAGTCCAGCACTTTCGGCTCTATGTTTAGGCGTTTGGCATATTCACTCATTCGGAGGAGGTGACAGAAGACCACATCCGGTTGACATTCTCTTACAAATTCATTCAAGGATTGCTGTGCTGCATCCGAATAAAAGTAAGCGGATTGAAAAGGGATGTGGTGATGCAAGAGCATCGAACGAAGCGATTGAAATTTGCTGATCACAACGGTTTTAATGGTGATACAATAAGGGGAAACTTCATTCACCCACGAAGCCCGGGGTGTTTCTTCGTTTATCGCAAAGAGGCAGATGTCAAAATGGTTGCTCAGGTGGCGAATCAAATGAAATGCTCTGAGTTTATCACCCTTTTCTAACTGATAGGAAATCGAGAGGTAAGGAAGAGCAGCTTGGGTCGTTTCAATGGAGGATAGAGTAGGTGCAAGGTAAAGGGTTCACCTGTAATGAAAATTTAGTTATTGTTTTTCTTTAACTCACCACTGCCGATGATCTCACTTTCAATAGCAGGTTGTCCGCTGTATTTAATATTTCCACTTCCGGTCAACTTGACGGAAAGTTTGGAGGTAGCATGAATATCCGCATCTCCCGAACCGTTTATCTGAATTTGGTATTTTTCTACTTCTAATTCCTCTGCCTTAATTTTTCCGGAACCGTTAATTTCCGCAGCATGCATTTCCGCATTTCCTTTCAAAAAGACATCACCGGAACCATTGATGTTGGTGACAATTTTTCGGGTGTTTATATGGGCATGTATCTCTCCGGAACCATTGATGTCCAGATTGAGTTTTTCAATTTTAAAGGGATTGATGATGAATATATCTCCCGAGCCGTTTATGGTCAACGCCTCCTGAGCCGGACAAGTCATGACGATCTCAATGGGCTTGGTTGCCTTGAGGCGTCTGGAAGAACGAATGACAAGTGTCTCGCCTTCGTTTTTTGTATCAATGTATTCCTGAAGATTGGGCTGAGCGACCACAACAACAGAAATGGAATCAGCGATTATTACCGTGACCCTCGCGGACAAATCGAGTTCGATTTTTTGAAAGTCTTCTACTTCCCGCGATTGCTTTACCAAATCACCTTCCCCGCTAATAGAAGGCATGCAACCAGAAACAAAAAATATTGAAAGAAGGATAGCAAAGAGTTGAAGATGGTTTTTCATGATCATTTTATTGAGCTAAGGTAATAATTCTTGTTTGATTGAGTGCCCGTTTTATCTTTGTCGATCTTATCATAGAAAGCAAAGCAATGGAGATTAATGGTTTTAAGTTTAAGACGCGTATTCAGTTACGGTTTAAAGATACGGATCAGATGGGGCATGTCAATAATGCCAACCACCTGACTTATTTCGAGTTGGCAAGGGTGGCTTATTTCAATGAGGTAGTTGCCGAGAAAATAGAATGGAATAAAGAGGGTATTATTCTTGCACGTATCGAAGTGGATTACAAAGCCCCATCTTATTGGAAGATGAAGTATGGGTGTATATCCGCCTAAGCAAAATTGGGAAAACCAGCTTCGAAATGGAGTATAAAATTGTAAGAATTAACGGAAAAGTTGAGGTTGTTGCCGCTGAAGGAAAATCCGTTCAGGTTTGCTTTAACTATGAATTAAATAAACCCATTCCCGTTCCTGAAAGCTGGAAGGTGAAAGCTGTAAATTTTGAGCCGGCGCTCCCTTTACAGTAATTTTCAAAGACTCATAGTGCCGTTGCATATCGCCTTGTAAATATTTTTTGAAATCGTAAATCATTGAAGGTGTCTTGTTCTTCAAGGAAGAAAATAGGATACTTGTTCTCCTGATACCATTTTAATTCTTCTTCATCAATATAGTGTCTGAAAATATTATTTTCGTTTGTACGGCCTTTTCCCCGCACCAGAATTTCTGAATACCACCATCCTGAAATGATGACCGATTTTGACGGCAGTCTTTCGGCTTTATCCAATACCGACATCACATATTCTTTCCGCAAAATCTGTTTGCTTCTGTCAGCAATGACGAGCCCTGACAAGGGATCAAATGCAACATTTTGTCCGCTTACAGTGAAGGTGAAGGCAAGAGGACTCGCCTTACTGCCCCGGTGTGCATCAGCCAGATTTACTCCGAAGAAAAAACAAGAAAGGAACAACGATGTGGTGAGCACCATTAATTGTCGCCGCTGAAGAAATAAAGTGAAGAGGAGTACAATAGCCGGAACTGCCGGAATCATAAACGCAGCTTTCAAGGGAACCTGAATAAAGGCGATCGTATATAAAAGGACAGTAATACAACAAAAGAGAAGCAGGGTTTTTGAAATATCTTTTTCATAAAACTTCACCTCCTCCGTTTTTTTCTTTTTTACCAGAAGATGTACAATGAAATAACAACCGGTCAGAAGCGCTGGCAGACCCCATACAGCCAGACTCCCTTTGTAGAAATTTTTGGCGAAGCCGGGTATTGGAAAATGTTCATAATAGCTGAAGAACCCGGTTCCATATTTTTGAAATACCGGAGCATAGAAAATAGCAATGCCTGCGAAAAGTGAAATGAGGAAGCGCGTTAAAAATTTTGTTTTTTGATCCGAAGGAAGAATATTTACAATCAAAAATGTAAAGGGAATCAACATAGCTCCGGAGGTAATTCTACATCCGACAGCCATCGCCAGTAGAAATCCGGCTAATACCGCATTCTTGTTACTGATGAAATACCCGGTCATAAGAATAAAGGCCATTGCCCAGGTGTAATCCATGGCGTTGGTGCTGTTGATGTAGATGATAGGGGTAAAGGCAAGTGCACCACCACTCCAGTAAGCATTTTTTATTTCGAATTGTTGTAGCATAGCCACAAACGATAGTATTCCAAGCGTGCTGATCATCACCGTCAGCAAATTAAAAAAGACGGCACCATAGGCATAAATAGCAGCGTATATTAATTCCTGTAAAGGATGTCCGGGCAACCGCGATACTTCATAAATTCCGGTGGTGCCAATTCTCTCTGCAACAAGGGCCAATGCCCATGCATCTTCTTCCGAGCCATATCCGTTAAATACAAAAGGAATCCTGGAGCATATAACCGCTAATGAGAAAAAGAAAAGGTTACGGTACTCCCCCTTGTTCATGTGGATTGTTTAATCAACGACATTGCACGTTGAAAGGTGGCATCCTTTTCATGGAGAATCGGATACATGCCTTCGTTTTTCCATACCTGCCTTGCAATAGCCGCTTTTAGTTGTGTCTTTAGAAAGGGCAATGACCTGTTCATTTCTTTCTCATTCATTGGCACGCGCGCACGGCGGCATAGGAAGTGAAAGTTCGAAGGATTTCAGCGTTTATTTCAAATAGTTTTTTGTAAGATACAGCATCGTATTTTTTCAGTTCACTGCGATGCTGATCCACATAATCATAGGCAAACTGATTGACACTTCCACTTGCAAAAAGACTGTTGAGATAAGCCGTCTCGTAGGAAGTATCAATAGGTACAAATACATCGGGCATGATACCTCCACCACCATATACGGTTCGCCCCGCAGGAGTTTTGAACTTTAGCGAATCCGCAAATTGAATGCTGTCCTTACTGAGCAATTCACCATGTTTGAATCGGCTGTACAATTCCTCTTCATATTCTGCTACCCCTTTTTCATAAGGCTTTTGGATACTCCGTCCGGTAGGTGTGTAGTATCTGGCGATTGTTAAACGAATCGCGGAACCATCCGATAATTCAGTCTGCTCCTGTACAAGCCCTTTGCCGAAGGAACGTCTTCCAAGGATGGTTCCACGATCCCAATCCTGAATTGCACCGGCCACAATTTCGGAGGCAGAAGCTGATCCTTCATCAATAAGTACCATCAATCGTCCTTCTTCAAAAATGCCATCACGTTTAGTATAATAGCTGGTGCGTGGTCTTGCTTTGCCTTTTGTATACACGATTAATTTTTTACCGCCAATCAGCTCATCACTGATATTAGTAGCTGCATCGAGAAAGCCTCCCGGATTTCCACGCATGTCTAAAATGAGATTGCGCAGTCCCTGTTGCTTTAAATCCGACATGGCGGCCATGAATTCATCATAAGTAGTAGCACTAAACCGACTGATCTTAATAAAGCCCGTGCTCTCATCTACCATATAGGAGATGTCCAGACTGTTGATAGGAATTTTTCCTCTTATAATTTTGAAATCAATTAAGGCTTTTTGTCCTCTTCGGTAAACCGATACCGTTACAGGCGTACCCCCTTTTCCCCGAAGTGTTTTTAAGACTTGCTCATTGGTAATTCCGTTACCGGCCACCTGCTTGCCATTCACTTTCACGATACGGTCACCGGGCATTAAGCCCACACGTTCACTGGGACCGCCGGATATAGCAGAGACCACCATGATCGAATCCTGCTGAATAGGAAATTCAATGCCTATACCTTCAAAATTTCCTTCCAGAGGTTCATTCGCAGATTGCAGGTCTTCCGCAGGTATATAGGCCGAGTGCGGATCAAGTTGCTCGAGTAATTTTTCGATGGAGTGATCAACCAGCGTTTTTCGGTTGATCGTATCAACATACTCTTGCTGGATATAATCCAATATGGTGTTGATTTTATTATCCGCAGAAACTTTTGGAGTGGGAGCAAGACTGCTGCCCAAATAAATACCGGAAGCCAGTACTATGCCCAGTACTAATGGGAGGAGCAGCAGACGTCTGGAGGAGGGTTGGTTCATTTGTTTTTATTTGCAGGTAACGGGAAATGGCTTACATCAACACCAAAACGTTGCAGAAAGTCGACTCCTTCCTCAATATCGATGCCTTTATATGCCGCATAGCTATCTCTGTATAGCACTTTTTTTATGCCTGTTGTATAGATGATTCTTGCGCAGGGAAGACATGGTGCGAGTGTTACATAGAGCGTGGCGTCTTCCAGCGTGATTTGATTTTTTGCCGCGTACAGGATGGCGTTCGCTTCGGCATGCAAGGCCAAAGAGCATCCGCCTTTTCGGTCACGGGCGCATCCGGTCTCCGGCCATTCTTCGTCGCAGTTATGTGTGCCTGCCGGTGGACCATTGTATCCCAGAGAGACTATTCGTGTGTCCTTAGAGATAGCAGCCCCGACTTTCATCTTTACACAATGTGATTTTTTACGAGATTGGTTGCTAACTCCATATACAATTCATCAAAGCCGGTTTTACTCATGGTCCAAAGATAGTATGCTTAACTGAGATTATAATCGTTACCGGTTTATTTGAATGGTAATCTGCTTATATTTTTGACCATTGCAAAAGAAGATAAGAATGAATTTCTGATACTGTTTCCGGCTGTAAAAACGTTTCTCCGGCTTTCATCTTCTCTCCAACCCCAACCCTCAACCAAAATTCGCAACCCTCAACCCCAACCCTCAACCAATAATTCGCAACCCTCAACCTTCAAGGCTCAAACCATATTTCTCAATCCTCAACCCTTATTACTCAAACCTCAATACTCAACCCTCAATACTCAACCCTCAATACTCAACCCTCAATACTCAACCCTCAATACTCAACCCTCAATACTCAACCCTCAATACTCAACCCTTAATACTCAACCCTCAATACTCAACCCTTAATACTCAACCCTTAATACTCAACCCTTAATACTCAACCCTCAATACTCAACCCTCAATACTCAACCCTCAATTCTGCATTCTCAATTCTGCATTCTTAATTCTGCATTCTTAATTAATCTTCCTCCTTCCCCTGAATGGATTTCACAATCTCCCCCAGATATAATTTAATGCCAATCGCGAAGACGGGCGAGTTCATCTTGGTTTCAATTTCCGGATTATTTACCAGCATCAACCGATAACCCAGGCCTGCTCCAACGCCAACCCAGCGGATGATTTTGTACTGAGCACTTATGCCTGCTTGCGTCACGACAACACCACGTTTAAAAATCTTGCGCTCATCGTTTTCTCTGTCGAAATACTGGAAATAACTTTTTCCATACCCTGCCTGAAGCGGGATGCTGATAATCCAGGGGTCACTTCTGTAGAAAATATACTCCGCCATAACCGGGAAGTAGGTAAGAAAGAGTTGCGCTTTGACTGTATCATTGGAGGCATAGCTGAGCTCTTCACCACTTAGGATTTTTCGTTCGACAATATCAGACCGGATTTTATTGTAGCCGGCGCCGAAACGCCATGTCTGATTCCATTCAATACCTGCTCTGAAACCCCATACATCTGCACTCTTATTTCCAATAAACGAATAATAATTGTCAAAGACTAAGAAGGGATTCAATGCCTTTTTACTGTCTCCCTCCTGCGCGAAAGCCGGAAGACAGCAGAAGCAATAAAACAGGAGAAGTATCCTAAACAGCATAGGGCAAATGTAAAGAATGTGATACCATTTCAGTTGTTGTTGGAAAGAGAGAATAAGATTCCGTGGAGCAGCAGGTTTCCATCAACGAGTAAAAGAAACAGCAGAGAAGATGATTTCTTTTGAACAAATGCGATAGCAATAATCGTAGATAGTGTACTGATTGCTGATGCGGTAAAGATGGAAAGAGGTATGAATCCTGTTTGATGACTTTTTAATGTAAACGCCGTTCCGGCAATTAAAAGTATACCCGAGATGATTTTCGTTGGAAGAATTCCGGCTTTGGCAGGGATAGTGATGATTCTTTTTTGTCCATCGGATGTAATATCTCTGATGTCAATGACCAAACTTAAAGCCATCACAAACAAAAAGCGGTTGAAAAACAGGAAAACTGAATCCGTTTCTTCCAATGAAATGGGTGATGTAGCAAACGCCCATGCCAGGGCAAGTACGATGTTTTTCAAAAGAAATACCGTTCTGGCTCCTCCAAAACGGATCTTTTTTGCTGAAAATCCGGTGTAATAAAAAAGACTCAGTAAACCTGCAAGACCATATTGAATCATATAGCCCGGAGGGATAAATAGGAAGAAGGGTAGTGTGATGCAAAGCAGGAATGAAATCAGAATCAGGAGGTTGATTTTCCTATGCTTGAATTTCCCTCTCGAAATATCCAGGAAAGGTGAAGGAAAAGAAATCGAGTAGGCGAGGAACGTCCCTGAAAAGAGCAAAAGCCCATGTAGGTATATGTCCGAAGTAGAGTGCAAGCCATTTGCCGCCGGGAAGAACTTAAGCCCCATCAAAGTAGCTGACATAGCCATAAGAACAGCATAGTAAATCGTAGTTCTTTCCTTTAATTTTTCATTTTTCATTCTTCATTAAAATAGAACAACTACTATGGAAGGTTCATTGTGAAAAACAGCAAAATTATTTGGGGGTATCCGGTACAATGTTGTTGTAAACCCTCAGGGAAAACAATTTGAGGGCTAATTTTATTTATCACTTACACCGTAAATAATCCAGCCGGCCAATCCAACCCCCAGACTAATATATCCCCATTTCAGGCTTTTCTGAATTTTTGTATTTCTTGCTGATTTTTCATAGCCCAGTCTGAAAGCCTCTGATTCAGCAACTGCGGGTTCAATATTATCCGGCAAATGCATTTTTCGGGGATTAAATCGACCAAGAACTACTCCATAAAGCATGGGTATGGGTAATGCATAAAAATACAATATACTCGAACCGGCGCCAATTATCGCGGATGAAACGGAAGCTCCGGTACTGTTATAGTGTGTTTTAGCCACCTGTTCCCCTCTGATATAGAGGCGGACATCTTCCACTGAAAAGTCGAGAGAATCAATGGGTTTATAAAGCACTTCTTCGGTGCCATCCAGATTAGTAATTGAAAACACATCGTATCGGTCAACAGCTCGAGCACCACTACGCTTGTCCCCTGCTTTTTTATACGTAACAAAAATATCTCCCACCGTATAATTTTCAGCTTCAATAACTTTCCCATTAATAAGAAGAATTTTATTTTGCGCGAAGCCGGACTCAATTACTGATAACAGAAATAGTGCCGCCAGGAAGATAGATGCTTTCATAGCCATCAAAACTAATAAAAAGGTTGTTGAAACAGACTAAAATTGTTTGATTCGGTCCAAATGTCTGTGGTAACCCGGAAATATTCGCCTTCAAACTCCCCCATCCTCCAGGCGTTCCCCAAGGAGTTCCGTGAAGCGCCCCCAAGTCTCGTCAGAATGAACTTCGAGAGAGGTGAGCATGACGAGACCTTCCAGGCCTCCCCCAGCGAGGCGTTCCCCAGTCTCGTCGAACTCGTCTCGTCATTTCTCGTTACAGACAGAAGGAACTAGACGAGACGAGGTGAGCATGACGAGACGCTCCTCCCCTCCCGTAGAAAAATTTAATAATATGATAATTAATACTATAACAAAACTCCTCATCCGTCAATAGAACCCTGCTCTTTTGTAACTTTGTGGACCATAAAAAATCGTATGTCAAATTACCAGTTTACCGACCGCCATATAGGCCCCGATGCAAAGGAAACGCAGGAAATGTTGTTAGCCATTGGTGTAGCTTCAATCGAGGAGTTGATCTCAAAAACTATCCCGAAAGACATTCGCCTGAAAAAGGATAATAACACTCCTCCGGCACAAGACGAAGCGACCTACCTCAGAGAATTAAGGGCAGTCGCTGCAAAGAATAAAATTTTTCGTACATACATAGGGTTAGGTTATCACAATACCATCATTCCCGGAGTGATACAGCGTAATATTTTTGAGAACCCGGGTTGGTATACCGCCTATACCCCTTACCAGGCAGAAATTGCACAGGGAAGATTAGAAGCCCTGCTTAATTTTCAAACAATGGTAGTTGATTTAACAGGTATGGAGCTGGCCAATGCCTCGCTACTGGACGAGTCAACTGCAGCTGCAGAGGGGATGAATATGCTGTTTCATACGCGAACAAAGGAACAGGAAAAAGCAGGTTGCACTAAATTTTTTATCTCGGAGGAAACCTTTCCTCAAACGATCGACGTGCTGCGGACACGTGCCACTCCCCTTGGAATTCAGTTAGTGACAGGTGATGTGGATACGTTTAAGTTCGGCGCAGATTTCTTTGGCGCTTTGTTGCAGTACCCCGGCAAAGAAGGAAACCTCAGAGATTACACAGGTTTTACTTCGAAGTGTAAGGAGAAAGATATTCGTGTCGTGGTGGCGGCAGATATCATGTCATTGGTGCTGCTCACTCCTCCGGGAGAGTGGGGCGCAGATGTAGTCGTAGGCTCAACGCAACGTTTTGGTGTGCCGATGGGTTATGGTGGTCCTCATGCTGCGTTTTTTGCTACTAAAGAATCTTATAAGCGTGATCTCCCGGGCCGTATCATCGGTGTCAGTATTGATGCTTCCGGAAAACCGGCCTTGCGCATGGCCTTGCAAACGCGTGAGCAACATATTAAACGTGATAAAGCCACCTCCAATATCTGTACAGCGCAAGTATTGTTAGCAGTGATGGCCTCTATGTATGCTGTGTATCATGGTCCACGTGGATTGAAAGCCATTGCAGGTACCATCCATCAGCGTGCAGTTTCATTGGTTGAAGGACTGAAGAAAATCGGGATGAAAGTCATCTACGATCAATATTTTGATACGGTAGCAATTGATGCTAATGGAAAGAGTGAGGCCATTAGAAAACTGGCTGAAGCAGCAGGAATGAATTTCCGTTATGAATCCAATGGAAATATTGTTATTAATGTTGACGAAACAACATTGAACGAAGATATCAGTGAAATCATCTCCGTCTTCGCCAAAGCAAATAACTTCGACTACAAGCGAAATGGCGTTGAGCTTTCAGTACAAAGTGTGATCAATGAAAAGATGCCTTTGGCACGTAAATCAGATTTTCTGACCAACATCGTTTTTAATAAATACCGCAGTGAAACAGATATGTTGCGTTATATTAAGCATCTCGAGAATAAAGATCTTGCCCTGAATCACTCGATGATTGCTCTCGGTTCCTGCACCATGAAACTGAATGCCACGAGTGAGATGATGCCATTAAGTTGGCCTTTGTGGAATAGCATTCATCCTTTTGCTCCTGTTGATCAGGCGCAAGGCTATGCACAGATCATTGAAGAGCTCGAAGCCTATCTCTGTGAAATTACCGGTTTTGATGCGGTCTCCTTACAACCTAATTCCGGTGCGCAGGGTGAGTACGCCGGATTAATGGCTATCCGTGGCTACCTCGAAGCAAAGGGAGAAGGTCATCGTAACGTTTGCTTAATTCCCCAGAGTGCCCACGGGACTAATCCTGCCAGTGCAGTGATGGCCGGATGGAAAATCGTGGTGGTGAAATGTGATGAGAACGGTAACATTGATCTAACGGATCTAAGGACAAAGGCAGAGTTGTATAAAACAAATCTCGCAGCCGCGATGGTGACCTATCCCAGTACGCATGGGGTATACGAAGAAGGTATCCGTGAATTGACAAAAATTATTCATGATAACGGCGGTCAGGTGTATATGGATGGTGCCAACATGAATGCACAGGTGGGATTAACGAGTCCGGGAATGATTGGTGCCGATGTTTGTCACCTCAACTTACACAAAACGTTTGCTATCCCTCACGGTGGTGGCGGACCCGGCATGGGACCAATCGGAGTAGCAAAACACCTTGCACCTTATCTTTCCAATCATCCTGTCATCAATGTCAACAAAGAGCGTACAGGCACCGCCGTTAGTGCAGCGCCATGGGGCAGTGCATTGATTTTGTTGATTTCTTACGGCTATATCCGCATGCTCGGTAATGAAGGTATTCGTAAGGCCACCGAGTATGCCATCTTCAATGCCAACTATATGAAGGCAAGGTTGGAAGGGCATTATCCAATCCTTTACAAAGGCAAAATGGATCAGTAGCCCATGGAAATGATTCTCGATTGCAGGGCTTTCAAACAAAGTGCAGGTATTGAAGCCGGTGATATTGCCAAGCGGTTGATGGATTACGGCTTCCATGCACCAACAGTAGCATTTCCGGTTGCAGGCACCTTGATGGTTGAGCCTACTGAGAGTGAGTCGAAGGAAGAGCTGGATCGTTTTTGTGATGCGATGATTTCAATACGCGAAGAAATTCGTACGCTCGAAATCGGTACTGCCGACAAACACAATAATCCGCTGATCAACGCACCGCATACTGTTGCTGAACTCACCGCCGACGAGTGGAACTACCCCTATAGCGAAAGAAGCAGCATGGCCGGCACCATGGCGCTGCCAACAAATTCTGGCCATCCGTAAAACGTGTTGATAATGCGTATGGCGATCGTAACCTCGTTTGTTCCTGCCCGGATGTGAGCAGCTACGAAGAAGCGCCCATGCATTCATAGTGCATTCACCCCTATCCTAATGCCCGGTCCCTCCAATGATCGGGCATTTTTTTAAAGTAATATTTTTCGACATGATACTGTTTTACAAAGAACGCGGATCTCGTCACATTCTGCGCCGAGACAGGTGACACGGATTTTTTAAGTTTTTCGCAGAGCAATCTATTCGAAATTTAATGAATAGCAACTTCAACAATTTAAGAAATAAAACTACCTCACTATTCATACATTCGTAATATTCGCGGATTCGTTTATTCGTAATTTGCATTTCGCATTTCGTATTTCGTACATTCGTAGTCCTGAAGCGTGATGCGCCGGATGAAGAATTTGAGCCGGCTCATCTCTGCTTCAGGGATTCGTAATTCGTAATCGTATGAAGTGGATAGGCAGACAACGCTCTACCAACGTCGATGACCGGCGAGGGATGGCAAAACCGGCAGCGGGAATTGGTATAGTTGGTGTGATCATAGCGATCATTTATATGTTTCTGGGAGGCGACCCTCAGCAAGCAGTACAAATCATACAGCAACAGCAATCGTCATCTGCTCCGGCTAAAGCACCTGATCCAAACGATGAGGACGCGGCTTTTGTGTCGGTGGTGTTGAAGGATACGGAGGATATCTGGGAGAAAATATTTCAGGAAAAATTCGGTCAGGCTTACCGTAAACCGACCCTGGTTTTGTTTGATGGTGCGGTGGAATCTGCCTGTGGTTTTCAACAATCCGCTACAGGACCCTTTTACTGTCCTGCAGATGAAAAATTATACATTGATTTATCCTTTTATCGTTTGCTGAAAGAGCGTTTCAAAGCTCCGGGTGATTTTGCGATGGCTTATGTGGTTGCGCATGAAGTCGGACACCATGTGCAGCATCTGTTAGGTACATCGGATAAGGTACATCAACAGCAGCAACAATTGAATGAACGTTCAGCCAATCAATTGTCGGTTCGCCTCGAATTGCAGGCGGATTTCTATGCCGGTCTTTGGGCACATTACGCGGATCGTTTGAAAGGCGTATTGGAAGAGGGCGACATCGAAGAAGCACTCACAGCGGCCAATGCGATCGGCGACGACCGCCTCCAGCAGGAAAGCAGCGGAAAAATCGTTCCCGACGCCTTCACCCATGGTACATCAGAGCAAAGGATGTATTGGTTTAAAAAAGGATTTACAACCGGCAATATGGATCAGGGAGATACCTTCACCTCATCCAGGTAGCATTTTATTTCTGATTCGAGCACAAAACAGAAGTGATTTCCATCTTCAACTACTTGCGCCCCTGTTATCATTCATAACTTCATCCATTCATTCGCAATTCGCATATTCGTACATTCGTAATATTCGCGGTTTCGTTGATTCGTAATTCGTATTTTCGTAACCTTGAAGCAGTGATGAGTCGGATGAAGAATTTCAGCCAACTTCTCACTGCTTCAGGGATTCGTAAATTCGTAACCTGTGAATTATTTATCCCACCTCTACCTCTCCACCACCCCCGACATCGCTATAGGTAACTTCATCGCCGACCATGTCAAAGGAAGTGCTGTGGAGAAGTACACGGGTGATGTCAGAGAAGGAATTCGTGTTCACCGTTTGATTGATGCCTTCACCGATGCTCATCCTGTTGTGGAGGAAAGCAAAGCCAGACTACGTCCCGAATTTCGTAAGTACGCCCCTGTTATTGTGGATGTATATTACGATCATTTCCTGGCCCGCGACTGGGAGCAATACCATCATCTTTCTTTAGAAGCGTTTGCTGCCAATAGCTATCAGATGCTCCGCGAAAATGAAAGTCTGCTGCCCGAACGGGCCCTTCACATGCTCAACTATATGGAACCGCAAAATTGGCTGGTGAGTTATGGTACATTGCAAGGGATGCAGAAAGCACTCACCGGACTCTCGCATCGGACAACCTTCGAATCCAATATGCAACACGCGCATCTCTTCCTCGAAAAACATTATACAGCCTTTGAAGAGGAATTCAATCGCTTTTTCCCTGAAATACGACTTTATTTGTCGTCCCTAAATGACCTCAGAAATGAATAAAATTATATGCTGATATTTAGCTTTTCGATTTAAACGCGGCGTTCGCTGCGAATCCGCTGCGTTCGCGGCGTTTAAACCTGTAAATGTTAATTCAAGATAATTGCTCTAATGGAAACATTACTTTAATACGGTGAGGCACCAATTACGATTTTGAAAATTTTTCGCTCACCTTCAAATATAGTTTCAATGATATACACTCCTTTGTTCCAACCGGAAGTTACAATACTTGTTATTGGATTAGGAGGACCGAATAAATTGCCATTGGAGTCAGCATTTTTTGCTAATGGGAAATTGCCTTGAAATTGTATTCTTCCATAAGCATTAATAACGTTGATATTGATATATCCGGCAGATCGGTTGTATACCTGAATTTTTAAAGATACATCACCCAATTCCATGAAAGTGGGATTTAGATCAACATCAAAATTACCGCATATGCCATTAAAGTACCCACACGGATAAAACGCATACTTATTCAACGCAAAACAATCATTCCGATACGTTTTCCCATCACATCCGCATACCGGATTGTAATCCTGATTACAGGTAAAGAAAATGTTTTCCTGCTTATTGGGATCCTTACACGGTGAGCAAAACAATTGGGCATCAACTTCTACAACTGCAAATAAGCAGAAGAGAACACTCCATACCAGAAATTTGTTTTTCATTGGCTTACTTAATCAACAATTTCAATACGGCTAAGTTAAGCGGGTATTGGACAAAAAGCGATAAATAATCCGTAAACTTTAAACAAAATACCTGTAAAACTACGGTTCAAGAAGGTTTGTCCACGCAAAGTACCTGATAGGGAACCTGCATTCCGGCCGGCCGGCGCTGATTTAGTGGATTAAACAGATGATTGCCGATTAAATTCACTCTGAAAGCGATGGCTTCCTGTTTTAGCAATACATCAGGAAGCTATGAGCCGGAAGCCGGTAGCTGGTGGCTGGTAGCCTGTTGGCAGCAAAACGAGAATTTATTCGCCACTAATAGAAGCGGCGGCAAATTCACGGTTTAAGCGGCCGATATTGGTAACAGAAATTCCTTTCGGACATTCCGCTTCACAAGCTTCCGTATTGGTACAAGCTCCAAAACCGGCATCATCATGGGCCTTGAGCATATTGGCTACCCGTCGCTTGGCTTCAACGCGTCCCTGAGGAAGTAGGGCATACTGCGACACTTTTGCTGAAAGGAACAACATCGCCGAACTGTTTACACAGGCCGCAACACAAGCACCGCAACCGATACAGGCAGCAGAATTGAACGCTTCATCGGCATTGTCTTTCGGTACAGGGATGGCGTTAGCATCAGGAGCAGATCCGGTGTTGACCGAAACGTAACCACCTGCCTGCTGAATGCGCTCGAAGGATGTTCGGTCCACCACTAAATCACGAAGTACAGGAAAAGCAGCTGCTCTCCAGGGCTCGATGGTGATGGTATCTCCATCTACAAAACTGCGCATATGTAACTGGCAGGCCGTAACACCTTTCACTGGCCCGTGCGCGCGTCCGTTGATGTACATACTGCACATCCCGCAAATTCCTTCCCGGCAGTCATGGTCAAAAGCAATAGGATCCTTGCCACCTTTGATGAGGTCTTCGTTCACTTCATCCAGCATCTCTAAAAATGACATGTCAGGACTGATGTTTTTTGCTGTATATGTTTCAAATCGTCCGCTTTCTTTGACGTTCTTTTGTCTCCAGACTTTCAGTGTAAGATTCATATTTCCACTCATGGTTATTTTTATTGGCGGTCATCTGCCTTGTGAGCATTGACCGTTTTCACGCTGTAATTATTTATAAGATCGTTGTGTGAGTTTAACATTTTCGAAAACCAGATTTTCTTTATGGAGCTGGTGCGGCTGTCCATCACCTTTATATTCCCATGCAGCTACATAAGCGAAGTTTTCATCGTCACGTAATGCTTCATTCTCCGGTGTCTGATACTCTTCACGGAAATGCCCGCCACAACTTTCATTGCGGTGAAGTGCATCTACCATCATCAGTTCTCCCAGCTCAAGGAAGTCGGCTACCCTGCCCGCTTTCTCTAAGTTTTGATTGAGCTCCAGATCACTGCCCGGTACCAACAGGTTCTTCCAGAATTCATCTCTCAATCCGCGTATTTTTTCTATTCCTTCTTTCAAGCCCACCTCATTCCTGCCCATCCCGCAATGATTCCACATGATGAGCCCTAATTCGCGATGAAACTGGTGAACTGTTTTATTTCCTTTGATGGATAGCAATTTCGAAAGTCTTTCCTTGACCACTTTCTCTGCTTCCATAAATTCCGGAGAATCGTTAGCAATAGGTTTGCGTTCAATATCGGCAAGGTAATCCCCAATCGTATAGGGCAAAACAAAATAACCGTCAGCCAGACCTTGCATCAATGCAGAGGCCCCCAAACGATTTGCACCGTGATCACTGAAATTCGCTTCTCCGGTAGCATACAATCCGGGAATCGTAGTCATCAGATTATAATCTACCCATAATCCGCCCATCGTATAATGCACGGCGGGATAAATCATCATCGGTGTTTGATACGGATTATCACCGGTGATCTGCTTGTACATATCAAAGAGGTTTCCGTATTTGGATTCTACCGTCTTCTCTCCCATACGGCGTATTGCATCGCTGAAATCAAGGTAAACGGCGAGTCCGGTTTTTCCTACACCATACCCCTTATCGCACATGTCTTTCGCTGCTCTGGAGGCAATATCACGAGGAACAAGATTTCCGAAGGAAGGATAACGGCGCTCGAGATAATAGTCGCGGTCGTCTTCAGGAATATCTGCCGGTTTACGTGTATCTCCTTTTTGTTTCGGTACCCAGATGCGTCCGTCATTCCGCAACGACTCCGACATCAACGTCAACTTCGACTGATGATCGCCGGAAACCGGAATACAGGTCGGGTGAATTTGTGTAAAGCAGGGATTACCAAAATAAGCTCCCTTTTTATGTGATCTCCAGATGGCGGTACTGTTAGAACCGCGTGCATACGTAGAAAGATAAAATACATTTCCGTATCCGCCGGTCGCCAGAACAACAGCATGTGCGCTATGTCGCTGGATTTCTCCGGTGACCATATCTCTGGCAATAATGCCGCGGGCTTGTCCATCTACCATCACCAACTCCAACATCTCATGCCGCGTATAACTTTGAACTTTTCCTTCACCCACCATACGATTCAAGGCGGAATAAGCACCCAGCAACAACTGCTGTCCGGTTTGACCTTTCGCATAAAAAGTACGTGACACTTGCGCACCACCGAAGGAACGATTGTCCAATAAACCACCGTACTCACGGGCAAAGGGAACACCTTGCGCCACACATTGATCGATGATATTCACACTCACCTGAGCGAGTCGATGTACATTGGCTTCACGGGCACGGTAATCACCCCCTTTCACGGTATCATAAAACAGACGATACACGCTGTCTCCGTCATTACGGTAATTCTTTGCGGCATTGATTCCACCCTGCGCGGCGATACTATGTGCACGACGGGGAGAATCCTGGAAGCAGAAGGTTTTAACATTATAGCCTAACTCAGCGAGAGAGGCGGCGGCTGAAGCTCCGGCCAAACCCGTACCCACGATGATCACATCGTATTTACGTTTATTGGAAGGGTTAACGAGCTTGCAACTGAATTTATGACGATCCCACTTCTCAGCGAGTGGACCTGCAGGTATTTTAGAATCGAGATTCATTTCGATGGAGATGCTTATTTGTGAACGAAGAGGAAGAAAATGGGCATGGCGGCAAAGAGGGCAGGGATGAGGATGGCGAAGATGAAGGTGCCTATGCCCTTAATCACTCCTTCAAATTTTTTACGGCGGATACCCATCGTCTGGAATGCACTCTGGAATCCATGGAGGAGGTGATACGAAAGTGCCAGCATGCTGATCACATAGAAGGCAACTACAGCAGGATTCTTGAAGGCTTCGGCCACCACCGCGTATAAATCTTTACAGATGATGATCGTGTTACCCATATAATCCATGGTTACCGGTTGCAGGTTTTGTGTGGCAGCATCTGCGGCGGGAATCATATCCTCTTTCACCACTTTTCCGGTTGTGGCTTCCACCACATATGTCTTCCAATTCATCGCACCGAATTTATACTGGTACCAGAAATTGATCATATGCGTCACGATGAAGATCATTAACACTGTCCCCAGGATACCCATATTGCGTGATGCCCATGAAGTGGAACGGGTATCCTTCTTACTCGCATATTTCACGGGACGTGCTTTTTGATTGCGGATCACCAGGTAAAAACCATTAAGTGCATGCAGTAGAATAGTGGCATGCAAGAGATAAGAAACAATCTTAATAGGAGGGAAGGTAGTCATAAAGACCGAGTACTGATTGAAGGCCATGCCGCCATCATTTTTGAAGAGCTGCAGGTTGCCGGATACATGAACTATCAGGAAGAGGCTCAGGAAGAGACCGGTGAGGGCCATCAGCCATTTTCGCCCAACGGATGAGTTCAGGAACTCAAAGAATTTCGTCATAACGCTTATTGATAACTGGGTAATATAACAGTTTGAGGTGGATTTCGGTTTACGGAATAAGAGGATACAAATTTAGTCGGAACCGCCATACAAACTTTTAAAATCACCTCCTAAATTTGAACCTCTCTAAATCTTTGATTGTCAGCCCAGCCTAACCCGCAACTGTTCATAAAATATACTATTATCCTCTAAATCTATCTTGGAACGCGGATCTCGCGGATTCTTATCGATTTACGCCGATTCGCCGGGACTTTATATAATTTGGCGTATTCATGATTTTCGCTGATTCCTCCCAAACCCATTCAAAAATCCATACCATTCGTAAAATTTCGTGCATTCGTAATTTTCGCGGATTCGTAAAATTCGTGTATTCGTGTATTCGTAAAATTCGTAAAATTCGCGGATTCGCATATTCGTATTTCGTATATTCGTATCCCGTGAAGCAGAGATCAGGAAGCTGAAAAGGTTCAGCTTCCTGATCACGCTTCACGGGAATATTCGTAATTTCGTAATCCCCGTAATTTCGTAATCCCGTAATTTCGTAACCCACCCGATAAGCTCCAATCATATATGAAATACCAACAAATTGACCCCGTTCTATTCTCCACCAACCGCGCCCGCTTCACCGCTCAAATGAAGCCGAAATCTATCGCATTTTTCAATGCCAACGATGAGATGCCGCGCAATGGTGACGCGAACTTTATCTTTCGCCAGAACTCTGATCTCTTTTATCTTTCGGGAATCGATCAGGAACAAACGATCCTTGTGCTCTTTCCCGATGCACCGCTTCCTAAATATCGGGAAATCTTATTTGTGCGTAAAACCAATGAGCATATTGCGGTTTGGGAAGGACATAAATATACAAAGGATGAGGCCCGTGCAGCATCCGGTATCCAAAGCGTGTATTGGACGGAAGATTACAATAGCATTATTCCTATGCTGATGAATCATTGCGAAACCGTGCTCGTGAATATCAATGAGAATGACCGCTTTGTTTCGGATGTCCCCTACCGTGAGTTACGGTTCGCTCAGCAAATGAAGGCCGCGTATCCGGGTCATCATTTTGAACGTTCCGGTCCGGTGCTCGCGCAATTGCGCTCCATCAAACACGATATCGAAATCAAACTCATGCAACGTGCCATGGATATCACTGAAAAAGCGTTCCGTCGTGTCTTGCGTTTTGTGAAACCCGGCGTGATGGAATATGAGATTGAAGCAGAAATCACCCACGAGTTTATCCGTAAACGTGCTAATGGACATGCCTATACCCCGATTATTGCCAGTGGTCCAAGTGCCTGCGTGTTACATTATACGGAAAATAACAGGGAGTGTAAAGCCGGCGAAGTGATCCTCCTCGACTTCGGAGCAGAATACGCCAACTATGCTGCTGACCTGACCCGCTGTGTACCGGTAAGCGGAGAGTTTACCGAACGTCAGCGGGATGTGTACAATGCAGTTCTCCGTGTGATGAAGGCAGCAACAAAAATGCTTATCCCCGGAAATACAATAGAGAAGTATCATGTCGAAGTAGGAAAATGTATGGAAGAAGAACTGATTACGTTGGGACTCATCAGTAAAGAAGATGTGAAGAACCAGAATCCCGAATTACCTGCCTATAAAAAGTATTTTATGCACGGAACTTCTCATTTCCTCGGTTTGGATGTGCATGATATCGGTGATCGGTATCAACCTATGCAACCGGGTATGGTTTTTACCTGTGAACCCGGCATCTATATTCCCGAAGAAGGACTCGGTATCCGTTTGGAAAACGACATTCTCGTTACCAGCAAGACACCCATCGATCTCATGTCGGCTATCCCTTTAGAAATAGAAGACATTGAAGAACTCATGCGTGAAGCACAACATCACGTAGTTAATGTAAGATTGTTAATCATAATATTGAAATACGGCATACTCAATTACAATGCATCGGCTACGGTAAATGATGGAACTTGCTCCTATGCCGCAGTAAATCTCCCCTTAACGGAAAAGACGCTCTTAAGCTCACCTTTAATCGATGAAACCTCGGGTGTTGAATTTGTGAATGGAAAGTTGTGGACGTTCAACGATTCCGGGAATTCAAATAGTATTTATCGCGTGGATACTTCTTCTTCTACCGTTTTTCAAACTGTACAAATTACCAATGCTACTAACGTGGATTGGGAGGATATGACATCAAATGACAATCACTTGTTTGTGGGTGACTTCGGAAATAATGCAGGCAACAGACAAAATCTGAAAATTTACAGGGTGGCCATTGGAAGTTTAGCACCGGGTGCAACAACAGTAGCGGCAGACATTATTAATTTTTCATATTCCGATCAAACCTCCTTTCCAACAGAGCAAAATAATAATAATTTCGATTGCGAGTCGATGATTTTTTTTAACGACTCCATACATCTCTTTAGCAAGAATTGGGTCGACAAACAAACCAGACATTATGTACTGCCCAATTCACCAGGTACTCATGTAGCGCAGTATCGGGAAACATTGAATGTCGGGTACCTGGTTACAAGTGCCTCCATTCAAAAATTTGGTGTAATAGCTTTGATCGGATATGACAACAGTGCAACCCGACCTATATCGCTATATATGCTGTATGATTATAAAAATGGTTTGTTTTTTAATGGTAACAAAAGAAAGTTTAACCTGTCTACTGAGTTTGTTCATGGTCAGGTAGAGGGCGTAGATTTTTTTAATACGTCTTATGCCTATATTTCTAACGAAAAGTATGTAAATGGAGGGACCGTTGTTCCAAAGCTGAAAACTTTTTCATTGGAACCTTTTCTTCCGGCCGCTTTTATGTTTTCCAAACCTGATGCAGAATTTATTTCTAATTCAACCACCATCTGCAAAAATGGATTTATTGCTTTCACTGATCAAAGTTTGAACAATCCGACCTCCTGGCAATGGATTTTTTCCGGTGGTACGCCATCTGTTTCTTTTCAGCAGTACCCGCAAGTGCAGTATCTTTCACCAGGTGTTTATTCGGTGACCTTAATCGCAGGGAATGGCGCAGGGTTTGATACTATCGTCAAAGCGAACATTATTACAATAAAAGATATTCCCGCAGCAGGTATTTCTTCTAATGGGATAAACGCTTTTTGTACCGGTGATTCAGTCACTTTAAATGCTAATCCCGGACCGGGTCTTACTTATCAATGGAAACGCAATTCAACGGATATACCGGGAGCAGTGAATACAACTTATTTTGCGAAACTACCCGGTAACTATTCCTGTTCGGTAGTGAATGATTGTGGAGCAACATTATCTAATATAATTAATCTAACAGAGAATGCTATTCCTTTAGTACCGGTGGTGGTGACGGAACAGTCGCTGGTATGTATGAATACGAGTGGTATCTCTTATGGCGTTTACCGGATAATGGTGTGACCAACTATGCCTGGAGTTTACCCTCCGGTGCAAGTATTTCAACAGGGTCCGGAACCCATTCTATTACTGTTGATTTTGGAGGGAATGCGCTGAGCGGTTCCATTTGTGTAACTGCTTCCAATGTATGTGGGAAGTCCGGTTACATGTAGTCCGATTACAGTTGTAAATGCTGTGCCTGCCAAACCTTCAAATATTTCAGGTAGTGTTTTACCATGTGCAGGGGCTACAGGTGTTCTATATTCTTGTCCTTTAGTTGCCCATGCATTATCCTATTCATGGACTGTCCCGACAGGTGCTGCCATCGTAAGCGGACAAGGATCAAATACGATAACAGTTAATTTCCCATCTGTTTTTACTACCGGAAATATTAAGGTGGCTGCTGTTAATTGCATGGGTGCTTCTGCATTAAAAAATTTAGGAGTAAAAGGAAAGCCGGTTACACCCGCAGCCATATTGGGAACAACGATAGGGGTATGTCCCGGTGCAAACAATGTTGTTTTTTCTGTGGCTCCTCTTGCCGGGGCTTCTACTTACAACTGGATTCCTCCACCCAATTCTTCTATCAGTAGCGGACAAGGTACAAGTTCCATCGTGTTGGATTTCAATGCCAGTTTTATTTCAGGAACATTGAGTGTATCTGCCGGTAATTCATGCGGCGTCAGTAACTTGAAAAGTAAAGTTATTAAAAGCATTCCCGCCCGACCGGCTAGTATTTCCGGAAGTACTGCTGTTTGCATGAACCAATCCGGCGTTGCGTATTCAATTGCATGGATAGATGGAGCTACAAGTTATCAATGGCTGGTTCCGCAGGGAGCAACAATAGTTGCAGGCCAAAGTACGAATGCGATCGTCGTAAACTTTGGTGCTGTAGCAGGTAAAGTAAAAGTGAGAGCAATCAATGCCTGTGGCAACAGCATCTACCAGACGTCAACAGTCTCTATTGTATGTAAAGAAGTGGATATGTTCAAGAGCCATGAGGTTGAAGTGAATATCTTCCCTAATCCATCTGCCTTTCAATTTAATCTGACATTTTATTCTGATAACGAAAGTTCAGCTATGCTTATTCTCTACGACATTGCAGGAAGGGAACTGGAAAGAAGAGAAGGGATAACTGCAAACAAGGCTTTTGTTTTTGGAAATAATCTGAAGAGTGGAGTGTACGTTGCCGAAATAATCACAGGAACCAGAAAAAGGAGTATTCGGTTGATGAAGGAGAATTGATGTGGGGAAGGGCCGTTATCGCTTAATTTCTCCTACTGTTATATTCCTTGACTCTCTTTTTCTCTTGACTTAATTGGACAGGTCACGACCTGTCACTACTGTTCCTCGCTCTGTAAACTATCCCCAAACCTTGGTCCCTTCTGTACAGTTTCTGCACATCTCAATTTCACTGCGGGAGCGCAGGAGGGAGGCCCGGAAATTTTGATAGGCGGTGTCTTGCCAGAGACTTTTGAAAGGTTGTGTTTGCAAACTGCCCATCTTATACCAGGCATCTTTGTCAAAACAGCAAGGAACAACACTGCCGTCCCAGGTAATGACACAGCTATGCCATAATTTCCAGCAATGGTTGCTTAAAAAGTTCTTGATTTTCCATTTACCATCCTTCTGCTGTGCATACCGTGAGTATTTGTCGATGGTTGGGATCAGGTCGTTGCCGTTTTCGAAATCATAGACTTGTGCTGTCTTTAATCCAACTTCATCTACCCCCAACTCTTTCGCTAACTGTTGGACTTCTGCAATCTGGTGTTCATTCGGTTTCACCACTAAAAATTGAAAAATAATATGCGGTGTTTTGGATTTTAATTCACGCTTCCATTTTACGATGTTCTTGGTTCCCTCAATGACTTTCTCCAACTTCCCACCAATCCGGTATTGCTCATAAACTTCCTGCGTGGTTCCGTCAATAGAGATGATCAAACGGTCGAGACCTGATTCCACCGTTTTTCGGGCAGCCTCTTCCGTTAGATAATGCGCATTGGTGGAGGTGGCAGTATAGATGCCTTTAGATGATGCAAATTTTACGAGCTCCAGAAACCTGGGATTCAAATAAGGCTCGCCCTGAAAATAAAAGATCAGGTACCAGAGTGTATCGGAAAGTTCATCAATCACCTTCTTAAAGAAATCTCCTTCCAGCATGCCGGTAGGACGGGTAAATGACCGCAACCCGCTCGGACATTCCGGACAACGTAAATTGCAGGAAGTAGTAGGTTCAAAGGAAAGGGAAATAGGTAATCCCCATTGCGAAGGTTTTCCTGTATACCGTGAATAATAAAAGCTGCTCAGTACGTTAAGGGCATTGATCCCTCTCCCCGGACTTGATTTACTCAAAAAATTCCACCCATCACGCAAATTCCTATTCATGGTGTGAAATTACGAAAACGTTTCTTCCTTCCGTAACGTTAGTTCCTTAAATTGCTGCCGGCTTCCAGCTACCGGCTACCGGCTTTGTGCTATAGAGCAGGAATTATAATGTACCGGCAGTATTTATTTCTTTAGGATATTCGATTTTTTCTATTATGTTACCGGCTTCCGGCTATTTGCTATTGAGCAGGCACTATATAGTACCGGCTGTATTTATTTCTTTAAAGTATTCAGTTTTTTCTATTTGGAATTAAGAATTTTTTATTAGAATACGTAAGGATTTCACTCGATACGTGACTTTGGTAAAGGTTTAAGATTTAAAGTTTCCGAAGAATTTAAAGTTTAAATTTTAGTAGATTGTTTTTTTAGCCATTAACAAATAAGCAGCCAGCAGCCAGCAGCCAGCAGCCAGCAGCCAGCAGCCAGCAGCCAGCAGCCAGTAGCCAGCAGCCAGCAGCCAGCAGCCAGTAGCCTGTAGCCTGAAGCCAGTAGCCAGTAGCCAGTAGCCCCCCGAAGCGGGAAGCTCAAATTCCCTACTTTTACACCACTTATACTGTACAATGTTCACCTGGCTCTCAAGGTTTATTTTACGTAATCGACTGTGGCTCATGATTGTAATCGGAGCAACCACGGTATTTATGGGCTATATGGCAACCAAAATACAGTTGTCGTATGACTTTGCCCGGATATTGCCTGAGTCGGATCCGGATTATAAAGCCTATGAATCGTTTAAGAAGAAGTTTGGTGAAGATGGAAGTGTAATGGTTCTCGGTGTGGAAGACAAAAATTTTTATGAATTGTCGAAGTTCCGCGATTGGTATACGCTGGGTGATGAAATTAAGGCACTCGATGGAATTGAAGCCGTGGTTTCTGTCTCAAGACTCTATACTGTTCAACGTAATGATTCTCTTCAGAAATTTGATGTGGTACCCATTGTTTCGAAAATACCATCTACACAAGCTGAAGTGGATAGTATTCATGATGCTATAAACAATCTCCCTTTCTATAAGAACTTTATTCAGAATTCTGAGACAGGTGCTACGCTCATGGCGATTACATTCGATAGAGCTAAGCTGAATACGAAAAACAGGATTGCCGTTGTTCAACAAATTAAAGAAAGAGCAGAGGCATTTGGAGAGAAAAATAAACTAACTGTACATCTGAGTGGATTGCCTTATATCCGCACTGAAATCACCAGTAAGATTGTAGAAGAAATGAAGATGTTTATGGTGCTGGCAGTTCTAGTTACAGCACTGGTGCTCTTTGTCTTCTTCCGTACTTTCCAGGTTTTATTTTTTTCCCTGATCGTGGTTGGTGTGGGTGTCGTCTGGTCAGTTGGGACGATTGCGCTACTCGGATATAAAATCACGATTCTTAGTGGTTTGATTCCTCCGCTCATTATCGTAATCGGAATACCCAACTCAATTTTATTATTGAATAAATATCAGGTGGAGTATAGCCGGCATTTTAGTCAGGCCAAAGCCTTAGCCCGAATGGTGCAGCGAATTGGATTCACTACCTTTTTGGCTAACCTCACGACAGCTATTGGCTTCTTCGTTTTTTATTTTACACATAGCAGCATTCTAATGGAGTTTGGTTTGGTAGCAGCATTCAATGTTATGGCCACCTGGTTAATTTCGTTGTTCCTTATTCCCATCGTTTTTAGTTATCTGGCACCTCCTAATGTGAAGCATCTGAAACACTTGAATGCTCCACGTTTAAATAAGATGCTGGATAGAGTAGAGAAATGGGTGTATCATCATCCCAAATCAATTTATTCAGTAGTTACTGTTATCGTATTGATAAGCCTGGTAGGAATAACCAAAATATCAACCAACGGATTTGTTGTAGATGACCTGCCCAAGAAAGATCCGGTGTATGTGGATATGAAATTTTTTGAGAGCAATTTCAAGGGCGTTTTGCCACTTGAGTTTTCTATAAATACAAGAGAGGAAGGTGGTGCTTTGGATCAGGTGACGCTGCAAAAAATTAACAGGCTGCAGAAAATGTTGGTGCAATATCCGATTATGTCAAAGCCTTTGTCAGTGGTAGATGGTATTAAATTCAGTTATCAGGCGTATAACGATAATGACCCCCGCTTTTATGTATTGCCCGGAGCTTTGCAGTTAGCGGAGATGTCCGCTTTTGTCGGAGATATGAAGGGTAAAGGACAGCTCTTCAAAAGTTTCATTGATAGTACCAGACAGTTCACTCGTGTTAGTGTGCAGATGGCGGACATTGGCTCTTTGAAGATGGAAACGCTGATGAATGAATTACGTCCGCGTGTAGATTCGATATTCCCCCCTGAAAAGTATGAGACCACCATTACAGGGAATAGTCTTATATTTTTGAAAGGAAATAACTATATGTTTAAAAATTTGATGGAAAGTATTTTGTTGGCTATTGTACTCATTTCCATCATCATGGTAACTTTATTTATGTCAGTAAGAATGATTCTGATTTCGATCTTGCCCAGTCTTATACCACTTATAATTACTGCCGGACTCATGGGATTTTTTAGTATCTCATTAAAACCCTCTACCATCCTTATTTTCAGCATTGCTTTTGGAATGGCTTCTGATCAGACCATTTATTTCCTCACCAAGTACCGGCATGAGATGCGATCGAATCCGGTAATGAGTATATCCAATGCCGTTACCATCACCATCCGTGAAACCGGTGTGAGTATGGTATATACTGCTGTTATATTATTCTTTGGTTTTTTCATATTTAGTGCTTCGAGTTTCGGAGGAACAGCCGCTCTTGGTAAACTATTAAGTGTTACCTTGGTCGTATCGATGATTGCCAATATCATCTTACTACCTACCTTTCTCCTCAGTCTCGAGCGACGTCTCACTACCAAGGCCTTTCTCTCTGAACCACTTTTCGAAACCCACGAAGAAGAAGAAGACATCGAACTCAACGACCTCGAAATCCGCAAAACCGATTCCCCTGAAAAAGAATAAGAGGATTGGAGGATATCTCGTCAACTGACGAGATTGGAGGAACGCTATGCTTGGAGGATAATACCACCATTAACCTTTCGCACTTTCTAATTCTCGTCTCTTAACTGTTGATTGGCAGGTTTCGTATTTCGTACTTTAGTGACTTTCGTATTTCGTACTTTCCTGTTTCGCTCTTTCGTATTTTCGTATTTCGTAACTCTTCGTTTCCTCTAACGTAAAAATCCATAACGCCTCATTCACCACATAATCTCATTCACACTTGTAACCAAAAACTCCTAAATTTCGTACTTTCGTAACGTTTCGTATTTCGTAATCCACATAATTGTAACTCACAGACCAAATATTATATGAAGGGAATCATTTTAGCCGGAGGCTCGGGTACCCGACTTCACCCGCTCACCATCGCTGTGAGTAAGCAGTTAATGCCTGTTTATGATAAGCCGATGATCTATTATCCGATCAGTGTTTTAATGATGGCCGGCATCAATGAAATTCTCATCATCACCACTCCGCACGACCAGCCTCAGTTTAAGAAGCTGCTCGGGGATGGAAAATCGCTGGGTTGCAATTTTGAATATGCCATTCAACCGGAGCCAAATGGATTGGCCCAGGCATTTGTGATTGGCGAGAAGTTTATAGGGAATGATAAAGTAGCACTTATTCTTGGAGATAATATTTTTTATGGTACCGGATTACAACAACTCCTCCAGGAAAATATTGATCCGGAAGGCGGAATTGTATTTGCCTATCATGTTTCTGATCCTGAACGTTACGGCGTAGTACAGTTCGATAAAAACAAGAAGGCAATTAGTATTGAGGAAAAACCGGTCACCCCCAAGTCGAATTACGCAGTACCCGGCCTTTATTTTTACAACAATGATGTCATCGGTATCGCAAAATCATTGAAGCCCTCTCCTCGAGGTGAGTATGAAATTACTGATGTGAATAAAGCTTATCTGGAGGCCGGTCGTTTGAAAGTAGGTATACTCGATAAAGGTACTGCCTGGTTAGATACCGGTACTTTTGAATCGCTCATGCAAGCGGCTCAGTTTGTACAGGTAATTGAAGAACGACAGGGTCTGAAGATCGGTTGCATTGAAGAAATCGCCTTCAGAATGGGCTTTATTTCTAAATCAGAACTTGCAAATCTTGCTCAGGTATTGATAAAAAGCGGTTATGGTAAGTATTTATTGTCTGTCACGGAAGAACACTAAATCATTTACCACATTTTTTTTAAGTTTAACCTCTGTATTTTATATTCTCGCCAAATACTTTCCGACAAAGTAAAATGTTTGTTTTGTGAATAATATTTTATCTTTAGAAATATCTGTTTGATTGTTTTTTATGTAACTTCGTAGTACTATTCTGTCAACAAGGTACCCGCTTGTATATAGCTTAGTATTCCAAAACAAAAATACCCTCACAGGGTTATTCGCTATGCAAAGAAAAATATTAGTGACCGGTGGTGCAGGTTTTGTTGCCAGTTGTCTCGCGCAGCGACTTGCCGATAATGCTGAAAATTTCGTGGTTATCGTTGATAATTTACTGACCGGTTCCGATGCGAAGCTGCCGGTTTCGGTACACGATAATGTGAAGTTTATTAAAGCGGATGTCAATAATTTCAATGATATCTCTACCATTTTTTCATCGTTTTCGTTCGATTATGTGTTTCACTATGCCGCTTTGGTCGGAGTGAAGCGTACTCTTGCAAATCCGGTTATGGTACTCAATGACCTGAATGGTATTCGCAATGTGCTGGATCTTTGTAAAAACACCTGCGTAAAGAGAGTTTATTTTTCTTCCAGCTCTGAAGTCTATGGAGAGCCGGTAGAGTTCCCTCAAAATGAACATACTACCCCTTTAAATTCCCGATTACCCTACGCTATTGTAAAAAATGTTGGGGAAGGATACCTCAGAGCATACGCTCAGGAATTTGGACTTGAGTTCACCATCTTCCGTTTCTTTAATACCTATGGTCCAAAACAAAGTACCGATTTTGTGATGTCAAAGTTCCTCTTTGCAGCACTCGCTAATAAAGACATTACTATTTATGGAGATGGAAGTCAAACAAGAACCTTCTGTTATATTGACGATAATATTGATGCTTGTCTGAATGCCTTTTATCAAAATTTAATTGTGAATGATGTAGCCAATATTGGCAGTGATTATGAAATTACTATTCTGGATCTTGCTCGTAAAATTATCAGCATCACAGAATCCTCTTCTAAGATTGTTTTTCTGCCGGCCTTGAAGGAAGGGGATATGACACGCCGCTGCCCTGATATTTCATTAATGAAACAATTACTCCAGCGAAAGTTGACTCCGCTGGATGATGGTATTCATCGTCTCATCTCAGCAAGGCATACGATCTCAGCCTAATGGATCCGGTTATTGTTGGACTTCAGGATAGAATCGAAGAGTACCTGAAGCAGTTGGATATTCCTGTTCAACCCCTTTCCCTCTATGAACCTGTTCGCTATATGTTGTCGTTAGGTGGCAAAAGAATGCGTCCCGTCCTCGTTCTGCTCGCGAATAAGATGTTCGATGGGAAAACAGAAACTGCGTTTCCGGCAGCAGCAGGAATTGAAGTCTTCCATAATTTTACATTGCTCCATGACGATATCATGGATAATGCGCCTTTGCGCAGAGGAAAACCAACCGTGCATGAAAAGTGGAACGCCGATATAGCTATTCTTTCCGGCGATGCCATGTTTGTGAAGTCATGCCAGTTGATGATGCAATCCCCAATTTCAGCTATGCCGGCCGTTATGAACCTGTTCCTGAAGACAGCACTGGAAGTTTGTGAAGGTCAGCAAATGGATATGGATTTTGAAAAAGCCGAGAATGTTAGTATTGAAAATTACCTTGAAATGATTCGTTTGAAAACGGCGGTTTTGTTGGGAGCCGGCTTGGGAATTGGTGCTGCCATTGCCGGTGCTGCGCCATCAGAAGTGAATCACCTCTATGATCTGGCTTTTCAATTGCAGGATGATATTCTGGATGTATATGGTGACGCTGCTAAATTTGGGAAACAGGTGGGTGGAGATATTCTATCGAATAAAAAAACATTTCTTTTGTTAACAGCCATCAACATGGCAAAGGGAGATGTTCAAGCTGACCAGAAGTACTGGCTGGATTATAGTGGATCGGATACGAAAGAGAAAGTGAAAAGTATGACCGCTATCTACGATAAACTGAATGTTCGTGATGTTGCTGAAATAAAAATGGATCAACTTTACATGGATGCGCTGGCTCATCTGGATGCGCTCCCCTTGACTATAAATCAAACCCGATCCCTGCGTGATCTCGCAGCTATGCTGATGGAGAGAGAAAGCTAATAATTCTTCCGGAAGAATTATTTTAGGAGGTCCCTTTTATACCCTTTGCCACATATAATCCCACAAAACTGAAAGTAATAGCAATGTATCCGACAATTTCGTAGTGCACTAACTCCCCCCCGGGGCCTTTGGAAATGATAAGACCTGCCAGATAGGCTGCAAGTCCGCTGGAAAGTTGCTGCACAGCTACATTTAAACTCATGAAACTGCCCCTTTGCTGTGGAGTGACCGTAGAAGTAATGATGGTACTGGCGGGAATAGTTCTCCCTCCGGTAGTAATGAAGAAAAAAGTGGTGACGGTTAAGGCCATCCATAGCGGAACAGGAGGCATATTGGTAATAAGAAACTGTGGAATGGCGGAGAGACAGATGCCAAAAATTAAAACTTTATATCGCCCGTATTTATCCGCCAGCTTGCCGATTAACGGAAGTGAAATGATGCTAACTGCCCCGCCTAGCAGATAAATCAATGGTAAATCTCTCTCTCCGAAACCTACATTCGAAACCATGTAAGGACTTAGAAAAGGTATCAGACTGAAATGTCCGAGCATCAAACAGCATTGCAGCAACAACGCCTTCTGTTGGTTAGGCGATGCCGCTACCATCTGAAAGGGTCGGAGGATGTTTCTCTTCTCCGGCTGCATTTTAATATGTTCTTTCATAACAGGGACCCATTTGCTGATAGCGATCTGGACAAATAATCCGGTGAATACAATGCTGAGGAAGGGCATATGCCATGAATAATGTGTCGCTAGAAATAGCCCTGCCGGTACTCCGACTACAGACGCTATGGAAAAAGCAGTCATCACAATTCCCATAGCCGAAGATCGTCGTTCAAGGGGAACAGCATCACCTATGATGGAAAGTATAAGTGATCCGAGTAGCCCTCCGAAAGCCCCGGTTAGAATGCGGGCAGTCATGAGTAATGAATACCCCGGAGCAAAGGCGCAGGCCAGCGTACCGATAAGGAATCCGGCGAAGATGATCTGCAATGCTCTTTTGCGCTCAAATCGATCGAGGAAGAAGGCACCTGCAAAACCTACAATCCCGGCACTGAAAGTATAACTCGACACCAGTAGGCTGAATTCCTTCGGACTGATAGCAAGAATTCGCATCAACTGAGGCCCTAACGGCATCATGATCATAAAATCAACGATATGATTAAATTGTATTGCAGCCAGGACAAGTAAAAGTCTACGTTCTTTTGTCATTTATGATTTTTTATTCATGTATTGAGATTCGGGAATCCTATGAATAACAAAACCCGGTCGTATTTGATACGCCGGGTTTTTAATTTTTTCTTCCGGAACTAATTTCCTGAATCAGGCGCGACCAAGTGTGCGTAAATGTCTTACATGGGCCACGATGGCAGCCAACACTGTAGGATATTCTATGTAACGAATGTTAAATTCTTCACAAGTTTCCTTGACCAATCGGCTAATGGCAGGATAGTGAATATGGCTGATGCGCGGAAAGAGATGATGTTCAACCTGGAAATTCAATCCCCCCATGAACCAACTCACCAAACTATTCCTGGTTGCAAAGTTTGCCGTGGTTCGTACCTGATGTAGGGCCCACTCCTCTTCAATTTTATTGGTCAACGGATCCGGTGTGGGAAAGGCAGTATCTTCAACAACGTGAGCAAGTTGAAATACAACGGCAATGGTTAACCCGGTTACAAATAAAATAACACTGTAACCGATGATTGTTGCTATCCATCCTTTGAAGAAAACAGGGAGTCCGATAAACAAACCAATATAAGATAACTTGGTTACCCAAAAACCGATATGCTCGCTTAATTTCATTTTGCGAATCGGTGTCGGACCAATTTTATGCGTGAAGTATTTCTGAAAATCCATCCAGAAGATCCACATAAAATAGGTAGCTCCGTAAAGCAGGAACGAATACACATGTTGGAAACGATGAAACCAATAGCGCTTCTGTTGCTCATTCACCCGCATAAACGGACGAATGTCAATATCATCATCTACACCATCAATATTGGTAAACGAATGGTGAACATGATTGTGTTTAACTTTCCACATAAAACTTGATCCGCCCATGAGGTTGAGAGAATAAGACATGAGGTTGTTTAAGGTCTTGTTACTGGAATAGGATCCATGTGCTCCATCATGCATTACATTGAATCCGATGCTGGCAAAAGTTAATCCCATTAAAGCGCAACAAGTGATAGAAACCCATACCGGCATTGTTACAAATACAAGAATAGAATATAATAATATTGCACAGGAAACCAGGATGATAGTCTTGGAGTAAAGTTTGAAATTTCCCGTGGGTTTAATCTTGTGTTCCGTAAAGTACGCGTCAATCTTCTGTCTTAACGCATCAAAAAACGGACTTGTCTTATTATTGAACGTTATTTTAGCCATAATTGACCGCAAAAATAAGCACAAAGCACTGAATCAAGCCTATGACATTTGTTTTCTATGATTATAGTATTGAATATCAATCATATATGGTTTGTTAAAATTCTATTAATAACCTCTAACTCCTTCATTAGTCATGGTGAGCGGTTTTTGTATTGCCTGCACTTAAGCCGCGGATATTGGCAGATTGAAACTTTAAAAAGGCTCAACTTTAATGGAAAAACAGACTGTAACTACAATTCAATCTTTACCAAGAACAAGCGTTTCTTGGTAACAGCAGGGACGATTATCGTGTTTTCATCGACTTGTTTTCCGGCTCTGGGTAAGATAGAAATACTATCGCTTTTTTTACTAAAGGTCCTGATTTGTATTTGGCCTTTTGCATAGATGGAATGGCCAACTACTTCATTGTTTCTTCCGATGTCTTTGTTGAAGATGACGATGAGTTCTTCCGACTCAATACAATATTGAAGGAGGAATACAGTCCTTCATCATCCATCGACGTTTGATCTTTCTGAATTAACTGACTCCAGTGAATGGTGCCATTTGCATTCACCGACAAGGCAAGAATATTGTCATAGTGAAATTCAACTCTTCTGTTAAAGGTCTGTGTGAAGTAATCGTAAAAGGAGTATTCACTGAGATACGCCGCTTCAGCAATGACCAATGATCCGCCGTCACTTCTGGGAATGACACGTTGAATTGGATAGTTGAAGAGACTCACACCACCGCCTGTATTTCGTTGTCCCACAAATTTCAATTGTGCATCGTTCGTGAGCCGTCCGATTTTCACTTCTAATTTTTCAGGTCGCAATACACTTAAAGTTCCATACAATAAACTCGCGCCTGCAAAGGAAGTTTTGTCTGCATAGAAGCCGGTAACAATAGCCTGATTGTTTATTTTATCAATGACCAATGCCGCCTCTGTCATCTGCTGATCCATTGTATTGAATGGATATTCATTTATTCCCCCGTTACTATTCGATACCATAAACACACTAAATCGGCGCAGCTTACTTTTTTCTTCATTCTCTATCTCTTTCCGGAAACATAGAAAAAAGAGATCGAGCTGATTGCTTATAGCAAATTCACTCAGTGCTGCATCTTTGTTTGAGTAGCTAACTTTGGTTTGCAATTGCTTTACCGGCTGATAATTTTCATCAATACTGCAATAGTGAATAATGATTTCACCATTTCTGGATTCTTCCATGGCAATGCCCAACGATCGTTTGTCAGGAGATATTAATCCTTTGGGTTTTGCGAGATCTGCTACTTTGGTGATACTCCCGGTATATACTTTTCTTCCTTTAACAATTGACTCTCCTTTAGCATTGATGACTTCAATGTATAAATTACAGGTATTGTTGGCCCGTATTTGTTCACTCGTGATGATAACAGTAGAATTATTAAAAAATGCAATGTTTTCCAAGGTGCCACTCGAAGGATCCGGTGTAGGTTCTTTTTTCCATTTTCGTTGAAGATCGTAAGTGTAAAAACTCAGTTCGTATTTTCTGGTCTTCAACCCAAAACGGTCCCGGCTGGATTCCAGAGAAAGATTACTCATCAACAAGTAAATGCCACTTTCATCCTGTCCGATAACTTTCGCATAGTCCAAACCGTTGTCATCAATGTTTTCCGGCGAAACCTGTATGGATTGTGCAGCGCAACGCATACCGTTCACAGCGATGAATACAGGGAATAGGAGGAATATAAAAAATTTCATATCAGCTATCTTTGTACGCAAGAAGAAATGGATTGTTCAATTTTTCAAATTTAATACTGGTTGCCGGTCCATGTCCGGGATAGACTGTTGTTTCCTGTTCGAGCGTAAATAGTTTTTCACGAATGCTCCGTAGTAAGGCGGTCATATTTCCTCCCGGTAAATCCGTTCTTCCAATGCTCATTTGAATATGCACGTCTCCGCCAATAAGGGTATGACTTTCTTTATGATGAAAACAGATACTTCCCGGACTATGTCCCGGTGCATGAATCATTTCTAAAGTACAATTTCCAAAAGTGATGGTGTTGCCTTCCTGGAGAATTAAAAGCGGTGGGGGAGATGCTTCCATGTAGATGCCGAATTGTGGTCCGTATTCTTTTGTCGCAGCAAGCACAGCCTCTTCTGCCGGGTGTATTTCAGGTTGAAGTTGAAAAGCAGTGAATACGAAATGATTTCCAAGCACATGATCAATATGACAATGGGTATTGAGCAAATGTACCGGCTTTAGTTCATGTACTTTAATAAAGTCGAACAATTCCTGTTTCTCTTCTGCATCATAACAACCGGGATCTATGATGACACATTCCTTCGTTTCATCATATAAGATGTAAGTGTTTTCCTGAAAAGGATTGAAGGTGAAGCATTGTATTTGCATATCAGGAATTTGATTTTAGAGGTTTATAACCCGATTCAGAGAGTATTTTTTGAGCATCCTTCATTTCGAAAAGTTGTTGCAGGGTAATGCCTTCGTGTTTTTTCATATAAGCTCTCACCATCTTCCAGCCAATAAATGCTCCCAAACGCGCAGGTGCCTCTTTCGGAAAGCCACTGGTGCTGTTGCCATCATGAATGTATTTGAGATAGGTCTTTGGATTGGTATTGTAAAGTAACTGTTGTTCTATAAAGAAGGACCATATTTCTTCTTCATGTGATAGCGCCCACTGCAATTGAATTTCCGAATATCCGGTTTTGATAGTGTCGGGTATGTCGGGCGAAAGGACATCGGTGGCGTATAAAACTTTCCCCTGATAAATCATTTGTGATAAACAATTGTTCTGCGAGCTATCATCCATGTATTCACTATCTAACCATCCTTTGATCATATCGTTGATGATGTATTCCTGACGCATCTTTTTAATCATGTACAACGGTAGTTGCAGACTGGGATAATATTTATAATCACTCCCAAGGTAAAAGTGTAAACCTATTCCAAGCAAGGTATCCATCGCCATGATGTTGCTGGTAAAAGGGGAGAGGTAAGTCATTATCACGGGTATTTTCTTATCCGGGAATGCCCGGCTATAGCGCTGAAAGACCGGCTGAAGTTCTTCCTGAAGCCAACGTATGTCCTTGAACTTTTTTTCAGCATCTTCAAAAACTTCTTTCATATACTTATCACTCAGGTATTGGTTGAGGTTACCAGCTATCGCAGCATCTGAGGGTCGCCCTTTGGTACCAGGTAAAACACCGGCGAGCTGAATGCACCATAATTCAAAGAAATCACCATATTTTTCTCTCAGGTATCTTACCCGACTTGTATCCATGGGTAAAGTTGAACCAAATAATTCTTCTTCAAATCGTTCAAATTGCAATTCATGACCTTCATCAGTTATGGAGATTGGTGCCGGTTCATTCACGTCCACTTTTTTTTGTCCGCAACTGATAGTCAGCAACATGGAAATATAAATGGTGACAGAAATATTAATTTTACCTATCATTGCACTATAAACCCTTTGAAACATGCGCAAACTTATCATAATTCTTGTATTCTTCCTGACCTGTCCAAAACTAACGAAGGCACAGGACGAGAAATTTCATTTTGGCCTTAAAATTACACCCAGTATGGCCTGGATTAAACCCGATCGTAATGGCTTGAAGCGCGATGGGTACAAATTGGGCTTTGCCTATGGTGTGCAAACAGAATTCAGCCTGCAGAAAAATTATGCGATAGCTACAGGAGTTCAGGTGGCCTACCGCGGGGGTAAGATTCGCTTTGAAGCCGGCAATGACTCTTCCGGTAATCCATTGGCAGATCCGGTGATTAATTTTAAACTTCAATATGTCGAAATTCCCGTCTGCCTGAAGATGCTTACCAATCAGTTCAATAAAACCCGCTATTACGGAATGTTTGGGTTTTCGCCTTCCTTCCTGATAAGGTCAAAGAAGGATTCTGATGAAGAGGACAACATCAGTGCTAAAGATGATTTCAATATTTTCAATATGAATATGATCATTGGTGCCGGTGTGGAATACACATTAAGCGGCTCAACGGTTGCCTTTGGAGGACTTGAATTCAATAATGGATTCTTTGATATATTCGATGGAGATGGTGCGAAAGGCGTTACCAATTACCTCGGATTGAACGTAGGAATTTTATTCTGATCCACGAAAATGGATGTTGTTAAAGACCTTCAAAGTCAGATCTTCATTTCCATTTACGCCACGGCATATTCCTTACCTTTGCAGCGATGAAGATAGCGCTGTCACAGTTGAATTATCATGTCGGTAATTTTACATTCAATACTGCCCGTATTTTAGAGGAGATAAAAAGGGCAGAAACAGAGCAGGTCGATTTACTTGTATTCGCAGAGTTGGCTGTTTGTGGATATCCGCCACTCGACTTTCTTGACTATAGCCACTTTATTGATCGTTGTCGCGAAAGCATTGACATTATAGCAGAGCATTGTACAAAATTGACCGTAATCGTGGGCGGTCCTGCATTTAATCCGGATCCGAAAGGAAAAAATCTCTTCAATTCTGCATATGTACTGGCGAAGGGTGCTATACAGCAGATTGTACACAAGACCTTATTGCCGACATATGACGTCTTTGATGAATACAGATGGTTTGAATCGAATCGTGAATTTAATTGTATAGAAGTAAATAATGTTCGTATAGCCCTCACCGTTTGTGAAGATCTATGGAATATGGACGATGACCCCCTCTATTCTTTCTGGCCAATGAAGGAATTGATCCGTCAAAAGCCCGAATTGATGATCAATATTGCCGCCTCTCCTTTTTCCGGACGTCATGCAGAAAACCGCAAAGCCATTTTACAGAAGAATGTGAAGGAATTCAAATTGCCTTTGCTCTATGTAAATCAGGTGGGAGGCCAAACGGATATGCTCTTCGACGGAGGTTCCCTCGTCTATAATGCTGACGGTTCATTGCTTCAGGAGATGAATTATTTCCACGAAGATTATTTCAGTTGTACGTTTGATTCCGGTTCAAAATCTTTTACCCCCGTACAAATCGAACAGAAATCACCGCTTCCCGTTGATCGCATAGGACGTATTTATGAAGCCCTTGTCATGGGTATCAGAGACTATTTTAAGAAGATGGGATTTTCCAAAGCCACACTCGGACTTTCAGGTGGCATTGACTCGGCAGTGGTACTTGCACTTGCCGCAGATGCCTTGGGTGCGAAGAATGTTCATGCCGTTCTGATGCCTTCAGAATTCTCCAGCGATCATTCTGTGAGTGATTCGTTGAAGATGGCGGAGATACTTGGTTGTTCGCAGGAGATCATTCCGATTGCACCCATGTATAATTCCTTTCTGGAAGCATTGAAGAATGATTTTGCAGGACTTCCTTTTAATGTGGCAGAGGAAAATATACAAGCCCGTGTGCGTGGTGTAACGCTGATGGCCCTGAGCAATAAGCTGGGATTCATCCTCCTCAACACAAGCAATAAGAGTGAACTTGCCGTTGGTTATGGAACTTTATATGGCGATATGTGCGGAGGACTTTCCGTTATCGGTGATCTTTATAAAATGGATGTGTATGCCCTGGCAAATTTTATCAATCGGGAAAAAGAAATTATTCCGGTGAATATTATTACTAAACCTCCCTCTGCTGAACTTCGTCCCGGACAAAAAGACAGCGACTCCCTACCACCCTATGAAATCTTGGATGCTATTTTATTTCGTTACATCGAAGAACAAAAGGGTCCAGATAAAATTATCAAGGAAGGTTTTGATGAAGCACTCGTTTACCGCGTTTTAAAAATGGTGAACAATAACGAATGGAAACGCCATCAGTTCGCTCCCATCCTGCGCATCACCAGAAAAGCTTTCGGCCGTGGCCGACGAATGCCGCTGGTGGCAAAGTATTTGGGATAAAATCCCAAATACAATTGATGAATTAATGAGTGTTTGAATTGATGAATGTTTGTTTGAATTGAGAAAATTGTTTTGATTTAATTTATACATATAAAAATATTAAATGTGTTTAAATTTTCTCAGTTAATCTCCGTTTTCCATAGTGATTACTAAGCCTCCGTACCTCCCGTCCGTAGCGCTCTCTAGCTCAGGAGGATTAAATGGAGAGTTGCTTTCAAAACAACTTCTTAAATACTTATTATTAATTTTTTAGTACTTCATCTTTTTTTGGAGTCGTGAAAACTTGATCATGTCGAAGATTTAAAAAGCACAAGTATGGATTTTATGCCATCGACGAAAGAACTTTTTATACAACATGCACTTTAAAACACCTGAACAATAAGGCAAGCAGCTAGAAGCAAGCAGCTAGTGGCAAAAAAACTATTGTGAACCAAACGCTCAATACACAAGGTTAACCTATAACCCAGGTTTCTCGTCCTTTTAACAAGGCATCCAGATCTGCTTTTTTCTTGCTTTTCGCCAATTCAACCTGTTGATTAAATCCGACTTCATAACAAGAACGATCTTCGATATAAAATACACCGAAGGGGCGTGGGAAATGTGGTTTTCCTTCTTCATGTCTGTCGAAGAATCGGGAAAGGATGCCGGCCTTCACACGATCGCTTTCATCATGAATCCAAAGATCATTGATGCTATTGCTATCAGAACTCAGATCAACCACCACCGGTTTGAAACCATCCAGTTTAATTCCCTTATCCGCATTTTGTCCGAATACCAGAGGCTTTCCGTTTTCTACAAAAATGGCTTCTTCTTTCTTCGAAGATTTTTCAGTGAATATTTCAAATGCTCCGTCATTAAATACATTGCAGTTTTGATAAATCTCAAGGAAGGAAGTTCCCTTGTGCGCATAGGAGCGGCGCAACATCTCTTTCAGATGTACCGGATCACGATCCATGGAACGGGCGATGAAAGTACCATCTGCACCCATAGCCAACGCGATAGGATTGAAAGGATGATCGATAGATCCCATCGGAGTCGACTTGGTGATCTTACCTTCCTCTGAAGTAGGGGAGTATTGTCCTTTGGTGAGTCCGTAAATCTCATTGTTGAACAACAAAAGGTTGATGTCAATATTTCTTCTCAATAAATGAATGAAATGATTACCTCCAATCGACAGGGAATCACCATCTCCACTCACCATCCATACACTCAACTCCGGACGCACACTCTTTAAACCGCTGGCTATAGCCGCCGCACGACCGTGAATACTATGCATGCCGAAGGTCTCCATGTAGTACGGAAAACGGGAGGAACATCCGATACCGGAAATAAAAACAATATCTTCCCTGGGAATTCCTAACTCCGGAATGACCGTTTGTACCTGTTTCAGGATGGAGTAATCCCCACAACCCGGACACCATCTTACTTCCTGATCTGTGACAAGTTCTTTGCTGGTGAATTTCGGAGCTTCAGGAGCGTTAGTTACAGCTGACATATTTTAATTGATGAATTATTGAATTGATGAATTGATGAATATTTATTGTTTGAATAAGTAGAATATGGTTGATTCGTGTTAGAATAATTGTAGACTGCATTGCTGTACTCTGATCATCCCTCAACACCTAATTCCTAATTCCTAATTCTGAATTCTGAATTCTGAATTCTGAATTCCGTATTCCGTATTCCGTATTCCGTATTCCGTATTCCGCATTTCGTATTTCGTATTTCGTATTTCGCATTCCGTATTTCGCATTCCGTATTTCGCATTTCGCATTTCGCATTCCGTATTTCGTATTTCGCATTCCGTATTTCGCATTCCGTATTTCGTATTTCGCATTCCGTATTTCGCATTCCGTATTTCGCATTTCGTATTCCGTATTTCGCATTCCGTATTTCGCATTTCGCATTCCGTATTTCGCATTTCGTATTCTGTATTTCGCATTTCGTATTTCGCATTTCGCATTTTTTCGTATTTCGTAATATCCCTTAAATTATTTTCCTCCACTAAATCTCTACTTACAGAGTTCTTCGATTTTATCAAAGACTTCTGACGTAGAGAACGGCATCCCCTTGATTTTATTCAAGCCAATAGATGGAACCATGAACTTATCACGGATAATGGAATTCAACTGTCCGGTATTCATTTCGGGAATCAATACCTTATCGAAGTTATAAAGGATTTCTCCCAGATTTTTCGGGAAGGGATGGATATGTCGCAGTTGTGCATGGCTCACATCATAGCCTTTCGCTCTTGCATCCTTCACCGCTGCCTTAATTGCGCCATAAGTGGATCCCCAACCGAGCACAAGCAACTTTCCTTTTTCATTGCCATTATCCAATGTTTGCAATGGAATATGATCAGCAATCTTCGCTACCTTGGCTTCACGCAAACGCACCATGAATTCATGGTTCTCGGGATCATAACTGATGTTACCGGTTTCATGTTGTTTTTCAAGTCCGCCAATACGGTGTTCCAGATCCTTCGTTCCCGGAATAGCCCAGGGGCGTGATAATTTCTCATCTCGCTTGTAAGGAAGGAATTTATCATCGCTGTTTTTTCGGTGATGAAATTTCCTTTGAAGCTCTTTAGGTCTGCGGCTTGTGGGAAACGCCATGGCTCTGAACCATTGGCTATATAACCATCACTTAGGAAAATCACCGGTGTCATAAATTCTATTGCAATACGGCAAGCTTCAAATACAGTATCAAAGCAATCAGCTGGTGTTTTAGCAGCGATCACAGGAATTGGTGCTTCTCCGTTTCGGCCATACATTGCCTGGAAGAGATCGCTCTGTTCTGTCTTGGTAGGTAAGCCGGTTGAAGGGCCACCCCGCTGCACATTGATGATCACCATGGGCAGTTCCAGCATCATGCCCAGACCCATCGCTTCACCTTTCAATGCAATACCCGGACCTGAAGAAGTGGTAACAGCGAGCTTTCCGCCGAATGCTGCACCTATAACGGCACATATAGCCGCAATTTCATCCTCAGCCTGGTAGGTCCGAACACCGAAGTGTTTATATTTCGAAAGGTCATGAAGAATATCGGAAGCAGGTGTGATAGGATACGAGCCCAGAAAAAGATCGAGGCCGCATTTCTGAGAAGCGGCGATGAGTCCCAATGCTGTTGCCTGGTTACCCATGATGTTCCGGTAAGTGCCCGGAGGCATAGGTGCCGGATGAACAGTGTATCGTGTAGTAAAAGTTTCACTGGTATCACCAAAATGATAGCCTGCTTTCAGCACTTTTAAATTGGCTTCAAGGACATCCGGTTTCTTGGCGAATTTTTCTTTCAGGAAATTCTCTGTATGCACCATCTCCCGATTATACATCCAGTAAAGAAATCCAAGTACAAACATGTTTTTTGCACGGTCGATTTCCTTAATACCCATACCGGAATCTGCTAAAGCAGCACGCGTCATCTTTGTCACATCAATGGTGATCAAACGAAAACCTTCCAATGATCCATCCAGCAACGGATTAACCCCGTCAGGATAATTTGCCAAACGAAGATTTTTCGGATCAAAACCATCCGAATTCGCGATGATGGTCCCGCCTTTACGCAGATGACGGAGATTCGCCTTGAGTGCGGCAGAATTCATGGCCACCAACACATCGCAGGCATCTCCCGGTGTGAAAATATTTACAGATCCGAAATGTAACTGGTAACCGGATACCCCCGGAATGGTGCCTATAGGAGCACGAATTTCTGCTGGAAAATCAGGAAAGGTACTCAGGTCATTCCCGAGTAAGGCAGCAGTATTGGTGAATTGTGTACCGGTGAGTTGCATTCCATCACCGGAGTCGCCGGCAAACTTGATAATCACTCGGTCAAGAACTTGTTGTTGATCAGCCATGATAATTTTGAATCGCTTTACGAAGGTGCAAAAATACAGGTTTTTCGGCTCTTTTTCAGATGATTTTATTCATAATTCGTAAAAATTAATTTCTTCAAAAATGTTGTAGATCAATAGGTTAGTTTATTGCCTGTTTCATTGGCGTTGAGTATTATTATGGTTTTAGGAAATTAAAATGCTAATTGCTGATGCAGGGGTTTAGAATATATCGTAATAGCAAATTTATAAATTACCTCTTTACGAAATAGTTCGGTCGCAGATTAATGCCTTGAATTTTCTTATCAGGCAGACGATGCTTTACTTTTTTCCTAAGTACTCTGCAAGTGATAAAATAACTGTATCTCCAAATTTCTCTATTGAAGTTAAGTCTTTGTCTCCTGAGATAAGATGAGTTGCGCGTCCATCATGAGCTAATGAAAGAAGAAAATTATCCTTCGGGTCTCTACATTTATTAACTTCAAATTCTACGTCAATAAATTCCGCATTCTTCTCAATTTGATGTAAAAGGTTAATTAAGTCCTCTTCAGGAAAGTACTTTCTAAATTTTGGGTGTCTTGCTACTTCAATGAATTCATCCTATAATTCCGTGATGAACAACAAGACAATAGAACCGTCATTGAGTATTTTATCAAGTTTTGAGAATTTACCTGTTAAAATGAAACTAATCCAAAGGTTCGTATCAATTATTACTCTGTTTTTTCTTTGCAGCATATCGCTTAGCTCTAACAATTTCTACTTCCTTGGTAATGTCTTCCAAAGTTGGAGGATTTGAAGAGGCTTTTTTTCTTAATCTCTTGATAACATTTTCAATATTATTTTCTGCTTTTCGAAAAGAAATTAAGTCCAAATCAGCTAAATCCTGCAATAGCTTAATAGCTTTGGGGTTTAATATGTCTATCTGATAGGTTTTCATATAGCAAATATAGGTTTTTCTTTATTGTTTTCTGTAGAATAAATTGACTTGCCCTTTAATAGTTAATTTGTCATTAGTATTTTCAACTTTTTTGCAAAAGACGAAATGAAAGATGTTTTCGAACTGTTATTAAAAATTCTGTCCAGACTTAACAGGGCCAAGTAGAAATAAATTTAAATTAAAAATCCCGGCCTTACGGGACCGGGATATAAAATGTTAATTTTTTTCCTTCCACTTTCTCCGATCTTGTACGCAATTGGAGTAGTTATGTTTCTTACTTTTTCAAATGTCCGCGGCTTACGGGCCGGAGCGATTTTTCGTTGATCCTGAATTACGGTCCAGAAGATCTTTCGTTACTCTGCAGCTTACGGGCCGGAGAGATTTTATGTTGATCCTGAATTACGGTTCAGGAGAGTTGTCGTCGTTCCCCGGCTTACGGGCTGAGGAGGTTTTATGCGGATCCTGAATTACGGTTCAGGAGTTTTTTTATTACTCTGCAGCTTACGGGCCGGAGAGATTTTTCGTTGATCCTGAATTACGGGGTCTTTTCGTTCCTGGCTTACGGCTGAGGAGGTTGATGATCCTGAATTACGGTTCAGGAGTTTTTTTATTACTCTGCGACTTACGGGCCGGAGAGATTTTATGTTGATCCTGAATTACGGTTCAGGTTTTTTTTCGGTCCCCGGCTTACGGGCTGAGGAGGTTTGTATTGTTCCTGAATTACGGTTCAGGTTTTTTTTTCGTTCCCCGGCTTACGGGCTGAGGAGGTTTTTATTGTTCCTGAATTACGGTTCAGGTTTTTTTTCGGTCCCCGGCTTACGGGCTGAGGAGGTTTCTATTGTTCCTGAATTACGGTTCAGGTTTTTTTTCATTGCTCCCCGGCTTACGGGCCCGGGAGACGCTTTCTTCTTTCTACGTAAACGAAGCTCTTTTCTTTAATGTTGTGTGATTAGAATTTCGTCTTTAATCTTCTTTTAAGGAATTTGCAATTACTATGCCAGTTCAAGAAAGGGGGTCTGTTTTTTTGTTACAATATTCTTCGATTCTGATCGTTGCAAATCCTCCTTATTTAGAAGTGTTCCTTTTAATACTGATTTATGAATGGCGATCAATGTATTCACTTAATTCCCGCACACTACTGTCAAAACTGAATGCATTGAAGAGCTGAAAGTAGTTTTGTGGATCTATAGTGTATTGATATGCATATTTTGCTAACTCCAGTTTTGAAGATTCGAAACTCATCAGGTTCATCAACTCAGCGACCTGGCGGCTATTGATCACACCATGTTGTCGTATGGCTTGTTTGGAGAGGGTCATTCGGGTGCTCTCAAAGCTTTGATTGTCGATTGTGTTTAATAATGCATTGAAGTCAGCGTCGTTGATGCATTGGGGTGCTGCAGGAGTTCCACAGGGACCAGGTGCTGGCAGCGGATAGGGTGCAGGGTAGGGTGCAGGATACGGATTGTAATAGGGAGGTACCGGAGCAGGTGGTGTAAACAAGGGAATGATTTCGTTGATGCGGAGTCCGCGCTGGCGGGTAACCATCGCCCTTACCTCTGATGATGCAGGGACATCGATGAATCCACTGTATAAGAGTACCCGTTGGGGGTGATAGGGATAGTACCGGTGCTTGTATGTCCATACCTGCAGTTGATGTCGGCCCGGCATGATGTCGTTGATGGTAACCGCTGTTCCGGGAGTATTGTATTGAACATGGTTTAGACTTACAATGACAGGCTTGTTGTCGAATGTACGGATGCGGAGGTCCGAGAGCCTGTGATCCGCAGATGCATGAGCAGAAAGTATACTGCTGATGATGAGAGTAGAGATCAGGTTTTTCATTTTTTTTCCTCCTGTTGAATTGTTTGTTATTTGTTGTTGAAAAGCAAGAGGCAAGGGCTATGCCAAAGAAGAGACCACAGACCCTTATCCCCAAATATGGGGAGGCCTTCCGGATCAGTTAATTGGATTTATTATTCGTTAAAGGAACTGTCAGATCATTGAAAAATAATGATTTATAGCGACAGGAAAACGAGTGTGAAATTAATATGAACTCAGGAGTTCTTCTTTCTGCTGAAATAGGTCTCGTTGAGCTGGCTGTAAACAACAAGTGCAAAAGAAATGCAAACTATGGCTATCGAAACATTCATCATATCTATCGGAGTTATGTAGGGACAAAGATCCGATTATAATTTAAACAGAATGTTAAATCATGTTCTTAAATTTTAACAAACCGTTGTTAAATGAATTCAGACGCTGCTTCTGCTCTTTTTTTTCAAATTGGCTTTTTTCTTAGCCGCTATACCTGCAGATTTACCGTATTGTTCTTTTTCTTTTTACGGGCGATGTATTCACGGCGTTTTTCGCGCTCGCGTGCTAAAAATAAATGTCTTGTTTTTTCGAGGTATCTCCAGTAATCATCACCATAATGCACAAAAACTTCTTGTCTGGGTAAAATAGTGCGTGTCGCGACAATGAATACTCTTTGTTCACCGTTCCGTCGCTTGATTTCATATTGTGCATTATTGGTTAATCCCGACACTCTTCCGATTCCTCTGGCGTCGTTGGCATAGCGTCCCATCGCCCAGGAGTAAAATAAGCATCTACGCATCTGTTTTTTGAGATAAAAAACACGTAACCTTCGTGTCCCTCTTGTGCTCTCTTTTCGCACTCTGACCAGGGAACAAATTCCCCTTCATACTCACAAATAATGTCGCCCCTGCGGTACTCTTTTTCAACAAATAATCCTTTTCCTGCTTTAGGGATCTGACTTTTTTTAATGTAAACCATAGTTGATATCAGGATGAATCTGCTTTGAATACAGATTTACTAATCCGGCGCGCAAAGATACACGCTATATGATATCAATAGCTACAGCATGTAAAAATTAATGATTGGTTTTCTTTGCTTTCGTCTCAAGATATTGTTGATAGAATACACAAATAGCTCCCAATGCAACGATGATAATAGAGATTGTTTTCATTTGTTTATGTTTTGAATACATAACAAAGGTCTGTCAGGAAAAAGCCTTTTGCCTTTAATTTTTGGTAAATGATGGTGCCGAAAGGGCGAAAATGGCTGTAGTGAAGATGTTAACAAAATCAGCTTTTGAACGAGTCATGGTTTTCTTTTGGCCTGGAAGGAGATGGTTTTTTAGGAGTTAAGTAGGATGTAAAATATGTTCAAAAGCAGCGCTCTGAACATGGAGAGGGATGCTGAGTTTTCAAGTTAGACTTTTTTAATTTGCTTCTTTTTCCATCATCCTGGCCAGTAAACTATCTGCTTCTTTTACACTATCCACATGTAACAGCGTAAGACTTAGTTTGCCCTTGTCTTCTTTGAGTTTGCAAGCCCTGGGATGGTTCTGAACATATTTTAATATATTGGAAAAGAGAGTGCTTTGAAAATACGCTGAATCTTTATTGCTGATGAAGTAGGTTTTTAAGGTCCGGTTTTTAAGAACTATCTTCTCAAATCCCAGTTGCTTGGCTTTCCAGCGAAGTCGTATGGTATGCATAAGTTCATACACTTGTTTTGGAACGGGTCCGAAACGATCACGCAATTGTTCTCCGAAGGCCACCAGTTTTTCTTCATTGGCCACATCGTCCAGCTCTTTATAAAGACTTAATCTTTCCGTGATATTGGTGATGTAATCATCCGGGATGCGCATTTCCAGATCGGTGTCAATCTGACAATCTCGTACGTAGTTGGTGATGGATTCATCTTCCGGAAAAAGTCCTTTGAAATCCGTTTCCTTGAGTTCCTGAATGGCTTCGTCCAGAATTTTATGGTACATCTCAAACCCAATTTCAGAAATGAATCCGCTTTGCTCTCCCCCAAGTAAATTCCCGGCACCACGTATGTCTAAATCGCGCATGGCCACATGAAAACCACTCCCCAGCTCCGAATGTTCTTCAATGGCCTTGAGTCGCTGTCGGGCTTCAGGGGTGAGTACCGTGAGTGGAGGTGCCAGCAAATAGCAAAATGCTTTTTTGTTGGAACGTCCTACTCGTCCACGCATCTGGTGCAAATCACTTAAGCCGAAGTAATGTGCATTGTTGATGATGATGGTATTGGCATTGCTGATATCCAGACCCGACTCAATAATGGTAGTGGCGACCAGTACATCAGTGTCTCCCTCAATAAAATTGATGAGAATTTCTTCGAGTTTTTCACCATCCATCTGTCCATGACCGACACTGATTTTTACATCCGGACATAACTTGTGAATCATAGCAGAGATATCGTGGATGTCCTGTACCCTGTTGTGTACAAAAAATACCTGTCCGCCTCGCGATACTTCGTAGTTGATCGCATCACGGATCAGGTGTTCGTTGAAGACATGCACTTCAGTGTTGACCGGATGGCGATTGGGCGGTGCGGTATTGATGATGCTTAAATCACGTGCTCCCATCAGCGAAAATTGTAAGGTACGGGGGATAGGTGTCGCCGTTAGGGTTAACGTATCTACATTTACTCTTAACGCTTTCAGTTTCTCCTTCGCTGCAACACCAAATTTTTGTTCTTCATCAATGATCATGAGTCCGAGATCCTTGAAAAATACATCCTTACTGAGGATGCGATGCGTGCCAATGAGTATATCTATCTTCCCGGCTTCCAGCTTTTTTAAGGTAGCAGTTTGTTCGGCTGTGCTCTTAAAGCGGTTGAGATAATCAATGGTGCAGGGAAATTCTTTGAGGCGTTCACTGAAGGTGCGGTAATGTTGTAAGGCCAGGATAGTGGTAGGAACCAACACCGCTACTTGTTTTCCATCTGCCACCGCTTTGAATGCTGCACGGATGGCGATTTCTGTTTTTCCAAAGCCAACATCTCCGCAAATCAACCGGTCCATCGGATATTCCTTCTCCATATCTTTCTTCACATCTCTCGTCGACTTCAACTGATCAGGCGTGTCCTCATACATGAAGGAAGCTTCCAGTTCTGTTTGCATATAAGAGTCGGCAGTAAAGGCGAACCCACTTTGCGCACGCCGCTTGGCATATAAGGCAATGAGTTCTTTGGCGATATCTTTACCTTTTTCTTGGTTTTCGATTTGAGTGTGGACCAGGTCGTACTTCCCAGTTTATTAAGAGTGGGTGCGGTACCATCCTTACTGGAGTAACGTGCAATCCGGTGCAAGGAGTGAATACTGATGTAAAGAATATCATTGTCCTTGTACACCAATCGGATCGCTTCCTGTTGTTTTCCGTTTACATCCAAAGTCTCAAGTCCGGCGAATCGTCCGACACCATGATCAATATGTGTGATGAAATCTCCGGGCTTCAGACTATAAATTTCCTTTAAGGTGATGGCCTCACTTTTGCTGTAATTTTTCTTGAGCCGGAAACGGTGATAGCGGTCAAATACCTGATGGTCAGTATAGCAAATCAGCTTTAAATCATGATCAATAAATCCCTGATGCAAAGCAGTGAGTATCGTATGAAATTTTAATTCTATACCCTTGTAAGCATCGGGCTTCGGAATATCTTCAAAAATCGAATAGAGTCGTTCGGATTGTTTTGCGGATTCAGAGAAGAGATAATTGGTATATGATTTTTCCTGATTTTTATAAAGATTGTCGAGGAGTAAATTGAAGTTCTTGTTAAAGTGCGGTTGCGGTGAGATATTAAAAGCAATGTTTTCCCTGTTTTCAAAAAAAGGCTTTGTTCCGAATTCCACGATGAGGTGTGGTTCAATTTTACTGCGGAGATCGTCTAATGAGTCAAACAGTTCATCTACTTTTCGCACCACCTGCTCCTCTTCAATGAAAACTTCTGAGCCATAACGTTCATTCACTTTTTCAAGCGAAGATTCAATGGCATTTAACGTGTATGCGAAGTCTTTGATGTAGAGATTCGTTTCCGCAGGTAAAAAGTCAAGGAAGGATTCATGCTCTTCTTTGACCAATCCGGATTGAATATTCGGAATGATAGTAACAAAGCCGATGCTCTTCTCGCTCAATTGTGTGGAAGGATCAAAGCTCCGGATGGACTCAATTTTATCTCCGAAAAGTTCAATACGATAGGGCAACTCGTGCGCAAAAGAGTAAATGTCGATGATACCACCACGAATAGCGAATTGACCGGGCTCATAAACGAAATCAATTTGTTCAAAAACATTTTCCTGCATGAACTCTGTCAGGAAATCAATGCTGAGCTTTTCACCCACTTTGACTTCCATGGTGTTGCGCTCGAGCGATTTCTTCGTGATGACTTTCTCATGGATCGCCTCCGGATAAGTGATTACAATAAAATGCTCTCTACTTTTATTAATGCGTGTAAGAACTTCTGCCCGGTGGAGGACACTGTTGTTGTCCGGCTGATCCAGTTGATACGGCTTCTTATAGGAGGAAGGGTAGAGGACAGCTTTCTGATCGCCCAAAATATTTTCGAGATCATTTTGAAAATAAGCGGCTTCTTCACGATCTCCGAGCATAAATAAGGCAGGTTGGGAAATTGGTGCAGGTGCGCGGCAATAAAAATGGCATCTGAAGAACCTGCTAATCCTTGCAGAAATATTCGCGGTTGCTTACGTTCGAGCAGAAGTGTGCGAAGTCGCTGTGCCTGCGCCTGATTCTGATATTTCTGAAGTATATTTAATAAATCCACCCGCACCTATACTTTTCGGTGCTGCAAAGGTAATGAATGCGGAAACGATTAATCGAATGCAGGGCAATTTGCTTTTTCTTTTTCGCTTGCCGCCCTTGAAACCGGATTTGTTACCTCCTCCGCCACTGCCGCGGTTGCCATTGTCACCAAAAACAGGAGTGTATAAAGTTTTACTCCTGCAAACATATAGGTGTCGTTGTCGTTGGGGTCGCCTCTGGAAGCACCTGTTCTCGGATACCCATCAGCGAGGTTGCTCGCCATCTCTACTGCAAGTGCACCGTTCGTGGTGGCGGAAAGTTGTAGCGAATCTGCGTAAACTCCACTGAGATCATCAAAATAATCGGCAAATGTGAAATGATTTATAATTTCAATTCTCGCGGCAAAGGCATTGGTGAGCCTGAATTCTACTCCTACTCCCAACGGAAAGGAAAGACTGTATAACTTATAGGGCTTTGGATTTCCTCCTCCTTCAATGTACTGCCCCTCTGTACCCAATGGATTCAGTTCAACTTCCTGATCATTCAGAATGGCAATCGGATTGTAGTGATAATAGGCTACTCCCCAATGAGGTAAGGCGTTACTTTTCTGGTTTTCCATTTTGATAACCCAGTATTCTATATTCTGCCGTCAGCGAAACCTGCCAGATATCATTTCTGAAGTGTAAGTCTCTGTTGAGATTAAAATCCTGTATCGCCAGTGAGTCGGCACCTACCACTTTGCCTGCTGAGAAAGCACCTGCTATATAAAAATGCTGACTAGCCCGGTACAATAATCCACCGGTAAAGTAATAGCGGAAGAGCTTTTGATGTGTCAGCAATCGATCGTTCATGTCACCGTAGTACCAGGTGGGTCCGCCACCAATGAAAATGCCGGTTCTTGTTTGTGATGAGGCTTGCAATGAAAGGGTAAGAAGGAAAGCTATTATTATTCGACGGGTCATGATGTGATAGGGGCTGTTTCCGTTTTTCCTGAGATGAGGACTTCTCCGGTCATTTCTGATGGAATGGGTATATTCATTAACGTTAGTATGGTCGGGGCAATGTCTGCCAGGCGACCGGAAGAAAGTTTTATATTTTTATCTTCAGTGATCAAAACGCAGGGAACAGGGTTGGTAGTATGTGCCGTGTTCGGACTTCCATCCGGATTTACCATCATATCTGCATTTCCATGATCAGCGATGATGATGAAATCATATTTGTTTTTAATACCGGCTTCTACCACTTCCTTGAGGCAAGTGTCGACCGCTTCAACGGCTTTCATGGCGGCACTGAAAACACCGGTATGGCCCACCATATCCGCATTGGCAAAATTCAGGCAAACGAAGTCGGGTTCTCCGGTGTTGAGTTCCTTGACAATCGCATCTTTTACAGCGAAGGCACTCATCTCCGGTTGCAAATCATAGGTAGCTACTTTGGGAGATGGAATCATAATTCTCTTTTCTCCTTCGAAAGGTTGCTCTCGTCCGCCACTGAAGAAGAAGCTGACATGCGGATATTTTTCAGTTTCAGCGATGCGGATTTGCTTTATATGATGCAAGGAAACCACTTCTCCCAAGGTCATGTTCAAATTGTTTTTTTCGAAAATGACAGCGATGTTTTTATACCTGTCGTCGTATCTGGTCATGGTGACATAATGCAGATGGAGCTTTTTCATTCCGGCATCCGGCATATCCTGCTGCGTGAGTACTTCCGTAATTTCACGGCAGCGGTCGGTACGGAAATTGAAACTAATGACAACATCATCCTCTTTAATATTTCCACAGGCTTCCCCGTTCTCATCGGTGATGATGATGGGCTGCAGGAATTCATCGGTGATGCCGGCGGCATAGGCATTTGCAATGAACAATTTCCAGTTGGTGGTTTTTTGTCCGATACCTTTCACGAGAGCATCATAGGCTAATTTCACCCTTTCCCATCTCTTGTCACGGTCCATGGCATAATACCTGCCGGTGATAGAAGCGATTTTTCCAGTACTCTTATCCAGATGCTCCTGCAAATGCGTGAGGTATTAAGAGACCTCCCTTCGGATCCGTATCCCGGCCATCGGTAAAGGCATGAATAAAAACTTTCTTCAGTCCTGCTTCATGCGCTAATGTGCAAAGATGTTGGAGGTGATTGATATGAGAATGTACACCCTCATGGAAACCAGTCCGATCAGATGCAAAGCCCTGTCCTTTTCTGCAGCAGTTTTTAGAGCATTCACAAGCACAGGCTGGTGATCTATCGTTCGTTCCCTGACCGCTTTATTGATATTCGCGAGTTCCTGCCATACAATTCTACCGGCACCAATATTCAGATGACCCACTTCCGAATTCCCCATCTGACCTTCCGGTAAACCCACATCTTCGCCGGACGTGAGCAGACTACAGGTGGGATAGCGCTTCATCAGGTCGTCCATAAAAGGTGTATGGGCTTGAGAAATAGCATTTCTAAGGCTGTCAGGCGCTAAGCCCCAACCATCCAGAATTACCAGAACTACTTTACTCATAAATTGCTGCTTTTTATCTTAAAAGAATGGTGCAAAGTTACGGTAAAAATACGGCAGGAAGCATGCTATTTCTCAGCCGGAATCCTGATTTCAAAAATAGAGCCGGCGGGGTGGTTGGCCCTGACTTTTATAGTGCCATTGTGGAGATGCACGATATGTTGAACAATAAAGAGGCCCAATCCGGTGCCTTTTGTGCGTCTCGTATCTTCATTTCCAACGCGATAGAATTTTTCAAATATTTTTAAACGCTCTGATTCTTCTATGCCGATGCCTTCGTCGCGAATGGTCATCACGGCTTCGTGCAGATGTCTGCTTAAACTGATTTCAATGGTCGTATCGGATGTGGAGTACTTTTCGGCATTTTCAAGGAGATTGTAAATCATAGAACTTAATGCCATTTTATCCCCAACGATGAACACTCCCGGGGTAATGATTTCTTTAAAAGTATGATCGTGATCTTGCCGTTCAATATACTCTTGTATCAACTGCTCCATGAAATCGGAGAAATTGATGCGCTCAAAATGTAAATCAAAATTATTGTTTTCTAATCGTGATGCAAACAAGGCATTTTCCACCAGGAGATTGATACGTTCCGTTTCCAGCAAGGCTCTTCTGATAATTTCCTGTTGTTTTGGCCGGTCGAGGTCACGTTTCTGAATCGTTTGCAAATTTAATTTCACGGCAGCTAAAGGAGATTTGAATTCATGCGTGATCGACAGCAGGAAGTTTTTTTGCTGACGCGCCAGTGCAAACTCTTTCCGGAAGGCTTCCTTGGTTTTATAAATTCCAAAAACCAGCAATGCCAGAAACACACTGCCCTCACCCAGGACCATATACAAACGTTTCTTTAAATCCTGAGCAAAACGCAATTCTTCTTTTTGTATAGCCACAGGATCATCATGTACCAGCTCGGTCAGATCCATTCGGTAGGTCACAATCTCCTGATTCAAATCAATCAACAAATACGCCCACCACGAAAATTGCAACAGGATATATGCAACCAGCAAATAAAATATGAAGAGAGGTTTAGCCATAATTTTTTCAGTAACACCAAAGTTACAACAAACGTTCGAACACCATCAAGGAAATGTAGTGACAGGTCGCGACCTGTCACCAGCAAGGACCCCTCACCATCAAGGAAATGTAGTGACAGGTCGCGACCTGTCACCAGCAAGGACCCCTCACCATCAAGGAAATGTAGTGACAGGTCGCGACCTGTCACCAACAAGGACCCGTCACCATCAAGGAAATGTAGTGACAGGTCGCGACATGTCACCAGCAAGGACCCGTCACCATCAAGGAAATGTAGTGACAGGTCGCGACCTGTCACTACATACCGTCATCAACCTTATCAATCATCCAACTCCGTCGATATACTCGTCCCGGAAACTGTTTTTACAGGAACCCAGGTGCCTTGCGGACTTAAAAATTCAATGACATAATTATCTACACCCGTCGCCCAATCTTCATAGGGTGACCAGTTCAAATAGGTGCGATGGTCTTTCCAATAACCTTCGAGTAAAATGCTTTTTCCGATATTGCTTTCTAAGCCCGGAATCTGACAATCGTTTACCACCACTACTTTATAAGTGTAGGAATTTGTTTGCACTTCTGCAGTCATATCGGTATAGCTGTTGACCGCCGCCGGTTCCGTCGCGATCTGACTGAAGTTGATGTTGTCAATGCTACGGAAAATCCGGTATTCAAGTACGCGCTCCGGATGAATGAAAGGGGCATTCCATTCGGTGAGGATGTATTGGTTGTTCACTACAGTGGAGCGGACAATTAAAGATTGCTGGTTTTCGAAAATATTTTCCGGCCATGCCGCTGCGGTATCACTCCATGCTCTGAAGGGTTGTCCGCATAAGTCAACCGCTTCCACACGGTATTCGTATTCGAAAGGACAAAGTAAAGTGGTGTCGGTGTATTGTAGTGTAGTGGATGGAAGACTGGCTATAAGCTGCGGACTACCCGATGGACGCTCTGTCCGGTAGAGGTTGTATTCGTTGAAGGTGCATCCTGATAAGCCGTCCAACTGACCTGAATGACAAGTCCGGTGCTTTGTGCGCTGATGTTGATGGTGGTATGCGAGGTGCTGCTGTCTAACGGTAACTCATAGCCGCAATGGTCGATAGTTTGTACCTTATAGGTATAGGTATTGTTTTTTGTGTTTAAGCCGTTGTCGGTATATGCAGTCGTCAATGCTGTCGTAGCGAGTACAGGATTGCTGTCCGTGTGGATGAGATCCCAGGCATTTCCTGCAGTATTGTACCGGTATAAACGATAAGCAGCTACATCATTTTGCCATGTGTTGAACCATGTAATTTCAACCTGCTGATCGTTGAGGACACTGGCTGAAGCAATGGGACTTACCGCGGGAGGCAGTGTATCGTAAACCTGGAAATACTGCAGTTGCGTGCTGGTATCCGAACAGCCATTGTTGTTGGTTACAATTAAAGTGACATCAAAATCCCGGAACTGCTACCGGTAATCACAGGATTCATTAAAGTACTGGTGGTGAAACCAAAATCCCATTGGTAGGCAGGCGCAAGGGTATCGTTGGATTGATCGCTGAATTGAAGTACGTCGCCAAAGCAGACAGCCGTTGTATCCACTGAGAAAGCAGCCACAGGTGTTAGTAATGATTCAATGCCGGGTTGGAAAGTAAATGTATCGCTGCAGCCAAAATTGTTAGTCGCGATTAATACAGGTGAGTATAGTCCGGGAATAGAGTAAGTGTAGGATGGATCCGTGGTAGTGGAAGAGTCGCCGTTGCCGAAATGCCAGCTATAGGAGATCGCTCCACCAGAGGTGTTGGTGAATTGTGTAGCCAGCGGGTTACAGCCCGAATTTGTATTCACAGTAGCGAAGCGGCAGGTGAAGGATGGATCAATACCTGTTGTTGCGCGGTATCCGAACATCCATTGCTATTGGTGATGATAAGGGTGATGGTATAGATGGAATCATTCACCAACACCGGTTGAAAAACAGAATCAGTACTGCTTAAGCCGTTATCAGTGGTCCAATTGTAATTCGGATTTTGTGTGAGGGATGAGTTACTGGAGAAAGTCAATTGCGCCGGTTCACATCCTACGGTATCACTCGCAGAAATACCAGCAACAGGTGTTTGCCAAACATCAATTCCCGTGCTGAACTGAAAGGTGTCCTTACAACCGAATGAAGTGGTGGCAATGAGTTCCGGATAATACATTCCTCCCTGAATATAGGTATGTGTAGGATCATCTAACTGACTCGTATCTCCATCTCCTAAATCCCAGAGATAAGTAATCGCGCCCTGCGAAAGATTGATGAAGGATGTAGTAAATGTAGAGCAGCCCGAACTATCCGTGACAGATGCCGCAGCAACAGGTTTAGGATGGATGATTAATGGCAATGGATAACTATAAGAGGACGTACAACCTATCGAGTCAATCGTTATTAAAGTGATGGTGTACGATCCTGTATCCTGGTAGATATGTGCAGGATGGCAAAGCGTATCAATCGTTCCGTCTCCGAAATCCCAACTCCATTGACTGGCATTAATGGAAGAATCCGTAAACTGTACACCTTGTCCCTGGCATCCTGAAAGTGTGGAAATGCCGAAGTTAGTGTACGTTCCCGGAATGGAAATATAATCCTGGCGTATCATCGTATCGCTGCAACCATAACTGTTGATAGCAATGAGTGTGATGGTGTATGTTCCGGGAATATAATAGATATGCTGGGGGTTGATGTTCGAAGAAATCCCTCCGTCTCCAAAAGACCAGCTGAATTGTGTGGCATCGGAAGTGGTATTGACGAAACTGATTTGTGTCGGTGAACATCCTGCGAGAGAAGGGGAATAGAAATCAACAACCGGTGATGAAATATGCACCATGTCAGGATAAAGAATGGTATCCAGGCATCCACCCGGGAATTCTGCAATCAGCATGACATCAAAATAGCCATTGCCGGTGTAAGTATGTGTGGGATGTTGCAGCGTTGAGGTGCTGTTGTCGCCAAAGTTCCAGGTCCAGGCGATGGCTCCGTTGGAAAGATCAGTGAACTGTACAGCATGCGGAATACATCCTGTTGAATCATCAACCAGCGCACCGGCCGCATAATAGGGGAATGGAACCTGATAGGAAGTATCCATGCACCCATTGTTATCAGTTATGATGAGTTGAATGGAATCGGTCGGATCACTATAATAGGTGTATACCGGATTTTGCTGCACCGAACTGTCGCCATTACCAAAATACCAAAGCCATTGCACCGCATTGTTACTCTGATCCGTAAAACTTACCGTGACCGGCATACATTGTCCGTTGGTGGTATAGCTGAATACACTTTGCGCCTGTATCACATTCAGATAGCCCACAGCCGTATGTGTGACCGAGCACGAGTTTTCTATAGCCGTTAACGTTATAGTATATAGGCCGGCCTGCGAGAAGGTATGCGTTGGATTCAGATCATTGGAAGTGTTTCCATCTCCAAAGTCCCAGCTATAGGAAGAGGCGTTTTGCGAATTGTTTTGAAAGGTCACTGCTGCATTGACACAAGAAATGGTGTTGGAAGTGAATGCCGGAATGGGATTGTTCACTACAACCGGTATCGCAAGATTAAAAGTGTCTTTGCAACCTAGCGTATCAGTCGTGATGAGTTCAATAGTATAACTGCCGGCCGTTGTATAAGTATATGCGGGCTGCAATTGGGTGGAGGTATTTCCATCTCCAAAATTCCATAGCGCATTGGTAAAGGCGAGTGAATCGGTTAAACTGAATTGCACCGGACTTCCTAAACAAATATCCTGACTTCCTGAGAGCATAGGATTCGAATGTCCGAGTGTGATAGTAGTGGTGATGGTGGCAAGACAGCCTTCACCAATGCTCATATTTAATACAATAGTATAAGTGCCCGCTTGCTGATAAGTATGTGTCGGATTGGCTAACGTTGAAGTGGTTCCGTCACCGAAATCCCAGCTGAAGGTAGTGATATCCGGCGTTTGGGTGGAGAAACTAATTGTATAAGGTTTACAGGGATTGATAAAATTAAACTCTATCGGTTGCGGATCGTAAGGAATTGCTTTTACAATTGCATAGGGATTGAAGGTTTGAGTACATCCTCCCGGCATCGAAGTTTGTAAAGTGACCGTATAGATACCCGGTGTCGGGTATAGGGTGCTGGGCGACTGAGAGGTGGATCCCGATCCATTCCCGAAGTTCCAATTCCAGGTGTTACTGCCTGTAGTAGGATCTGAAAATGCTATCGGATTATCCTGACAAACCAGGAAAGTATCTGGAACGGTATACGCCACTTGTCCGCTGATGACGGTCACATAATTTGCTTTATACACCGTGTCTTTACAACCGAATGAATTGGTGACGATCAGATATACCGTATAATTTCCAATCGCAGCGTATGTATGACTGGGGTTGGCAAGATTGGAAGTAGTGCCATCTCCAAAATTCCATAGGTAATTATTGACATTAACGGCATTGCCGGTATGTGTAAACTGAACTGTCATGCCCGGACAACCTACCAGTGGCGTTCCGGTAAAGTAGGCTCTGGGGGCAAAGGATTTTATAAGTTGCGGTCTTGTAATTGAAGTTTGACAACCATTAGGAGAGATCGCAGTTAAGGTCACACTGAAGTAGCCACCCTGTGTATAAAGCGTCGTTGGATTGGTCAGATAAGAGGAATCGCTGTTTCCAAATTTCCACAAATAAGAAGTCGCTCCTGTACTCAAATTAATAAACTGCGCGGTGAAAGGAACACAACCACTATCCTGCAGCACAGTGAAATTGGCTACCGGTAATGCATCTACGACAACCAGATTGGGAAGTGTAACAGAACCATTGCAACCGCTCTGTGTGGTAACAGTGAGCGTAATCGTATAAGAACCGGGATTCGTATATGTATGCACAGGATTGTCCAGAGTAGAAGTGGTACCATCGCCCAGATCCCAGCTCCAGGTGGTGGCATTGGGAACAGTACAGTCAAACTGAACCGTAAGCGGGCCACATCCTGCACTATCATTCATCGTAAAGGAAGGCACTAAACTATTTCCAATCGTAATGTTATTGGCAGAGGAGGCGGTATCCGTACATCCGTTAGGAGAGGTGACAATTAAAGTGACCGGATAATTCCCTGCGCCGGCATATTGGTGCGATGGATTTTGCTGGGTGGAGGTGTTTCCATCGCCAAAGTTCCATTGCCAGGAGGAAATGTTTGTTGTGGAAGAGGAAAACTGAAAGATGGTCGCTACATCACATGCCGAAGTCTGGTTGATGGTAATTTGAGCCAGCGGACTCGCATGAATGGTGATATAACTGTTCTTTATCGCAATGTCCTGACACCCGAAAATATTTGATGCAATAAGTTTGACATTGTACGTACCGGGCGTGGTGTAAGTATGAGAAGGATTCGTTGCTGTGGAGGAACTGCCATCGCCAAAATCCCATATATAGGCGGATGCGCCCACAGAAATATTGGTAAAGAGTATGCTGTTCTGATCTTCGCAACCGGAAAAGGCAGAGGCATTGAAATCGGCAACCGGGTCACCTAAAATGGTAATGGTAGAGATTACGGTGTCTTTAATTCCTGTGGCAGAGGTGGCAATAAGGACAACTGTATATGCACCGGAATTAATATAAGAGGTAGAGGGATTGGTTAAAGTTGAATTGTTTCCGTTGCCAAGACTCCATTGATAACTTACGGCACCGGTAGAAGTGTTTATAAAATTCACTAATAAGGGCGCGCAACCGCTGTCCTGACTACTGGTAAACGAAGCTACGGGCACCTGGGCCCGTAGATAACGTTGTTGCAGTAAGAAGAAACAACAAGCTGAGATATTTTCTGAATACCCTATTCGCCGTTATTTTCATAGTTCGTAAACACGTGCACTTCACGTATAAAGGGACGTCGATTATTTGTTTTCTTCTTCGCCCTGTGCGTAGTTTTCGAAATTCGATGACTGGTTGATAACAGAACTAACAGAGCTGTATAATTGTGTACCTTCCTTGGTAATTTTCTTTACACGGTAGTAGGCAAATCCTGCAGGAGGTGTTTTGTCAATCCATGAATAGTAGAGTTCGATTTCCGATCCAATACCTTCTTTCACACCTACCGATTGAAATTCCTGTCCGTTACCGGAGCGCTCAACAACATAGACGCAATCTTCGGTTTCATTTTTTGAAGTCCAGCTCACGAATACTTTACCGCTATTGTAAACAGTATTGTAATTGTGAATATTGACACCCGCCTGCTCATTCGCAGTGAACGGAGCACCCGGTGCGACCTGAGTTCCCTGTGCCATGGTAGTGCCTGCCGCAGCCATGAGGAGAATGAATACGATCGTCTCAATGAGGAAGAGATATTTGAACGTAGATCCTTTCTGTTCGTCACGATTGAAGTAACGCTTAGGTTTAGAGTACATCAGCATCCTGTTTTCACGGATGGTTTTGTAGAAGTCTTCTGTGTGTGCCTGGTGGTTCATTTTCAATTTATTTTTTGGTCATTGTCAATTTACGATCCTCTATACGTGGTTAGAGGGGGTATTGGTTACATTCCTTCCATTTGTAAGGTTTTTATCTTTTTTCACCGTTTTTAAAGGGAAATAGTAACCGGGGAAGGGGAATTGAAGTAGAAAGGACGTTCGTAATATTCTTGCGATCATGGACTGAATACGCAGTTTATGGAAAGAAGTTCCTACCCGGTTGAAATAATCAGAATAGAGAGACCCGGAAACCTTGTTGAAAGATCTGCGTATCAAGTGGCATAAAATACTCATCCAATTTAAGCAAGCTCAAGCATGGAAATCTTAAGTAAAACAATTAAGAAACTGACCGAAGATGAATACCAGCAACTGTTGCAGGAAGTGTCAGGGAAGAAGAAGAATAAGCCTTTTCTGGTGCTGGAAACTACACGTAATCGCGAAGTAGAAGATAGCGAGATGATGGATATCTTACAGGTGAACCCCAGCGCTTATTATACGCTGAAGTCCCGCCTGAATTCCAAAATCGCTTCTATACTCAGTAAGAAAGTGCAGAACCCGATACAAACATTAATGGATGAGGTATCCAGAGTACCGGCTCACCTTTTGGAAACAACCGCGAATTTTCGGTGCGTGCATTGCGTGAACTCGAGAAACAGTTAATAGAGTATGATCTGAATGCAGAATTGATTTTAGTGTATAAAACACTCGCTCAACTGCATCTCTATTCGGAAGAATATGATTCCTACGAAACCAAGTTCAACAAGCACGTCGCTTTTTCACTCGCGGTGTCGAAGGCAGAAGGTGTCTTTTTCCGGATGATAAAGAAGTTAGGTGTTTATCAGTTGAATGGTCAGGAGTCTGATCTCGAAGAAGTGATCATGATGAAGAGGGAACTTAGCAATATTTGTGAGTTGTATGATTCCCATCGTCTCTATGTTCTTTATAATGTAGCCCGGATTTATTATTTATGTAATGTTCCTCATAAGCTGGATGGACTCAAAGCGCGTGAAATAGAAATTGAAGCGGTCTTGCAAAAGATGACGAAGATTTTTGACAGCTATCCTATGGATACGTTTTATCAGAATATAAAATGTATTACCGACATGTTGTACTTTGAATACTATGTACGCACCGGAAATATCGTTCGCGCGGATTACTATCTCCAACGCATCCATCAGCAATTGCCGGAGATGACGGAAAAGCATATGATGAACTTTTTTGTAGTGCAATTCCTCCGCTCTAAAATCGTGAAGTATCAAATCGATAGTAATATTGATCACCTTCAATTTTATGCGGATAAGCTGGAGAAGTATTGCGACTTTAACCAGGAAGAGGAATATCATTTTATTTGTGTGAAGCGTTATCTGGCTATTGTTCGTTTTTATCAACGCGATTTCCAGGGTGCTGCACGTAAGATTAATGAATTGCGCAATCAGATGTCGTTGAAGCAACATCTCTATACCGATATCGATTCAAAGCTTTTTCAGGCCTTGCAATATTGTATTCTCGGCGATGATAGCCTTTGCATGCAGATCATCTCCAGCCTCAAGAGACAAATTCGAGAGCAGGATGCAGAGTTTGAGTCTGCTCGTTTTCTGATGAAATTGTTGAAGACCGCTTTGAAGCCTGCCGACTATCGTCGTAAAGTGAAGAAGATTGCAGAGATGTGGACAGAGTTTGAAGCATTGAATAGTGGTTCCTGCCCCGTGATCGCCTATGTAAAAGTGGATGAAAATATTATTCGAAGAATGAGCAATCCGATCAAAGATTAAATAGAATTATTTATAAGGAAGCCCCGATGCATGTATCGGGGCTCCGTTTTTTAGAGGATGATGGCATCCAGGTATTTTTCACTCAGCGGTTTGTTCACGTATTTAAAAACATGTGTATTCGTAGAGGCCCGGTTGATGTCGTCCGGTGAAATAGAAGAGGATAATACAACAATTTTACTGGTGTTTTTAATTTCATCCGGTAGCAATTCAAAATCCGTTAAAAACTCAAAACCATCTTTCACAGGCATATTCAAATCTAAAAAGATAATCTCAGGGTAATCGGCTTGCTGGTTCAGTCCGCGAAGGAAATCTAAGGCAGCATCAGCGGAATTTTTAACAATGACCTCTTTTGAAAAATGACTGGAAGTGATCATTCTTTCATTGATGAAGTTGTCGATCTCGTTGTCGTCGATCAGCAGGACCTTCCGAAAGCGAGTGGGTTTCATCATGGTGGTTTTAAAATTTATTTGGTGGTGATGGGCGGAATCGAACCGTCGACACAAGGATTTTCAGTCCTTTGCTCTACCAACTGAGCTACATCACCGTGTTGGAGCCCGCAAAAGTAAGACATTTTTAGGAAAAACAAGTCCGGAATCAAAAGGTCTTCTCTTTCTGCTAAAGAAATTACAGATCAATTAAATAGCTTTTAAAATTTAATTAATCCTAATATTGCATCGTGAATCTGGTGCTCGATATTGGTAATTCTTCCATCAAGTATGGCGTATTTGATGGGGATCATCCCGTGAAAGTGGGTGTGGTCGATGAAATCACACTGAATCAATTGCAATCAGATATCTCCACGAAAAAAATCATGAGGGTAATGATCTCTGCAGTAGCCCCTTTGCCTTCGGATCTGGAGAAACTTATTCAAGGTATAGACGAGGTTTTTTATCTGGATGAGAAGATGCAAGTCCCTGTGAAGAATGGATATGAAACACCTCAAACCCTGGGCCGTGATCGTCTCGCTAACGCCTGTGCAGCGCATGTTTTATTTCCGGGTCAGGATGTTCTTATTATAGATGCGGGTACCTGTTTGAAATTTGATTTTGTAAGCCATGATGGAATTTACTCAGGAGGTTCCATCTCCCCCGGCTTGAAAATGAGGTTCAAGGCATTAAATACTTTTACTGCCCGGTTACCCTTGTTGGATCCTGTTTCCGCACCCGCTCTCACAGGTAAAAATACAACGGCATCCATTCAATCGGGCGTGGTTAATGGAATGGTGGCGGAAATCGAGGGCTTCATTTTGCAATACCGGGAACTTTATCCTCGTTTGGAACTAATATTAACCGGTGGCGACAGTGAATTCTTTTTAAATCAGCTCAAATCCCGCATCTTTGTTGCCCCGGTATTCACCTTGCAGGGTTTAAATGCGATTCTTCAGTTACAACACCATGATGAAAATAAGTAGGTTGATAGTCAGTATTCTAATGGTCTTTTTGAACCATCAGAGTTTTGGACAAACGAGTACCGTCTCCCCGTATTCCAGATTTGGACCGGGCGAATTGCTTTTTAATGGCTTTGCGCACCAGCGTGGAATGGGAGGAACATCTTTGGCGGAGAGTTATATCGGAAGACTTAATTTTTCAAATCCCGCCTCCTATGCTTATGATTCGTTGATGGTTTTTGAATTTGGAGTAAGCGGAGAGAGGTTATGGTTAGATCAGGGAGATATCAACAGCAAAAAGTACAATGCGAAACTGGAGTACCTCGTCCTCGGTATGCCCTTACTGCGCAATAAAATCGGACTGGCATTCGGGATGATTCCCTTTAGTGGAATCGGTTATTCTATCAGAACTTCTTCCTATATCGATTCCTCCAATACGATCTCTACTACCTATGAAGGTACCGGTGGTTTAAACAAATATTTCCTGGGGACAGGCATAAAATTATCAAAACAGTTTTCGGTGGGCGTCAATGCTTCTTATCTCTTCGGATCAACGGAACAATCCAGGATAATTGAATTTACAGATACGGATTTCTTTGGAACGCGGGTACTGGATAATACGTCTGTGGGTGAGTTCCTATTGGAGTTTGGCTTACATTACAAAACCAATTTGAAAAATAATTATACATTGGCTATAGGTGCTTCTTTCTCTACTGCCCAACAAATGAAAGCGAAAAGGTCCTTCCTATGGGAAAATTATAGAACTAATGCCATCGGAATAGATTTTTCACGAGATACGGTACAATACATCGCAGAAGAAAAGGGTGAAATTGAATTGCCGATGTCATTTGGTATCGGTATACAAGTAGCGAAAGGTGAAAAATGGACCGTTCAATCCGATTTCAGGTTTCAGGAATGGAGTACGTATAAATCTTTCAGAGGAGAAGATAGCCTGGATAATAGTATGAGGGTTTCTATCGGTGGCCAATACGTGAACGATTCAAAGGGAACACGATTTATTCAAAGGATGCAATTCCGTGTCGGACTATTTTACAGTCAATCGTATTTGAATTTACGCAATAATTCTATTGAAGATAAAGGCATTAGCCTCGGTTTTGGCTTGCCTTTGAGAAAGGCATACCAGTCGATAATAAATATTGCTCTTGAAGCGGGGCAGAGAGGAACAACGGAGAGTACTTTGATCCGGGAACGCTATGTTCGGGCGGTTATCGGCATTACGTTCAATGAAAATTGGTTCCAAAAAAGAAGATTTGATTAATCTCATGATGTGGACAAGTCGATTGTTTTTTAACAGAAGGAGTCTGGATTTCCTTTTTTTGTTAACTTTCGCTGGTGTTTTAAGTGCATGTGAAAATGACCAGACAGAGATCAAACGCGTTACAGAGCAAAAGAATGAACCCGTAGAGCATATCAAGGGGCTTGAAACACTCTATAGTGATTCGGGGTTGGTGCGCGTCAGAGTCAGAGCACCCGAATTAAAGAAGATTATTTCTCCACAGAATATCACGGAGATGCCACAGTGAATACATATCGAATTCTTTGATCCTGAAATGAAAGTGGAGTCCGAGTTAAAAGCGAAGTACGCGGTACATTATGAGAATGAGAAAAGATGGGAGGCGAGAAAGGATGTGGTGGTGGTGAATAAAAAGGGAGAAATGCTGAATACGGAACTGCTGATCTGGAATGAAAGAAATGAAAAATTAACCAGTGATCAGCATGTTAAAATTACAACGGAAGATGAGATCATTTATGGCGACGGATTTGAAGCCAACCAGGATTTCAGTCTGTATAAAATATTTAATGTCAGAGGTCGCATTACAGTTAAAAAATAAGAAGCGATGTTGAGGGTGCTTGAACTTTCGTGGTTGGTCATTGTACTGCTTGGAGCTTCTCTCGGTACTTTTAAACTTATTACCGAAACGCTAACCTCTGCACTGTGGTTTTTCATCTTTACCGGTGTAGCGATGGTCTTCTGGTTGATCAGAAGAAATCAGCGAATCCGAATGGAAAAAAGAGAAAAGTAAATCAGAAGAACCTTTTTAGGTATTGGGCTTTTCAAAATATTATCTAAAGAATTGATTTAAAATAAAATAGGATCTGGTTTTACTGCTCCAATTAGTTTTCACTTTGAAGAAAGCTTCGTATATTCGCACCCTCTAAATTCGAAAAATTATATTGTTATGGCAGTTATTGAGAAAATCAGGGGTAAGGCAGGTCTGTTGATCGGTATCGTAGGATTCAGTCTTGCGGCGTTTATCCTTGGAGACTTTTTCTCCACTCGGAATGGCTTTATGAGTGGAAGTGATTCTACCGTGGGCGAAATAAAAGGAAAAAAAATAAATATCATGGATTTTGAAGCCCGTGTGCAAACACAGGTGGATAATTACAAACTTCAGTCTTCTAACGAAACAGTGGATCAAAATACCATGGACCAACTCCGCGAGCAATCCTGGAATCAGTTGATCAATGAGATGGTGATGAATCCTCAGTTTGAAAAACTGGGACTGACATGTTCACCAAAAGAGTTGCTGGATATGGTGCAGGGAAAAAATCCTCATCAGCAAATCAAGCAAGCCTTTACCGATCCTAAAACCGGAATTTTTAATTCGGCCAATGTGGTCAATTTCCTGAAGAACATGGATAATGATGCAACCGGAAAAACACGTCAGCAATGGGTGCTTTTTGAAAATGCAATCCGTGAGGAACGTATTCAGCAAAAATATTATAACCTGATTAAGCAGGGGCTTTTCGTGACAAAGGCAGAAGCGAAAGATGATTTCTTTGCTAAAAATAAAACTGCTAATGTGCGTTTTGTTGCGCTACCTTATACAAGTATTTCTGATAGTACAATTGAAGTCACCGATTCCGAAATGAAGACATTGTACAATGCTACAATGAAAAGTACAAACAGGAGGCTTCCACAAACATCGATTATGTTACTTTTGAAATAACACCGAGCGATATGGATCGTCAGGCCGCTATGTTTGCCATTACACAATTGACAGATACCTTCAGGACATCTACTAATGATTCGGTTTTTGTGGTGCTGAATAGTGATGGTCCTTTTAATGCCTCTTACAATAAAAAAGGAAGTTTGCCATTTAATATCGATTCTTTGATGTTTAGTGCCCCACTTGGATTTGTTTATGGTCCTTACGAGGAGAATGGTGCTTTTCGTTTGGCTAAACTTTCCGCAGTGAAGATGATGCCGGATTCTGTGAAGGCTTCTCATATTCTCCTGAAAATTGAAGGGGCCGTAAAAGATTCAGTGCTTGCAAGAGCAGATAGTATTAAGAAAGCATTGATGGCCGTGCAGATTTTAAAACATTATCCGACCAGTATTCTACCGATGAAGGTGCGAAGATGAAAGGGGGTGATCTGGGATGGTTTAGTCCGGGCATGATGGTGGCCGAATTTAATGATGCCTGCTTCCAGGGAAATAAGGGGGATTATACGATTGTTCAAACACAATTCGGAGTGCATATCATCCTTATCGTAGATCAGGGTAAGCAAAGTCGTCAGGTGCGTGTCGCTTATGTAGAGAAAAAGATTGAACCAAGTACTAAAACCTATCAGGCCGTATATGCAAAAGCCAATGAGTTTGCCGGTAAAAATTTGACCGGTGATGCTTTTGAAAAGGCTGTAACAGAACAGAAGCTGACCAAATTCTCTGAACCGAATATTATGGAGAATGCGCGTCAGGTTGGTCCGCTGGAAGGTTCTCGTGAAATGGTGCGCTGGTCATTTACAGCAGAGTTGGGTGAAGTATCAAAAGCATTTGAATTTGGAAATCGTTTTGTCATAGCGAAATTAAATGATCGTCGTGAAAAAGGTTTTAGCACAATGGAACAGGTGAAAGATCAGTTAACCGCTGAACTGCGCCGCGATAAAAAGGCAGCAATGCTGATGGAGAAAATGAAGAAAGGCGGAACAACACTCGAGTCTATCGGTACTGCTGTGACGCAACCGGTACAATCTGCTGCATCCATATCTTTCGCATCACCAATGCTGGCCAATAGCGGAATGGAGTCGTTTGTAGTGGGCTACCTGATGGCCATGAAGCCCGGACAAACATCAGCTCCCTTAAAAGGACTGAATGGTGTGTATGTGGTGCAAGTGGAATCTTTTGCGGATGTCAAAGAACCCGCTGACTTGAAAGAAGCTACCAAGCAACTCCGCTCACAATTGCAGAACCGCAGCCAGTATGAGTCGTACAATGCCTTGCGCGAAAAAGCAGGAATCGTTGACAAGCGCGCTAAGTTTTATTAGAAGATAAACTGATTTTCGGATAGCCCTGGGGTTAGAAAGAGATCAGAATATAAATATTTAGAAAGCCGGATCCCAAGTCCGGCTTTTTTTATGAGGTTGCTGTACGAAACGACAGCACTCCGCGTACATTTCTTCTTGCAAAAGCCCTGTAGAGGCGACATCTCTGTAAAGAAAGGGCTCCCCACCCAACTTACCCTGCTTCCTGCAAAAGCCCTGTAGGGGCGAAATCTCTGTAAAGAAGAGCTCCCTCTCTCGTAACAACAGCCTCACCCGACCGAAGGTCGGGTGATGGCTGTTAGATGGAGAAAGATGGATGTCTGTGGTTATAGAGGTGTCGCCCCTACAGGACTCTTATAAGATGAAGAAGGGCAGCTATCATGTGTAAGAAGTGAGTTACGGATTAATTTCTACAGGGGCTTGTTCAACAAAGAAGAGATAACTAAAACAACGATTACCACTTTCCCGGACTAAGAAAAATAGGCAAGCTGTAGCTACTAATTTTCCTGCAAAATTCCGGTTCATTCACTTCCATAAATTCTTCTGCTCCAATTTAACCTTGCCCTTGAAAAATATTTTTGTGCTCATTTCAAAAGAGGAGGTGAAATCAGAAATAAAGAATCGATGTTTTCCGGCTTTGCCCTGATGGAGCAGTTGCTGTTCGTCGAGAACCCACTGCACATGATGAGCAACAATTCTTGCTGAATCAAAAATCTGTACACGACCTTTATAGTATTGTTCAATCTCCGGACGAATGAGCGGGTAATGGGTACAACCTAAAATCAGACTATCAATATTTTTTAATTTCGGACGGGAGAGATAATCGTTGATGATCGTTTTCGAAATTTTATTGTTGAAGAAACCTTCTTCAATCATTGGGGCAAGCAGCGGTGTGGCCAGAGAGGAAACGCCGATTTTTTTAGATCGGGCTTTTAATTTCGCGGCATATACATCCGATTTTATTGTCGCTTTGGTTCCAATTACACCAACGTTTTTTGTCCCTGCCTGTGCACTGACATAATCCACCACCGGATCAATTACATTTATTACAATCGCTTTGTTCCCAACATGCTTTTTTACCGTATCATAAGCCACTGATGAAATACTATTACAGGCAATCACAATGGCTTTACAATTAAAACTCAACAAAAAATCACTGATGACCACCGACCATTTTCGAATAGCTTCCGGCGATTTATCACCATAGGGAAGGTGGGCGGTATCGCCAAAGTAAATTAAGGTTTCATTCGGCATGAGTTCATGGATGGCATTGGCAACGGTGAGGCCGCCAATACCGGAATCAAAAATTCCCAGAGGACGGGAGGAAGGGTGAGCAGGACGAGGCATAGTCAAAAATAGAGAAATTCAGCTTGTCAGGGGTGGTGTAAGATTTCTTTTAGCAATGCAGTGAAGAGGAGAGAATGTAAAGCAGATTTTCAGGACAGGTTGGAAAAACAAAAAGGCTGCTTCCGGAAGAAACAGCCTTTTTAAGATTTATTTTTTCGAATTATTTCAATCCGAGTTTACCTTTAACCAAAGGGAGCACGTCGTCGCCTTCCTGAGCGAAGAGCAATGTTCCCGCGCTTGAATCAAAGATATAAGAGAATTTGTTGTCTTTCGCGACAGCATTAATCGCTTCTTCTGCTTTCTTTAAAATCGGAGTATACAACTCTTCTTTTTTCTTTTGCATCGAGCTTTGAGCAGATTCCTGGAAAGATTGAATACGTTCTTCGAGGTCGCTGATCTCTTTCAATTTAGCATCTCGAATCGGATCAGCCATCGAACCTTCTTTGGATTTAAAGTCGGAGATTTTTCCCTGATATTCGGCGGTCATTGTTTTCAGCTGATTTTCCAGTGATGCTCCGAATTTTTGCAAGGAGGAATCAGCATTTTTTGTTTCGGGCATTAAACTCAGCAACTGAGTAGAATTGATATGTCCGAATTTGAGTGTGTTCTGCGCTTGTACCTGCACGGATAAGCCCAGCAGAATACCACAGAGGATGGCAAAGATTCTTGTCATGATAAATGGAATAGTTATTAGTTGATTAATTGTTTTAATTATTTGCGATCGTCGGATCCGCCACCACCTGCAGGAGGAGGAGTATCACCTGAGCCGCCGGGTTTAGTCGCACCGCCGCCATCTGTTTGTCCTTTGGTACCGGCTTTATAACCCATCGCCGCTAAAATATCATCGCTTTTGTCGTATTTGGGATTGGTATACAACATTACCAGATCGCCTGATTTATCAAAGATGACAGCATAGCCCTGATCGGTAGCAATTTTCTTTACAGCATTATAAATTTTATCCTGGATAGGTTTAATGAGTTCTTGTTTTTTCTTGAAGAGCTCCCCTTCATACCCGAATTTCTGTTTTTGAAATTCCTTTACTTCTTTTTCTTTATTGGTAATTTCCTGTTCGCGTTTACGACGCATTTCTTCAGTGAGCAGGATTTGCTCCGCCTGATAATCTTTATAGAGCTTATCTATCACACCATATTTGGCTTCGATATCTTTCTGCCAGGCCACACTCAATTGATCTAGTTGTTGCTGGGCGGCTTTATATTCAGAAATATTGTCCAGAATGTACTGCGAATCAATATAAGCGTACTTCTGAGCGAAAAGGGGCGAACCGATGAATAGCGTGGTTGCGAAGGTGAATGCTAGGATGAACTTCTTCATGTGTTGGGGTTTTATCTGTCCCGCGTTTGCAAATTATCGTGCCAAAATTACCGATTAAATCGGAAGCATCCAAAGCGGGAGCGTTATTATTGTCAGGGTATATTTTTGTAAATCAATAGTTTGAAAGAATATTGTGATAGAGCGCACTTTTAAACGACGAATTCAGCAGTTTATTTCTTTAGTGATTCTTCATTTGCGGAAGTGCATCGAAGGAGGGAGGAGTAGTGGGAGAGGGTGGATGAGAGGGGCGGTTTGGCTCTTTTAGTTGAGGAATATCCTATCGAACTATGGGTTGAAGATATACTGTCGTTATTTCCAACAAACCGCCTGGGCACGACATCTAGTCGCGGCGAGCCGGTGATAGGAGGGAGTTGAGTCCCGGGTATAGAGTAATCGCCCGCAAAGCATAGTCGGGAAAGATGAAAAAATGCTATTGCCTGATAAATTTTAGAGCAGCGAATCTGTTGCTTTGTAACCGGGCCATATATAGTCCAACCGGCAATTCTGAAATAGTAAGAGTAGTTGTTCCGAAAGCATCAATTACTTTAATTAATCGCCCCAGTGCATTATAAAGATGAACTTGTTCTTTCAGGAGCGGTTTGGAAAAATGGACAGTGATAGTGGAAGTGGCAGGATTCGGAAATAGTGTCCAGCCAATTTCCGGTTCAGGTCCGTCAATACCCGTGACTCCACAATTGTATTCAAGAAGAGTGGAAGTAGTGTCTAACGGACAATTGGAGTTTGGAAGATTTATCTTGCATTCGTATTTTCCGGAGGAAGTGATGAGCAAAGTATCCTCATTGGTCATCAATGGCAATAGCGTATCATTTTTGTACCAAAAAATATTTTCTGATCCGGAGAGAAAACCGTTGATATGTAAAACTGCAAATGCAACCGTATCTCCAACGCAGGGGTCACCAATCCCGTCAAAGTAATAACCCGACCATTGCGGCATCTCCATGAATTCTTGCGATAATTCTGCACAGCCATTTACTGTAGAAATCACAGAAAATCCGGAAGGACCATATTGAGCATAATTCGCCAGGTATTGATTGGTTTCGGGTATCGGTGTTCCATACATTAACCATTGATATGACGTTGCCGGTTGTGTCCAAAGGGTATCATACTGGCAGAGCCAAGGCAGAGTATTATAAATCGTAGGAGTATGACTGCAGAATTGAATAGTACTATCCGCAAAAGCGGTATGTACTCCTTGCAGATCACAAGTGGTCGTGGTTAATGAAACAGTATAAGTTCCATCTGCTGAATAGGAATGCGTAGGAAAAGGTGTAGTGGTGGTGGTTCCATCTCCGAAATCCCATAAATAATTTTGCCGAACGCCCTGTGTTATGCACTGAAAGATTGCTTCGTTCACACCGGCACCCATCTGGTATCGGATGTTGGCAACAGGCATTCTCTTGAAATCCCATAACATCAAACTATCGAAGACTTGTGTCTTGGCTGTATTTCTGATGATAGAAGCATCATTGGCATTTAATCCAAAATTAAAGGTGATTAATGTCGGATCTTTTTTAAAGATGCTGGCATAGAAGCAACAGGCTGCAGCATAAGAACCCTCCGCTGAAGGATGACTTTCGTCCGGCTGATAGAGCTCAATAGTGGGATGATTTTGTCGGAGATAATTCCAAACCATACTCACCGGTGAAATTTCTCCCTGCAATGAATTAGCCAGTGCCAGGTATCGAATTCTTAATGTGCTATCCATGCTTTCATAAGTACACATCTCTGGAAAGAAGGGGCAATTGGCAGCATCGCCGTTTTTTCTTCCCCAGGTCATGTAAGGCATTGTTACAGCACATGGATTATACTGTTTGATCTGACTATATAAACCGGAAGCACCCGATAAAAATTGACTGTAGGCTACAATGGGTTCCTGACTCTGTCCCTGCATCACGACATAATCCCAATTCCCGGCCATTATTTTACTTTGACAAATGCTATCCCCGCTATGATCTATCAACTGATATCCACCGATCATATGACTATCAAAAATCAAGGTGTCACCGGCCGATAAGGCAATATCAGCTATAAGTTGAGGCAAGTTATTCGTACCGGTATAACTGTTTCCTAAAAACAAAACTTTGAATGTAGTTTGCGCCGTTGAGTTTGATACAGTGCTCAGGAAGGAGATGAGGAGAAGGAAAGAAGGGAGCAGGCGCATGGGAGATGTTTTTTAGTAGAAGGGCATGACCTATGGATGAGGTATGTTTTAAATGAATTGTTGCTCAACGTCAAAACTGATATTAATTATGACGATCTCACATTTTTTAATACAAGTCATTTCATTTTTACAGGTGCTGTCTCTCACTCAAAAGTAAGAAAGTGCAACAATTAAACCTGTTTGCTAAACGCAATAAATAAGCTCCTTACTGCAAATAGCTGCTGTTTATTGTCGTTTGGCGGGATGGCAATCGTCGTCTAACTGCGTGTTTCCTACGGATCCTTCTCCTTAAAACTGCTGCCCAATCGTAAAGTGGAACTGCCCTTTGTTGACGTTGGGTTTGTTTTCGATTTCGTCGATACCGTAACCCCAATCGAGGCCGAGTAGACCAAACATGGGAAGGAAAATGCGGACGCCAATACCTGCCGAACGTTTGATGTTGAAAGGGTTGAAATTGCGGGTGCCTAACCAGTTGTTACCGGCTTCGATGAAGGCGAGGGTGTAGATGGTGGCAGAGGGATTGAGCGATACCGGAAAGCGCAACTCCATCGTGTACTTGTTGTACGCCGTTCCACCCACCGTATTGCCATTGATGCTGGGTGTGATGGTGTTGTTGTTGTATCCTCTCAATGCGATGATCTCACGTCCGTCTAATGCGAATCCTGAAAGTCCGTCTCCTCCTAAATAGAATCGCTCAAAGGGCGAAGGTCCGATGTCACCGTTATAGTAACCCAGGATACCCATTTGCGCTCTGGAGAATAAAACGAACTTGGTGCCGAGACTCTTGTACCAGGATCCGCTGAACTTCCACTTATGGTATTCAATCCATTTATACCGTACCTCTGAACTGGCAGTGGTGTAGTCGGTGCTCTTGTCAAACAAACTGAAAGGTGGTGTGAGCTGAATGGTAAACGATAACTGCGAACCGCTTCTGATCCAGATGAATCCATCTACTGAATTTCTGGAGATGGTTTGTTCAAAGTTTAAATTGTTGGAGTACCCATCACTGAATAAGAAAGTACCCTGCCAGTTTTCCAGCGTGTAACGTTGATACGTTAACTCATGATAGATCTGAAAGAAATCATCCGGCCACTTTAATCTTCTTCCTAACCCTACTGAACTACCGCTGATTTTTAATGCAGAGCGATCTTCATTTCCTTTCGGTAATCCATCTGTTTGCACAGAGTGAAAGAGGGAGACGCTGAGCGAATTTTGCTTTCTTCCTCCCAGCCACGGCTCTGTAAAGGACATGTTATAGCTTTGGAAGAAACGTCCGTTTGACTGAAAACGAATGCTCAGGCGTTGTCCGTCGCCGGTAGGGAGCGGAGACCAGGTTCCTTTTTTGAAAATGTTGCGTGCAGAGAAATTATTGAAGGATACGCCCAGTGTTCCTACCACACCGGCACCACCGCCCCATCCTCCTGATAATTCAAGCTGATCGGAAGGTCGTTCTTCAACAATGTATTCGATGTCTACGGTTCCATCAGCCGGATTCGGTTTAGGAATTACATTTAATTTTTCCTGATCGAAATAACCCAATTGCGCCAATTCGCGTTGTGTACGGATGATGTCGGAACGATTGAAAAGTTGTCCGGGCTTGGTGCGGATTTCACGCAGTACGACTTTATCGTTGGTTTTGGAATTTCCTTTAACAGTGATGCGGTTAACGGTCGCTTGTTTTCCTTCGTAGATGCGCATCTCTAAATCGATGGAATCATTTTCGACCAATACTTCTACGGGAGTAACCTGGAAAAATAAATAACCATCATCCATGTACAGTGAACTGATGTCGCGGCTGTTCTGACTGATGAAAAGTCCTTCATCTAATTTCTGCTGATTGTAAACATCTCCTCTGTTAATGCCGAGTGTTTGACTGAGCAGGGCAGTAGGGTATTTGGTGTTCCCGATCCAGGTGATGTTTCTGAAAAAATATTTATTCCCTTCATCTATCCACACTTCAATATTTACACTCTTCTCATCAAATTTATAAACACTATCCTTGACGATCTCCGCATCTCTGAAACCTTTGGCGTTATAGGAAGCGACTACTTTTTCTTTATCTTTCTCTAGTGCTTCGTCGTTGAATTTGGAAGAACTAAATATTTTATACCATCCTTTTTCCTTGCTGCCCTTCATCTTCCTGCGGATTTTCTTCTCCGTAAATTCTGTATTTCCGTGGATGATAACATCGTTAATTTTAACGCGTCTCTTGTTACTAACGGTGATGCGCATGAGTTCCTGATTCACTCCGGCGGCAGTATCGCGTTCCGTTTTAACATCTACCCCGATAAAGAGAAAGCCTTTGTCGACATAGTAATCCTTCACCTGATTCTTTGTCATCTGAATCAGATTTTCGGTGATCACTTTTCCTTTGACGAGTTGCAGTTTGTCGCGCAGTTTATCCGCTTCATTTTTGCTGATGCCCGAGAAGGAGAACTTCGAAAGTCGCGGACGTTCTACCAATTGAAAATTCAGAAATATCCGGTCGCCGGTGATTTTTTCAGCCACCACTTTGATGTCTGAGAGAAGTCCTTGTTTCCAGAGATTTTCAATGGCGCCGGAAATTTTATCTCCCGGAATTTTATAGCGTTCACCAATGTTGAGCCCGGTTAAAGTAATGAGGACTCTTTCATCCAGAAACTGTACGCCGGTTACCGTGATGCCTCCGAGTTCAAATTCTTTAGGGTTGCCAAAATCAATCTCCTGATCCACACCACCAATAGTTTCTATCTGTGCGGCGAGGGGAGAGGAGAGGAAGATGAAAAATAGGAGCAGTATGGAATAAACTCTAAGCATGTTCTGATTTCAGTTGTTCGGATGTTTTTCCAAAACGGCGTTCACGGTTTTGAAAGTCTATGATGGCTTCATAAAGATCTTCCCTGCGGAAATCCGGCCATAGTTTTTGTGTAAAGTATAATTCAGCATAGGCGATCTGCCAAAGGAGATAATTGCTGACACGTGCTTCACCACTCGTGCGGATCAGGAGTTCTGGATCAGGCCAGGCTGCAGTATTCAGGTGCTGACTGATAAGCTTCTCATTGATATCTTCGGGCTTGAGTAATCCTTCTTTTACTTCACGCGCGATGTTTTGAACCGCGTTGGTGATTTCCCATCGGGAGCTATAGCTGAGAGCCAGCACTAAAGTCATTCGGGAGTTGCCGGCAGTTTTATCAATGCTTTTATTCAGATTTTTTAAAACTTTATCCGGAAGGCTTTCTGTATTGCCGATGGTAGCGAGACGAATATTGTTCTCCATTAAGGTGGGCGTCTCTTTGGAGATGGTTTGTACCAGCAGATGCATCAGCGCATCAATTTCAAAGCGGGGACGGCTCCAGTTTTCAGTGCTAAAGGCATAGAGGGTTAAAACTTCTACCCCTAGCTCCGCAGCGCCCTCTACGGTATCACGCACGGCCTTCACTCCACTCTGATGACCAAAAGTGCGTATTTTACCATGTTGTTTTGCCCAGCGTCCATTACCATCCATGATAATTGCTACATGACGGGGTAAACGTTGGAGGTCTATCTTTTCTTTTAATGACATGGTTGAGGCCCGCAAATGTAATAAATGTGACGGCCTTATTCGCCCCCGAAAGGATATTAACTGCTCATTAACGAAACTACCAGAGTTTTATTCTGAAAGGCTGGCAATTATCGATGTATTTTTTTGATAAAGTATAGGTGATTTGAATCCCCGTAAATACATACCAGTCACGGTGTTTGGTGTCTCCTCTTTGCCGTCCGATATTTCCTCCGGGTGCCTGTTCGAGAGAGCGGTCGCTTAAAAATTCAGCGGTTTTGCCGTATTCCCTCCTGATCGTCAACGGATCGGCATAGGTGCTGCTTACATCATCGAGGTAATCCGTGTAAGTACGGCGTACGCCTGACTCTATTGTCACCCCAAAACGGCGCATCAACTTGAATTTCATACCTCCTCCAAAAACGAAAGCGGCATTTATTCTTTTATAAGGATCACGGTCAGGATAGAGATCTGTTCCCTGTCCTTCCGTTCCGAGGGGTTGCAATTCTACCCAGTCGTCATCGATTTCCGCTTTAGGATTAAAATGAAAAACAGAGAACCCGCAGAGCAAATACGGACTCATTGTGGTATAAGGACTCGCCGTCTGGTACGGAAAGAAATTGAATTCAAATTGTCCGGATAGTTCGATGATATGGGAGCGAAAATTGAGGTTTCTGTTTCTACTGTCGAAATCTTCAGCCTCTTCATCGCTGGCACGAACATGTCCGTAGTTAAGAGCAGCTTTGAATGCCCAGTGATTACTGTACGATCTTCTGTATAATATACCTATGGCAGGATCCACAAAACGGGTATCATACATATTGGGATCCAGATCACCTTTATAACCCATCACTCCAAACATAATTCCCATCTCGCGCGATTGAGACTGGCTAACTATTGGCCAACAAGCACTTAGAATAAGAATTAGCGATATTGTCCGCCTCATAATAATCTGCAAAACGTGGGATTATCTATAATAATTGCCCGGAGGAGATTCCGGTTCAGCCCACAAAGGTAAAAATGATCAGAATATAGGGAAGTTAGTACGGCCGGTACGTATCTTATAATGAAGACTGATTATACCAAACATATAAGCATCATTGTCACGGGGATCCCCTCGCTGTTGCCCTTCCTGAGTTTGAATCTCACTTAAGCCCAATGATTTATCTGATAAAATCGCTGCTTCAGTACCATATTTTTGACGAATAGCTTCTTTGTCATAATACGTTTTGCTTACGTCGTCAATATAATCCGTAAATGTCTTTCTGATACCAAACTCAAAACCTACACCCCATCTCCTGTTAAAGAAATAACGACCACCTATTCCCAATGGGATACAAATCTGAGTGCGTTTGTATTTATCACGAGCAGGGGAAATTCCTTGTCCTTCAGTTCCAAGTGGCTGAAGTTCATACCATTTATCATTCAATTCACCTTTTGGATTAAAATGGAAAACACCAATTCCCACAAACCCATACAATGAACCCTCAAAGGAAGTAGACCTTCTGACACCACGTAAACGGTAGATTCCACCTTCCCGCTGCGATAGGAGGGCCGCTTCAAAATTTACATTGAATTCGTAAATATTCGATTTGAAATTAAGATTACGGTTGTTCCTGAAAAATTCCTTGGTCAGTTTATCATCACCTTTTACATGTCCGTAAGTCAGGTGAGAATGCAAGGAGAACATTGGGGTAAGTTTATAGCGCAATCCTACAGATAGGGCAGGTCTGGTCAGACTAAATTCCAGATCCTTGAAACCGTTGGTTCCAATCGCATTCGCGCCGCCTAATTCTCCTAGAAAATTACTGGCTCCGATACCGAAACTCCATTCATAGCGGTAGGCTTTCCATCGGGCACGCAGACGCTGAGCATCGCTCACAGAACTGAACGCGGTGAGGAAAATGAGGCAAATAAGTAGGTGTTTCTTCATGTTGGTTGGGTGAGGCCTTTGGACAAAAATAATATTTTCCTTTTTATCCAAGCACATTTATTGTGTACGATTTGGTGAGTTGCTTAGTTTCTTGTGTCAAGACCCCAATTTAATTTCTTTCGAAGGGTGTCCAGGAAGTTGGTATTTCCCAGTCGGACAAGGTTCATGGTGAAGTCTTCGCGTCTCACGGCCAGGGATATGGCTGAATCAATTGTAACAGATCTGGAATCGAGGGAAGCCAGGAAATACTGACTTCGTCCTTCTACCTCCAGCGAGATAACATTCTGATCTGACACTACTATCGGGCTGACATTGAGGTTATGCGGAGCGATAGGCGTGATGACAAAGTTACCGGAATAAGGAGCAACAATAGGTCCTCCGCAACTTAGGGAGTATCCTGTTGAGCCGGTGGGAGTGGAGATAATCAATCCATCCGCCCAATAAGAATTCAGATATTCCCCGTTGAGATAGGTGTTAATAATTATCATACTCGAACTATCCTTTTTATGGATCGTGAGCTCATTCAGGGCATAATTAATCCCTCCAAAGAGGTTTCTATTCGATTCGAGACGCAGCAAGCGCCGTTTATCCAGCGAAAAATGACCTTTTACCAATGCTTCCAAAGCACTGCCGATATCTTCTGTACCAATACTCGTCAGAAATCCCAGTCGACCAATGTTAATTCCCAGTACCGGTATCCCCGAATCCTGCACCAAAGTCAGTGTATCCAAAATAGTCCCATCTCCACCAAGGCTAAACAAAAAATCCACCTGTCCCCTGATCTCTGAACCCGAATTAAACGGCGTATTTTCAGGAATATCACTCCCCAACGACTTAATTCGATGCAAAAATGGCTGATAAATGAACAATTGGCACTTATATCGCCCCAATTCCTTCATCAATTCCCTCACAAAAGGAAAGTGTTCGGGAGCAACCTGACGGGCGTATAGGGCAATTTTCATTACCACGAAAGTAGTGAATTGTTCTTTGAACGCAGTTCAAAGAACAAGTTTAAGGTTTAAGGTTTAAGGTTTAAAGTTCAAAGTTAAAGCTTTAAAATTCAAAGTTTAAGGTTTAATGTTAAAGTTCAAAGTTTAAGGTTTAATGTTCAAGGTTTAAGGTTCAAAGTTTAAGGTTTGTTCAAAGTTCAGAGAAAGACTGAAGTTGAATGAAAGTAACAAATAAAAAAAAGCAAGAAGCAAGAAGCCAGCAGCAAGCAGCCAGCAGCCGGTAGCTGGTAGCCGGAAGCACTTTATCAGAATTAAAATTTTTATTTACCTAAAAGACTGTTCCCATTCGGATATAAAGTCCACTATCCCCAATACGATTAAAGGCATACTCAAAACGGAAAACAATATCATAGTAGGTAACTACATCTAAACTTAAACCATATCCGTACTGCCATTCATTGCTCAGTTTATTCGTATTTCCAAACTGCTTATCAGAAACATAACCTGCATCGAAGAAAGCATTCAGATAAGCCGAGATCGGAAAGCGACGAAACTTATCGGACTTTAGAAAGGGAAATTGATACACCTTAGTGGGAAGCAATGTGTATTTAAAATTAGAGCGGAACAAAGCGAAGTCCTGACCATTCATGACATAAAGATCATATCCCCTGATGTAATCTCCGCCATACCCCAATGCCCGCTGATTGAAAAATGGTGCACCTTCCCGTTGCATGATGCGTCCCTTTATGGCCACACCACCATGCCAGCGTTTCGCAATCGGAAAATATTTTCTGACACCACTGGCAATAGCAATGAGATTGGGCTCGTGTGGAAGTATGCCTAAGCCGATTTTGGAGACTTCCAGTTCATATAAAATTCCGTTGAGGGCATACGGTTGATAGTCTCTGTTATCATAGCGATAATACCAACTGATACCGATATGTTGCTGTCGCGGAAAATTATCGGTGAAGTAACGATCGTTCAGCACCAGTACAGTGTCTTCCACGCGTGAAGTACGGTAATCGATAGTTGTATTGTAGAAATTATAGAGACCCTGGCGTTTGGTTAAGCGAATAAATGCCTGCATTTCCTGACGAAGAAAACGGTCGGGATCTTTGTAGAACTGCAACTTGTTATCGATGGTGCTATAGGCCACTTCCTTTACCCGGGTGGAATAGAATCCGGCAGAAAGTCCGACGTTGAGCTTTTTATTGATGTACGGGATGGTATAGTATAAGCCTAACCTTCGCGTATAACCGAAAAGCGCTTGTACCTGTGCAATATCATCTCTTCCGCTGAAATTTTCCTGGCGGATGAACATCCCGTAGTTCGTGCGTGAAAAATCTTTTCTTACCCACCATTCGTTGATGTTCCTGTCGGCAATCTCAAAAACCGGGGAGGGCCAGAGGTACCAACGCTCCGTTAAATTGATGTGTACTACAACGGTGTTCGCTAATCCCTGGAAGTATTTTATCTCGACAAAGTTGAAGAGCGCGGTATTCATCAGGTTCTGGCGGCTTCTTTCAATAGCGGATTCCAGAATAAATGGAGGCAGACTATCTCCCTCATGAAAAGTCAATTCCCTGTTTATGATAAAGGGACGTGTTTTACGGTTTCCGGTGATGATAATCCGGTCAATGATGGATGGCTGAAGACTCAGGCTATCTTTTAATTCCTGCGAATAGGAAAGGCAGGTCGTAAAGGAAATTAAAAGGAGCAGGAGATAGCGAAGCATAGGTGCGAAGAAAATGAAAAGAAATTAGCAGCAGTCAGCGAGATGGAAAACTAACCAACGATCAGATGTTGAGATAATTCATTAGGGAATCATACCTTGTTTTCAGATCTTCGGAATGCTCACTTTGATGGTAAGAAGCGATGATATGATAATCGAGACGGTAGAAGGAGGCGAGAATTCTGCTTAAATCTACTTTATCAATTTTAATAGTCAATTCAATTCGGGCAGGATCAGGTGTAGCAGAAACGGATGCACTTAAAATATGAGCATCATCGGATTCAATGACCTGAGCAATATGCGTCATGGAATAATCGGCCAATGCTAAGTCAAGGATGATAATTCCACCGGGTGTATATACACTTTTGCTTTCTGCGAAATAGGAAACAAGGTCATTGACGGTTACCAGACCCAGATATTCCTGATCGTTATTCAGAACAGGTACGAGATCGAGCTTGTACAGTGAAGCTACTTTCGTTAAATCATAAACATGTTGGTTTTCGAAAACAAAAACCTTGTGCAGTTTTAATTCTGCCTCTTCAATCGATTGATGCGAAATGGCGGGATTATTTACACCTGATTTATAAACCAGACCCAAATACTCCCTGCCTTTTATTACAGGTAAAGCATTGACTCTTAACTCATCCATCCAGGTTAGAGCGCGTCCACAAGTATCGCCGGGTTTCAGCGGGGGGACATTGTCGGAGATGAGACGGGCTGCAAACATGTTAATTGTTTCGGGTATAACGGTGTCGGTTTCCGTAAAGTTTGGCGCAAACATAAGAAGATCTTTCATTGTCATTATTTTTATGTTTGTTCCTGTTCCTTACAACAACCTTACAGATTATTTGTTGCGATAGTAGTAGAAAAGAATGTGCCGAACTTTAATTAAATGCGAATAACTTATTAATCTTGCATCACCGTGACAAAGCTAAGCGTTAACATCAACAAAATTGCAACCCTCCGAAATGCGCGTGGAGGAAATTTCCCTGATTTAGTTCAGGCCGCAATAGATATTCAAAAGTTTGGTGCTGATGGTATTACCATACATCCGCGTCCCGATGAACGACATATCCGATACAGCGATGTGTATAACTTGAAAAAGGTAGTCACCACAGAGTTTAATATTGAAGGCTATCCATCCATGGATTTTATGAAATTGGTGGATGATGTTCGTCCGGAGCAGGTGACCTTAGTGCCGGATCCGCCCGGGGTATTGACTTCCAACGCCGGCTGGGATATGATCACACATCAATCTTTTCTGCGGGATGTGGTCTCTTTTTTCAAATCCATTGGCTGTCGGGTCAGTTTATTTGTCGATCCTTCTGCCGGGATGGTGGAAGCGGCGGCAACAACCGGCACAGATCGGGTGGAATTGTATACTGAAGCTTACGCCTCCGGTTTTGCAGAAGATCCATCACTGGCGATTCTTCCTTATCTCGAAGCTGCGCAGGCTGCGCATGCGGTCGGGTTGGGTTTAAATGCAGGTCATGATCTGAATCTTGCAAATCTTTCATATTTCCATCGCCTCATTCCTTTCCTCCTTGAAGTGAGTATTGGACATGCGTTAATCAGTGATGCTTTGTATTTTGGATTGGAAGAAACGGTGAGGTTGTATAAAGATTGTTTGAAAGATTAAAATTTGCGGTACATATAGATTTTAGTTTTGATTAACATTTTTTGCTGCTTGCTTCTCGCTGCTGGCTGCTTGCTTTTCTATAAACCCTGTCTGTAAAGATTACCGCAAGGACGCTAAGAAGCGCGGGGGTCGCAGGGAAATATCATAATAAATCATAATAATCATAAGCAATCTGCGGCCTATGTGACGGGAGAGATACCGATGAATGCGCTCGTGAATGGAGTTTATCTGGTCAATCTTATTACTGATGTGGAAAGTGTTTCTTCTAAGTTAGTCAAATTTTAGTTGAGTATTAATTTTAGTTTACATAGTGTTTTTTGCTTCTGGCTTCTTGCTGCTGGCTGCTTGCTTTTTTACTGCGACTCTTATAAATTACTCTGCGGCTCAGCGGCTCTGCGTGACAATTTTGCAGTCCCTTTCGTCTTAAAATAATTTGTATTACCGAATAATATTAAGTGATTTTAGATGAATGAAGATTTTCGTTTTCGAAGGAATTTGTCGCTGTAACCACTGAGGCACTCAGAGCACTAAGGATCACAGAGGATTTTTCTTATAATAAGAATTCTAAATTCTTAAAACATTCATCAATTCATCAATTCATCAACTCATCAATTCATTAATTGTCATTCTCGATTAGTTTTTTTATATTTAAAAATCTTTCCTCCAGATCAGTTCTTTGAACACCAGGGTAGGGGGCTGTTTTTATTTTATTCTGAAGATAATTTATTCTTTCTGAGGAGACGGGGTGCGTGCTCATCCAACCCGGAATGGAGATGTCGTTTTCTTTTTCGAGGATGTGAAAAAGGGAGATCATGCCTTTGGGATGAATTTGGTGTTTTTCAAGAAGAGCAAGTCCGCTCAGGTCGGCTTCTCTTTCGAATTTACGGGAGTAACTGAGATTTTGTAGCTGATGGGCATTGTCGATGAAGATGGTCATGAGGCCGTTCACGTCATTGAGGATGAGAGTGAGCAAAAGATAGCCGGAAAGGTTTCTGCATAAAAGACGCATGGAGTGGCGGTGGGTGACATGCGATATTTCATGCGCCATTACCGCCGCGAGTTCTTCCTGCTGATCCATTTTTTCGAGCAGACCGGTGTAGATCATCATACGTCCATCGGGTAGGGCAAAGGCATTGACCTGATCGTCGCTGATGGCGGTAATGCGATACCGTGAGTCGAGTTCGGGTGCCATCTCCCGCAGGAAACTGTTGAGCTCGACACTGAGCAGCGAATCGTTTTCTCCTGTAAAGAGTTCATCTGCGGTGAAACTTGCGCCCAGTTTTTCATCTACACTTAAAGGAATATAATCGACAGCCTTTTCCGCTAATGCCGGTACCACATAAAAATAGAGTCCGGCACAAAAAGCAAGTACACCCAATGCGATGGCGATATGCGCTGCTAACCCGGCATTCAATAAACGATGATACCAGATATTCCCCTCATTCATCCTGTTGAGATGCAGGAATTCTTCAATGAATTGTGCATTCCTGATCTCGATGATGCGACGGGTAGTGCCTGTGGTGGCCAGCAGTATGAATTCCTTTTCGCGGTGATTGATGCGCAGTTCACGGAAAGAAAAGCGAAGCTGTTGTTCGTCCTCTGTCTCCACAATAAGTTCCTGTGTCGCCCCCGACAGGTAACAATTCACCTCGAAGGCTTTTGCACTAACGCCGTTATAAAAGCGAGCAGGATAGTTCATTGGCGAAGTCAGGGTCAAATGACAAAACCAAGGTCGAGCATATCCGACATATCCTCTCCGGTGGCATCTGTATAAGCGCCCTCTGATTGAACCAGTTTATCCGTATCGATGTCTCCTGTTACCTGAATCTTAGAGAATATGAAGTTCATTGTACGGGCAACCACCCATGGAAAACCAATACCCAGAGTGAAAATGAGTAAGAGCAGGTTGACGATGATCAGTGCGAAGAAATCTCCTCCGGTAGCGATGGATTTCAGTTTGATATTATCTTCACCATGTTGCAGGCTCAGGCGATCGATGTAATAAGCGAACAATTCTTTTTGCCACCAGAACATATAGATGCCCAAAGTGAAGATGGTGAAAAAATAGCCTTTGATATTGAGTAAAAAGTATTCGCCCCCGCTGCCTTTATAGTTGAAGGAGGCATTGCCGAAACGTATGTTGCTCAATACATAAGTGCGGAGGTTGATGGCCATCCATGCCCCGTAAATTCCAAGGGAAATCAGCGTGAAGAACATCTCCTTGAAAAATAAGAGCATGAATTCATTTCTGTCACCGCGGTACCCGAAACGAATTCCTCTCCAGCTGGTTCTCGACATACGGTATTTATAACTTCCATGAATGGCTAAGGGGATGATAAAAATTAAACCCAGATAAAACCAGATGAGTCCTGCGACCATTTGTTCGTAGATAATGCCGGCAACAAGTCCACCGTAAATTAGAGTAAAGATGAGTATCGCCTTGATAAACCCTTTGAACATCTCCTTCCCGGTTCCGTGAAATTCAAAACGGCTGCTGTCGAATTCGGTTGCACCATATAAGAACTGCATCTCCCTCGCTTTCGCCCAGGGATAATAGAGTCCCAGGGTAAGGACTGTTAACAAGAGATTGACGATGGCAATTCCAAAATAGGTGCTGCCTTTACCGGTGAAGGAAAGAGGGTAGACGCGTTGGTTTGTTAAAGTAGTGGTTTCAATCATAGTGTTGGGTGATCAGGAATTTTCGGAACTAAAATAGTGTTTAATTCAGAATTCAGAATGCAGAATTCAGAATTGCCCCCCAAGGCCCCCTCCCCCCCGAATTTTGGAATTTGGATATGGGGTAGGTTTTGGAATTGAGATAGCGTATAACTTTTTATATGAATTTTAGATCCTGTCGGACTATAAATGTATATTCCAGATGCAACGATTGTCTCAGTGAATTTCCGGAAATAAGATTATCAAAATGCAATGAGGCCTTCGAAGAGATCTTCAAAGAGATTAACCAGGGATTTATCTCGAAAATCATAGTTCTTCATTACATAAATCGTCCTCAATTCCCAACCTGCCTGCCGGCAGGCAGGTTCCCAATTCTGCATTCCTAAATCCTAATTCTGAATTCTGAATTCTGCATTCTGAATTAATACAGGCTCCGCGTGCGAATCGTATGTTTTACCTTCTTCAACTCCGCCATAACCCTCGTGCTGCTCTTCTTATCAATATCCAACACCACATAGCCGATCTCCTCATTCGTCTTCAAATATTGTCCGAGGATATTTACTTTCATTTTGGAGAGGACTCCATTGATTTGCGAAAGTACACCCGGTACATTGCGGTGAACGTGCAAAATGCGATGAGCGTTATGCAACACCGGCAGACTAATCTCCGGAACAGTCAGCGACCCCGAACTGCTGCCACTCTCAATAAAGGCAATAATTTTTTCCGCGACATCCAAACCGATGGCCTCTTGCGCTTCTACTGTGCTGCCCCCGATATGCGGAGTCAGAATCACGTTAGGCAATCCTTGTAATGGAGAGGCAAAAACATCTTTATTGCTTTTAGGTTCTTCAGGGAACACGTCGACGGCAAGTCCACCGAGGTGTTTTTTCTCGAGTGCATCTTTCACCGCCCAGACATCCATCACATCTCCACGACTTAAATTCACCAGTACTGCACCCGGCTTCATCTTTTTAAGACGTGCTGCGTTGATGAGATCCCTCGTATCGGGAGTACCCGGGACATGCAGCGTGATAATATCCGATTTTTTTAGCAGATCATCAATGGAACGGCTGGCTTGCGCATTTCCCAGCACCAGCTTAGAGGTGATGTCATAAAATAAAACTTTCATTCCAAGTGCTTCAGCAAGGACCGATACCTGCGAACCGATATGGCCATAGCCGATAATACCGAGTGTCTTCCCGCGTACTTCGTAGCAATCCTTACTTTCCTTCAGCCAAAGTCCATGATGTGCACCCTCACTCTTTTCAAAAACGCGACGCATGAGCATAATGCCTAAACCGATGACGAGTTCAGCAACAGAACGTGTATTCGAAAACGGTGAATTGAAAACGGCAATACCCTGCTTACGGGCTTCATCCATTTTGATTTGATTGGTTCCGATACAAAAGGCGCCCACGGCAATTAATCGTTCTGCATTCTTCAACACCGTTTCCGTCAACTGCGTTTTTGAACGAATGCCCACCACATGCACTTTTGAAATTTTATCAGAAAGTTCTTTCTCGGAAAGGGAACCGCTAATGGATTCAATATCGGTATAGCCGGAATCTCTCAGTAACTTAATTGCTGAAGGATGAATGTTTTCCAGTAAAAGAATTTTTAATTTTTCCTTGGGGTACGATGTGTTCATGCTGCAAGATTAGAAATTATGCAGGAATGAAATTGGTGGTACCGCTTAAAATTTTAAACAGGTCTGCGTTGGTGAAAAAGGGGAGGATTGAAACTTTGAACCCAATGATTGAGTATATTTGTTTAATTAAGAAAAAGTCTATGCAAACAGTTGCCCCTAAAGTACGCTTCATAACACTTGGACAGTTTATTATTGAACGGCAAACCGATTTCCCCTATGCGAAAGGAGAGTTGAGCCGCTTGTTGCGCGATATCGGTATAGCCGCGAAAATCGTGAACAGAGAAGTGAATAAAGCAGGACTTGCAGATATTTTGGGCGACTTTGGCGATACCAATGTGCAGGGTGAAGATCAGAAAAGCTGGATGTTTATGCCAACGAACAATTCATCAGCGCGCTTGGTGCCGGTGGAGAGTGTATTGCCATTGCTTCTGAAGAGAATGAAGAGTTGATAGAGATTGACAGTAAGGTTTCGAAGAATGCGCGCTATGTGGTCTGTATGGATCCGCTGGATGGATCTTCGAACATCGATGTGAACGTGAGTATCGGTACCATTTTTTCGATCTACCGCAGAAAGGATGAACAGACCGGCAATAATTACCTCGCGGATTTTTTACAGAAAGGTGTGGAACAAGTCGCTGCGGGTTATGTGATTTATGGATCGAGTACGATGCTGGTATATACAACCGGGAAGGGTGTGAACGGCTTTACACTGGATCCTTCCATCGGCGAATTTTGTTTGTCACACCCTGACATGAAAATTCCTGCCACCGGTTCCATCTACAGTGTGAACGAAGGAAACTATACCCATTTCCCGCACGGTGTAAAAGAATATATTCGCTATTGCCAGCAGGAAGATAAAGCCACCAACCGGCCATATTCGACGCGTTATATTGGTTCGCTGGTAGCGGATTTTCACCGCAATATGATTAAAGGTGGTATTTATATTTATCCGTCTACTGCAAAATCACCTAATGGTAAACTGCGTTTGCTCTACGAATGCAATCCTCTTGCTTTTATCATTGAACAAGCCGGCGGACTGGCATCAGATGGCTTCCAACGCATCGTAGAAATTCAACCGGAATCCCTGCACCAGCGCACACCTTTGTTCATTGGTTCTTACGAGATGGTAAAGAAGGCGGAGGAGATGATGGCGCAGTATTCTTCCCCTAAATAAGCAGACAATTTATAAAAGTAATCGAAAATTGATTTTATTTTTCTCCCTGTAATTCACAAACCGCTAACCACGCCATCAGTCCTGTACCGATCGTTAAGGCTGATTCATCTATATCAAAAGTAGGTGTATGTACAGAGGAAGTAATGCCTCTTGCTTCATTACGGGTGCCTAATCGGTAGAAGCAGGCTTTTGTTTTTTGAGAATAGAAAGCAAAATCTTCAGCAGCCATCCAGATATCGAGGTCCAGTACATTTTCTTTTCCGAGATAGTTGATGGCATTGCTCTTTGCTCTTGCGGTGAGGACTTCATCATTTACTAATGCCGGATATCCTTTGCGTATTTCAAATTCGAGTTGGCCGCCCATGGATTGTACCAGTTGATGCGCGAGGTCGGTCATGCGTTGATGGGCTTCTCCTCTCCATTGTTCATTGAGCGTGCGGAAAGTGCCTTCTACATAGACTTCGTCAGGAATAACATTGGTGGCACCATTGGCGATTACTTTTCCAAAGGAAAGCACACTGGGCAATGTCGGATTAGCGGTCCTGCTTACAATTTGCTGCATGGCTACAATGAGGTGGGAAGTGATGAGCACCGGATCGATGTTGAGATGGGGCATGGCGCCGTGTCCGCCTTTTCCTTTTATCTTCAAATACAATTCATCGGTACTCGCCATGTAAATTCCACTCCTGAATCCCACCATCCCTGCCGGAATCAAGGGCATCACATGTTGTCCGAGGATGCCTGCGGGAGTCGGATTTTCCAATACGCCTTCCCTGATCATCATCGATGCGCCACCCGGTAATTTTTCTTCTCCGGGTTGAAAAATTAATTTGACAGTGCCTTCAAACCGATCTTTCAACGAGAGTAGTATGTTCGCAGCGCCCAGTAAGGAAGAAGTATGCACATCGTGTCCGCAGGCATGCATCACACCGGGATTCAGACTTCGGTAAGGCACATCGTTCGCTTCTGTGATGGGCAATGCATCCATATCCGCCCGCAATGCTACTGTTTTTTTACCGGGATTTTTTCCTTCTATGAGTCCAACGAGTCCGGTACCTGCAACCTTATCTTTAAACGAAATACCCATCTCCCGAAGTTTCTCCCCAACAAATGCCGCGGTCTTGAACTCGTGAAAAGACAATTCAGGATGCATATGTAAATGATGACGCATCGCCACAATATCTTTCTGCTGCTTTGAAGCCAGGTCCTGTATTTCTTTCGGTTGAATCATGATTTAAATTATTATCTCAAAAGTACAGTATTATTTTTATTATAATTAGTACTTGTAGGTGGGAGTAAGTTTTTCTGCTTAAAATGAATTGGCTTCCGGTGTGGAGGTGCCGCTCGCCATCGCGAGCGAAATCTCCATACGGAGATGGAGCCTCGCGACTATTGGTTTCCGGCTTTTGTGGCTACCGTCTGATGGATAAATATCGTGGGTTTAAAATTTAATATTTCTTTGAAGAAGTCAATTCCATACTTCTAAAATTTCATTTGATATTTTTCGGTAAATTGTTTTAATTGGAAATTGGAAATCATCTATAAGGTGTCACGCAGAGGCGCAAAGACGCAGAGATTATGACTGTAAAGCTTCAAAGTCAAATAGAACTCATTCGTTAAAGATTCGAAGCCCAAATGAACTAATACACTAAAGCTTCGAAGTCCGACGGAGCCATTGAGGTGCAGAGTTTACTACACTCACAACTTCGAAATCCGTCTTGAAAAAAGCAAGTAGCAAGCAGCCAGAAGCAAGCCGCCGTTACCTTCGTAACGAAAATTTAGTTACCACTATGAATATTTTGCGAACCAAAATTTATTGGCACTTAAAAATCTAATCCTAAAGAAAAGTAGAAAATGCGTTCCTGGACTTCGCCATCATCCACTCCCCATGCCCAATCGGCGCGAAGGAAATAACCAAGCACCCTGCTGCGTAAACCAAAACCATATCCGCCCACAATTGGTTCTACTGTTTTTGTTACTGTAATGCTGATGGGGTTTCCATTGTAGTCTTTTCTGAACAGCGCATTGTTCTTGCTGTAAGGAGAGGTACCTGTCCATGCTGTACCAATATCGCCAAAGCCGATGATTTGAAAATTGCGAATGAAATCAGAGCGGATGGGTTTATTGATGAGGTACTGAAAAATGGGAACACGAAGTTCACTGTTGATCAGCGCGAAGCTGTTGCCGTTACGGATGTTCTGAATGAAGCCGCGCATATTGGTCGCTAAGGCCTGGAAGGAATAGATCTCCGTAGGGTCGACCTGAATATTGTAATTGAAATTATCCGTCGGGACAAACGCGTTGTCTGTAGATCCTAAATAGTAAATTAATTTTCGGCTACCCAACGATGTACTTGCTGCAAAGCGGTTGGCCCATATAATTTGCCGGTGGACTTTTAAGTAATGTCTGAAATCTGCTCCGAAAACAGAAAGCGTGGAGTTGTCTTCATCCACTTGCTTAAAAAGTTCCGCGAATATTTTATAGCGCACGCCATTGTAAAGATTGAGTCCGGTAGTGATGGTATTGTCATATACAAATTCTCCTCTGACAGAAGCCCAGTTCTGGTATTGATTGGGGAAGGAGAGATTGAAGAGATCGGTACTCAATGTGGTCAGGCGATCGTGGCGGTAGGCAGCAGTTCCTCTGAGACTCGTGAGATCATTGAAAGGCCAGCGCACATTGTATTCCACTTCATGTGTGTGAATTCGGTACAAGGAGAATCGGCTTACTTCTTCGCGTCCCTGACGGTAGAAGGAGATTTGTTTGTCGAGCCGGCGCTTGAGGTTTTCGAAACTGATATAATATTCATTCGAATTCAAGTTGCCGCTGAGACGAAATCCACCCACCATGCGGTAATCATCTAACAAATCATTCACACCGATTTTGAAGAGGGCATTGAGTCCGGGATAAAAATAAACAGCACCACCGGTATACGTCTGATAGGTTTCGTTGAGGAGATTGTTATCTAACTGTGTGAGCAAATAACTGGGTGCGAAGGCAAGCTCGTAGTTACGTTGTTTAGGTAGGAGGTAGGAGGTGGTATCGGGTCCGGTCATTGCTCCTGCCAGTGTGGGGGTGCCCGAATCGAAATCGCTCGCTAGCAGTGGATCTGCCATCAGCGAATCAACTTTTGGTTTTACTTCAGCAGGTTTTTCCTTTTTGGATTTCTTTCTGGGGAAATCAGACTGGAAGACATAGTTGTTGATGTCAATGGCACTGCTGTCCTGTTTTTTATTGCTATCCGATGTTTCACTGCTCTTCGTTTGATCAATCACCTTGATGCCACCTCCCGAATTACTGCTACCAGCGCTGTTGCTGCTGCTTCTGATGCCGGAGTTTCTGTCCAGCTTAAAGCGCAAGCCGGTTTTTTTCAGCGGTGTGGTGGAAAGGGAATCAGCCGTTGGTGATGGACTGAGATAAATGCTGTATCGCGAATCAATACGCATCAATTCGGCATAGCGGGTGGTGCGGCTATTGATATCGTGTTGCAAAACATTTCGCTTGTAATCACTTTGCGGACCTGCGTTCACGATATAACGGTAGTGGATAACCGTATCAATGTAGGCGATAGCACTATCCAAAGTAGAAACGTATCTGTTGATAATACCATTCTCATCGCTGAGGTAACTGAAATGCGAAGAATCAATCATCAGCGGTGCGGTTTCGTTCACACCGAGTGTATTGATGAACCGAAGAAGTTGTGCCGATTTGCTGATATTATCAAAAAAGAAGATGTCGGTGGAGGAGGGGCGATCCAGTTCCGCAGCCTGACGAATGGGTGTCGGGCGTAAGGTGTCTTCATCTCTTGTGGAATTAAAGGCGATGTAGCGGTCGTTCATCACGTAGCGGGGAGAGAAGTCATCCCAACGGTCCTTGGTATGTTGCACGTAGGTCTTCGTGCGCGGGCTAAAAGTAAAAATATCCGACTGCCCTTTTTGTACAGCGGAGAGGACAATTTCTGATCCGGAGGAGGAGTAGGAGAAGTCGAGGACTTTATCGAAGTAAAAGAATTTATTGGTTTCTTTTTTAATTCTTTTTCCCGGTGTATAATAATCCAACCAGAGCTTTCCCTTTTTTTCTTTTACCGCGGAGAGGTATCTTCCCGAAGGATGCCAGGCTAAAGTAGGATAACTAAGATCCATGGTCTGGTTCACAGATTTATAGCCGCCTTTCGCCATTTTCTTCCGCTTCTTCTCCCGCACATCATAGAGCCAGATTTTATATTTCCCCAGGTCATTGGTCACATAAGCCACCTGATTTCCATCCGGACTCACCCGCACCTGACTGATATAGCGCCCTTGTTTCTTTAAGGTATAGATAGGTTTGCCGGGAGGGAGAACTCTGTTTTTATCATCTTCCGTATAACTCTGCCTGTAGTATTCGAGCCAGTTTTTACTGATTTCCTTCATCGGAACCCCCAGCACATAGATAAAACCATTTTCAATGTTGCGGTTGATGCGCGTCATGTACAGCAAATTCGACACAGAGCTGGTTCCATACGTTTCAATCACATAATTCCAGAGGGAGCTCCCCGCAAACTGCGCTTCGGTGCCGGTCAGGTTACTGAAATTCCGGTATTTCCTGCTCATGATCGCGTCGCGCATCCTTCCATCTTCCTCCGCCGTCCAGCCTTTCGAGACATAAGCCACGAGTCCGCTGACGAACCAATCGGGTAGATTCAGCAATACCGAGGCCTGCAATCGGTCCTTGATACTTCCTCCATACATGAGTTGGTTGATCATGACCTGCGCCACACCCGCACGGATTTGCTCCCGAAAATGCCGGTAGTCGCCATCGAAATACACTAAAATTTTACTGCCGACAATGCGGGTCAGTCCACCGGTATTGGTATTCTGCTCTTCCCCTTCAAGTCCGATGTTACTTTGTTTCAGGTCAGTAAGGCGATTGTAAATCATAAACTGAAAGCGACCGTTGATTCTATAGTCGAAGAGTTTCTCGATTTCGGCGATATCTGCCTCTGCGGTGCGACCGGCATAAATGGCCAGCTCTTGACCACCGAGGTAGAAATAAGTATCGAAGCCTTTGAAACGATAGAAGGTCCAGAGAAAATCATTGTATTGCACCCTGCTTTTGCCAAAATTCATCTGCACACCACGCGTAAACTGAGCCTCAGCAGCGGGTGTTGACAGTAGTAAGACCAATACAAGGGTCAGTCGGCGCAAAAGAAGTTGAACCATAGAATCGCTCCTGCGAAGTTAGGCATTTTAATATCTGATTTGTTACGAACCTTAACTTTAAACGTTTCTATATACCCTGTATTGCCTACTTTTGACAACTCTCTGACTGAAGCAACCATGTCTATCAATACCACTATCTCCCGCCGATCAGAAATTAAAGTCGCGGTGGAACTCAATGAAGAAAAGCAGCCCGTTGGCCTTCAATGGCATGCAGAAGATGCCGGCCTCCAGGGCGAAAAACCCGCCAAAGCCATGATGCTCGCCTTATGGGATAAAAACGACCAAAGCACCATGCGCATCGACCTCTGGACCCATGAAATGACGGTAGAGGAAATGGAGTTCTTCATGTACGAAACCCTCGCCTCCCTCGCCGATACCTACGAACGCTCCACCAGCGACAAAGAAATGGCCAAAGAAATCAAAGCCTTCGCGCATAAGTTTGGCAAGGAAAAAAAGTCATTAAGTGAAAGTTTACCATGAAGCAGAATCGCGAAAAGTGAATGTCGGAAAATCATCGCTCATCAATTGCCTTGTTGGAAGAAAGGAATTAGCCCATACCTCCTCCAATCCCGGGAAGACGCAAACCATCAATCATTATTTTATTAATAAGTCCTGGTACCTCGTGGATTTGCCCGGTTATGGATATGCCAAAGTTGCGCAAACAATGCGGGCCGAATGGGAGAAGACCTTGTATAAATACCTCGGCAAACGGGAAAATCTGATGAATGTTTTTGTGCTTGTAGATCGACGCATCGACCCGCAAAAAAGTGATCTGACATTTTTAAATAAATTAGGTCAGCATGGATTACCGGTTTCCGTAGTCTTCACCAAGACCGATAAAATGGGCAAAGTCAACCTCGAAGATAACATCCAAAAATTCAAAGATGCCATGCTGGAGTACTGGGAAGAAGCACCACCCTTTTTCATCACCTCCGCCGAAAAAGGTACCGGTCGCATGGAGTTGTTGAAATATATTGATGTGATTACGAAGGGGTGGAAGAAATTGTGATGCATACATCGTGATGGATATATCGTGGTGCCTACGTAATGACAGGTCGCGACCTGTCATTACCACAAAATCCCGTAGGGATGCCATTATTATAGAAAAAGAATCCATCAAAACCTAGCCCTGTAAGTGCGACATACAAGGGTTCAACCCTTCCCGTAAATTTTTATCTGATTCGTCAAAATCAAATTCTTATTTCACCTTCTCCATGCTAAAAATCCGTAGCTTTATATCACAAAATATTACCGCATGATTCGGCTAATCCTCATTTTCATTTTTTTCACAACGGCACTTTCTGCCCAGTTTACAGATAGATACTGGGCATTCGGTGATAGTGCTGCCATAGATTTTAAAAATTTGATTAATCCACAACCAACCTATAGTGTTTTACAATCTAGGGGTACTTGCGCAAGTATTTGTGATAGCAATGGAGATCTTCTATTTTATTGTGGAACTCCTTATGTTTACCAATGGAGGTTACCAACATTTAATTATACCTATGGCTACGTTGTAAATAAGGCACATCAATTAATGGATAAAGGTGATTCAATTGTTGGTACTCTCTGGTATCAAGAAATGGTAATAGTACCGGATCCTACAAACATTAATCGTTTTATATTTTGTGCTGGTCAACGAGTGTTAACCAGGACTTTATTATTCAATTGTTGATTTATCATTTAATGGTGGATTAGGAAAAGTAATACAAAGAATGTTCAGTTAAGAAATGATCAAATCAATAATTTAGGAAGCCCCTTACAATGGTGCTGGGGTTTTGAAATATCACCCAATGAAAGCAAATTGTATATTTCTCAGATATATCAAACGTTTAATCAGGATACAGGATACCTGTATCAATTTGATTTAAATGCAACAAATTTTCTGGCCAGTGTTGATACTCTTGGCAACCTATTTATCACCTGATCTTCCAGGTTTATTAGAAATTGGTCCAGATGATAAAATATATCATAGTGTTCCACTTGGGCCGGTCATGATACTTGCTTTAATTATCTATATTGTTATGGAACAGTAAATACAACTAATTCTAACCTTTCAGTAATAAATTCACCGGATAGCGCAGGAATTGCATGTGATTATCAACCATTTCATTTTATCTTGGTGGACATAAGGCCTATACTGGCCTTCCCAACAACCACAACTATGAATTAGACACCTTACATGGATCACCCTTGTGATACACTTTCAGTTGGCTACCAAGACTTATTCCCTAAAAACAAAGAGTTGAAACTTTATTATGATAAATCCTGGCAAACGGTTTTTATTAACGCAGAAGAGTTACAAGGAAGACAAGCGATATTAGAGTTTTATAATATAAACGGGCAAATAATTGATCGCATTTCTTCCGGAACAGATGGAAGTTATTTTAGCAACAGCAGTTCATTTTCATCCCAGCCTGATGGTGTGTACATTGTTAGGTTAAGTACCGAGAAGGAAGTGTTAACGGGGAGATTTGTGAAATGGTAACAGGTCGTATCGTCGGTATGTAGTGACAGGTCGCGACCTGTCGACTGTCGTGGGGTGTATCGTCGGTATGTAGTGACAGGTCGCGACCTGTCACCGTTTAAATATGAAAAATTTTATTAGGATGTAGATAATTCGTTTCCCCGCACTGTAGCCGCGTTACATGTAACGCGGCTACAGGCGGGATATGGTTGGTGACAGGTTGGTGACAGATGGGTGACAGGTCGCGACCTGTCACTACGACGACGACGACGATGGCCTATACGTCTTCACATGCCTTTCTTTCTTTGTTTCGTAAATATCGGCGAGGGTGACTAATATTCCCGTTTCTTCTACTTCACCAAAATGATCATTGAGCGCGGTGCCAAAGGTGCGCATGGTGGCACTGAGGTTCATGTAGGCGTTTACCAGAGGTGGAATGTTTTCACCGAGCGCACGGACATGCTGATTTAATACGCGATGTCCTTCTTTGTAATCGAGTCCGTGGAGTTCTTTTTCAAATGCGCTTACATCGCTGGTGACAGGCAATGCTTTAATAGGAGTGACGAGCTGATCCTTATCCGGAAAATAATGTTGCATAAAATGGAGGATCATATCTCTGGCGAGTAAATTAAAATGCCGGTACATGGTGACTTTTCCAAAGAAGTATTTTATGTCGGCATGATCTACATGGATAGCGCCAAGACCATCCCATAAATTATCAAGTGTAAAAAGTCCCTTCCTGTTTTCGGGGCGTGGTTGGTATTTGGGTTGTACAAATGATCTTCCGAGTTCAATGGTATAGGGCAAATATTCTTTCAAAAATTTTTCTGAGAAATGAAACAGTTCTGCTGTGGCCAGTTCGAGTACGCCATGTTCATCTCTCCCCGCATCTCCGCAACGGATAAAACGATAACCGCCCATAATTTCTTTTTCTTCCGGATTCCACGCGATCAATTGTTCATAGCAGTTGTCGCAGGTGTCGAAGGTGTCGAGGTCGCAATCCAATCCTGTTCCTCCTCCCGCATCTCTGAAAGTAATCTCCCGCAAACGCCCGATCTCCCTCAGGACATTAGGTGCATTGTGCGCGTTGATGATATAGAGTTGATTGGAACCGTTGTTGGTGACCCGTACAAAACGTTCTGTACTCAGCTCTTTTTCTAATAACTCGAGGGGAATGGGAGGAATTATGTTTTGCATATTCATCAGGGTCGGAAGTCGTCCGTTCCTTCGGCTAAAGTATAAATATGCTCCTTAACTTTTTGCGCCCAATCGTGATCATTGTACTGTTCGTTGAAAAGTTCATAGGAAAGGGGCTTGCCGATTTTAATGTGAATGTTTTTCCCCAACTGATGGTACATCTCATCCATCAGATAAAGCATTTCGATATTGGCCTTTATCCCCAGCTTCCCTCTCCATCGCGCCAGATTATAAAAGAAGTTGGAATTTCTCCCGGCAATATGAACCGGAATGATATTGCGTTTGTATTTTTTTGCCTTGACAATAAAACTCTTTTTCCAGGTCAGATCCCTGATCAATCCGTTGTTTTGTTTTCGGGAGACCAATCCGGCGGGAAATATCAAGAGCGACCCTTCCCCGGCGTAGTAGCCATCTATTTTATCCAGGACCTCACTGGTGTTTTTTCCATGTTTGTTGACACCCACAAAAATGGTATCCAGTTTTTAAGGTTTAGTAAAAGGTCGTTGACAATGAATTTCTGATCTCTGCGGACCTTAGCCACCACTTGCAAAATAGCCATACCGTCAAGTCCGCCAATCGGGTGGTTGGAAGCAATGATGCAGCCGCCTTCTTTCGGAATGTTCTCCAACCCTTCATTGGTCACTTCCACACCGAATTCTTTAATGACTTCATCTACAAACTCATAGGACTGTTTGTCTCCATGCCGCCGGATGAAATCATTGATATGATCCTGATGAATAATTCGCTTTAAATATTTGATTATCAGTCCGGGCATCCATTTTAAAAGGGCCGGATTTTTACTGCGGATGACTTCTTCTAAATCAATTAATTTCTTTTGGGGGATGTCGACGCTCATTGCTGAATTCAGTGGCCTAAAATACAGCATCGCCCGCTAATCACCGGTTCGCCGGTTAAAAGCCGGAGATTTCTACCCGTAATTTATCCAAAATGGAAGTGTTTGGGGCTAAAGTGGGAGAGATAATTTCGGGGCAAAAATATCAGTTACCTGTAAATCAATGATATGCATTTGTATTCATTGCGGAGTCTCGGACGACTTTCATCAACTATTTCCGGGTCTTTTCTGCGGTAAAACCATAAGCTGGCAGATGTTCTCCGGTGAATCTTTAAAGGAATTTAGCCTTAGTCTTATTCACTTCCCCTTGTTTATAAGTGACTAAAAATAAAATAGATAATCCTGTATTGGAGCTTATATTGGTGGGTTCCGGATCAAATATATTTTGACATTTTTTCGATTTCTCCGGAAGCCCATGCAATAAAAGGCAGGGGTGAAAAGTTTTTAACAAAGTGGGGCAAAGTGGGATGAAGTGGTAAATTTTATTTTATTTTTACCACGTCAGTCACCAATCCGACCACAACCTAACCTATTATGTCGCAATTCCAGGGAGAATTTGAATGCAAGCTTGACGCGAAAGGGCGTTTGAGTCTGCCTTCTGCGTTGCGCAAGCAAATGGCTCCCGAGGCGAAGGAGAAGTTTATGGTGAACAGGGGTTTTGAAAACTGTCTCGCTTTGTATCCGATGGACGAGTGGCAGAAGATCAGTGACGAGATCAATAATTTGAATATGTACGTGGTGAAGAACCGCGAATTTGCCCGCTACTTTTTTCGTGGGGCGATGGAGTTGGAACTGGACGCAGCAGGTCGTATTCTGTTGCCGAAACGTATGCTCGAACATGCCGGTGTAAGCAAGGAGCTGGTGCTGTACGGATGGGGAAATAAAATCGAAATCTGGTCAGTGGAAGGCTATGCGAAGTTGCTGAAGGATGAGCCGAAAGATTTTGCTGCGTTGGCAGAGGAAGTAATGGGCAAGATAAATTTAAATCGCGGAGGAGGTGGTGAACGTGGCTTATCATAATCCTGTCCTCCTCGACGCGGCAGTGAAGGGGTTGAATATTCAGCCCGATGGAATTTATGTGGATGTGACTTTTGGCGGTGGCGGACATTCGGCAGCCATTTTAAAGTTACTTGAAAAAGGTCGACTGATTGCTTTCGATCAGGATGCAGATGCAAAGGCTAACGTTCATGCAGATACGAAATTTTTATTGATCGATGATAATTTCAGGAATTTATCGGAGCGTCTCGCGGATGCAGATGTGAATACGGTAGATGGTATCCTAGCCGATTTAGGCGTGTCTTCGCATCAGTTTGATGTGGCAGAGCGAGGTTTCTCCATTCGGTTTAACGCGGAACTGGATATGCGGATGGATCAATCGCAACAGTTGACGGCAAAGGATGTGATCAATTATTATCCGGAGAAGGAATTGAGTCGTGTGTTTAAAGAATACGGTGAACTAATTCCTGCGCGACGTATGGCAGAGGCGATCGTGAAAGCGCGGCAGGAGGCTTTTATCATTACAGGAGAAGAACTGAAGAAGGTGCTGTCGAAGTTCGCGCCACGTATGAAGGAAAATACATTTTATGCACAGGTCTATCAGGCGCTTCGCATTGAAGTAAACGATGAACTGGGTGCCTTGAAAGAATTATTAAAAAAATCAGCGAAGGTCTTGCGCAACGGTGGTCGACTGGTGGTGATCAGTTATCATAGCCTGGAAGATCGTTTGGTGAAGAATTTTATCAATAGCGGAAATTTTGAAGGCGAGCTTCACAAGGATTTTTTCGGAAACCCGACAGGATTGCTCTTCAAAGCCATTAACCGCAAGCCCATCTTACCTGAAGAATCAGAAATAGAAAATAACCCGCGCTCCCGTAGTGCTAAAATGCGCATCGCTGAACGTCTATGAATAAAATTCGTCAACCCATACCCGTGAGTACGGAGGAGCCGGTGAAGAAGAAGAGCTCCGGCGAGAATACGGCACGGAAATTTATCCGCATAGTGAATGTGTTTAGTCTCTTCGATCGGAAAGCGGTGATGATTTTGATGCCGTATCTGTTCTTCCTTTTCCTGCTGGCCCTCGTGTATATCGGAAATAGCTATCTCGCCGAAAAGACAATTCGTGATATCGATCGTACTGAAAAAGACCTGAAGGAACTTCGCTCCGAGTTTATCACCGGACGATCAGAGTTGATGTATCGCTCCAAGTTGACTGAAGTAGCAGGAGCGATTCAAACCAGAGGCGTGAAGGAGTCGACAGTAGCTCCAAAGAAAATATTGCTTCGTAAAGTGACTAAAAATTAAATCCAGATAGTGTTAATACTCCAACGTTTTGGCTGAAAAGAAAAATGACATATTGATCAGAGGGTATCTCGTCTTCGCGGGATTCGTACTGTTTGGTTTGGCGATTATTGCTCGTGTCGGTTATCTGCAGATAGCGGAGGGTGAGTACTGGAAGAGTAAGAAGGATAGTCTGACACTTTCCTATCGCAGCATTCCTCCCATGCGTGGCAATATTTATGCAAGCGATGGTAGTCTGCTGGCGACATCATTGCCCCGCTACGATGTGCATGTGGATTTGCAAGCCGGTGGATTGAAGAAGGATCTGTTTAATGAGAAAGTGGATTCACTCGCGCTTTGTTTGTCGGATCTTTTTAAGGATAAATCAAAACAGGAGTATAAGAGAATTTTGAAGGAAGCGCGTCGCGAAGGTGATCGTTATTTATTGTTGAAGCGGAATATTTCTTATAAGGAACAAAAAGCCTTGCGCACATTTCCGCTCTTTCGTCTGGGAAAAAATAAGGGTGGACTCATCGTGGATCAGTTGAGTCGAAGAGAGAAGCCGTTTAAATTATTGGCTTCACGTACCATTGGTTATAAGATGGCCAATAAGGAAGTGGAGTCGGTGGGAATTGAAAGTGCTTTTGATAGTCATCTGCGTGGCACTACCGGAAAGCGATTGATGCAACGTATAGCAGGTGGCGTATGGAAACCGGTGAATACCGAAAATGAAATTGAACCACTTGATGGCAGCGATGTGGTGACCACGATTGATCTGAACCTGCAGGATGTCGCTGAAAATGCATTGCTGAATCAGTTGCGTGAACACGATGCCGATATGGGTTGCGCGATTCTGATGGAAGTTTCTACAGGTCATATCAAAGCGATCGCTAACCTGAAGCGTGCCGACGATGAAGATAATTACAAGGAAGAATTTAATTATGCGATAGGTCAGGGTTCGGAGCCGGGTTCTACATTTAAGCTGGCCACGTTGATGGCGGCAATGGAAGATGGTTATGTGGACCTCGATGATTCTACCGATACGTTTGGCGGAGAGATGTTACTCGCAGGTGGAATTAAGATGAGAGATTCGCACGAGGGGGGCTATGGTCGTGTGTCGGTGAAGAAGGCATTCGCGGTTTCATCCAATGTCGGCATCTCCCGCATCGCGATGAAACATTATAGCAAGAATCCGCAACTGTTTATTGATCGTCTGAAAGCTATGCATGTGGCCGATCAGCTTTCCTTGCAAATTCCCGGTGAACCTGCACCCCGATTGAAAGGCACCAAGGAGAAAGACTGGTCGAAGGTATCCTTGCCCTTTATCTCCATCGGTTACGAATCCAAACTGACACCCTTGCAATTGCTGACGTTCTACAATGCAGTAGCGAACAATGGAAAGATGGTGCAACCTCTTTTGTAAAGGAAATCAGAAACAAAGGTCATGTCGTACAACAGTTCTCGGGCAAGGTAATCGCCGAATCGATTTGTTCTCCTGCTACGATTAAGAAAGCGCGTCAACTGCTCGAAGAAGTTGTCACTACCGGAACAGCTTCGCATATTAAACATGTGCAGTACACCATCGCCGGAAAAACAGGAACTGCACAAATTGCACAGGGAAAAGATGGGTATAAAACAGGCAAGGTAAAATATCAGGCCTCTTTTTGTGGTTATTTCCCTGCTGATAATCCAAGGTATTCCTGCATCGTGATGGTGTATGCACCGGGAAAGGATGTGTATTATGGTGCGTCAATAGCATGTCCGGTTTTTAAAGAGATCGCCGACAAAGCCTTTGCCCTCGACACCGAGATGCATAAAGAACTGGAGTCATTGCCGGATTCATTGTTCGCAGGTTATCCTTCCGTAAAACCGGGTCGTGCTGTTTCAGCTTCTCTCGTTGCAAGAAATTTAGAAGTGAAGTACAAAGGTCCTTCCAATGGATGGGTTTCTTCTGTACAGCAGGCCTTCACTCCTGATTACAATAAAGTACCCAATGTAAAAGGCATGGGCTTACGTGATGCCATGTATCTCCTCGAGAATCAGGGCATGCAGGTGAAGCCCATCGGTAGGGGTGCAGTGATTCGTCAATCTATTCAACCCGGAACAAAGCTGGAAAAGGGCCAGCGCATTATCATCGAACTCGGTTAATGAAATTACTCAGCGATCTTCTTTACAAGACCGGCATCGAGGAGCTTAGTGGTGTTACCACTATCTCTATAGATAAAATATGCTTTGACTCCCGTCAGGTGAGTGAGGGTACACTCTTCGTGGCCGTGCGTGGAAGTAAGAGCGATGGTCATGATTTTATTAAAGAGGTTATTGCTAAAGGTGCAGTCGCGGTAGTTTGTGAGGAGATGCCTGCGGAGATGATTCCCGGAATCACTTTTGTTCGGGTGAAAGATTCTTCTTATGCGCTTGCGATCATCTGTTCCAATTATTACGATCAACCTTCTTCTAAACTGAAACTGATTGGTGTAACCGGTACAAATGGTAAAACCACCACAGTTTCATTATTGTATTCGGTGTTTCGTCAACTCGGACATAAAACCGGACTCCTCAGTACCGTTCGCAATTTCGTGAATGACCTGGAGCTCGCTGCAACACATACTACACCTGATCCGTTACAATTGAATGCGCTGTTGGCGAAAATGGTGGAAGCAGGATGTACCTATTGCTTCATGGAAGTGAGTTCGCATGCCATCGTACAACACCGCATTGCCGGACTTGAGTTTGCAGGTGGAGTGTTTACCAATATCACCAGAGATCATCTCGATTACCATAAAACATTTGACGAATACATCCGTGCAAAAAAGGGATTCTTCGATTTGCTTCCTGCCGATGCCTTCGCCATTATAAATGCCGACGACAGAAATGGCAGGATCATGGTGCAGAACACCAAAGCCAAAGTAAAGACTTTCGGATTGATGGGTGTCGCTGATTATAAAGCAAAAGTTCTGGAAAGTACCATCTCCGGATTACTGATCAGCATCGATGGCAATGATGTATTATGCCGTCTGGCCGGGACATTTAACGCCTATAACTTATTAGGAGTTTACGTTACGGCCTTGCTGTTAGGAGAAGAAAAACTGCATGTCCTCACCGCGCTCAGTACACTTTTACCTCCTGAAGGACGATTTGAGCAAATTAACAGTCAGCAGGGAGTGACCGGAATCGTGGACTATGCGCATACCCCGGATGCCTTAAAAAATGTATTGCTTACCATCAATGATATTCGTGCAGGAAAGGAGCAGGTGATTACCATCGTGGGTTGCGGAGGAGACAGAGATGCCGGAAAGCGTCCGCAGATGGCGGCAATAGCCTGCGAACAAAGTGACCGCGTCATACTGACTTCTGATAATCCACGGAGTGAAGATCCGGAAGCGATTATTGCAGAGATGAAAGCCGGTGTACCCATTCATCAAATGAAAAAGGTGCTTTCGGTAACGGATCGCCGTGAGGCCATCAGAACCGCCTGCGCCTTAGCCAAGCCGGGAGATATCATCCTCCTTGCCGGAAAAGGCCACGAAAAATATCAGGAAATAAAAGGTGTTAAATATCCCTTCGACGACAAACAAGTACTCGAAGAATCATTAGAACTCTGCTAAACCATGCTCTATTACCTCTTTGATTATCTCGATAAAGCGTACGACATCCCCGGTGCCGGTGTGTTCCGCTTCCTTTCTTTCAGAGCGTCGATGGCGATTATCACTTCGCTGGTGATCACCTTGTTTTTAGGGAAGAGAATTATTCGTGTTCTGCTCCGAATGCAGGTAGGCGAAACGATTCGCGATCTCGGTCTCGACGGACAAAAGCAAAAGCAGGGAACACCCACTATGGGAGGATTGATCATCATCGCTGCGATTCTTATTCCGACGATCCTCTTCACCCGATTGGATAATGTGTATATCATCATCATGATTATTTGCACGCTTTGGCTGGGCTTCATCGGTTTTCTGGATGATTATATAAAAGTGTTTAAAAAGGATAAGGAAGGTTTACGTGCGAAATCGAAGTTAGTCGGACAAGTGGGTCTGGGTTTAATCATCGGTTCCGTATTGTATTTTAATCCGAATGTAGTGGTGCGGGAGAAGATGAGCAATAACCGTATTGTTGTCGATCAGCAGAGTAATATCGTTGATGATCTCGGAAATAAAGACGGATTCTTGTTTTCCGGTGTGAATGAGAAATCCACCAAGACCACCATTCCCTTTCTGAAGAACAATGAATTTGATTATGCGCGTCTGGTAGATTGGGCGGGAGATAGTAAGAGCTGGATGCTGCCCTTGTTTTTCATTCTCATTGTGACATTCATTATCACCGCAGTTTCCAATGGTGCTAATATAACAGACGGAATCGACGGATTAGCCACAGGGACCAGTGCCATCATTGGCGCGACCCTTGCTGTATTCGCTTATGTTTCCGGTAATGCGGTTTTTGCCGATTATCTAAACATCATGTATATACCCAATACCGGCGAGCTCATGGTTTTCATGAGTGCTTTTGTCGGAGCCTGTGTTGGATTTTTATGGTATAATTCCTTCCCTGCGCAGGTGTTCATGGGAGATACAGGAAGTCTGGCCTTAGGTGGAATCATCGCCGTCTTCGCCATTGCTGTCCGAAAGGAATTATTAATACCAATCATCTGCGGCATCTTCCTCGTGGAGAATTTATCTGTAATGGCTCAGGTCAGCTATTTTAAATATACAAAGAAAAGATTTGGTGAAGGTCGTCGTATTCTGAAGATGTCACCATTGCACCATCATTATCAAAAGCTGGGTTACCATGAGTCGAAAATCGTTACGCGCTTTTGGATTGTTGGAATTATGCTGGCTGTATTAAGTATTGTAACCCTCAAACTGCGATAAGAAACAACATGACTAAGCTGAATGGAAAAATAGTGATTCTCGGTGCTGCTGAAAGCGGCGTGGGATCGGCTATTCTCGCTCAGCAGTTGGGATTAGAGGTGTTCGTTTCGGATAGTGGGAAGATTGCTGAGAAATACAGGAAGGAATTAGTAGAACGCAATATTGCTTTTGAAGAAGGTCAGCATACATGGGGAAACTGCTTGATGCGACAGAGGTGATTAAAAGCCCCGGCATCCCGGAGAAAGCAGCCATCATCAAGAGTATTGCTGCTGCGGGAATTCCGGTGATTTCTGAAATTGAATTTGCCGGTCGTCATACGGATGCAACGACCATATGCATTACCGGCACTAACGGTAAGACCACTACGACATTGCTCACTTATCATATGTTGACCAAGGCCGGATTGAATGCCGGTCTGGGAGGAAATGTAGGTAAGAGCTTCGCGCGACAGGTAGCAGAGGAAAAACACGATTACTATGTGCTGGAATTATCCAGTTTTCAGTTGGATGGCTGTTATGACTTCAGAGCGGATATCGCCATCCTCACCAATATCACTCCCGATCATCTCGATCGCTATGAGTACAAATTAGAAAATTATATCCAATCTAAATTCCGGATACTCCAAAATCAACGTCCTGAAGATGCCTTCATCTATTGCGCCGACGACGCACTCACGATGCAACATCTCGAACAAATAAGTACACCCATGACCTGCTATCCTTTCAGCATAAAGCAGAAAGAAGGTATGAGCGCATGGCTTGAAAACGAACAACTCTGTATTCTAACCAATAACCAACCATTCACTATGTCCATTCACGATCTGGCCCTCCAGGGTAAACACAACCTGTATAACTCAATGGCAGCCGGAATAGCGGGTCGCGTCCTTGATATTCGCAAAGATGCCGTCCGCGAGAGTTTCTCTGATTTCGAAAATGTGGAACACCGACTGGAAGCAGTAAGTACTGTTCACGGTATTGATTTCATCAACGACTCCAAAGCGACCAATGTCAATTCGACCTGGTATGCTTTAGAGAGCATGAAACAACCTACCATCTGGATCGCAGGTGGTGTGGATAAAGGCAATGACTATGCGATGTTGCTGGAACTGGTTAAAACCAGAGTGAAGGCTATTGTTTGCTTAGGCACCGACAATGAAAAAATCATTCAGGCTTTTCGTGATATTGTTCCTGTCATTGTTGAATCCGGTTCGGCAGAGGAAGCGGTGCAGGCAGCTTATCGGTTAGGAAAAAAAGGCGATGCTGTATTGTTATCTCCGGCTTGCGCCAGTTTCGATTTGTTCGAGAACTACGAAGATCGCGGACGTAAGTTCAAGGCAGCAGTACGTAATTTATAATATTTATAGTGTTAAATCATTCCCACGGCATGACCTGGCTCGAATCGTACTTTAGAGGTGACCGCACCATCTGGCTCATCGTAATACTGCTGAGTATTATGAGTATACTGGCTGTTTATAGTTCAACAGGTACGCTGGCGTATAAATACCAGTCGGGAAATACAGAGTATTATTTGTTCAAGCACGGCATCATCATGATTCTTGGTTTTGTACTGATGTACATCGGACATTTTGTAAAGTATACGTTTTATTCACGTATTGCCAATCTTGGCATCATCATCGCCATCCCGCTCCTGTTTATGACCTTGCTGATGGGAAGTAATATCAATGAAGCGAGCAGATGGTTGACCTTACCAATCGTGAATCTTTCCTTCCAGACCTCAGACTTCGCCAAGGTGGCATTGATTCTATATGTCGCCCGAATGCTCTCGAAGAAACAGGATAATATCAAGGATTTCAAGAGTGCCTTTGTGCCGATTATTATTCCTGTAGGTTTGGTTTGCGGATTGATATTACCGGCGAACTTCTCAACCGCTGCGGTGCTGTTTACCACTTGTGTCATCCTCATGTTCATCGGTCGTATCAGTTTGAAGTATATCCTATTGATGGTTGGAATAGCGGTGGGTATTTTCGCATTGTTTTTAATGATCGCCTATCTCACCGGTTATGAAGGACGTATTGAAACATGGAAAGCACGTATCGAAAATTTCAGTGAAGGAAGTGATCAGGGAAATTACCAGGTGCAGCAGGCGAAAATTGCGATTGCTACGGGCGGACTCATTGGCAAAGGTCCGGGTAACAGTGAGCAACGGAATTTTCTTCCTCATCCCTATTCGGATTTTATTTTCGCTATCATCGTGGAAGAATATGGTTTAGCAGGAGGAGGAATCATCGTCTTTCTCTACCTCTTACTTTTCTACAGGCGCTGCAGTGATTGTCCGAAAACAGAACGGGCCTTTGCAGCGATGATTACTATTGGTTGCGCATTTAGTCTGGTATTTCAGGCATTGATTAATATGGCCGTTGCAGTGAATCTATTTCCGGTAACCGGTCAGCCATTGCCCATGCTCAGTATGGGAGGAACATCCATTTGGTTTACAAGTGCTGCCCTCGGTATTATTCTGAGTGTAAGCAGTGAGATTGATAAAAAAGAAAACGAAGTCAGAGAAGTTGCAGTCGCAGATAAACATACACGCGTCATCATCAGTGGTGGTGGAACAGGAGGACATATCTTTCCTGCCATCGCTATTGCCAATGCCTTGAAAGCGATTGATCCTGCCATTCAACTGCTTTTTGTGGGAGCGGAAGGGAAGATGGAAATGGAGAAAGTTCCCGCAGCAGGATATACCATCAAAGGATTGCCAATTGCAGGAATTAAAAGAGAATTGAGTTTCGATAATTTTACTTTTCCGGTGAAGCTGATGCGCAGTTTGAATAAAGCGAAATCTATCCTGAAAGAATTTAAGCCGGATGTTGCAGTTGGCGTAGGAGGCTATGCGAGTGGTCCCTTGCTGTTCATGGCATCACGTGAAGGAGTGCCGACATTGATTCAGGAACAAAATTCTTTTCCCGGAATTACCAATAAACTTTTATCGAGAAAAGCGGCTTCCATTTGTGTGGCTTATGATGGAATGGAACAATTCTTCCCCAAACATAAAATTGTTTTCACCGGTAATCCGGTTCGTGAAGATATTAAACAGATTGCAGGCAAACGGGAGGAAGCTGCGGCGTTCTTCGGAATGGATCCTGCTAAAAATACATTGCTGGTAGTAGGAGGGAGTCAGGGTGCACGAAGTATCAACAGAGCTGTTCGCGATGGATTGCAAAAATTAGCAGAACAGGGCATGCAGGTCCTCTGGCAGACAGGAAAATTATTTCATGCAGAAGCATTAAAAGCAGTTGAAGAAATCAATGCTCCCGGAATAAGGGCTTTTGATTTCATCACACGCATGGATCTGGGTTATGCTATGGCAGATGTTGTAGTAGCAAGAGCCGGGGCAAGTACCGTTTCGGAATTATGTATCGCAGGAAAGCCCTCAATTTTAGTTCCATTGCCGACAGCCGCCGAAGATCATCAGACAAAAAATTGTATGTCGCTGGTGAATAAAAAAGCCGCATTGCTGGTGACCGATATAGCCGCCGGGGAGAAGTTGGTGAAGGAAGCCATCGCACTCTTAAACGATTTACCCCATCGACAAAAGCTGACAGAAAATATTCTCCCTCTGGCGCGACCTGAGGCAGCAGCAGAAATTGCACAAGAAGTTTTAAAACTCATCCGAAAATAAAAAATGAATCACCCGACAGGTAAGCCTATTACTCAAGTCTATTTCCTCGGCATCGGGGGAATTGGGATGAGTGCGCTTGCCCGTTATTTTCTCTCGTCCGGAATGAAGGTGGCCGGCTATGATCGTTCCTCAACGCCTTTAACGGATGAACTCCGGAAAGAAGGAATGGAGATTCATTTTGAAGATGCGATTGAAAATATTCCTTCTTCATTCAAAGCGTCCGCTCAGCGGGAACAAACACTCATCGTATTAACACCTGCCATCCCTGCACAGCATCACGAATTGAATTTCTTCCGTGAACAGGGCTATCAGATAGCAAAAAGATCACAGGTGTTAGGTCTTATCACCAACGATGTTAAAACGTTTGCAGTAGCAGGCACGCATGGAAAACTACGACATCTTCCATCTTAACACATATCCTGTACAAAGCTGAACGCAATTGCACCGCATTTTTAGGAGGGATAAGTACCGAATTATAATTCCAATCTTTTATTGGGCGATGCCTCTAAACCAAATCATGAAATAGTGGTGGAGGCAGATGAATTCGACCGCTCCTTCCTGACTTTATTTCCTTATGCCGCTATCATCACTTCTATGGATGCCGATCATCTGGATATTTATGGCAATGCGGAAGAGATGCAGCATACCTATCGTTTGTTTGCAGGACAGGTGAAAGCGGAAGGTTTCATCGTTCATAAATCTGGTCTTGATCTCGGGTCAACGCCTGCTAAAAAATATACCTATTCCATCAGGGATAAGCATGCCGATTATGTGGGTGCCAATATAAAAGTGGAACAAGGTCGTTATCGCTTTGATCTCGTGACACCGGGTTATGTAATTGAAGGTTTAACGCTGGGATTACCCGGTCGCCATAATATCGAAAATGCTGTTGCTGCCTGTGCCATCGCGTTGGAAGAAGGTGTCGATATGGTATCTCTGAAAGAGGCATTGGAAACCTACAGTGGTGTGCAACGACGGTTCCAATATCATGTAGTAAAAAGTGATATCGTCTATATTGATGACTATGCACATCATCCTGAAGAATTGAGAGCCGCCATACTTTCTGCCCGCGAGTTATTTCCAACTCGTAAAATTACCGTGGCCTTCCAGCCGCATTTATTCTCCCGCACCCGTGATTTCATGGAGGGCTTTGCAGAAAGTCTGAGTCTGGCCGATGCATTGTATCTCCTCGACATCTATCCTGCAAGGGAGGAACCTATTCCGGCATTGATTCGGATCTGCTGTTTTCGAAAATTGCTATTGATAATAAATACAGAGTGTCTAAGGAAGAAATCATTCAACGATTAAGAACACAACGTCCGGAAGTGTTCATGACACTCGGTGCCGGCGATATCGATCAATTGATTCAACCCATTAAAACCCTCCTGGAACAAGCATGAAAACAAAAATCAACTTCAGGAAAATTTTGATTCTTACCGCATGGACCCTATCGGGAATTGGTATGATCACCTTACTCGGTTTTGTCAGTCATGAACAGGAAATCCTGAAATGCAGCGGGATCCTGGTGGAGATGAAGGGCGATCAGGGACATGAATTTATTGATAAGGAAGAGGTCCTTGCCTTGGTGAACAGTAAAGGAAAAATGGAGGGAAAACCCATCGGAACCATTAACACTGCACTGTTAGAAAAAAGAATTTTAAGCAACCCGTTCGTAGAAAGCGTAGAAGTATATTCATCGATTGGCGGAAAATTGCACATTGACCTCGTACAACGCAACCCGATTGTGAGAATAGTGAATAAAAACGACGAACAGTTTTATATCGATCAGACAGGTACATTTATGCCTGTATCAGATCGTTACACCCCTCCGGCATTGGTGGCGAATGGGTATATTTTTAACACCTATACCGAGATGAAAGTCGGTATCAATACCACTCCCGAGGATACAACGTTGACGCAGATACCAAGATCAATTGAGCAGGTGTATGCACTTGCCGGCTTCATAGCGGCCGATACTTTCTGGGCGGCGAATGCGGAACAAATTTATGTGAACGAAAACAGGAGCTGGAATTGATACCACGTTTTGGAAATCATCGGATCCTGATCGGCGATACAACAGGACTTAAAGATAAGTTTGAACGACTGATGGTCTTTTATCAGGACGGGTTGAGCAAAACAGGATGGAATAATTATAACCTCATCAACCTGAAGTACAAGGGCCAGGTGGTATGTACAAAAATCAAATTGTAAATGGAACATTCAGGGATCATAGTAGGACTTGATATTGGCACAACAAAAATTGCCGTTATTGTGGGTCGCAGGAATGAACACGGCAAGGTGGAGATCATGGGCATGGGTCGCTCGGAATCACTGGGTGTGATGCGTGGTATGGTAGCGAACATTGAGAAGACCGTGGTGTCCATCAAGGAAGCTGTTGCTGAAGCGGAATCAAAATCCGGAGTAGAAATCAGCGATGTGCATGTAGGTATTGCCGGGCAACATATCAAAAGTATGCAGCACCGCGGAATGATTACCCGCACCAGCACGCATGATGAAATCGGTCGTAAGGACATTGATGCAATCATCAAGGATATGTACAAACTGGCGATGCCTCCCGGTGAAGAAATTATTCACGTGATTCCTCAGGAGTATATCGTCGATAATGAACAGGGCATCAAGGATCCGATTGGTATGTCGGGAATCAGACTCGAGGCCAATTGTCATATCATCACCGGATTGATTACTGCTGCAAATAATATTCAAAAATGCGTAACGAAGGCGGGACTCAAAACCGTTGATATTATTCTTGAACCGCTGGCCTCAGCAGAAGCGGTGCTTACGGAAGAAGAAAAGGAAGCCGGTGTGGTATTGGTGGATATTGGTGGTGGTACTACTGATATAGCCATTTTCCAGGATGGAATTATACGACATACTGCTGTTATTCCGTTTGGAGGTAATGTGATCACGGAGGATATAAAGGAAGGTTGTTCAATCATTCGTAATCAGGCGGAGTTGCTGAAAACAAAATTCGGTTCGGCATTATCGAAGCAGATGAAGGAGAATGAAATTGTTTCTATTCCGGGATTGCGCGGACGTGAACCGAAAGAAATATCAGTGAAGAATCTGGCTTCTATCATTCAGGCGAGGATGGAAGAGATCGTGGAGAGCGTGTATTATGAAATCAAGAGTTCCGGTTTTGAGAAAAAC